>CAMVEL010000006.1 GCA_947166565.1 uncultured Erysipelotrichaceae bacterium
CGACACCATCGCGCGAAGGCTGGAGGACTACCCGTCCGAAGTTCCGTATATAGAGATTGAAACTTCATTCCATACATATCGGGAATCGAATACCCAAGCGAATGGAACAGAATTCTTAAATATGTAGATTTTCCAACAGAATTCTTTTTCGAAAATAATAGGTTAGACTTTGCAGAATACACATCATTAACGACATCTAAAAATAAGCCATTATCTACTTTTAATTTTATAAATTTCATAGTGATTTGCCTTTAATAACTTTTGCGATTGTCGAGTAATCACTCAGTGTGCAATAAAGAAAGAAAATCGTAGCGGCTTTCTCGATGTTTTTGTCTTCGTATCTAAAGTATTTTGAGTATTCTTCCCATGCTTTCAAAATATATTCTTTCTTTTTATCGCTCTTATTAATCGGAATAAAAGCACGATAATTGTTTAAGATGTCATTCATCAGTTCATAATCATAAGAACTGCTAAAAGATCTTACCAAAGCTTCCACTTGCACACCCATCACATCATCATAGCCTTCTTCGATATAATCAGATACTTCGCTCGGAGAGTGCTTCAAACTTGAAACAGTAATAATTGGCCAGCAAAATTGTTCTTTTGTAATAGTTTTATTTTTACTAGAATTCTTAAGTTCACTATCATAGTAGAACATGTTGTGCCATACATCGAACAATTCATCAGTAATGGCAGAAATTCTATGCATGTCATCAATCTCTAAATCTTCATGAAGAAACTTAGCGATCCTTTCAGTCAATGTTGTTTTATCATTTCCTTCAAAATAGCGAGTAATTGATAAAAAAGAAAGGCTGTCCAGATTAAACTTATTCAGTTTTTCAAGAATTAATATTAGTTTTTCCCTCTGTTTGTCACTTGTTTTGTCAGATTCTATCCCGGCTTGTACCTTTGTCTTTGCTGATTCTAATTTCTCTTTAACAATATCCTTTGCTCGCTTACTTAATAATGAATATTTAACAATGGTATTATCAAACTGACCTTTCATTTCATCTCCGAAAAGATTGGGTATATTTGTGACATATATCAACTTATCATCTTCATTGATATAATGGCGCGCTAAAGAGAATAACGCATCAAACAATTTTGATCCAAACCCATCGCAATTATAAGGGTCCTGTGATGCTTTTGCCTGAGCCATTATATAGTGACCATTCTTGTCAACCATTTCAATATCTTGAAGCGATGACTCAATTTTTATCGTTTTAACATCTTTATAGAATTCACAAAACAAATATAATCCAGCGTCGGCTTGAAATGCGTATCCAAAAGGAGCGAAAGAAGCATCGTTATCTTCTAATATATTATTCTTAATGTATTCAATTTCTTCCATACTTCTCCCCCTTCCCTTATGATTCGTCAATCTATTTGCTTTATTCTCTGTGCAAAAGATTCTTGTAAATGAATAATGATTTTTGAAATCTTTGGAATATCAATTTTGTGGCAAGCACGCAAACACAGTACTAGCCTTACTTCTTGCTGTGGGGAATATTGTTTTTTAACTTTAAAGAACGCTGAGAAAAAGTCAGTATAAATACCACTATCAATTTCCAGTTTGCTATTGTCTCGCAACACTCCTGCCCCATGAACATCAGTTTCATACTCAACGCATTTCAAAATTGGGGTGAAGGCACAAGAATAAAAAGTGCCTGTGGAATATGATGGATTAAAGTGTCCTTCAATCGCTATTGTATTCAACAAGGATCCGTTTTCATCATAAAACTCAACGCCTTTATCGAAGTCTATGCAGTCAAGGCCAAAGTCAGAAAATTGAACTACAATTTGATTAGGCTTATTTGTCTTCCAATACTCCAAAGACCTTTCATTATATTTCGAAAAGCATTTTACGAATGCTATTTTAACTATGTGCGGAAAACGTGAATTAAATACTGCTTCGCTTTTCCATATTTCAACGCACGATAATGATAATTGTTTATTGATTTCAATTTCTGCAAATTCTTCTTTGCACATCGACCTAATGAGGTCGACATTCTTGATCGATGTTCTATCCTCAAATTCAAAAGGCATCATTAATTTTTCAAAATCAATTATCATTAAATCGCCTACTTCCAAGTGTTTCCTGTTATTTTTTTAATTGGTTTTATTGGATGAGAAAAAATTATCTCGTGATGGTCATACAATTCATTGTTTGTCCCTAAGCAACACTTCTTATACTTTTTGTCACTACCACATGGGCACAATTCATTTCTCCCAATACTATGGAACTCTGTTTTCTTCTCTTTGTGTGTTGCCACATTGAAAAAATCATACGGATCTTTCCAATTAATCAACAAATGCTCTAACATAAAGTAATTGTATTCTTTGTCTTCAGGCTTAAGCATTGTATATTTATCAAACGGATCGCGCACTAAAGCAAAGGCCTTCAAATCCATTTTTTCAACTATCATTGCACACATTTTGCCCATATAGAGTTTCCCGGGAATGTGATTACAATGATTCCTCAATCCGTTTTCTTTGCCACATATAGAACAGCGTTCCTTAATGATTACAGATTCTCTACTTAAAAAGAAAACATAAGGAAATAGTTTTTGTAAGTCGTGAATTTGATTTCTTATTTTTAACAAACCAAACAAGTCGCTCACGTAAAGGTCGAAATTTTCACAAACATCACCAATTAATATATCTGTTTGATCCAAGTGATTCCATGCACTTTCGTATTTAGCTTCTACTAGCTCATGATACGCATGAACATATAGTTCTTTGATTATATATACCTTTTCTAAATACCAGAAATAATTGGCATTGGTTTCATCTTCGTTCTTTATATAAATCTTCTTAGCATCGACAATATCCTTTAAAACATTCGAATCAAAGCTTATTAAATTTTGCTGCAAATACGATTCAATCGACTCTAAATCAATCATCTTTTGTAATCTTCTCTATTTCTTTGAGCGAGTCAACAAAACCTTTGGCTGAACCCTTGTACTTGAATTTAATGGTTTTATTTTTGTCTTTCTCAACGTTTATTTCTATTTTGGTCTCAACAGCCTTTGCATCTTTGCCGCGCTTTTTGATTTTATCGTATAAATATGAGGATATCAGATTAAGAAAAACTGGTAGTACCGCGCTTGTAAGTAAAAAGATACCTAAATCAAAAACAGCATCATGTAATTCTATTTCTTTGAAATCCTCATCAGAACAAGGAACATCAACTTTAATTTGGTTCGAATTCTCCAAAAATCTTAAAATCTCTTTTGCCTGCTCAGAAAACAAAATTTCATATCCTTCGCGAAATCTTTCATAAGGCAAAAGCAATACATCAGTATTGTTAATGTCGCATTCACTAGAAAAATAGTTTGCAGTTTTAACATTCTCAAAAGACACGCTTGTATCGTATTCGATAATTAAATCGTCATTAAACATACTTGCTTTTCTCCTTTTCTTATTACCCCACCGCTATTCGGCTATCGGCTTGCCATAGCAAAAAACGATTATTATCCTCTACTATATATCAAGAATGTCATTAAGCATTTGGTCAGCTCAATTAGCGACAAAATGGGTTTTAGTTAGTTAGAATTCTATCTTTGCGTCCTTCAACGACGGATGCTTCTTATCTTTTTCGCTCAATAGCACTTCACCATCAATTGGCCACTCTATTCCAATGCCGGGATCATCCCATATTATTCCGCCTTCATCTTCCGGATGATAAAGCTCATCGCATTTGTAACAGAATGTGGCGGTTTCGGAAAGAACAACAAAGCCATGAGCAAACCCCCTAGGGATCATGAATTGGTTGCCTTTTTCGGCTGAAAGCACCACGCCTTCCCACTTACCGTACGTAGGACTGCCCTTCCTTAAATCGACGCATACATCGAAGACCTCGCCTTCAATACATCTTACGAGTTTGGCTTGAGGATATTTCTTTTGGAAATGAAGTCCTCTAAGAACACCCTTCTTAGATTTTGATTGATTGTCTTGAATGAATTTGTAATTGAGCCCTGCTTGGTTGAAATCGGATTCCTTATACGTTTCCATAAAGTAACCGCGATTGTCCCCGTATTTCTTGGGTTCAACGATAAACACATCCTTGATCGATGTTTCTATGAACGTGAAGTTGTTTATTGTTTTTTGCATTTGATTGTCCTCCCATTGTTTCAAAAAAGTGTTCTTACACCAAAACAGTCGCAGATGTTGTTGGCATCAAATATCAATACTATTAATTGCAGAAGCAATCCTTTCGGATGCTTTTACTAAGCCATCAAATTGTCTCTCGACGGCTTCCATAATAAGCGTATCGCCAGGTTTCAGAGCATTTATCGCAGGAACAAGTGATGAATAGCAATCTTCTTTGAAATGTGTCTTAAAAACTTCGGAATAATCACAACCGATAATATAATGCCAATACCCAGAAAATGAATCTCCAGCAATAACACACTTCCTCTCGTTTCCACAATTGCTAGTCGACTTGGTGGTCCAATAATCGATTTGATTATACGTAACACTGATATTGGTTTTATATTCAATGGTATTAGTTACGTATTCTTCTCCGGTTATCCCAAGCATATTTGCGGTTCCGCCTCCAACTTTTGTTTCCTCTTTTATGGTATAAACAGGCTTATCCATACCGAGAACGTTGCACAAAGCTTCATAACCAATCATAGCTCCATAATTATTCCAATGCGTGTCTTGCATGAGATAAGTATTTTTCGAGTGGGCTCGGCCGTGTATCAACTCTTCCAAGGGATAAACAAACGGTAGATTGCTTTGTGCTTTTGCGTACTCCCTAAATCTTAAAAGTTTCTTTTTTCTTTCTCTTATGGGATAAGTAGGCATTTTATCAGCGTAGACTTGCTCTTTGTTAGGAAGGACTATTACAGCAAAGTTTATGCCTTTCTTTTTGCACGCCTCTTGAACAAGAGTTAAACTCCTTACCGAACTCTCCATCTGATCTATTGACAAAATGTTCACGCCTTTATAATCGTTAAGAGAATTCTCTCCGGAATAAAACAGCCAATTCTCTCTTCCAAAAATAACTTGTCCTTGTTCCTTGGCAGGATAATATGGTTGTCCTTTATCAAGATAAGGGTCCTTGATAAGGTTATCCCAAGAAAACATTTCTTCACCCATGGGATAAGTTTGATTTCCATAAACAAGTGAATAGAGAAGGTTGAAATACCAGGTTTCCACGTTGTTGCTAAAATTGCTAAATCCGTTAATTATTTGTTCACGGAAAGGCGAATGATCGGTAAACCATGAAGCAATTTGATCAAAATAATGATTATTAAACGAGGACGGGAACTGAGCTATATCCTTAGTTTCGTCCATCTTCGAGGTTTTATCTGAAAGTAAAAAGGAAGCCAACGGAATCACAAGTATCGAAATAAACAAGCCAACAATAATAACCTTTAACTTTTTCATATCAAAAACCACCATATAAAGAAGGCGAATAACTGCCGTTTGTAATTGCCACAACACAGACAATGAGAAGAGCTAGGCCAATAAATGCTTTTGAATAAACCCAAATGCTATTCTTATTTCTATTTGGCCAAAATCGATTAAGAAGCAAGGGGACAACCGTCGAGAAAAGAACACCGATAGTCAAAGCGATCGTAACTTTTAGGCTCATCAAGCCCAATACACTATAACTCGAAATGTTGTCTTGGATGGAAAATAGATTTCTAAAAAAATAGCCTATATCAGTAATTGATGGGCAAATGAAAAGGACCCATCCCATCATAACAACAAATATAGAATAAACCCAGTTAATGGGTTTGAATTTATTGTTGTCAAGCAATTTGCCCAAGAAAAGCCTCTCAACAATCATAAAAAAGCCGAAGAACAGGCCCCAAAATAGAAAATTAATGGTTGGTCCATGCCACAATCCCGTCAGCACAAAAATAATAAATAAGTTAAGCAACGTTCTGGCCTGGCCTTTTCTGTTTCCACCAAGGGGAATATAAACGTAATTCTTAAACCAAGACGATAACGATATGTGCCATCTCCTCCAAAAATCTCTTATTGATGTAGATAAATATGGGTTGTTGAAATTTTCTGGCAACTCATATCCAAACATTAAGCCAAGGCCAATAGCCATATCACAATACCCAGAAAAGTCAAAGAACAGCTCAATTGTATAGCAGACTATGCAAAGCCAAGAAACAGAAGTCCCAATATATTGAACTTCAGATAAAGAGGATGTAACGACGGTTGCAAGAACGTCAGCGATTAAGACTTTTTTTGCTAGACCAAAACAAAAACGGACAATGCCATTAAAAAGTTTGTCAAAGGAAAGTGAATTATCTTTGATTTGATTAAAAGTTGTTATCGGCCCCTCAATCAATTTCATAAATAAAAAGATATATAAAAGATATGAAAAAAGACTCACTGTGCCATATTTCACGGTATTGCGATATACATCTACCGTAAACGATATAGATTGGAAAGTTATGAACGATAAAGCTAAAGGAAAAGCAAATTGTCTTGGTAAAGGGAGGTAATTACTATACTTAAAAAATAAAAGTAGCAACGCTGAAACGGTTATATCAAAAATTAGTAAAAACTTTGATAACCCCCCCCTCGTCTCTTGACTGTTTCTAACTTTGCTTAAAAAGAAGCACATTAAATAATGAAACAAAGAAACCCCTATAATCAATGCACAATGAAAAAGGCTTGAGTTAAAAACATAGAACGCCACCCCCCCAAGTAAAAGCAGCGCTCTAGATAATGTCCTGCTCTCGTTTTCAAATTTATGAATAAACCAATATAAGCCAAGGAGCAAAGGCAAAAAGACCATTAAAAACAAAAGCGAATTAAAATCCATAGTTACTTAATTTCCTTAAGATATCTCAAAAGCGCATCTTTCCAATCAGGAAGCGGTTCGAATCCGCTATTCATAAGTTTGTTTTTATCAAGTCTAGAATTAAATGGCCTCTTTGCTACCGAAGCTCCATATTCAGCCGTTGTCACGCGATGAACCTTCACATCTTTATTAACCTGTTTGAAAATCTCCTCAGCAAAATCTGCCCAGCTAATGTATCCGCCTTCGTTCGTTGCATGGTAATATCCGTATTTATCGGTTTGAACCATATCAACCAACAGCCTAGCAAGGTCATATGTATAGGTAGGCGTTCCGATTTGATCGTTCACCACCTTCAATTCCTTATAGCCTTTATCCGCTAAGGAAATCATAGTTTTTATGAAGTTCTTACCATTCAAACCAAACACCCATGCGATGCGAACAATAAAGAATTTGTCAAGTTGTGATGAAACCGCCAATTCGCCTTGAAGCTTGGTTTCCCCATAATAGTTTTGTGGTGCGTAATTCTTATCATCGGGTTGCCAAGGTCTGGTTCCTTCGCCATCAAAGACATAATCAGTTGAAATATAAAGGAATTTGCAGCCTATTTCTTTTGCAACTTTGACTAGATTATCTGTACCGTTAGCATTTATTTTTTTGACTAATGGCTTGTTGTTCTCGTCTTCGGCACCATCGACATTAGTCCAAGCTGCGCAGTGAATAATGGCATCAGGCTTTATTTCGCCAACAACTTCTTCTACTCTAGTTTTGTCAGTTATATCTAGTTGAACATACGTAGACCAATTGGCCTTATTGATCAATTCGTTTTCTTGGCGAATATCCGTTCCAATCGCTTTATGGCCACGTTTTGCCAGTTCGTTTATTACATCATAGCCTAATTGTCCCGCTACGCCGGTTACTAGTACTCTCATATCAATATTTAATCTTCCCATTCGCGACATTTAGGAGATGTTGTCCATACTGGTTCTTCTTCATCAATTCGCCTTGTTCAATTAAGGTTTCTTTGCTGATCCATCCGTTTTTATATGCAATTTCTTCCGGACAGCAAACTTTTAAGCCTTGGTGGTCTTCTAATATTTTGATATAGTTCGAAGCTTCGACCAATGACTCGTGAGTTCCGGTATCAAGCCAAGAATAACCACGTCCCAGTGTAGTAACATGAAGATTATGTTCTTCGAGATACATATTGTTTAATGTCGTTATCTCAAGTTCGCCCCTATCGGAAGGTTTGACTTCTTTAGCTTTCTTTGAGACGCCGGCAGGATAGAAATAAAGACCGGTTACGCAATAATTCGATTTTGGATTTTTAGGTTTTTCTTCGATTGATATTGCGTTGCCTTCACTGTCGAGTTCCACTATTCCAAATCTTTCTGGATCGTGAACATAATATCCATAGATGGTAGCCTTATGCTCTTCTTCCGCTCTTCTAACAGAATTCTGTAAATGCTTAATTAATCCAGAACCGTAAAAAATATTATCTCCAAGCACCATCGCGCAGGCGTCATCGCCAACAAATTCTTCACCAAGGATAAAGGCTTGAGCTAGTCCATCAGGAGATGGTTGAACCTTATAAGATAAATGGATGCCAAATTTCGATCCATCGCCCAATAGTTGTTCCATTCTAGGAAGATCGACTGGGGTGGAGATTATTAAAATATCCCTTATGCTCGCCATCATAAGAACAGAAAGCGGATAATAAATCATTGGTTTATCATATACTGGTAGCAACTGCTTAGAAGTTACCATTGTTAAAGGATAAAGTCTTGTTCCGGATCCTCCCGCAAGTATAATGCCTTTCATACCAAGTCCTACTCTTTCTCAAGATTTTTTAATATTTCATTTATCCCAGCTTCAAACGTAAATGTTGGTGACCAATTTGTTTCTTTTTTTAATTTACTTATGTTTGGCTCAATACTGACAACTCCGCTTGGGCCGTAAGGGATGGATCCATAGTTCAGTTTTGATGAGCTCTTTAGAATTGTTTTAATTTCCTCAATATAATCTTTTAATTGTCTTATATCACCGCTTCCAAAATTATAGGCCCCATCATCACAATCGATTGTTGATAGTTTAAAAACCGCATCAATCGCATCTTGAATATAAAGAAAGTCCCACATTTGGATCGACTTTGTAAAATCACATTCTTCATTATTTTTCATTTTTTTGATTGTGCTCATAATTAGAGTGCCAGGAAAATCTCCAGGTCCGTATAAACTAAAAAACCGAGGTTCCTTATAGGAAACATGCTTTTCAGAGCACAGCTTACAAACATCATTGAAAAGTTTGAGTTTATATTTCCCATATTCCGTGTTCGGATTGCAAGGAGTATTTTCATCAATTAATCCAGAGCAAAGACCATATTCAGCTTGGGATCCGGCAGTTAGGATTTTTTTACAACCATTTTCTATGGAACTGCGTATGGCAGAAAATACCTTTTTGTAGTTTTCGGACTGAAGGTTTTCATCCATTCTTGCAACACCCCGAGTCCCTATCCACGTAAGAACAACCAAGCAGTCGACAGGACCAACAATTGATCCTAGTTTGTCATAATCTCCAAAGTCCAATTCGAGAATAGTAACATTTTTTATATCTAATAATTCTTTGCAGTTTTTATTCCCGGCTCTAACCAGAGCAATAACATCATTATTTTCTGATGCAAATTTATGAACGAGCGGAAAACCTACAAAGCAATCTGCGCCAGCAACACATACTCGCATACCATCAATTCTCCTTTTTGCTTAAAGATACAAATGATTCAGAAATACCATTTGCGTCTAATTTATATTTTTTGTACAAAAATGGAGCATGCGCCATAGAAACAAATTCATCATTTATTCCCAAAATTCTAAAATTACACGTCCACCCATTTTCAACGATGTACTTTGCCAATATAGATCCTAATCCGCCATATACATTATGGTCTTGTGCAACAACAACGTTTTTTGTATTAACCGCTTTCAACAAAGCCTCCGCATCAAATGGCTTAATTGAGTACATATCAATAACCCCGACAATAAGGTTGTATTCTTCCTTTAAAATTTTGGAAGCTAGCACCGCTTGATGCACGACGACTCCGCTACAAAGAATGTATCCGTCTTTTCCTTGAATTAATTCAGTGCTGCCACCTTCCTTGATTACAAACTCGTCATCATAAACATCATCAACAGGATCAACGCCTATTCGAATATAAACCGGCTTATTTAAAGAAAGGCTATAATCCAATAGTTTTCTTGCCATTTTGCTATCGCTTAACTCAAACACACTAACATTAGGTATCGATGTCATAATTCCACAGTCTTCGATAGACCAATGTGTCGCTCCAGAGATTCCACCCGATACACCAGCATAAACAGCAATCATTTTCACATTCTTATTGCCATAGGCAACGTCTGTTCTCACTTGTTCACACGCTCGCATTGAGAGAAAAGGAGCCATGGTAAAGACGTATGGTTTAAAACCCTCATGGGCCAGACCTGCGGCAAAGGAAATCATGTTTTGTTCTGCGATTCCAACGTTGAAAGATCTATTAGGGAAAGAATCAGAGAAAGACTTGTTTCTGCATGTTCCGGATAAATCGGCGTTAACCACGACAACTTTAGAATCACGATTGCCTAATACCTGAGTGTATTCACCGACAACATTTCGTAAAAATACTTTTTCAGACATTAGACCACCTCTTGAGGAAATTCTCGTTTAATTCTGTTGCTGCTTCATCTAACTGGTCATCACTAATTTTGCCAGCGTGCCATCGACGTTGATTTTCCATAAACGATACGCCTTTTCCTTTGATAGTATGAGCAATTATTATTGTTGGTATTTCAGAATTACTATCAGGAATATTATCCAAACAATCTATAATTTCAGACATGTTATTACCATCAATTTCTACTACATTCCAACCAAAAGAGGTATATTTTTTTCCGATATCTCCAAGGGAAGTTATTTCATCAATAGTTCCATCCGCTTCAAGACAATTATTATCAACAAATGCAATTAAATTACCTAATTTATACTTAACCGCATTTAGTGCTGCTTCCCATATGGATCCTTCTGACTGCTCACCATCGCCCATAATGGTATATACGCGACTTTTTTTGTTCCCTTTCAACCTAAGTCCAGCAGCAATGCCACACGCAACTGGAAAACCATGCCCCAGAGAACCGGTAGAAATCTCAACATATGGATTCACCAGATTGCAAGAATGCATAGAAAAACGGCCTCCGTCTTTTGCGTATTCCTTAAGAACCGATTGTGTAGAAAAGCATCCTATGGCAGCTTGATTGAAACTAGTGACCGCAGAAGCATGTCCTTTTGACAAGACAAATCTGTCTCTACTTTCATCGAATGGATCGTTTATATTATAAGTCATTTTATATTGCCACAATGCAGTCATAATATCGCATATAGACAGGTCTCCACCAATATGGATGACTTCTTTATTACAAAGCGTTATCAAATTAATTCGTATTTGAAGAGATTTATACTCAAGTTCTTTGATTAATTTATTATCCATCACTGATTCACAGCCTCAACAATTACTTTCGCCATGTAATCTATCATTTCATCCGTCATGCCTGGATAAACACCAACCCAGAACGTATTATTCATAATTCTATCGGTGTTGGTTAAATTACCCACAATACGATATACATCCGTTCCTCTAATCTGGTCGAAACAGGGGTGCTTAATCAAGTTACCGCTGAACAATAGTCTTGTTTGGACATTATGTTTCTCAATGTATCTAGTAACTTTGTTTCTATCTAAACCATCTTTGACGGTAATCAAAAATCCAAACCAGGATGGATTACTACTGTCCGCTGGTTCTGGAAGAATGAGTTTATCTCGGGCGCTTTCCAAAGCTTTATACAGTCTTTGCCAATTGTGTCTTCTTCTTTCAATGAATGATGGAAATTTTCTAAGTTGTTCGCAGCCGACGGCAGCTTGCATATCGGTTACTTTTAAATTGTATCCAAAATGGCTATACACATATTTGTGGTCATAACCGTGGGGTAATTCACCAAAATCACCATCAAACCTATGACCGCAGAAGTTATCTTTTCCTGACGGGCAAATGCAATCTCTACCCCAATCACGGTAAGACAAAATCAATCTATGAAGCAAAGGATTGTTTGTGTAGACACAGCCCCCTTCACCCATAGTCATATGATGAGGTGGGTAGAAACTCGATGTTCCTATATCACCCCATGTTCCAGTGAATCTAGTTTCATCATTAATTGTGTATTCGCTTCCTAAAGCATCACAATTATCTTCAACAAGCCATAATTTGTGTTTGCCACAGAATTCTTTAACTACTTTTAAATTAAATGGATTACCCAATGTATGTGCAACCATAACCGCTTTTGTTTTTGATGATAAAGCTTTTTCTAACATTGAAACATCAATGTTATATTGAGGAATGGTGACATCCACGAAAACAGGTACTGCACCATATTGAATAGCGGGAGTTATTGTTGTTGGGAATCCGCATGCAACAGTAATAACTTCGTCACCTTTTTTAATTTGTCTATCGCCTAGTTCGGGAGCGGTTAATGCCATAAAGGCAATTAAATTCGCAGAAGATCCACTATTGACTAAGTGAGCAAATCTAACACCAATCCATTTCGCAAATTCTTTTTCGAATCGATCAGCAAATCTGCCTGTTGTAAGCCAAAAATCGAGAGTAGCATCTGTTAGTGCGCACATCTCTTTTTCGTCAAAAACGCGAGAAGCATAAGAAATCCTGTCGCCTTCTTTAAACGATTCTTTTTTTTCCTTGAATTGATGATAATACTCAGTCACCAATTCTTTTATGTTATTGCGAGCTTCTTCTTCACTTTTCCACATCATTGTAAAACTCCTCTATTTGCTTATTCATACAGCCATTGATATCACCATTAGTCAACCAACATTTGTACCATTCGACGGTTTTTTCAATAGCCTTATCTAAATTCCATCTAGGCTTCCAATTGAAAGTTCTTTTTAATTTAGTGCAATCCAATTTCAAAAATGCAGCCTCGTGAGGCCCACCATCATACTTATTAATCCACCTTGCCCCGCTTCCCCAATGTTTGCAAAACAAATCTACCAATGCGCCTGTTTCAAAACAGTCAACTTCATCGGGGCCGACATTATACCAACTCTGATATTCAGCATTTTCGTACTGCCTTTGGGCAATCATTAGATATGCAAACAATGGTTCTAGAACATGTTGATATGGTCTGGTTGAATACGGGTTTCTAACGATTATGTTATCTCCTTTTTGCATTGCTCTAACGCAGTCTGGAATGATTCGATCATTGGCAAAATCGCCACCACCAATAACATTACCAGCTCTTGCGGTTGAGACGGCAACATCTTGAAGAAAAGATTTTTTGTAGGAGTGTGTCACCAATTCAGAACACGATTTTGAATTAGAATATGGATCAAACCCATCTAATTTCTCGTCTTCTACAAAACCATGATTATCTAAGTCGTTATTCTCATAGACTTTGTCAGTAGTCACATTTAGAAACGATTTTACACAAGGGTTACTCCGTACACATTCTAAAATATTAACTGTTCCAATTACGTTTGTTTCATATGTATATTTTGGATCCTTGTAGGAATCTCTAACAATAGGTTGTGCAGCTAAATGAAAAACTATATCCGGTTTAAACTCATCAAATGCTTTTTTTAATGTCTTATAATCCCGAATATCACCAACAATAGATACTATTTTTTTATCAATTTGACTGATGGCAAATAAAGATGGGGACGTTGGAGGCTCAAGTGAATATCCAGCCACTATTGACCCTGCGTTTATAAGAATTTTGCAAAGCCAAGAACCTTTAAATCCAGTGTGGCCTGTTATAAATACTCTTTTGCCTTTGTAAAATTCTAACATGTTCAATCCTTCCATTTTTTCCATGGGGCATTACCCGAAGAATAAAGTTTTTCTAAAAACTCTTTCTCTCTCATATTATCCATGCACTGCCAAAATCCCTTATGCATATATGACATTAGTTCCCCGCGTTTTGCGAGTTTTTCTAATGGCTCTTTTTCGAATACAGTTTGATCCCCGTCAATATAATCGAAGATTTCTTTATTTAAAACCATAAATCCTGCATTAATTGGAGCTCCATCATACTTGTTTTTTTCCCTGAACGATTTGACAGCGTTATCTCCGCCTATATCAAGAACGCCTTTTTGTTGTTCAAGCATAACGGCTGTTAGCGTGGCCGTTTTTCCATGAGATCTATGAAATTCAATTAATTTATTGACATCCACGTCGCAAACGCCATCACCATATGTCATTAGGAATGCCTCGTCGCCAACATATTCACGAATTCTTTTGATTCGTCCACCAGTCATTGTGTTTAACCCAGTGTCAATTATAGTAACTTTCCATGGCTCTATTTTTTTGTGGTGAACGATTAATTCGTTATTTCCGCGAGTATAATCAAATGTAATGTCAGAATTATGCAAAAAATAATTTGAAAACCACTCTTTGATGTATTCTTGTTTGTATCCCGCGCAGATAACAAAATCATTAAATCCATAACATGAAAACGATTTCATAATGTGCCAAAGAATCGGCATGCCGCCAATTTCTATCATTGGTTTTGGTTTTGAAATAGATTCTTCGGAGATTCTTGTTCCGAATCCGCCAGCTAATAACACGACTTTCATTTTTCATTTCCCCAATCTGCTTTATATTTTTTTAACAACAATTCGCCGATAATATTCTTTATTTCTTCTCGCGCACGGCCAAAAGATAAATTATCAGAAAAATATAGTTTTCTAATTGTATTCCTTCCTTTTTCCATTCCGTCATTCCAATTATTTCTTGCGAGGAACTGTAATTGTGCTAACACATCGTCAAATGTGTAGGCTTTGAAACCACATTCATTTTTATCAAAAGGAAGATATAGGTCTCTCTCACTAACTAAATATTCCTGTAAATCGTATGCATAAAGAATAATTGGCCTGTTTAACAACAAATAATCAATATAGCAAGCAGAATAATCAGATATAAGAGCATCGGCTTGAAAAAGAAGCGTTTGGGTATCTATCATCTCACCAGTTATGTCAAAAATATTAGAATACTCAGAAATATCTTCTTTTTCATCTTTGTGATAAAAGTGTTTTTTTATAATAAAAACAGCATTGTTCTCTTTACAAAAATCATCAATCTTTTTTAAATTAAAAATTTTCCTAATATTGATTGGAACTTTGCCGCAAGACCTTTGGGTTGGCATGTATACAATGGCCCTTTTGCCAGCTTTTATGTCATCAACAATAGAGTTATTACCAATTCTAAGCTTTTCATCGAAGAAAACGTCAGTTCTCGGTTTGTTGCATTTTACGATTTGCATTTCAGAGAGTTTCCAGCATCTTTCAATGATTCGTTCAACAAATAAACTCGAAGCTGTCATGTAATAATTTATAAATAGGCAAAGCAATTTAAAAAAACTCTCTGTTTTTTTTGTGGAATCGTTTATTTCGAAACCAGATTGCTTAATTGGAAAACCGTGATCAAGGTCAAAATATATACATCTTGTTAATAAATATTTGTTAAAGTCTGCAAACTGAACAGAAGAAACTAACATTTTTGCTCTCAATTGTTTCCAAAGGCCCATTAACGATTTACCATAAACGACGGGTTTACCTTGTTTTTTTAAATCTTCCAAAATAGTTTTATCTAATGTATACCAGAAAACTTTGAACTCACTTTTGAGTAAATATTCGTACATATACATAGAACTATCCGCATATTTTTTTCCAAACCACGCAGAAAACAATATTAAATTCTGATCTTTTGGAATCACAGCAAGAACTACTTTCATAATGAATATTACGATTCTCTTAGCGTAATGTAGAACATTTCTAAACATTTTGTTCACCTTTATTCCTAATTTGCATAAATATGGTCATTATCTTTTTTCTAAACAAAATGCCAATAACCAATATCAAAATAACTAACGAATAGCGAATATACCAATAGTTAAACAGCATCATAGCTAAACAAGATAAAATGATGACAGAGAACGATATTATCAAAATCAGCTTATTATTGTATACATCATTGCCTTCACATTTTTGTTTGACAATCCTGTTGGAAAAAACATAGTGGGCAAAAGCATATATTGCAAAACAAGCAAGCGTTGTAAAACCCGCTGCTAGATATCCATACATTTTTATGAACACATAATTTAGTCCAATATTAATTAATGCAGTAGCGACTGATGCAATCATAATAAAGTAGTTTTTTTCATAGTAAAATTCCACATTTCCATACATTGCATATAAGAATCTAAAAAAGATACTTGCTGCAATAGGCGCAATAATCCAAACACCATCTGCGTATTCTTCGCCGCCCAAAGCCCACATAATCTCAGGAGCAATAATTACAAGCAATAACGAAATAATGGCAATGAAAACAACTAAAAAAGCTGAAACACTTTTTATTCTCTCATACTGACTTGACTTCAGATGTTGATACATCCAAGGAGTAAACGTGTTCATTATTGCCTCATTAAAAATTATGACTAACGCACCAATTGTATATGCAAGTCCATATATTCCGGCTTCGCTTGTGCCAACCATATTATTAATCATAATTCTGTCACTTTGATTCAAGATAACGGAGGATAAATAATGAGGTATTAGAGGCAAATTAAAAACTAAGGCCCATTTCCAATACTTTTTGTTAAAAAAAATCTTGCCCTTTAAAAAAATAAATAGATAAATGAAAACAGCTATTATTATTTGTGAACCAACTGAAGTAACGATTTTAGCAATTCCTTTTTCATTAGACAACAATACAGCGGGGACACCTAAACCGGCTGTCAAACAAGAAATAATTATCGTAAGGATTACCAACGTTCGATATTTATACTCAAATCTTTGTTTTGCCGCCCAAAATCTAAAAGCGGGAACAAATAATACTTCAACAAACAAAAAGCATGTCATAATAGTGGTCATGCCCGTTAACCCATTAATCCACTCTTGAAATACTAAATATAGGCAGAACGTTGATAAAGTAATAGTCGTGCACAACCCTTGCATTGATGAAGTAGCAACATCTTTATCATCAGGATACTTAGTTAAAGCGTTATTATAAACACCGTAAAAAAGATTTAGAGTTGCAAAAATTGTGAAAACCTCAACCCAAGAATTATAAACTGTCACCTGCCCATATTGTTCGGTCGACATTAACCTTGTAAAAATTGGTGTAGTAAGAAAAGCGATTCCCTTTTGCAGCACACTGCAAACAACGAACCATAATGAAGCTTTAAGTGGAACAGGCAATTGCTTATATTTTGTTATTAGTTTGCTCATTTATTTACACACCATTCGATGGTTTTTTTGCTCATCTTTGAACTCTTCCGTTTCCGCTACCGTTCATTAAAGTTAGCACATCTTCAACAGAGCAACGGTTAAAGTCACCCTCTATAGTTTGCTTCAAGCAACTGGCTGCAACCGCAAATTCAATTGCTTGCTGATTGTTCATTTTTGTAATTAATCCATAAATAAGGCCAGCAGCAAAGCTATCTCCACCACCAACTCGATCGACCAATTGAATTTCATATTTTTTTGACAGGTAAAAACTCTTACTATCACACAGAACGGCGGACCAGCCATTCATGCTGGCAGAATAACTTTCTCTCAATGTAAAAGCTACATACTTGCATCCATATTCTTTTTGGATTTTTTCGGCGATTTTTTTATATCCATCTATATTTAGATTTGCATTTTCAACATCATTCTCAATTTGGATTCCGAGGGCCATTTGAGCGTCTTCCTCATTGCCGATGCAAACATCAACATATTCAAGCAAGACTTTCATGGCTTTTTGAGCATTTTCACTTGACCATAATTTCTTTCTATAGTTCAAATCGCAGGAAACGGTAAGCCCCTTAGCTTTTGCAACTTTGCAAGCTTCTAGTGTAATTTCGAACATACTTTGGGAAAGTGCCGGATCAATTCCGGTAAAATGGAACCAGTCCGCGCCTTCAAATATCGAATTCCAATCAAAGTCCTTAATGCTTGCTATGGAAATTGCAGAATTCACTCTATCGTATATTATCTTCGATGGGCGTTGCGAGGCACCCTTTTCAAGATAATACAATCCCATTCTGCCTTCTCCGCAACAGATTCTTGACGTGTCAACTTTGAATTCGTTTAGCGCTCTTTCCGCTGCGTGACCAACATCATTATTTGGAAGTTTGGTTATGAAAGCTGAATCGATACCGAAATTTGATAGGGACACGGCAACATTCGCCTCTCCACCACAAAAAGTACAATCCAAAGAACCTCTTTGAAATAGTTTGTTATATCCAGGGGCCGACAACCTTAATAACAATTCGCCAAACGTTATTACTCTCATTTTACTCACCTATTTTTATGTGCACCGGCTTAGTTAAGAACTCGATGGAGATTTCATTGTTCAGTTCCTTTAGCACCTTATTCATTCCTTCATTCATTTGATCAAGCACTGAGTTTCTGGTTATCCATGCCATACTACTATCAGCATAGTTTTCTTTAGGTTCGTGCGAATAGCCGTCAAAACCTGCAAGTAAAACTTTTTTAACCCCGAATGTAATGAGAAGTTTAATGGCCATCAAACCAGCGTTGTCGTTAACAAACTCTTCACCATTCAAGAGCGATTTATAATCTGTTTGGTAATAAACGCCATCAAAAGGTATATTGGATGTTACAATACATTTTTCTTTTGAAGATTTCTCAAGTTCTTTGAATCTTCTGATATTGCTCAAAAAGATGAAATCAGTTTTTAGGTACTTATAATCAAAGTTCACGCTAATCGTCACTGCATTTATCTCTCGGACAAATCGATTAATCGCTTCTTTCTCAAGAGTAGAACTCTTCCCTGGGGCAATCAAAACAACGGGTTTATCCCTAAAAATCGCGGTCAATTCTTCCGATCTCGAATTCTGTATTGCTCCTTTTTCCATAAATTGGACATAAAGCGCTTCAATGTAGTTTTTGTCGAATTCAACTTTTTTGTCCTGCGGCATCATTTCGAATATCTCGTCTATTTCCTCAAATGTTAATGTCTTTTTATCGTCTAAGTATCCAGCATAATTAGGATGAGCATTATGCTTTGCAGAAAGATAATTTGGCAAAGAATAACCCCAATAGTTTTCATGATGAAATTTAGAAAGAATCGTATCTACAACACGTAATAAAGGCTTGACATTGTAGCTTTTCTCATAATTTTCATTTAAATACTCAATGAGTAACTCCGTATTCAAGTTGCCGGCTCCTCTGCCCATTCCATAAATTGATGAATCCAAGATAATGTCTTTGTTTGTTGGCATACCTAAAAGAGTCATGGCATTTGAATATGCGAGTTGCAAGTTATTGTGCGAATGAAATCCAACCTTAATAGATGAATCTAAATTGTTTTCGATCATATAGAAGAATCGGTTTAGATCCTTTGATTTCATCATTCCAAAGCTATCAACAATATAAAAGGCATATGGTTGCATCTCATTCGCAAGTCCAATCATTTCGATAAACTCGATGTCTGTATAATTTACCGATACCATCGGTTGTATAAAAACAAGGTATCCTTTTTCTTTGATTTGTTTGCACAGAGCAATAGCTTCGTATCTATTCTTTTTATGGAAAGCCAGCCTTATTCCGTCTATGGATGTCCCATCATTCTCTGGCAATTCAGAAAGATTGAACTCACCATAATTCATCATCGCCACATAGAGCTTTCCTTTTTGTTTTTCTCCAATGACATCTTTAAACTCAGCTACACTATTGAATTTGCTGAAGTCATCACCAAAAGACGCCT
Source organism: uncultured Erysipelotrichaceae bacterium (assembly GCA_947166565.1). Classification (GTDB taxonomy): domain Bacteria; phylum Bacillota_I; class Bacilli_A; order RFN20; family CAG-826; genus Alloenteromonas. Next base: position 19,602 of record CAMVEL010000006.1, read on the forward strand.
TTTGTGTAATAAAACCACATTCAATGATATCAACATCAGCCTCAACAAGGCTTTTGATTATTTCTTTAATATTCTCATATCCAAAATGCCACTGATTGCAATACCCGCCATCTCTCAAAGTGCAATCCAAAACCTTAATCTTATTCATGTAGCGACCTCACTTCCAAACTATTCAGGAATAACTATTTCCCCACTATCTATTTTTTCTTTAACTATTTTTCTAACCTTTTCCAAATCGTTTGGAGTATCCACTGCGACGGTTTCTGACTCAACTTCAATGTATTGAACCTTATAACCATTTTCTATGAATCTCAAAATTTCAATATCTTCAATTTCCTCTATCTTTGCCTTGCCATACTTCATTCCATAATCACAGTAAAACTGCAATGCTTCTGGCTTGAATCCATAAACGCAAACTTGCTTGAAATAATGATAATTGATACTCCCTTTTGGATATGGAGCTGTTGATCGAGTTAGATAGATGCCTATGCCATCTTTGTTCGTCAAAACCTTAGGGACTGTAAAATTCACGACATCAACAGGGTCTTTAATTTTTGTCATCAAATTAGAAATCTGGAGTTCTGGGTTTGAAAAGAAAGGCTCGATAGCGGCTTTAATTGTCGATGGTTCAAGCAATGGTTCATCGCCTTGAATATTAACGATTAAATCAGCTTTAATCTTTCTAGCAACCTCTCCGATTCTATCCGTGCCAGTTCGATGCGTATCCGCAGTTAAAACGACATTTACACCAAGTTCATTGCATTTATCTACAATGCGTTGATCTTCAGTAGCAACATACACCTCATCCAAATCTTTTACTTTTTTGCATTGCTGATAAACCCACCAAATCATGGGCTTGCCACAAATATCTGCTAATGGTTTGCCTGGAAATCTGCTACTTTTGTATCTAGCAGGAATGACGCCTATTATTTTCATAAAATATACCTCCATTTACACTTTTAGAATTAATCGACCCAATCGCATACCAAAAGAGAAAACCCGGCACAAGTAGCGAAAGAGTATTTGAACCAACAGAATGTAACAACATAATAAAAATAACTGCTACTTCACAATACTTTTTCTTCTTAAATCCGCTAATGATAGCAGTCAAACAAATAATAGCAAAAAGCGAAAGTCCAATAATGCCATTCTCACAAAGGATTTTAATATAATTACCATCACGTACTGTGAACTCTGAATACGGCATAGCGTGATGGCCAACACTACCAAGGCCCGATCCGAATAAAAGACTTGGAGTATTTTCTATTGCCGCAATCCAAGTGCCGGTTCTTTCGCTGAAAGCTGTGTCAAATGACTCTGTTCTAGAAAAAAATCTTTCCAAGTAAACTGACATACTAGAGGAATACATTAAGTAATAACCCAAAACAAAGCAGGCAACTATAAATATGCCAAGAAGCACGATTTTATTTGTCAGTCTTTCTTTAACTCTAAACATATAAACTAGGAAGTACACAACAATAACAACAGCACAAACAATATAAGAAGATCTTTGGTAGCAAAAAAACACACCCATCAAATTTATTACAAAGTGGACAATAAATGCTTTTTTGTGTCTAATCAAAAACTTATCAAGTGAAACGGCAACCGCATAGCAACACAAAATACCAATAATAGTACTATTATAGATTGAACACATTCTACCAGATTGCTCATAAACAACCTCATGAAATCTTCCCGAATATGTGGAATATCTGAGAAACTCAATGTAAAACGATGGAGTAGTAAGAAATAATATAATCCCTATAATAGTAACGAATGATGTAATATAGCAAAACCAGGAATAAACCCTTTCTTTGTTAGAGGACTTTGCCAAATAATAAAAGACAATTGGGACAAAACTCGATAAGGCATCAGAGAAAAAAACAGAAAGAGGTATTTGGTTATAAGTGTAATGGACTATTGAAAAAATATTTAAAATAATAAAAAGATAGACGAGAATATCCAAACGACTCTTTGATTTGGCAAAAATAGTTTGAAATATAACTGGTAAAGATACAAAAATAATGACGAGACCACAAATCACTCCAATAGGGAGATTAAGATAAAACATTCGAATGCAGTAAAACACTGTGCACAAAAAATATATAAGTGTCGACTTATCGTCTATTATTCTTTTGTTCTTCGTTTTTCTTTTTGTGTTTAAACACATCACTTCATTCATTGTTAATAACCTTTTTTATCGTATTTAAATACCCATATTTGTTCTCTTCATCTGGTTCTAAGTAGCACCCTTCACCCCACTCATTCCAAGCATTTACAAAAATAAATGAGTTTTCGCATGATAAATCATATGTTTTTTTAAAAAAGTCGCAAAACAACGTTGGGCTAGATTTTACATAAATAGATCCTTTGTAGCCCCGTCTTGGAGTATTGTCCCACGAAGGAAAAATACCATAATAAACAGGCTTAAGATATTTTTTACGGAAGTTTTTGCTCATTAATTTATACGCTTTATTCGTATCTTCGATTCTTTCAACAGTTTTCATTTTTTTAAAATGGTTGAAAAATAATCGAAGTGCAATCTTGGCGTTTCTAAGAGTTTTGTCAAAAAAGCGCATGTTATATTTCATAGAATAGGTCGGTTCAAAATTGTAAAACGCATCAACATGAGATAGTCTGTCTTCAATCAAACCATTGCTGTTGCAAACCACTACATGAAGTCCTGGAAATCCATGTTTTTTTGCCAACATATCCCAGCACAAAAGCATCTCATCCAACTTCTCAATATTTTTGGAGCGATATATATTAATCATTGGTTTTCCATCGACCCTTATATACCTAATATCTTTAAAAAAATCTAAAAAGTAATTGAAGTGCTTCTCCCATTCTGCATAGTCACCATATGTTTGTTCAACCAATGTCTCTTTATCAAGCCCGTACCAAGTTCTTGTCCACGACTCATTTGCCCAAACAAAACAAAAATTAATTTCAATTTCTTTATGATCAAGCAAAATTCGTGCAGGTCTCTCCAACATCATTTTATCGTTTCCAAACCAATAATGATAAATAGCAAAACCGTATATACCATTTTCCTTAGCGAGCTTGCTTTGCCACATCCAAGTTTCTACCCCTTGATTGACCAAGTCATAATAATGATTATTCAACGGAATTTTTGGCTGCTTATGATTTTTATAAAGTGGATGAGCTTTCATTACAGCCGTCCATTCTGTATACCCCTTCCCCCACCACTTATCATTTTCGGGAGTTTCGTGATATTGAGGAAGGTACAAAGCCAACACTTTTTTCATTTTAACATCTCCTTATTAATTTCCGCTTGAAGAGAATCTAAATCAAAAACCTTCAAAATAAAAGGGTCTTGCAATGATGGAAATGTATCAAAAATCATTTTATCATTTTCATTAATGATTACAGCAATTGCTGATGATTTATTGTACTTTGCCTCAACTAGAATAGTTGATTTCCTTGCAACGCAAACAGAGTTAGTTATTGCATAGTTGAAATCATCACAGTATTCAATTTGGTCTTGAATCTCTTCGTAGTTATCTTTGCTATCTGCGGGATGCAACTTCAGTAAAATTGGACTTTTTGTAATCTCTAAAATCGATTTAACTATTTTAATATTTACAAATGGCTCTCTTGGTTCAGAAAAATAAACAATTTTATGGTCACTATTCCCATTATCTACCGAAAACATCTTATGACAAACATCAGGCGAATAAACAAACTTTTCTTCTCGGTAAAAAAAGTTAAGATAATTAGCAGCAGTTTGCGATGTACAATAAAAAATGTCGCCAGTAAAGCAATGGGGGAGAAAAAAACCATACTCTATTCCGTGTGGAATACAAATCAACTTACAATTGAATTTGCGACAAACTCTTTCTTGTATTATCGCAAACCTATCTAAATTATCGCCTGTGTAACAGGTCTTGCCCTCAAAAAAAGAACAAAAACGGTTAAATATTTCTTCGTAGAACGAAGTATGCAAGACTCTTTTCGAGTAAAACCTCAACGAATCAATGGCACAGTTTTCCCCATAGACATTAGTCACATAATTTTTTATTTTTTTAATTCGCCGAAATGACTTAAAAAAAGAGACAAACAATAGGCTGACTAATTCATTTCTCGAAAAATTAGACAAATATGACACCTTGTTAAAAAAGTTTTCATAAATTTTCTCAACGGTATCATCTTCTTTAAGTGCGCGAATCATCTTAATGTCTTGTTTTGCTCTAGAGACATAAAACGATTCATACTTCAAATGATTGCTAACAATTGTTTTTCTTTTAATTATTTTTGAAAGTAGAAAAAATAAGGATGCTATATTGATGAACAAAAATCTTATTCTTACAATAATTTTTTTAAAGAATGAGGCACGCCTTCCAACTACATCTTTTACAATGCTTTGTATTTTTGAATCGCAATTATAAGAATATATTTTATCGGGGTGGGACCCGGAAAATAATCCACTCAACGCTACAGATTCATGAGCATATTTAATAAACAACTCGTTGATCTCATCGATATCTTCAAGCAAATATTTATCCTTATTGTTGGTAATGATGTTTTCAACGTTTTCATTATACAAATCCACTGTACTTATGTCTTTTCCGTCAACGCTTATATAATCTTTATAAATCGCAATTTTCATTTTTATCATTTCCGTTCATTTTTATAAAAACAGTTTTCCCGTCATAGTTGTGGACGGATCTAAAATACACTAATAGGTATTTGTTTTTTTCTTGCAAAGGAAAGTTAGCATAGCCAAATTGAAAAAGTCCATATGGCAAGCAATCTTTTTTAGCCTTAAAAATAATTTTTGTATTAGAACCATCGAAACTATAAACACAGACGTCATTACTATTAATGCCTGAGCCTCGTTTTGTGGAGAGCATATACGAGACCATATTTGAATGATCATAGTCTGGTTCTACTTCAGTTGAAAAATAACACATGTTACCGATTTTTATTCCATAAATTGATGAACCATTAATGGAACAAATATCAGCGCATAAAGCATTTTCTTTGCCAACAATTATCTCACACAATCTGTTTGGCTTATCTGGATAATCAGTGCACGAATATAATTTGTCATTTAAAAAAAACAAATGGCAACATCTAAACGGGGTTTCCTTCCCGAACAACGGTTTCACTTCCCGAGTCATAAAATCAGCAGACCAAATGTTTGCTGCATCATCATAGTCGCCAGTGAGAATAAATACATTGTCATTATGGCGATCATGAACTATTGAATGAACATGATTTACAGTACCTTCTCCAAAAGTATAAATGCATGACCATTTTTTTCCATTTGAGCTGAACAATATCTCCACAGCATGTCTTTGATCATTGTTTGGATACTGTCCAAAATAAAAACCATCTTTACATTTTTTTGATCCGCTAATATATACAATATTTAAAGGAGGTCTTTCACTTTTTTTAAAATACGTAACGGTATATGTCTTTTCTATCAAATTAATCGAATATAATGCGTTTTTGAAACTAAAAACAAAGATGTTTTTTGCCAAAACATAAGACCTAATGTCAACCCTTAGTAGCCTTCTAAAAACATTGAATAGACATAATATACGCTGAAAAATGTTCAACTTAAGTCGTATTGTCATAGTTTCTTTATCAAAAAGCGCATGTACTTTTAGACCTTTTTGATAAATTGACAAATTTGATTGAAACAAAAGATAATGTTTACGCGAAATATAATAATCCATGTTATTTAGACATATTGTCTAATCCTTTGCGAATTAGATTTTCCTTATCAAAATTTAAATGGTAATAAATTGATGAATTCTCTCCTAATAAATGGAGATTTTGATCTATGAGAAAAGCTATCGCAGCACATAGTTTTTGAGCATTTCCTATCTCACAGCATAAGCCACATTTTGCTTCTTCAATTATTCTTTTAGTCTCGCCTGAAGCCGATGCAAGAATAGGCATTCCACACGCCATATAACTTTGAAGCTTAGCAGGAATAGTTTTCTCAAATAAAGGGTTATCCATGAAGGAAATAAAAGCAGCGTCGCATGCACATAACAATACGGGTATTCTTTCAGCAGGTTGACGATTTATAAAAATGAACTTGTCCTTTACATCCTCTGTTTCTTTGATTAATTGTTCCTTATATCTACCATCGCCAACTATAACAAAGCAAATGTCATTATTAACAAGTTTTGCTACTTTCGGCAATATGTCCAGCCCTTGAGCAGTTCCGACATTTCCCGTAAATATAATCTTAAAACGACCATCTTTAGGTATTTCTGGCGGATTAGGATTGTCTACAGGTTTATAAATCTCTTCAGCATATTGAGGCCAATAGATAACTTTTTCTTTATCCTCTACTCTTTCCTGAATAGCTTTTACAAAACTTGGTGATGTAGCAAATATCTTTGTGCATCTTTTGTAAATCTTATCAGTCATCTTTTGATAGTGGTTCAATATATGTTTGTTATGAATTCCACCAACTACTTCCAAGTTCTCAGGCCATAGGTCTTGCACATATAGATAGTTCGGTATTTTTCTTCTTTTAGAAAACCATTTGCCAATTAACGCCTGAGTCATAGGCGACACTTCAAACGTGAATATTAAATCAGGTTTTAAGCTTGTAAAAGTTTTCCAAAACCAGCCAGACCAAACAAACGAATAATAATTTAATATTAATCTAATAGATGAATGGCCCCTAGATATGATTGGAATTCGAATAATATCTATACCTTTCCAGGTGTCTTTTCTTTTTTTGAACCATCCATAGCCTTTATAAAACTTCCCTTCGGGATAATTAGGAATGCCTGTTAGAACAGTTACTTTGTGTCCTCTTTTGATCCACTCTTGGCATATATCATTAATCCTAAATGGTTCTGGATAGAAATATTGAGATATGACAAGAATGTGTTTACTCATATTTTTTCCGTTTCCTTAATGCTTTCTTCCAGACTAAATTTTCTATAATTTGTTTTATATTCGCTCATGGATTGGTCGTAGCTGAGATTACCAAAAGCCTTATTCACCAAACCAGTAAACAAACTAAATACTTTAAGTAGCCAACCAAATCCTTTTATTAAATGAACCTTTTTTCCATTAACTTCGCCAATCATCTTTACTAATTCGCTGGTATTTGAATATTCTGCATTCTGCGGCCAAAAGATTCCTTGCTCTTCGTTTTCGATCATCAATCTTACAAACTCGACTAAGTTTCCAATGTAAAGCATAGAGCGTTCATTTTTGACATATGGGAAGAATTTCATTTTCTTAGCAAACTTTTCAAGTTGAGGAAAATTGCCTTTGCTTCCTTTGCCATAAATCATAGGCGGCCTTAATACGCACACCTTAAATGTGTCGTCTTGTAACGGAAGAATGCCAAGCTCTGCTTGAACTTTAGAGTCTCCATAACAATTAGCTGGATTTGTTGGCGTATCTTTTGTGATGACTTTCTTTTTTCCGATCTTCCCGCTATCGCCATAAACAATGGCAGAAGACATAAAAATAAACTGTCTTACACCATCGGCTTTTGCTTTCTTTGCGGTTTCGATAGTCAAATCGGTGTTTACACTTCTATAAAGTTTTTCTTTTTCTGCTGATATTTTGCCACTATCACTATGGGCAATTCCCGCCACGTGATAAACAACATCATATCCAGCAAAACTCTTTTCTCTCCAAGAGCCATCAATCATATCAATTGTATCCACCTGATATTCTTCTGGCCATTGGATCATGTATTTTTCAAAGGAAGTGCCAATATACGAATTTGCACCTGTGATTAAGATCTTTTTCATTTGGCTTCTTCCTGTTCTTTTTTCTCTTTCTCTAATTCACCAGTTCCACCTTCAACAACGCCTTCGTGTTTGAATACACTAAATGCAGTTCGAAATAGCAAACCAATGTCGTAGAAAAATCCTCTCTTCTCAACATATTCACCATCAAATTTGGCTTTAACTGGTATTTCTAATTCATCTCTACCGCTGATTTGAGCAAGACCTGTTAAACCAGGCTTTACATCATTTGCGTGGTATTTATCTCTCTCAGCAATTAAATCGTCCTGATTCCAAAGAGCTGGTCTAGGACCGACAAAGCTCATCTTTCCGGAAAGGATATTGAATAGCTGAGGAAGCTCGTCTATTGATGTCTTTCTAATAAAACCGCCAACCTTGGTAATGTGCGATGTCGCATTACCTAGTTGATGGGTTGGTGCGTTTGGATCCGTATCAGTAAACATCGAACGGAATTTAAGTATTTTGAATATCTTCTTGTTCTTGCCTATTCGATCTTGTTTAAAGAACACCGGACCTTTTGAGTCTATTTTGATTGCTATAGCCACTATCAGCATTGGTAAAGCCAAAATAATAATGGCTAGCAATGAGCAAAATATATCAAAACATCGCTTAAAAAATGAATATATCGGTTTTTTCTTCATCACTCGCTAAACTCCCAATTATCAGGTTTCGTGACCCTTGTGATCACTTGGCCATAATTTAAATGCATTTTTTCAGGCACTACGGCATCTGCACCAACAACGGCGTTACAATCGATGTGGCAGCCTTGTTTGACTACCGCATTATGATTGACCGCCGCTCCTGCGGAGACGATCGTACCCTTCTCGACTTTGGCGTTTGCATTGATTACAGCCATCGGCTCAACAATACAGCCCAATTCTATCTTCGCTGATGGAGAGACGAACGCTTGAGGACTAATCAAAGTCGGAATCTCAAATCCCACTTCAACCAATTTTTCGATCCAAGCAAGTCTCGCTTCATTATTCCCAATAGCCACGATTACTTGGTATTCACCAACGAACTTCTTGAATTCTTCAAATTTCCCAATTGCAACACTTGAGTTGTCGTCAAGAAAATCTATCGTCGTATATTTGTTTCGTGCCAGTTCTTTGACTAATTGCCCATATTCACCGGCACCCAATATCAAAAGTTTCATATGAGCCTTTCCTATTTCTAACTCGCCCTGCATAAATATCCATGAGGGTTTCTAGTTCTATTCTCGATTTGTAGCGGATTCGATACGGCGCAACGTTTTTAACATTTCTTTAACATCCAGGGCCTTGAACCCTCGCATTCATTCAGATTTACCACGCTAATTTGGGTTCAAAATGTAACGCCCTATTGTACAAAAGTTTTGCGTGCGTTACACGCTTTGCAACAGTGGACATGGAAACCTTGCGCTTGTCCGTTTTCAGCTATAAAAAGATAAAAAATCGATTGGTTCGGGGACTTATAGAGGTATTTTTGGTCTAAAAACACCTTGTCAAAAAAACGGAAAAACCGCTAGAACACAATAGGCGTTCATGCAAATCATGTTATCAGATGATTTAAGAGTCAATTCGCTTCAATATGATTTGCGTATATCAATAGGAACGCCTTCAGCTTGACGGAGGACAAATATTTTTGAAAGAGATGCTATATATTTGAACTCCGAAGTCTGTATGGATCCTAAAGAACTGAGGAAGCTCACCAAAGACATCCGTGACGTCGCGCCATTCATCCTCGAACATATCCGCGCCTTTGAAGGAAACGGTATTGTCTTCCCCGCCTCCCAAAACCACTTCCATGGATATATCCCCTCCACCAATCTCGATCATCATCTCGGTAATCGATTGAAATGGATGGATATTCTTAATAAATCAGTTTGACGATAGATCGCATAAACCATCGTCAAAAGAAATCATGCTTGTGTTGATATGAACCGCCCAATCGTTAGATAAAACCATGGTGGATTCATCTATATTATTAACGGATAAAGCCTTCTCCTCGCTAGAAGCCTTATTCAAGATGGTTCCTTTAGGAGACGATTCGTTAAGTAAGAACGCGGAAAACGCTCTCAATGTTAGGACCGAAACGTCAATGTTGAAGATTATCGATTAGGTCCTACTTATTCAGTTGGTCTTGGTGACGATATTGACTCCAACGTCAATTTGGACCTTCCTGTTAAACATCGGAACCTCCACGGTTATTTTCCTTTTATGAAGGTTTTTCTTAATGATTCTGCCTTCGATATCCTTTAAGGGGCCCGTAAGTATTCTTATGTTCTCTCCTTCAGTCAGTTCAATGTCACTTATCTTGGTGTTTCTATTGTCATCTTTGTTATAAAGGATGTTGATCATTCTTTCCTCTTCTTGATTTAAAGGGGTGAAATAATATGTTTCTTTTCCTTGTCTACCAAGCAGCTTAGTAAAGTCTGGCACCCAATATAAATCGAAAAATAGCTGTTTGACGTCATCGGTCTCTACGAATACATATCCGGGAAAACACTTCTCAGTATATTCCCTATACTTACAATTGTACTTACGTAAAGTTGTTCTTGTTGGAGTAAATACATCAAAAGATTCAGATCTATTCGTATTAAAACGATTGATGTCATTGATGACTTTCTCTTCTTCTCCCGTTTTAACTTGAATTACGTAATACATGTTGCTTCTCTTTTTTTGTTGTATGAAAGACCTTCCGTCATGTGTATATCTACATGGCGGTGACGTCATTAAGCCATTCAGCGTGCCACAGGCTTCAAGGAAGGGGACTTAAGACGGTTTGGGAAGGCTTTTATTTCGTCAAAAAGACGGGATAATCAGCCTTTCCCTCATAGTTTTTCTTTCCTCAAAGGTTCTTAAGGAATATAAAGAATTATATTCTTTAAGGCCTTGAGGCACCTTAATTATGGACTTATTAAGGGATAATGCAACAAAAATAGAGAATCGATATACAATTAAGAGAAGAGAAAAAGCCGATTATATCCCATTAAATCAAGATTCTTTTGAACGGATTTTTCTCCGCCTAAGAATCATGAATAACCAAGTTCCAATTCCTAATAGTCCGAATAGGAAGATAACGAAAAAGGAAAGGAATGTCTTGTTGCCAAAGAAAGAGAAATCGATGTTGAAAGAACGTTTTTCTCCAGTTTTTGGATCAATCCCAGCACTATAGCAAATCGCATTCCATTTCTCGTTGACTGAGTAGGTTCCGGACTTTGGAACCGCTGGGTTATACTCACCATTGATGTAGGCGTCTCCGCCATAATCAAGAATCTTGACGTTTTTGAGGTCTTCGTTTGAAGCAGATTTGTTCTTAAACCATGTGTTAAACAAATTGCTTATCGTCGTTGAGTCGACTCCATTCGACGGTTCTTTACCGTAGGTAAGGTAAGCTTCTACAACCTTACCAAGAAGATAAGCATCTGCGTTAGAAACGTTGACTGTATTAATTTCGGTCCAGTCTTTATCAATCATCGGATTAGCTTCATAGCATAAGCCATACGTAGCCATCGCTATTGGAGCTTCGGAAGCGATGATGAAATTATGGTCTTTGCTAGAAGACATCCTCAGGAAGGAGATGCTTCTTACTTCTTTAGGAATATCGACGTAATAATAGTTGCGATTATCAAATATATTCGTTATTTTAGACATTACGGTATAGCCATAATCGTCCTCGTCGCATTCGTAATAGACGACGTTTTGATACGGTGTGCCCCATGGATCAAGATCGTAAAAGGATTGGTTTTCGTTTCTTAGCCAGACCCTTTGGGTGGCCGCGGTGGCATCAAGGTTATCTTTTATCTTGTTTCCGTAATAACCAAAGCCAACGGCTTCTTCGTTTGAAGAATCCAAATCTAAACAAACGTAGTTATAGCTATCTTTTAGCAAAGGTGACCAATCTGAAAACCAAGAATCTATAACGAGAGTTCCATTATCTTCCTGATATATGCCAAATATATTTGGGGACGATCCATTAAATAAAGGAATCTCCTCTGAAGTTTGGAAAATACCATTATCTATATAAACAAGAGGAACCTTGACCACTTCTTTATTCGGGTCCTCGTATTGAAAGGCATAACCTTCCGTTGTCTCATCTTGTTCAAGGTTTAAAGATAGGTCTACATAAAGGGCTTTGTCGTAGGTTATTACTTCCCAAGCCTTGATGTTCTTTATAGAAGACAACGAATAAGAAAGAGAGGAAACAAGAGTTAACAAAGCCGAAAATAAGGTAATGCCCTTTATGGTTTGGCTATTGATGATTCCTTTCTTCTTCATAAAGTAAAAAGCGGGTCGAACCCGCTTAAAGAGTTATTTGAGGAGGACGACCTTTGCAAGAGGAAGCTCTTCCTGCTTGCAATAGCAAGAAGCTTCATATATGTCTTGCTTACGGGTTTTATTACGTTCAGTAAGAAGAACAACCGCGTTTAGGACATCCTTAAAGAGAACGATTTCCTTATGTTTCTTAATAGAAGGAAGAAGGATGATGACATGGTCGAATTGTTCCTTCTTCTCGTTGATTATCTTATGAACGTTGCCTTCTTTGATATAAGCGCTAGGATAGACTTCCTTTTGGAAGCAATAGCAAGAGACGGATTTATCTAATTCATATTGCTCTGCGTTTTTGTTCTCGCCTTTTCCTAAGACAACGGAAAGAGATGGATTATAAAGATTCGCGTCGATGATAATTGCAGAAGCGCCATTTAATGCATAAGCGTCCGCGAAGCCTTTGGCAAAGCGCGCGGATAATTCATCGTTGTTAATCGAGGTTACGGCGATAACCTTGGTTTCGAAGGAGACACCGATCTCGTTTTGAAGGGTAGTTAGCCTTTGCTGAAGGTCTTCCCTTTCCTTGACGTTAAGGAGGTTGTTGTTGGTTCTTTCTTTCTTCTTATCGGAGAAACAATTGAAGATACTGTTGCCTTTCATGTTCGCTTTCCTCCTTTTTCTTATTTGGCACTGGCCTTGATCTCAAAGCCATCCGCGCCTAGGTTATAGATGTCTTTATAATCCCAAACTTCATCGGAAAGAATCTCATCGATGAATGGGAGGGCAAGGGCGATAACTAAACCCGCGGCAAGGGCGATTACGAAATATTTGTTCTCACTGCTAGACTTGCTAACCTTAGCAGCCTGTTTGGCAGTGATGTTAGGCATATTTGCCTTCTGTTTGAAGGCACTCACCAAGAACGGGGAAGTCGCATCAAGAATCTTTTGGGGAACGAGGGAATCCGTGGAAGTATAGGAAAAAGTTAGGTTGATGGAATTGGTGGCCAAAGAACCAACAGAGATCCTAGAGTAGATCTCATCCGCGGTGATTTCCGCACCATTCGCATGTTTTGTTCCGTCCGTCTTTAAAGCTTTCGCGGCTTCGGTATAAACATAATGGGTTTCGGCCTCCCCCCCTTCTGGAGTGACCGTATAGGAGAGTTTGCTATCCTTTAAGGAGTTTTGGATAATCGCGTATTGGGTCGCGTTGATGACAGCCGTATTGGATAAGGTAAATGAACTCGCGTAGGTCTTTGTCATCATCGTCTGGGTAACGATTAACGAGGCTAAAGCGATTGGGATAAAGATAAGTATAATGCCTAGATAACGTCTTATTATCGTAAGCCAAATTGTTTTTAGGGAAATAGTTCTCTGATAGGGTTCCATAGTCTTAAACATTCCTCCTTGAGGATATCCACGTCATTATAGCACGCATAAGAGGGCGCGTGTCGAGCAAAATAATCCTAGGGGAATCGCCCGATAATCAACTCTGTTTTCCTTCCAAAACGTCTTTATGGGAAAGGGCCCTAAAGAACGTGAGAAAGATTATTTTTATATCAAGCCATAAGGAAAAATGCTCTAGGTAATGCTTATCAAGGTCCGCTTTTTCTTCAATTGAAACTTTATCTCTCCCATTTATTTGGGCGTATCCCGTTAACTCTGGACGAATTACTTGAACGTTTCTTTTATTACGTTCTTTAATCAAGTCTTCTTGACTCCATAAAGCTGGACGAGGCCCAACGAAAGACATATGCCCAACAAAAATGTTGAACAATTGAGGAAGTTCATCTAGAGATGATTTCCTAAGGAATTTGCCTACATGGGTTATGTATTTTTCTGGATTCTCCAATAAATGGGTAGGAACATCCCTAGGAGTGTTGACGTTCATACTGCGTAATTTCAGGATTAGAAACTCCTTATTGTTTTTACCAATACGCCTTTGACGGAATATGGGAAATCCTCTTGTATCTATTAGAACAATAAAGAAAAGGATTATGAATAACGGAGAAAGAATGAGAATGAATACAAATGAGAAAATGATATCGAAAAGACTTTTAAATGGTAGGTACATCCTTTGCCTTATAGACAAAACGGAATCCTTTTTCATTTAGCTCCGTTCTCGGTAATCCGATATGTTGTAATAACTTGAGAAAGAAGTTCTTTAACGTCTTTGGTTTCTTCCATTTCGAAGACTTTGGAGATGGTTTTGATATCGTCTTCAATTGGATGAGCGGCCTCTTTTTCCTCTACATAGATACGTTTATTCGCCGTCTTGGTTTGATGCTCGGTATCAAGGAGCAATTCCTCGAAGAGTTTCTCGCCAGGACGAAGACCGGTTTCGACTATATCGATGTCAACATAAGGAACAAGCCCTGCCTGACGGATAAGTTTTTCAGCAAGATTAAGGATCTTAACGGGTTTACCCATATCGAGGATGAAAATCTCTCCGCCTTCTGCGAACAAACCGCATTGAAGGATAAGGGAAACCGCTTCAGGAATGGTCATGAAATAACGGATGATCTCTTTATCCGTAATGGTAATTGGTCCCCCTGCTTCAATCTGTTTTTTAAATAATGGGACGACCGAACCATTAGACCCAAGAACATTACCGAATCTAACCGCGGCATAGGCGGTATTTTTGGATTTTTCACTGAAATATTGGATGATGGTCTCCGCGAAGCGTTTGGTGGCACCCATGACGTTCGTTGGTCTGACCGCCTTATCGGTGGAGACCAAAACCATCTTCTTTACCTTATATTTATCCGCGAGTCTAGCGACGTTATATGTTCCTATGACATTGGTCCTGATAGCCTCAGCAGGGCTATCTTCCATCAAAGGAACATGTTTATAGGCCGCGGCGTGATAAATATAATCTGGTCTATATTTCTTGATGATTTGTTCAACCCTAAAGTCGTTATAGGTTGAACCAATTAAGGTGACGAGCTTAATATCCTTGATATCTTCTTCCCTCATCTTCCTAACTAATTCCATCTGGATATCGTAGGTGGAATTCTCGTAGATATCGAATAAGACCAATGTAGAAGGATGGGTAGCAAATATCTGCCTAACCAATTCGGAACCGATTGAGCCTCCCGCGCCTGTGACCATCACGGTCTTGCCATGAAGCATACCCTTAACCTCATGGTTATCAAGTTTGATGGGTTCGCGGCAAAGAAGATCATCGAGGTTAACCGAGATCATCCTCTTGTCGTTAGGCCCTTCCATCTCGCTGATTAACGGCATACGCCTAACCCTAACTGGGCAGGAATCAAGAAGGTTAAGAATCTCATGAAGTCTGTCATAAGAGATCTTGCTCATCGCGATGATGACCTCTTCCGCGTGGAAAAAATCAACGATCTTGGATATTTCGCTTATTGGGCCTTTAACGGGGATGTTCGCGAACAATCCACCGATTTTATTTGGATCATCATCGACGATCGCGACGATTTGGTTATGGTTATCCTTGTTCCTTCTAGATTCATCGACGACGACTTTCCCGGTCGCTCCCGCGCCAATAACAATGGTAGGAACCTTTTTCTCTTTGCTCCTAATGATACCCGCAAGATTAAAGACGCGGACCAAAACGCGAAGAGAGGGATGGATAAAGAAACTAGAGACAAAGCCAAGTAACCAAGAAGGGAAGAATAGACTAATGCGAGGTAAAGAAGGAATAACCGCGATGCAGATTAAGCCGATTAGATGGACGCCTAAGACAATAGCCATAATCCTCATGCATTCGAATAAGCCT
Organism: uncultured Erysipelotrichaceae bacterium; assembly: GCA_947166565.1. GTDB lineage: Bacteria > Bacillota_I > Bacilli_A > RFN20 > CAG-826 > Alloenteromonas. The sequence continues at coordinate 35,359 of CAMVEL010000006.1, forward strand.
ATTTCTGTGGTGATGATCTTATAGACCTTGAAGATAAGGAAAAGGATAACGATGGAAGCCGCGATTGAGGCGGAATAGATCATTATAGGGGTTAGATTAGGCTGGAATTCATCGACATCATAGAAAGAAAAAAAGGCCAAAACGGAGAGGCCAAAGGCGACGATTAGGTCAGCGATAAGATAAAGGAAATGAAGATTGGGATGGCTTTTGAGTTTCATAAGTATCAAGTAATGATATCCAAGATAAGGGAGAAGGGACTCTCCTCCTCTTCTTGCGTCAATAACTTTAGTCTAACCAGCAGGGGATAACAAGATTTTGTTATCTTTGGCTTAAGCAAAGTGCAAGGAAAATAGGGTTTCCGCGCTTTGCTTAATGCCATAGAAAGCCTTATTTCTTGAAAGGGTTCTCACTCTTATAAGGGAGAGAGGAAGGCTGGTTATAACCGATAAGTTCAACGCCTAGATATTTGAAGACCTCGAAGATGGTCTTGCCATAATGACCAAAGGCCACCGCGCCGTGATGGGGGAAGCCGTTTTCGATTAGGACATGCCTATAGAACCTAGCCATCTCGGGTATTGCGAATACGGCGATAGATCCAAATGAATGGGTAGAAACAGGGAGGATCTCTCCTTCTGCAACATAAGCTAGAAGATGGTTATCCGCGGTAGATTGCAATCTATAGAAAGTGATATCACCTGGCTTGATATCTCCTTCTAAGGTACCATTCGTGACTTCCTTTGGAAGGCTTCTAGCCATGATCTTTTGATAACGCATCTCGGGATTGCAAAGTAGCCTTGAACAGGTGTTGCCACAATGGAAGCCCATGAAGGTATCGTCGAATTTGTAATTGAATTTACCTTCAATGTCATTCTTATATAGTTCCTTTGGAAGGGTATTATTGATATCCAATAAGGTAACCGCGTCTTCTGCGATGCAGGTTCCGATATATTCGGACAAACACCCATAGATATCGACTTCACAAGATACGGGGATTCCTCTTCCGGTTAACCTAGAATTAACATAGCAAGGAACAAAACCAAACATGGTTTGGAAGGCTGGCCAGCACTTGGAAGCTATCGCGACATATTCCCTATATCCTTTATGGTTATCGATCCAATCAAGAAGGGTCAATTCATATTGGGCTAACTTAGGAAGGATGGAAGGAATCTTATTCCCGTTACCTAATTCCTTCTTCATATCTTCTACTACTTCAGGAATACGTGGATCGCCTTCATGTTTCTTAAATGATTCGAAGAGGTCAAGCTCACTGTTTTCCTCGATTTCAACATCTAGGTTATATAGCTGCTTGATTGGCGCGTTACAGGCAAGGAAGTTCTGTGGTCTAGGACCAAAGGAAATAATCTTGAGTTTGCTTAGTCCTATTAAGACTCTTGCGATTGGCAAGAATTCATGGAGTCTATCCGCGAGGTCATCCGCGTCTCCAACAGGATTCTTGGGGATATAGGCTTTGATATTACGGAGTTTGAGGTTATAGGAAGCGTTAAGAAGACCGCAGTAAGCATCGCCCCTATCGGAAGAGAGAACTTCGATATTCTCTTCTTCCGCGGCGATAAACATCTTTGGACCATCGAAATGTTTGGCTAATAATGTTTCGGAGATCTCTGGCCCAAAATTACCTAGATAAACGCATAAGGCATTGCAACCATGAGATTTGATATCGTCAAGAGATTTGACCATATCTATCTCCGATTCAAAGATGCAAATCGGGCATTCATAGATATCGTCTTGGTTGTATTTCTTCTTATAGGCTTCCACAAGGGCTTTCCTTCTTCTTATGGAAAGCTCAATCGGAAAACAATCGCGACTGACAGCGACAATACCTAATTTAACGGATGGGACATTATTCATGGTTATGTATCTCCTTAATTCTTATCTCGAGATGATTATGGTTGAATCAATCATAAACCAAAACGATTTATTTACCTAAAATAATAGGCATTTAAGTTAAAAAGAAAAAACCTCTAAACGTTTCAAACGTCTAAAGGCTAGGAACAGTGAGTTTTATTCAACTTTCATCTTATCGATGTTCTTGATGATGTCTTTCGCTAGGGCAATCTGGGTTCTAGCTCTTATTAGGTTATGGGTTGGGTATTCCACGCGGAAATACTCGTCGCCATTGATGAAGTCTGTTAAGAAACGGAGGGCCAATTCTTCCGTGATGACAAGGATTGAATAAGGTAAGAGTTCCACTTCTTTTTTATTCATCGTCTCCTTCATCATCGAATAATAACCGCGGAGATAAGCTTTATAGATGCCCATATCCACCTTGAGTTTAGAGGTATCGAGAGAGTCTTCGTTATCTCCCGTGAATAAGGAACGGAGGCCATCCCCAAAATCATAGAGGAAGGTTCCGGTCATAACGGTATCTAGGTCTAAGATACAGGAGACCTTGTTCGTATCTTTGTCAAAAACCACGTTATTGATCTTCGGATCGTTATGGGTGACGGATTGACGAATTTCCCCTTTATCTAAGGCAGAGGTCAATAAGGAATAATCCGCTTCCCTGCTAAGAAGGAAATCGACTTCATCCTCACATAAGGAGAGACGTCCTCTTTTATTACGGTTGACCGCCTGCCTAAAGGCGATGAAGCGTTTAACCGTGTTATGGAAATCAGGGATGACGTCGCCGATTTTTGAGACGTCAATATCCGCGAGGTCCTTATGGAACTGTCCAAATCCCTTCGCGGCTTCTTCAACCATCTCCAAAGAAGGAAGAGCTTCATAGCAAAGGGAATTCTCGATGAATTTATAGCCACGTAGATAATCGTCCGCGACCGTATCGTAAAGCCTTCCGTCTTTGGTTTTGACTATCTCAAGGCTTCTATGGCCTTTGGAACGGATATGCTCGGTTACCAAATTGATGTTATTCATCAATAAGGCAACATTAGGGAAGACCTTGGAATTAACGAATTGGAAAATATAGGATTCCTTATCGGTTTTGACTAAGAAGGTCTTATTGATATGGCCATTGCCATAAGGCTCGATGGAGATAGGTTCTCCGTTTAAAGCAAATCTTTTGATGAGATTAATCATATTCGTATATCCGTTTGTTTATATTAATTATATAAGATGAGGCCAAATATGACTAACCCCTATTAGGAAGTGAGGCCGCGGCGATCGATTGGCCAACTCGCCTCATGGATTCGCTTGGCATTTGGAGATTGAAATGGGCGTATTCAGGGAATTCCTTCCTGAGGGTTTCCCTAGCGACATCGATGATGATATCCCCTCCTTTGCCAGAGGTTACCCTTCCTAAAAGAAGGACATGCTTTATCTCATAGAATTCCGCGTAGAAGGCGAGGGCGTAACCTAGATAAATCCCAATGGTCTCAAATATCTTCTTCGCGCGAGGATCGTCTTTTTCCATTAAGAATTGGACGAAGGAAAGTTTCTCCGCGAGGGTGAGGTTTTCATCCACTTCAATATTAGCTGCAGGAAGAAGTTTGATGACCGCGTCTTGGGAAAGGTATTTGCAGCCTACCCCATAATCCTTGCTCCATTCGTCCACCATAGAATTTGGATTGAAATCTAATGGAACGAAGGCAAGCTCGCTGAACCAGCCTGGGAGATTGCCGTTATGATCGACGTATCCCCCTGCTTCAGAGGTGCCCATAGAGATGCCTAGGACGCAGTTATCATGCAAATCGACCGCACCTGCTAAGGCGGTGACGTCGCCATCGTTAGCGACGACATAAGGAACGGGGTGGCCTAGTTCTTTAGCTAGACGCTTCGCGCAATTGACGTAAGCGTATTTAACGAGTTCAAAGTCTTTTTTGGGGACCTTGATGAAGATAGAGGAAACCATCGGACGATCGGTGACGATGACTCCGGCGGTGCTGATGCCTATTGCGTCCGCATCCCCTCCAAGAAGTTCAACTCCGCGCTTCATCGCGGCGTAGATATGTTCATAATGGTAATTGATGTCTTCGTTAAGCTTAGGAAGCCAAACGATCTCCTCGCTGGCGATGACCTTGCCATCAACGACCGCGGAGACCTTGATGTCGCTTCCTCCGGCATCGAAGCCGATGCGTTTCCCTTCAAGATGCCCTCCCGCGGATTCGCTGGAGACCACTTCTTTAGGAATGTTATCAAGAGTGCATTCGATGACCTCGACTTCCCTTTCGAAGGTCGTGGACCAGAAATCATAATCGAATTCCCTTAGGCCGCCTTTCCGGTAATAGGATTTGATGGCCTCGTAGACCTTATGGGAACCAGCGATATAGATACGGAATCCGCCGATTATCCACAAAATGGATTTGATGAGCCTTTCGGTGATGAGGGCGTTCCTCTTATCGTCGATCCCATCTTCGAAGATATCGAATTCCTTCCTATAGATATATCCTCCCGCGCGTTCGACCGCGACATAAAGACGTTGCTTATTCTTGGCTTTGGCAACGTCATCGTTAAATTTTCTTATCTCTAAGATAATCGGGCGGAAATTCTTGTCTAGTTCTGGAACGATCATAAATGGAGGGTTCTTTCTATGTGTGTTTTTGTTTTATTTGACCTTATTGCCTTCTTTATAGACTTCCTTAACGGAATAATCCTGATCAAGAAGGACGATATCGGCGAGTTTTCCTTCTTCGAGGGTTCCCCTATCATCAAAATGGAGGCTTCTTGCGGCGTTAGAAGCAAACATCTTGGCAAGGGAGACATTATCCGCCTTGGTGACGTTTCTTACGTTACGGAGGCCTTGATCCATAAAGAGGATGCTGCCCGCGAGGGTTTTGCCGTCGCTTAGATAGGCGGCGTCTTCCTTCCTGATGCAATCAAGCCCGAAAAGTTGGAAGGAAGATTGCTCACTATGCTTGACCTTAAGGGCATCGGTGATCGCGACGAAGCGATTGGGTCCGACTATTTTATAGAAGGTCTTAAGGGTATTGGGGCAAACGTGGACCAAGTCGCAGATGACTTCGGTGAATAGACTATCGAAATACATCGCGGCCGTCACGACGCCAGGATTACGGTGATGATGGGGGGACATCGCGTTATGGGTATGGGTGGTGTTGGTTAGGCCTACTTCTATAGCTTTCTCGACTTCATCGAACGTTGCTTCGGTATGGCCAGCGGAGACCACGACCCCTTCATTAGTGATTCTCTTGATAAAGGGCAAGGCATCTGGACGTTCGGGGGCCAAAGATATATATCTAACGTTTCCCTTGGCTTTGCTTTGGAGATATTCGAATTCCTCGATATCGGGATCGCGGATAAATTCCGGGTTTTGGGCGCCTTTATATTTCAAACTGATATAGGGCCCTTCGAAATGGATGCCCCCTAAGGAAGGGACGTCTTTCTTAATCCTCGCAACGGTTTCGCAAACCCTTGCTAAGGAAGATTTATCGCTAGTGAGGGTCGTCGCCAAAAAGGTGGTGACCCCTTCTTCATAGAGGGAGGAAGCGATTATCTTATAATCATCTTCCCTTGCATCCATGAAATCGATGCCCATTGATCCATGGATATGGATATCGATGAATCCAGGAAAAGCGATTAAGCCTTCCTTTTCGATAGATTCCTTATTGCCGACATATGGCTTTTTGCCAATTGAAAGGATCTTATTCCCCTCAACTTCAATATAACCCCTTTCTATCTCTTCGTTTGGGGTTACGATTCTTAGATTATTTAATATCACAAAGGCCTTCCAATCTAGCTTTAGCAAGAATAGTTAAGCATAAGGGAAAAAGGAAGGCAAATAAAAATATAAGTATATTTTCATTTAAGGTGTTGCAGATTTATGGGGCATGGGCATCTATCGAACTTTCAGTTTTGTGGGAAACGGCCTCAAAAAGGTTGTCAGTTTTGTGGTAAATGACCCCTAAACACCTTGCAGTTTTGTGGGAAAACAAGAAAAAGGCATCCCCATGGTTTCCTTAAATATGGTTATGGGGACGCCTTTTAAAGTTAAGTAATATCGATATTTTAGTTCATGACCTTGGCTTTAAGGTAAGCTAGGTACATCTCATGGAAATGCGCGGGATAGACGAACATCACCCCGTTTATGAAGGTCGCGGCGTTTTCGATATCCTTGGTCAGGCTATATTCGCCTTCAGGATTGAAGAGAAGGTTGATGATGATGTCTTTGACTTGATTTGGCTTAGCTTCAAGGAGATCGACGTATTTGCCGTTTCTTTCATTCCTTAGTTTCTCCAATAGGTCGATAATGGACTGGCTAACCGCATCCTTGAATGGGAGTGGGGTCTTGCCGTCTTCCTCTTTTGGAGAGGCGTTATTGAGGATTTCCATAAGGGTATCGCCGAGAGGGGCGGGATCCTTAGCAATGGTCTGCTCGCCATCAAAGGAACCATTGAAGATGAGGTTGACGAGATTTGGGGAACCGCTTAAGGCCATGAGGGAAGCCGCGGTATACATGAGATATCTCATCTGCCAATCGGGGGCGATAAGGGTGCCTTCATCATACCTTCCGTTTGCGCAGCAATCGAGGACATCGAGGATTCCAGCGCGTAGCATCGCGGTTTCATTCTCATAATCGCTTGGGTTATAGGTTTTGCCGGTTAACATGCCTAGATATGAAGCATATTCAAGAGGGAAGATGCCGGCAAGGGCGTCGATTATCGGGGAGACGATCTCGGAATCCTTGTTCTCACTCACGTGCTTCGAAAGGAGCTCGAATAGGCCATCGACGGTGCGCGGCTGATATTCATGCTCCTTCGCATAATCGAGGATCGAAGAATAGAGGAGCCCAATATTCTCTGGGAGGATGGAGATTAGTTTTTCATACCTTCCCTTACTATTTGGGTCGGTTTGGTAATCGTTAACGAGGAAATCGAGGAAATCGGAGAGGAATTGCTGATCGGTATAGGTCGGCCGGTCATCGATCTCCTTTCCAAAAAGTTCCATCAAATCCATGATGATATCGCTTAAAGCGGCCTTGGGTTCGATGTTTTTGCTTTCCGAAGCGTAATCGATATAGGTGAATAAGGCGGCTTTGACAATCGCCCCGATATTGGACTTTAGATCATCGAACAAGGTCGAATCGTCAAGTCCGAATAAGACGGTGAAGGCCCCGAAAAGATCGGAATAGCCCTTTTCGACCATATCCGCGCGGGAATCGCCTAATTTAAGCAAAGAAGCTAGACGTTCCTCGAGAAGGGAATCCATTGAGATTTTCTTCTTTGTATCGACTAGTTCGAAATTCTGGAAATCGATGGTCTTGCCAGGAAGAGCGATGGAATAATTCTTCTCCGCGGAGAATTTGGAGGCGGTTTCTTCATCGTATTCCTTCAAATAGGTAAGCATGCTTTCTTCGCCATAGACGATATCCTCTGTTTTGCCATAACGCGAGAAATCCCATTCCTTATAGGGGAGCTTGGTTATATAATCGCCAGTCGCTGTAAAATTATGGATACCGTTATATTGGCTTCCGCTTAAATCGAGGGTCCCTTCCCCTTCATAGACATAAGGGTCTTCAACCGTATCGATATAGCCTTCCGCTTCCCTTGGACCAGATACGCTTAAGGCATCGGAGAGAGTGACGCCGGTATTCGGTAAGGTAAGTGGGGTCCCGATGGTATAGACGAATAAATCGCTTGGAGTAAGTCTGACCTTCTCGCCTAGATAAGCGGATCCATCCGCGAGATATCCTCCGAAAAGGTTCGCAACAGCTGCCCCGCGGCTATATCCGGAAGCCCAAAGCTTGATCTTGCCCTCGATCTTTCTGCTAGAAATATAGTCTTTGAGGAAGCGAAGCAATTCGTCCCTAGCTTCCTTGAATCCTTGATGGATACCGCTTTTCCCCATATTGAAATTACCATACCATTCAAGGTCATAACCGGCGTTACGCGGGAAAAAAGCAAGAAGGGTGAAGGGCTCGCCTTTAGCGTCCTTCAATACCTTTCTTCCAACGATCGCCCCGATCGAATCCTCGAGTTTCACTTCCCTTGCGTAATAACCGTTAAGCGCGATATCGGAGAATCCCGTATCAAGGAGGAGGTTCTTGATCTTACCTCCCTTGTTATCCGCAGGATCACAATAGGAGGCCCCTCCAGCCATCGCGGACATCAAGGCTAGTTCAGGGTTAAGCGAAGCGGAATCATTTAGGAACCAACGGTCATCATAGATGGCCTTGTCCTTCCTTTGATATGATTCCTCATCTTCCTTCTTGAAATGGTTGAAGGTAACGACTTCCACTTCCTTGCGGATAAGGTCGGATCCCTCCGGTTCACTTGATTCGCTGGCTTCACTTGATTGTCTGGACTCGATTGGTTCGCTGGATTCACTGGATTCAGGAGGCAGGCTCGAATCACTGGGGGTGACTTCTGTTTGGGAAGTCTTTTCCCCTTCGGTTGAGGTGATAGAGGATTCAGGATCCTCGCTTCTTGAAGTGGGACTAGTCTCGCTGCTTCTACTTGATTCAGCTTGGCCGCCACAGGCGGAAAGAAGCAATGGCATTATTCCTAAAACCAATAATTTAGTCTTTTTCATATCATGAACCTCCCAAATCGGTTTTTTCTTGCGGCAATTCTACTTGAATAAAACTTATTCATAAAGTAGGCAAAACAAAGGAAAAGGCCGCGCCCAAGGGGGTGCGGCCTAATTTGGCTTGTTGTTCTTTGACGGCCTTATTTGGCTGCTAAGGACATGTTGCCGTTAGCGTTGACGGATAGACGGTATCCGCCGGAGGAGCCAACGGAGATGACGATGGTGTTGACGACGTCTTTCTCGAGATTGACTTCGGCGAAGGCGACATCGACGAACTCTTTGTTGTTGGTGGTTAGTCCGATTTCGCCATAGCTCTTGCCGGTGACGAGGACGGTGCCGGCGACGTCATTGGCCTTAATGGTGAAGGCCTGTCCATCGCTACCGATGACGTAGTCGGTGCCATTGGAGTTGCCGGCTAGAGGGATCGTGAGGACATAGGTGCCGGTGGCTGGGACGCCTTTGACCCTGAAGATATAGTTGGAGCTCTGTTTGAACTTGCCGGAATCGAGGGTCGCGGAATCCTCGGTGATCGCATCGGACCATTTGAAGGTCGGATAGACGGCCTTGGTGTCGCTTGGATCTGGTGGGACGATTTCCTCGCCGACGATGGTGGCGTCGGAATTGAACATGATGTGGACCTTGCCGGAGAAGGTTAGGCGGTAGCCAACGGCTTCCTGCCATAGACGGATGACGTTATCACCGGCTTTGAGGTCGATATCGGCGAAATAGAATGGGCCAGCGCCGCAGCCAGCTTCGGTATAGGTGCCCGCGATATTCGGATAGATCTTATCGCCATCGCCGAGTTGGACGGAATAACGCCACTTGGCTTCGGTTTCCTTATCCTTGTATTCTTCGCTTGCTGGATCGTTTGGATAATCTTCGCCGGTGACTGGGTTAACTGGGTTAACGGCCTTGTTCTGGTTGAAGAAATAACGGTTCATGTTGCCGGAGGAATCGGTCTTGCCTTCGAAGTAGATCTTCGCACCGGTGATGGCCTTATCGACGTTGATGTGCCAGGCGGTGTTGGTCTTGCCCTTGTTATTCATCTTGGTGGCGACACTAGATTGGGCGACGCCATCTTCATAGGTGACGCCATCGGTATAGGCAATCGCGATTTCCTTATCGCCGCAGCCGGCGCAGGTGCCTAAGGTAACAGGCTTGCCATCGGCATTAGCGACGGTCTTCTCGACTTTGTAGTTATGAGCGCCTTTTGGAGTCTCGGTGACGACTCTCTTCTCGCAGACGGAGCAGACTTTTTCGATATGGCCTTCATGGGCGCAATCGGCTTCCTGGGTATGCTCGGGGTCGACGACGAGGTTATGACGGCCCCAGTCGCAGCGGACGTTGGCGTCTTCTTCGGCTTCATGATAGTGGCCTAAGTCGTTTCCGACGAAGGCACCGGCTTTTGGCGTGTAGGTCGGTTCGGTCTCAGTGATGCCGGCTTCATAGCCTTCGAGCATGATGGAGCGGATCTTCTCGATCGTGGCCTTTGGAACGTTGAAGAAGTTCACGAGGACGTTTTCGGCGTTGACGTTGACGGTCTTCGTCTTATCGAATTCCGGACGCTTGGTGAAGGCGTCGAGGAATTTCGGGAAGTGGGCGTTGCTCGAATTATGCATATGGCAACGTTTGTTGTTGGTTTCGGTGGTGAGCTCGAAATCGGCGACGAGGTCGGTATAGGAGACACCTAGGATCGCGTTAAGGAAGAAGGCGATCATGCCAGTGCGGTCCGCGCCACCCCAGCAATGGAAGTAAACGTGTTCCTTATCGGCATTGGAGAGAAGCTCGAAGATTTGTGGGACGGAGGCTTGCGAGGTGGATCCGAAGAAGGAATCGTAAGCGACTACCTCTAATGGATGGTAGGCCGCGGTGGTAAGGCAAGAGACGGTCCTGCCGTTACGGCCGCCGGAATCCTTGAGATCGATTTCATGGGCGATCTTCATGACTTCCTTGTTGACCTTCTCGACGTTCTCGTTGTAGTTCGCGCCGTGAGAGGAGAAGGATTCATCGATGATTTCGTAACCACGATAGATGAGGCCTTGTTTTATCCTCTTGCCATAGGAGGTCTTATAACCACCCATGTCGCGGATATTGGGGACGCCGCCCATCGAGATGGTGCGGACGTAATCGGCGGTGGTGAAGGTCGCTTCCTGGGAAACGTAGCGCTTGGCGCCATCGGCGAGGAGCTGATATTTGTAGGTGGTGTTCGCGTAGAGGTTTGGAAGATCGGCGGTGATCAGATCGCTATTGGCTTGGATGATGCGCTCATCGGACTTGTCGGCCTTCGACCAAACCCTGATGTAGGCTTTGGTGTATTCGAGGTTGCCTTTTTCCCAAGAAACGCGGATTGGGTAGTTCTCGGTCTTGCCCGAATAATCGTTGCGGTTAAGCATCGTGCAGACATCGACTCCACCGAGTTCATCCTCGGTATAACCCTTGTAGTTATCGTCCCTATCCTGTCCTGGGGCACCAAAGTTCTCTGGTCCATAAAGGGCGGTGAGGCGATATGGGTATTGGAGGGTCTTCTCCTGCTCATGCATCGCGTCGAGGTAGGCCTTGATCTTCGGGGAGACCATGACGTTATCGGCGACTTCGTTGAAGGCGATGTTCGCTTCTTCCTCTTCAAGCGGTTCCGTGCTGGTGACTGGAGGTTCGCTTGTGGTGGATTCCGGCTTTGTTTCCGAGGTTCCTGGAACGGTGGATGTCGCCGGAGGATTAGTCGAGGTCTGTCCACTGGGGGTCGAGGATCCCGGATCAGCCGAGGTCGTTGATGATGGGGCTGGGTTTCCGCCGCAAGCAGAAAGGGCTAGCAAAGCGGATGCCACTAGAGAGAAAAGGATACTTTTTTTCATGTGTAATTCCCCTTGTTTGTAAAAATAGTATAAAGGAAACGCGCAAGGCGTTAGAGGGACTATGTTGCGCAAAAGACGCGCTTATTTATGCGGTTTATATATGAAAATATGTAGATAAAAGCCGAATTAATGGAGATTTCCTTCTAGGGCCATGTTGCGGAAACCGTCTTGGCGGAGGACCTCGTAGACCCCGATTGCGACGGCATTGGAAAGGTTAAGGGAACGCAGTCCTTCCCTCATTGGGATACGGAGCGTTTTGGTTTCGTTGGCCCTTAGGATATCCTCAGGAATTCCCTTGGTTTCCTTACCAAACATCAAATAGACTTCCTCGGGGTAATCCACTTCCGTATAAACGTGATGGGCCTTCTTCGAATAATAATAGATATCCGCGTTAGGGTTCTTTGATAGGAAGTCCTCGTAATTCTCATAGATATGGATATCGAGCTTATCCCAATAATCCAGACCACACCGTTTCAGGTATTTGTCGTTGATAGAAAAGCCTAGCGGCTTTATTAAATGGAGGCTAGCCCCAACCACCGCGGCGGTTCTAGCGATGTTCCCCGTGTTTTGGGGGATTTCCGGTTCATGGAGGACGATGTGGATGTGTCTCATATGTTTATGATAGCCCCTTAGAAGGGAAAGGGGTTATGAGAAGATTGAAATCGCGTTTATCATAAAGCCAGGAATAGCCATTCTCTTGCAATTATTGCATATTTTTACTCAGCGGTATTCAGGCAAAAAGTGCTCAATACCGCTGGAAACCATAGGCATTTATTGCATAGTCGAGACGCATTTAAGGATAACGGAATTTGTTTAATCCGCTCTGACTGTTCGTTTTCAAGACATATGTATTGACTAAAGTCTAAAGGAGTCTAAAAAACCAAAAAGACCATCTAAGATTCCTAAATGAGAGAAAAGCAAAGAAAAAACCTAGGGCTTCTTAGGGCACCTAGGTTTAAGGTTTTAGATGACGACGATATTGAGGATTCGGCCTTTGACGAAGATGATCTTCTTGATTGTCTTCCCTTCGACGTAGGAAGCGACTTTCGGGGAAGCGACCGCTAAAGCGCAAGCCCCATCTTGATCGATATCGACCGGCATTGCGATGACATCGCGCGTCTTCCCGTTAATCGAAACCGCGATATTGGCCTCGTTCTTTTGGAGTTTTGATTCATCGTAAATTGGCCAGCTCTCGTAGGCGATCGTGCCCGAATGGCCAAGTTTCTCCCACATCTCCTCCCCAACGAAAGGACAGATGCAGGCGAACATCTTCACAAACCCTTCCATATACGGGCGGTAGATGGATTTGGCCTTATAGCAATCGTTGATGAAGACCATCATCGCGGCGATCGCCGTGTTGAAGGCTAGCTTTTCATAATCCTCGCTCACCTTCTTGACGAGGAAGTTATAGGAATAATCGAGTTCGCCCGTATTCTCATCGGATAATTCGACGGTAACCTCTTCCTTATCGATAAGGCGATAGACCCTATTGATGAAGCGGAAGGCCCCATCGATTCCGGTCGTGGACCAGGGTTTTTGTTCTTCTAGTGGGCCTGCGAACATCTCGAACAAGCGGAGGGAATCCGCGCCATGGGAGGCGACTATATCATCGGGATTGACGACGTTCCCGCGGGATTTGGACATCTTTTCCCCATTCGCCCCAAGGATCATGCCTTGATGGAAGACCTTCTTGAAGGGTTCCTTGCAGGAAACCACTCCGATATCGAAGAGGAATTTATGCCAGAACCTCGCATAAAGGAGATGGAGAACCGCGTGTTCCGCTCCTCCTACATATAAATCGACGGGGAGCCAATGGTCCATCAATTCCTTATCCGCGAGGACCTTGTCGTTATGAGGATCAATATAACGGATGTAATACCAGGAAGATCCCGCCCATTGGGGCATGGTGTTGGTCTCCCTTTCTCCCTTCCTTCCGTCTTTGGTCTCATATTGTAGCCAAGAAGAGGGGGCTTCCGATAAGGGGGGTTTGCCGCCTTTCCCGGGTTTATAGTCATCCATTTCGGGGAGGACGAGGGGGAGTTCGTCTTCGGGGAGAGGGAATTCGGTGCCATCATCGAGTTTGACGACGGGGATCGGTTCGCCCCAATAACGTTGACGGGAGAAGATCCAGTCACGGAGTTTGTAATTGATGACGCGTTTGCCTTTGCCTAGTTCCTCTAGACGCTTGGTGATCGCGACTTTGGCATCGGCTATATTAAGTCCATCCGCGAAATCGGAATTGATATGTTTCGCGTCACCCGTGTATGCGTTTTCGGAAATATCGCCTTCGAGGACTTGAATCATGGGAAGGCCATGTTTCTTAGCGAAGGCATAATCCCTTTCATCGTGGGCGGGGACCGCCATAACGGCGCCGGAGCCATATGAACCTAAAACGTAATCAGCGACGTAGACGGGGATTTTCTTCCCGTTAATAGGATTAATCGCATAAACCCCGAGGAAGACGCCGGTTTTCTCCTTATCATCCGCGGAGGTGCGGGAGAGTTCACTCTTGCGGGAAGCGGATTCAACATAATCGAGGACTTCCTTCTCCTGCTCCTTGCTTACTAGTTTCTTAACTAGAGGATGCTCGGGGGCGAGGCAGCAATAGGTGCAACCAAACAAGGTATCGACTCGCGTGGTGAAGACATCGAAGGATTCGTCGCTTCCTTCAACCGCGAATTTGATGGAGACGCCTTCGGATTTGCCAATCCAGTTACGTTGCATCTCAAGGGTGCTCTTAGGCCAATCCAAGGAGGAGAGATCTTCCGCGAGACGGTCCGCGTATTTGGTGATACGGAGGACCCATTGCCTCATCGGCATGCGGATGACGGGATAGCCACCCCTTTCGGATTTGCCGTCTATTACCTCTTCATTGGCTAAGACGGTCCCTAGTTCGGGGCAATAATTGACGGGGATATCATCGACATAGGCCAAATCGTGTTTGAAGAGTTCGAGGAAGATCCATTGGGTCCATTTATAGTAGGATGGGTCGGTCGTGGAGAATTCTTTGCTCCAATCATAGGAGAAGCCTAGGCTTTGGATTTGATCTTTGAAATGGGCGATGTTCTTTTTGGTGAAGCCCTCAGGGTGGACGTTATTGGCGATCGCGAATTGCTCCGCGGGCAAACCAAAGGCATCCCAGCCCATCGGGTGAAGGACGTTATAGCCCTGCATCCTCTTCATCCTCGAGATGATGTCGGTCGCCGTATAGCCTTCGGGATGGCCGACATGGAGGCCTTGTCCGGAAGGATAGGGGAACATGTCTAACGCATAATATTTTGGTTTGGAGAAATCGTGGGTATCGCAATAGAAGGTGTTGTTGTCTTCATAATACTTACGCCACTTCTTTTCGATTGTTTTGAAGTCATAGGCCATAGGGAAAATCCTCCTTGTCGGGAAAGCAAGGGCAATTATAGACTTTGATAACATCAAAGAAAAGGATAAGCGAAAGCGAAAAGAAAGTGACTTTCTTTAGTTTTGGAGGGCCAGTTCGATTTTTACGGAAAGGCAAAGGATCCTCGCGGCAAGTTCAAGATCTTCTATCGAAGGATAAGAAGGGGCGATGCGTATAGTCGAATTCAATGGATCCTTATGATATGGATAAGGGGCTCCGGCATCTGTTAGGGTAACCCCCGCTTCTTTGCATCTAGCGATTACTTGCTTAGCGATCCCAGGAACTTCAAGCGCGATGAAATAGCCACCGCGCGGCTTAGTCCAAGAGGCTAAGCCCGTTAGTTCTTCCGCGAATATCCTCTCCACCATCTCGAATTTCGGACGGAGGATGTCCGCATGCTTTTTCATATGGGCCTTGATGCCTTCCAAATCCTTGAAAAAGCGTACATGCCTCAGCTCATTTACCTTATCGTAGCCGATCGTCATGACCGACATCTGCTTTTTGATTTCCTTGATATTGGCCTCGCTAGAAGCGATGCCCGCGACCGCGGAACCTGGGAAAGTGATCTTGGAGGCGGAGAAGAATTTATAAACCAAATCGGGGTTCCCCGCTTTCTCGCATTCGGAGATTATTTCAAGGAGGTAATCCTGCTTATCTTCATAAAGATGATGGACGGAATAGGCGTTATCCCAATAGATACGGAAATCCTTCGCCCCGGGTTTTAGCCTAGCGAACCTCCTAACCACTTCATCCGAATATGTGACCCCCGTAGGATTGGAATACTTAGGAACGCACCAAATGCCTTTGACCGATTCGTCTTTGATATATTCCTCAATCAAATCCATATCGGGCCCATCTTCATGAAGGGGGATATTTATCATTTCGATTCCGAACGATTCGGTGATGGAAAAATGACGGTCATAACCAGGGACCGGACAAAGCCATTTGACCTTATCCAGTTTGCACCAAGGGGTGGAACCAAGGACCCCATGCATATAGGAATTAGCGATTCGATCATACATGACGGCGATGGAGGAATTGCCAAAAATCAGGATATTCTTCGCGGGGACTTCAATCATTTCCCCTAGAAGCCTCTTGCATTCCTCGATGCCCCCAAGGACCCCGTAATTACGGCAATCGATGCCGTCTTCGCAATTCAAATCCGCCGAGGAATTCAAAACGTCCATCATCGGCATCGAAAGGTCAAGCTGCTCCTTGCAGGGTTTGCCTCTTGCCATATTGAGGGATAATCCCTTGGCTTTATATTCTTCGAATTGCTTTAACAATGAGTCGAGGTTTTCCATAACGATAAGATTCTAATGGTCAAAACGAAAAAGTGTTATAAATATCGTTTGCTCTAAAGGAATAATCCTTTATTTACGGTTATTGAGCTCTTCGTAGATTCCTAAGTAGAGCTTCGCGCTGCTGCCCCAGGAATTATCGGTATTAAGCGCATTACGTTGGAGTTTATGGAAGAGGGTCTTGTTCTTATAGACTTTCTCCGCCTCGAACATGGCATAGGAAAGTCCGCCTTCATCGTAATCGCGGAAGAGGAAGCCGTTGGCCTTATCCTCGTTATTCCCGTTATAGGAAATAACCGTATCGGCAATTCCCCCGGTTTGTCTGCCGACTGGAAGGGTGCCATATTTTTCGGCGATAAGCTGGCCAATGCCGCATGGTTCGAATAAGGAAGGCATCAGGAAGAAATCGCTTCCCGCGTAGACCTTATGGGCGAAATCATCGCTATAGCCGATATGGGCGTGGACTTGCTTTGGATAGAATTGCTGTAGGTAAAGCAACCCGTTCTCCAGTCCTTCTTCCCCAGAGCCCAAAACGATGATGTTTCCACCTCTATCAAGGGTGTAATGGGCGGCCTTTAAAATAAGATCGATGCCTTTTTGATAGGTGAGGCGGGAGACGAGTCCAAATATCGGGCCCCCGTTATCTTCCATTTCGCAGGTCGAGAGAAGGTCTTTCCTGCAGGCTTCCTTGCCCTTAACAAGATTCTTCGCATCGAAATTTAAGGCGATGCGTGTATCCTTTTTCGGGTCGAATTCGAGTTCATCGACGCCATTGACGATGCCGCAGAAATCGTTTTCCCTTAAACGCAAGATGCCGCAAAGGCCCTGCGAGAGGGATTCGCTTAATAGCTCTTCGCGATGGGTTGGGGATACCGTCGTGATCTTATCGGCATCGACGATGCCGGACTTTAAGGTTGAGACCTGTCCTTCGAAACGAACTCTTCCGGAATGGAATAAATCGTCGCTTAGACCAAAGAAATCGTTGAGGAAATAAGGATCTAGATAACCTTTGAAGGCAGGGTTATGAATCGTTAAAACCGTATGGGTATGCGCATAGACGCTTTCCGCATGGAATCTTTCCTTCAACAAAGTTGGGATTATCGCGCTTTGCCAATCATGGACATGGATGATATCCGGGGCGAATTCTAGGAAAGGCAATAGCCTAATGGAAGCTAAGGCAAAGAAAGCGAACCTTTCCCCATCATCCCCATAACCATAAAGGTTAGGACGACCGAAATAATAATAATTCCCGATTAGGTAATAGGGAACGCCATTGATCTCGGTATGGTAAATCTCCGCTTCAAGATGACGCCAACCCAAATCGACGCCATATCTTCCTAGCCACTTGATTTCCACTCCCGCGGGGCGTTTGTTATCGATCGATTTATAATAGGGGATAACGATAATCGCCTCATGCCCCTGCTTTTTGTATTCTTCCGATAACGCGGAGACGACATCCGCCAAACCACCGCTTTTGGCTAGGGGGTTTGCTTCGGAAGCAATCATCGCGATCTTCATAGGATGATACCTTGCTCCACGTAGATTGGATCATCTTCCTTGCCGGAGACATGATGTCCGCGGGTGATGATTCCGTATTTATCAAGCAATGCGTTTTCAACGACCGCGTCTTCGCCTATCTTGGTATTGGAGAAGACGATCGAATTGCGGACGACCGCTCCTTTAGCGACCTTGACGTTACGGCAGAGGATCGAATTGATGACGGTGCCTTCGACGGTCGAGCCGTTGGAGACGAAGGAATTGCTGACGTTCGCGGTCTCGCTATAGATGGAAGGCGGGGTGTCCTGGGTGATCGTGTAGATTGGCCAAGACGGACGGAATAAGCCATCGAAATGCTCCCTTTCGAGGATTTCGAAGGAATAATCCATATAATGCTTGAAGGAATCGAAGCAACGGGAATAGCCGTCGTAGATTTCGCATTTAACCTTGTAAATGCCTTCGACCGCGGCCCTATATACCAAGCCACCCAAATGGAGGTAGGGGTTCTTCGGGAGGAATTGATGGATCATGTCCGCGAGGACGGTGCGGTTAATGATGACAACGCCCATGGAAGCGAGGCTTGGTCCTTCGATGGAGCCATCGTTTTGGCGGATGTCCTCAACATATCCTAGACGATCAAGGGAGAGGATATCCTGCCCAAGGTATTCTTCCTTGGGGTTATCGATCTTGGTGGCCAAGACGGTGATCCTCTCTTTGTTGGCGATATGCTTTTCTAGAAGAGGACGGAAATCGATGGGGGCGATGATATGGACGGGGGCTAAGATGACGTAGTCCGCGTTGGAATCATAGAGGATCCAATCGTTTTCCTTGATGTTATTCAAGTCGGTGTTAAGTTCTGGGTTATTGCAGGCCGCCTCATTGAAGAGGATACGCATCTGCCCCGTCTTGGTGTTATGGACCCATGAATCCATGGAGCCAACGTGCTTCAAAACCGACCTTTCATGGTCTTTGACGAGAAGTCCGACCCTCTCGATTCCCGAATTGCAGAAATTGGAAAGGGCGAAGTCGCATAAGGCGTATCTTCCTAGGAAGGAGGTACTTCCCAAGGACCTCGAATCGCATAATGGGCGGATGAGTGGGGAGGAATGGAAGTTGACCATTCCGATGACGTCTTTCATATTCATAACTCAATTCCTCCTACTTGGTCTTGGAGACGAGGGCGATGTCCTTCGCCTCCTCGTTGATGATTTCGTTTTCCCCGACAAAGGAGGATGGGCCACACATGGCCGAGTTGACCCTCGCGTTTTTGCCGATAAAGGCATCCGCCATCAAGACGGAATTGCGGACGACCGCCCCTTCTTGGACGACGACGCCATCGGAGATGACGCAATGGTCGACTTCGCCAAGGATCGTCGCGCCCTGGTTGATAAGGCAATCGCGGATCTTGGCTTTGGGTCCGACATATTGGGGGACGGCATGGGTATCTTCCGTGTAGATGCGGTGGCTGGCCTGGACGGTGAAGAGGTTGATCTCTGGGTCTCCTGAAAGAAGAAGATCCATATTGGCTTGGTGGAGGGAGGCGATCGTTCCGACATCCTTCCAATAGCCTTTGAAGGTATAGGAAATCATCCTTTTGCCTTCCGAAAGCATCGTCGGGATGATGTCACCGCCGAAATCGTGCTGGGAATTCTCTTTCTTCGCATCGGCGATAAGTTCGGCGCGGAGAGTCTTGTAATCGAAAATATAGATGCCCATGGAGGCAAGATTGCTCGTTGGGTTCTTCGGTTTTTCCTTAAAGGCGGTGATATTGCCCTTTTCATCGGTTTCGAGGATTCCGAAACGGGAGGCTTCTTCCCAGGGGACCTCGATGACCGAGATGGTGCAGTCGGCTTTCGCGGCGATATGGCGAGCGAGCATCTCATCGAAGGTGGTGCAATAGATATGGTCACCGGAAAGGATGAGGACGTGCTCCGGATCTAGCCTATCGAGCCAATCGAGGTTCTCATAAATCGCATCCGCGGTGCCCCTATACCAGGAAGAGCCTTCCTCGGTTTGGTGGGGGGTGAGGACACTAGTCAAGGAATTGACTCCGTTAAGCCCCCAGTTCTTACCGTTTCCGATATAGGTGTTGAGTTCGCTGGACTCGTATTGGGTGAGGACGCCGACATGGTTGATGCCGGAGTTCGCACAATTTGAGAGGGGGAAATCGATGATACGGTATTTCGCCCCATAGCTGACAGCCGGTTTGGCCGTTTTCCGCGTTAAAGATTTCAAGCGGGTTCCTTTTCCGCCCGCAAGGACCATCGCGGCGATTTTGATGCCCATTATGTGTAGCCTCCTTAGAAGTTGCCTTATGTTAGCATAATAAAAGGCCATCTTCTAGATGGCAGGCAAAAAATATGCGTTTTTTGACATTAACCTTTCTTTTAAAAGAAAAAGGCCTCGCGAGGAGGCCTTGGAGAAGTCGAGGATATATTAGTGATTGTAGATTTCCTTGATGTTGACGGAGGAGAAATGGCGGAGGTCATAGCCATCGATTAGGATGACATGGACGATATCATCGTAATTGATGCGGGAATCGATGATGTTGGCCTTGCCGATAAACATCTTGATGACGTTATTGTCCTTGACCGTCTCGGTGAAGCTAGCGAGTTCGTTGACCGTATTGGTGAAATCGCTATGGGCGCCGACTTGGGAGAGGAGGATGACAGGGATATTTAGTTCTTTGGCAAGTTCCGAAAGTTCCTTGATGATCGATTGGATCTGCTTCATCGTCTCCCCTTCGGATTTAGCTTCCGCGAACGTCGCTTCGCGAAGCAAATCGAGATAATCGATATAGACGACGTCGACGCTCTCCTTCTTCGAGCGGACCATCTCGGTGAGGAAATGGATGTTCATCTTCGCGGCGTCGACGATATTTAGCCTTAGTAATGAAGACCAGCCGACCTGGAAATGGGAGATTAGCTTGTTATAGATGATGGATTGGCAATATTCATAGGAAAAGAAGATGACGTTTTTCCCGATTTTGAGGTTCTCGCTCGCATCGTAAACCGTGATGGTGCTTTTGCCCATATCGGTCTTGCCCGTAAGAATCGTCAGCTTTCCCTTTTCGGATTTGATGATTTCCATATATTTAGCTCCTAATGCTGGAAATTATTATATCAGTAATTCAAAGGGGCGGTTAAGCCCCTAAGAAAGGGGTTATCGGTAACGCTTATTAGATAAACGAAAACCGATGTATGTCCCTCTTATTTTTGGTAATTGCTTATGTCAGTTTGTCCGCGGCCGAGGTGATTGCTTGTCCTTCTTCAATGGTGATCTCGTAATAGAAATTCATATAATGAGCCCTCGATGAGGAATCTAGGTATTTGTATTTCAACATGACCTTATCTAGATCATTATGAAGCGCATATGACCAATCGCCCGCGTGCCCTTGCTTTTCGTCGAAGTTATAATACAAAGTCACGAAGAAGGGGGCTCCGTTATTCGATTTTTCCTTATAGACGTGGTTGGCGTTTTTGATTGTGGCAAGAACGCTGCCATCGTCGGATTTGAGGGAACCTTGGTATTTGACCCATTTAAGGTCTTTCGCCTCCATCGCGGCAAGAAAATGGTCAAGATCCCCTTCGACCAACGCTTTTTCCTTATCGGTCTCGAAGGATTTGAAATAATCGTCGCTTACCTTTCTGGCGATCGCGATGACTTCTTTGGCTTCCTTTGCGGTGGTCTCCCCGGATTTAAAGAAGGAGAAACTATTTTTCCCAGTTGAATTCCTATTATAAAGGGAAAGGTTGACGTTCCCCGAAGAATAGACGTTGATCTTGCCTTCGAAATAATCGATCTTAACATAGAAGGCGAAATGGTCTTCGGAATCGGATACTTCCTTGGGATTAGTCACTTCCTTCCATGACATCGCGCCTAAAGATTGCCTAACAAGGCCCGCGTTATCATAAACGGCTTCGCCTTCCTCCCTAGGTTCACCAAAACTAATGATGCCGTCCCCATTTGCATTATTGACCATAAGGGCCGGGGTTCCATATTTTTCCATTATTCTTTCATCGCGGCTATCCCTAATGGAAATACCGACAAGGTTGAAAAGTGCAATTGAGGAAGTGAAGAAAGAAACCAAAACCGAGACGGTGATGGTAAGGCCTATCGCCATTTTCCGCGCGCTTTTCCTTCCGATCACCGCGTAGATAGTCGCTAAAACCAAAGAAGCTAGGCAAAAACCGAATGTTAGGAAGGAATAAAGGGCTTCAGAACGTATAAAGGCCAAAACCGCAAAGATAATCGAAGCAAAGACGAGCAATACCGACAATATTGGAAGAATGATGATTTTCTTCATGGGTACTCCTTCTTTTTTTATAGGCTAGGGGGATTATAGCAAATTAAAAGCTTCCCCGTTTGACGAGGAAGCGATTATCGTAAGGCTTTGTTTGCGTTCCCTTTAAGTTTCTAGAAGGCTTTGGGGATGACGTTATTCGAAAGATCGGTGATGAATTTGTTGCCATCGTCGTAAACGACGGGGTTTGGGTAATCCTGAGTCGGATTCACATGATCGTCGCGATATGAACGTCCGGTAGCCTCAAAACGGCTGGAAGTCGTGTGGACGTCCCCCGTAACTTCGTCGACGATACTGCTAGCTGAGACAGAAAGGTAATGGTAAGTTTCGTAAATGCCCGTTTCCTTATCGTAAAACAATGTTCCGGTAAGGACTCCTGGCGGGACGTCATGTTCATCAATCTTGGTCATAATCTCTTCGTTAAGGAGTTCGAAATTGACTTCCGTATATTCTTCCCCATCGACGATATTTATGTGGTTCTCCGCCATGAAGGCGGCGAGCTCATCGTCGGAATAGGTAACCAATTCACGGCAGACCTCGTAATAGAGATCATCGAGGAAACACGTGGTTTCCTGCACTCCGTAAAGGTTGGTGCTATTCAAGATCTTGCCAAGGGCCTGCGGGGAGATGGAATCGAAAAGGATATCCTTGCTTATTTTGGCGTTGAATTTCTGATTAATAGTCTCTTCGGAGTTTACCTCTTCGTTAAAACTTAGGGAGTTGTATATGCGATAATCGGTCTCGGTGAAGAAAGAGATTACCTGCTGGAAGAAACTGTAATGCTTTGTTTCGTTCTCTATATAAACATCGTCGATGTTGTCGTGGGTATAGGAGATGGAATCCCCAACTTGGAGTATTTCGTAATCGCCGTTACCGATTGAAAGGAGATCAAATAGACCAGCCTGCCCTTTCGCTTCCGCTTCTTCATAGGCTTCTTTGGTAAGGTCATAAAAGAAACCCCAGGCTCCCGAATTACGCAAGGTATAGAAATAGGTGTATTGACCGACTTGATCTTCGATGTCCTTGGTATGGGAGAGGATATTTATGTCCTGAGCGAAAATAGCGGAGAAAAGCCGATTGTAGAAAGGGGAAAGATCTTGTTTGGAAAGGAGGTCTTTCAGCCATGCGACCTGTTCCTTTGAAGGGACGAATTCGCTGGAAGAGGGCTCTATTTCAGAGGTTTGGTCTTCGCTAGACGGAGATATATCGGTCGAACATGGTTGGCATTGCCCTCCTCCACAGGCAGATAGGAGAAGGAAAAGCAGGAAAATGGAGAATTGTTTTTTCATCGGTTCCCCCTTACAAAACGATGTTGACATCGCGTTTATGACGGTCGGAATTGAAATAGGTCTTTTCCTTCTTATGGTCTTTCTCAACCCTTTCACGTCCCGTATTATCCAAGGTGAAATATTCGTAATAGGCCCAATATTCGCAGCGGTGATAAGGCTTCTTGGAATAGGATTTCATCGAGATGTTGTATTTGCGATTAGCCGGCATGAAGGCTTCCATCTTCTCCTCGGTGGCATAGGAATAATACCCGGAAGCATAGCCATTATCGCATTGATGGATGACGCTCTTACCGAAAGTGAAACCTTCGATATTGATGACACGGGTGCCTTTTTTGCTATTGAGCCTAAGGCCGATATCGTTATAACCGAAGAACTTCATCCTGCCATAATCGGCGTTGTTGATGAATGGGACGATCCTGATTTGATCGGCTCCTGATTTGCCCTTGTTATATTCATCGATGTAATAGCTATCCTGAGAGGCGACGTGGGCCAAGTTAACGTCGGGGTTATGGTTTTGAAAGATGTCGGAAATCGATAAGGCGATAGACATAAGCTCATTTGGCCTTTCCCAGTAGGTGCTGATAAGAGGGCTCAGCAATTTGCCGATGAGGTCATAAAGGACATCGCCGACATCCTTTCCCCAGGTTTCGGAGATTTTGGCTTTCGCGGACTTCTTGTTGCCGATGGCGGCGTCGAAGATGCTCGAGGCGATTGAGCCGGCCAAGGATTTGAAGATCGAATCCTCCATCCCCGCTTCATTGAAGAGAAGAAGCATCATGCTTTCGAGGGAATTCTGGATATTTCTCACGTAAGTATTCCTATCGCCGAGGTTTTTTACGACTTCTTCAATTAAGAGGGAGACGGCGATATTCGCATCGTAATTGGCCTTGGTCTTATCGACGAATTGATCGATGAGACTTTGGTCGGCGGCGAAGACGTTGGTGAGGATTTCGACGATCCTCGGGATGGAGAAATTCTCGATGCCGAAGCCGACCATCTTGAATTCATCGGCTCGGAAGGTCACGTTCTTGTTGAGGTTGAAGACATCGAACATCGCACGGGCCGTGCGGCGGTTTTCTTCGTAATTGGCGGGATCGTAGAATTTGTTGGTCACATATTTATCGACCCCGAAACGGGTGAAGCCATATTGTTTCATGGCGACCTTTGGAACGGCGTCGAGAGGATTGACGACGTTGAAGATGTTGTTATAAAGGGCGTCTTTCGGTTTCTTGATGGTCTTGGAATTGACGTTAGCGCCTTGGGGGGATTCGAAGGTATAGGCAAAGAGATCATCCCTAGCTAAGGAAACCTTATCGCCTAGGACCTTCTCGCCTTTTTCGATTCTATTATCAAGAAGAGCGGCCGCGATATTGGTGGTGGCGCCTCCGCGGGAGAAGCCGCTCATCCATAATTTTACCTTACCCGTGACGTTATTATCGCTTACGTAATCCTGGACGAAGCTGATCATTTTGTTGGCGGCGTTATACCAGCCTTCATGCATCATGTCGGATTTGGAACCATCGCCAAGACGCATGTTGTTGGCCCATTCCCTCTTATATCCGCCTGACCTTGGGGCGACGCCGATGAGCGTATAGCCGGGGAATTCCTTTTTGGCCGCGCATAATCCGAGGGTATCGAAGTTGGCGCTCACCTTGTAATCATCGTTGGTGACGAAGGAATTAAAGCCGATGGCCTCAAAGAAGCCATTGGCCTTTTTGGATTGATTCAAATACCAGGCCTCGTCAAACGGGGGGAAATCGGTGAAGGTCGAGACCGCTAGGCATAATGAGGTGGTGGCAAGGTGGGGGTCATATTCGGTGGAAGGGTGCTCAAAATACCCTTGGGAGAAATAGACGTCGGCATAATAATCCTTGACCGATCCATCTCCTATCGGGGAATAATGGAAGGTGCTCTTGGTTACTTCGTAACTATCACCGGCCTTCAATTGGACAGTTCCGATTGAGGAGACCGTGATCGCGGAAAGCATAATGGCAACAAATCCGAGGAATTTCATGTCAAAAACCACCTTTCTTTTTATTTTCGCCTATACTTTAGCATGTTGATTGCCACAATAGTGTCACAAATGTAATTTGAATCTTTTATGGCTATGAAAAGAGTTCGTTTTGTTGTGGCTTCAATCGTCAACAAAACCCCCAAATGACAAGCCAATCCCAATTAGGGCCTATAAAATAGAGAAAATGATTGCATGAGGGTTTTCCACATGGTAGACTACTGCACGCGTAAAAAGCGAAAGAGGTGAGAATTATGTCAAGATATTGCCCCGTTACCGGAAAAGGACCAATGAGCGGAAACAACCGTAGCCACTCCTTACGTGCCACCCGCCGTCGTTGGAATGTCAACCTTCAGAAATATCAAGTTGAGATCGATGGGAAAATGGTCACCGTCCGTATGAGCGCCCGTGCCTATCGCACGCTCAACAAGACCATCAAAGCCAAAGAAGCTGAATAAGGTCACTTTTTGAAAATGAAAAATTAGACCCGTTTGGGTCTTTTTTTCTATTCGTAGCACGCGCACATGCGCGAACTATCTAATCAAGATATAAAGCGCGGCGAAGGCGACGCCGATCATGACGAATAAAAGGAATTCCAAGCCTAATGATAGCCATTCGGAGAAAGCAAGGACAAAGGGACGCGGCCTTTCCAAATGGGCGCCGGATTCCTCCTCGACGACCTTCATCTTCGGCCAAGTGGAAAGGCGGGGGTTAATCGCAAGAAGAAGATAGCATAGGCAAAGCAACCAAAGGATGATTGAGAAAACATAGGCAAACACGGGGTGATCAACCCTTAACTGGAAGAACAATAGCCCCGCGAAGAAAGAGACGAGGGAACCATTGAGGAAAGAAAGGATAGCTAGAAGGAAATGCGGTTTCTCGTTAGAGGCCGGAACGAAAAGGATGAAGGTGAACAAAATGGCCTTAAGGGCCTCCGCGCCTAAAAGGAAATAGGCCATGCTTGTTAGGCCTACTAAGGAATCCACCCCTAAAATCGTGACGGGCAATAAGCAAAAAGCGAGCTCGAAGAAAATAAAGCAAATTCGCGAAAAAGAAGATAAGGGGTTGCTTGTTTTATATAATTCAAACGGGAAATCCGCGAGGAAATCATATCTTCTGCTTCCACTTCTTTCCCTTTTGTGATTCATCAAACCCATGAACATGAAAAGGGCGAAGAAGGCTAAACCGATGGAGATAGTGAGAATCAGCATGGGAATGTTCATAAGGCCATCATCCCTCTTACCCTTTCCTTATAATCCTCGTGTCCGAAAAAATAGGTGCCGGATACGAGGATATCCGCGCCTTCTTTCGCGCATAAGGCGCCGGTTTCAAGATTGATGCCCCCATCGACTTCGATGAGGTAATCGAGGTGAAGTTCTTCTTTTTTCTTCTTGAAGAAAGCGATTTTATCCAAGGCGCCCATCATGAAGGATTGCCCGCCTTCGCCAGGTTCGACGGACATCACGAGGACCAAGCCAACATAAGGGAGGAAAGGCTCGATAACCCTCTCTTCCGTTTTGGGTTTGATGGATAAACCGGGGGTAACGCCTTTGGAAGAGATGTATTTAAGGGTTTTAATAAGGTCTTCATCGTTATCGAAGGCTTCGTAATGCACCGTGATGACGTTGGAACCAGCCTTAGCAAAGCTATCGATTTTCTTATAGGGGTCAACAACCATCAAATGGGTGTCGAGGACGGCATCGATTCCCTTTAAGGAAGAGACGACTTTGCTATCCCAGGTGGTGTTCTTCACGAATTTGCCATCCATGATATCGATATGGATGAATCTCACGCCTAAATCAACCATCTTGGAGGCTTCCTCGAATAGATGGTTCTTATCCGCGGCTAAAATCGAAGGGGCGACAATCATTTGAAACCAAAGATCCTTGAGAGGATCCCCTTCCTTTCCTTGAAGTTTTCCCTATCGCTCATGGCCTCGACTATCGCATCATGCATCTTGATCGCGGATGGATAACGTTCCTCTGGGCGTTTACGGCAGGCGGTGATGATGATTTTATCGATGGACTTAGGGATTGAGGGAACGAGTTTGGAGGGTTCGGGGAAGCGCTTCTTAAGTTGCTTCAAGGCTACTTCCTCAAGCGAGTTGCCGTCAAATGGGAGGAAGCCCGTCAAACATTCATAAAAGACGACACCCATGCTATAGATATCGTTAGCAATCGAGGTTGGGGCACCTGTCAAAACCTCAGGGGCGCAGTAATAGATCGTGCCTTGGATCGCATCCCCTTCATTGGCGGTGCCGATTGGGGCGGCGATGCCGAAATCGCTGATCTTGACCGTGCCGTCTGACATATAGAAAAGGTTATCGGGTTTGATGTCGCGGTGGATCAAGCCATGGCGATGGATGTAATCGATGCCGGAAGTAAGTTGTAACATGACTTCGCAGGTATCCATCAAAGGCAATTGAATTGCGAAATTGAGTTTATCGCGGAGGGTTTGACCCTTGATATATTCGTTGGTCATATAGGGGCGGCCTTCGATGACGCCTCTACCATAGACTTTGACGATATTCGGGTGGTTCAGGCTAGCGGCTGCTTCCGTTTCCGCGTTAAAACGCGAGAGATTGATTGGGTCGTTCAAAAGCTCTTCCTTCATCACCTTAATGGTGACGATGCGACGCCCGACCAAATCGTTGGCTTCGTAGACGTCTGCCATGCCTCCCGTAGCGATGCGGCTTACGATACGGTAACGCTCATCTATTTTGTCACCGATCTTAATCACGCTTGCTGGCCTCCCATAAAACGATGCCAATATTGTCGGAGCCGCCGTTGGAATTGGCTTCGGCGATCAAGGAAGCGACCTTTTCATCGGGTCTTTCGTCCGTAGATAAAGTCGCCCTAATCGAGGCTTCGGAGAGATTGTTATATAGACCATCGCTGCAAAGCAAAATCGTTTCCCCGAAATATGGGTAAATCCTGATATCGCTCGCGCAGCTTGGATAAACGCCCAAGGCGTTAGTCAAAACGTGTCTTTCCGGGGAGGAAGCCACTTCTTTCTCGCTCATCTTGTTGACCCTGACGAGGTAATCCCCGACCGTTTGGTCTTCGGTGAGGCGCCTAAGATTGAAGCCATCATAGGCATAGGCCCTAGAATCGCCGACGTTAGCGACGATCATCTTATCGCCAAGGAGCATGACGGCAACCGTGGTGGTGCCCATCCCGGAATATGAAGGGTTGCTTTCCGATTCCGAATAGATGATGAAATTGGCCTTCCTTAAGGCACGGGATAGCCATCTTTTGGCAACGAAAGGCAGCATTTTCCTCTTGGAACGGAAATCCTCCATCAAGGAATCGATCGCTGTTTTGGAGGCGTAATCGCCCTTATTGGCCCCGCCCATACCATCGCAGACGACCAAAAGGGCTTCCTTATATGGACTAAAGGAAGCGGAGGCCTGGTCTTCGTTGGAGATACGGATTTTGCCGACGTCCGTCTTATAGGCATAGACGCCTTTGAGTTCCATTTTACTCATCGGCTTTGCCCCCAAGGATCGTTTTGGCGCGAAGCTGTCCGCAGGCGGCATCGATATCGTGACCGAATTCCTTCCTGACGGTGACTTCGATCGCCCGTTTCTTCAATTGGTCGAAAAACGCAGACACGTCTTCCCTCTTTGAACGTTTATAGGGTTTTTCCTTCACCTCGTTATAGGGGATGAGGTTAACCAAAACGGAGAGGTCGTTATCGTGGATGATATCCGCGAGGGCGTTCGCATCCGCGATGGAGTCGTTTACTCCCGAAAGGAGGATATATTCCAAGGTGATACGCCTATTCGCGTTTTGCTGATAATCGCGTAAGGCCTCGATGAGTTGATCCATCGGATAGGCCTTTGAGATGGGCATGATCTTATTACGGATTTCGTCGTTAGGCGCATGAAGGGAAAGGGCGAGGTTAATCTGGATCCCCTCTCTTCCATAACGCTTGATACCATCTGGCAGCCCACAGGTCGAGACGGTGATTTTCCTAGCCCCAATCCCTAGGCCGTTATCGTTATTGGCGATTCTCACGAAGGTCATGACGTTCTCGTAATTATCGAAGGGTTCGCCCGTTCCCATAACGTCGATATGGGTGACCGAAACCCCTTCTTCCGCGATTAAAAGGTTCATGGCCATAAGCTCACCGACCATTTCATGGGCTTCGAGTTTACGGTCGCGTTTGAGGATGCCGGAAGCGCAGAAGTCACAGCCCATGGGGCAGCCGACTTCGCTGGAGACGCAGATGGCGTTGCCAAAGGAATAACGCATAAGAACGCTTTCGACCTTGGCCCCATCTTCCATCTCAAGAAGGATTTTGGTGGTCCCGTCCCCAGAGATCTGCTTGACGATGACCTTAGGGAGAGTTAGGCAATAGCCTTCCTTCAAAGCGGCCCTAAAGGACTTGGATATATCGGTCATCTGATCGAAATCGAAGACACGCTTCTTGTAAATCCAAGTGTAGAGCTGCTTTGCGCGGTAACTCGTTTCGCCCATGGCGACGAATTCATCGCGCATCGCCTCAAAGGTATAACCGAAGAGGTTCTTTTTAGCCATCGTTGCTCCTTTGGCTTATTTGCTTTCCGCGGAAGCGACGGAGGCGGTTTGGGAATTGATGGCCTCGATGAACTGGGCCCCGCCTTCGGCTTTGGCCTTCTCCCCTTTATAGAGGACTGCGTAATAGAAGGCGACTTTCAGCGATTCGAAGGGGAAGAACTGCTTCTGTTCGTCGAGGGTGAATTCGGGATGCTCGCGCAAAAAGGCCTCGACGGTCCTCCTTCCTTCCTTGCGGGAGATGGTTGGTAAGCAATAGATCATCCTGCCACCTTGTTCGACGTGCTTGGCGCATCCGGCAAGGGCCTTGATCTGCATATCGTAGACTTCCTTCATCGAATCGGCGTTGAAATGGAGGAGGTAATCGGGGGCGGAGGCGATGCGGTCAAATTGCGAGCAGCGCGGGGCGATGATCGCGACATCGCAGTTAGCGGAGATCGCGGCGACCATCTCATCGGGGTTCTTGGCCTCGAAGAAATTGACGTTCTTCAGTCCTTTGTCCTTGATGGCTTTGAGGACCTTACCCTTCTTCTCGATGTTTTGGGAGGCGATATTGACGTTAGAATGCTCGGAGGCGCTTTCAAGCATCTCGAGTTCCCATTCATCGCCATCTTGTCCAGCGTAAAGGAGGATGTTCTGAGCTGATGGGACGCCCATCATGTCATAGACCATCTTGACGTAAGGGCGTTCCTCGAAGACTTTGTCCTTGAGGTCATCGAGTTTGCGTAAGGGGGTCTTGCCTTCATAGGCGTAGATACCCTTGATCTCGGTGCCTTTGAAGTCTTCGCCCAAGGTTTCGGGATTGAGGGCATTGGTGACCCTGACGAAATTGACATACCTCTTCTGGAATTCGCGGATCGTCTTGTAGGTGGCCGCGTGTCCTTCGTGGAGAAGGATCTTCAATAGCCATTCGGGGATATTGTAACGGAGGGTGAGGAAGAGGTTGGAGCTCCTCTCGACGGATTCCGGGATATAGGATTCGGGATTGCCTGATTTATCAAGGAGAGGGAGCAATTTGGCGAATTTCTCCTCACCGAGTTTTTCCTTGACGGCTTCGTCCATCTTCGATCTTTCGAAATGGCGGAAGAAATAATCGTTAGCTAAGCCCAGGCTAGCGACGCGTTTATCCTCGACCGTGAATTCCTCGAATTCATTGGAATTAAGGAGGTAAGTGAAAAGCTCATGGTGGCGGAGTTCGCAGCCAAGGAGCCCGCTGACATCGGCCCTATATGGACGCTCTTCCGGTCTTTTCTTGAAGACGTCGCTTAAGGCGTCGTTGAAGCGTTTGCCTTTGTCGAGATCGTCATTAAGGATCTCAAGGGCTAAATCTAATTCTTTCATGTTGGTGTATCTCCTTTACGTATCGGATCAGTTGTCGCGGTGTTTTTTCTCGAGGTCTTCCTCAAAGCCCTCGAAGGCGTTTCCGAGGAACACTTCCTCTTCTTCCTCCTCATGATGATGATGTTCGCAATGCTCGTGCTCATCGGCTTCATCATCGTCATCCTCTCCCATATCGGGCATTCCGAACTCGAAGGAAACCTCGGCTTCCTTGATATTCTCGCCCTTGAGGTAACGGGGGTATTTATCATTTAGATAAACGTATTCGGAATGGTCGTGGTAATAGGTGAAGACGATCGTTAGGTGAATCGAGAATTCGCATAGTGTCCTTAGCAAATAATCCGATAGGGCCTTCTCGAAGGATTCGAACCGATGTGGACAAAGGACGTTGACGATAGTGTTCCAGCTCGTCTGCTCGACCCCCTTATGGAAGACCATCGAATTGGGCGCGTAGAAATTGACTTCCTCCTCGTCTACTTCGAGGAGGTTCGCGATATTCTCGGTATGGTCTTTGGAATAATGGCCGACCACGAATTGGTCGAGCCCTAATATTTGAATGGTAATCATCTCTTCACCTCGCGATTGCATATTATAGCACGTGCGCGCTTTGCCTTGCACATCCTTGGACGCGTATAGGCGGATATGCTAAAAGAGTCGATTGAAACGGGGCGTTTAAGGTTTTTTCCTTAGAAAGATGAAAAAATATATGGGTTAACAATCAAGGGGATCGACGTCGAAAGTGATGTCTATCCCGCCTTTGCCGGATAAAAGAAGGGCCAAAGAGGCGATATATTCCTTTATCTCCGCGGGCTTCTTGCATTTAAGGAGGAGGAAACGGCGGTGTTTTTCACCGACGTATTCATAAAATGGGGCGATAGGCCCAAGGATAATCAGATCCTTGAAGCCCTTCTTCAATATCTCCTGCTTGAATTCCATGGAGGCGAGGATCGTCCTCTCCTCGTCTTTGCCGGAGAAATACATGGCGATTTGGAATAGGTAGGGCGGGGCTTTGGCGATATGCCTATTCTGCATTTCCTTGAGGTAGAAGGATTCGTAATCCTGCTTGGCCCCTAGGGTAATCGCGTAATGGGTGGGGTTATAGGTTTGGATATAGGCGATGCCTTCCTTATCGGCGCGTCCGCTCCTACCGACCGCTTGGGTAATCAGTTCGAAGGTGGTTTCAGCCGCCCTATAGGAAGGTAGGGACAAGCCGATATCGGCGAGGACGACCCCAACGAGGGTGACGTTAGGGAAATCGTGGCCCTTGGCGATCATCTGGGTGCCGACCAAAATATCGTATTTCCCTTCCCTGAAGGCCGAGAGGGTTTTGGTGAGGTTGTTCCTGACCTTGGTGACGTCGGAATCAAGTCTAGCGACGCGGGCTTCCTTGAATTGCTCGTTTAGGACCTTCACGATCCTTTCCGTTCCAAAACCAACGCGTTTGATCTTATCTTGTCCGCATTCAGGGCAAGTATCCGGATAGAGCTCCACATAGCCGCAGCGATGGCATTTGAGCATCTCATCTTCCTTATGGTAGGTGAGGTTGCCGTGGCAAGAAGGGCAAACGAAGATATGGCCGCAATGTCCGCAGGTGAGATAGGAGGAATATCCCCTTCTATTGATAAGAAGGATGATTTGCTCTTTTTTGGCAAGCTTCTCACCGATCTTATCGAAAAGGACTTTGGAGAAAAGGGTATTGGGTCTAGTGATAGGCTCGCCATCATCCCTAATCGAATAATGGGGGGAATAGGACATGGATTTAGGTTCGCTTAAATCGATGATCTCCGTTTTGGGGAGGGGCGAGGAATTGACCCTATTAAGCAAAGCAGCGTACCCATACACGCCTTTTCCTGCCCTAGCCTTGGTTTCTAAACTTGGCGTAGCGGAGCCCAAAACGACCTTGGCCCCGAAGTGTTTCGCCCTCATGATCGCGACTTCCCTAGCGTGATAGAAGGGGACGGTATCTTGCTTATAGGAGGAGACGTGTTCCTCATCGATGATGATGAGCCCAATATTGGAAAGCGGGGCGAAAACCGCGCTTCTAGCCCCGACGACGATGCTTGCTTCTCCTCTAGCGATTCTTCTGTATTCATCGTATTTTTCCGCCGGGGTAAGCTCACTATGGAGAATCGCGATCTTCCCTTCGAAACGCCTGGAGAAATATTCGACCATGATTGGGGTGAGGGAGATCTCCGGGACGAGCATCAAGATGTTCTTCCCTTTCTTTAGGTATTCCTCGCTTAGATGGAGATAGACTTCGGTCTTCCCTGATCCTGTTACCCCTTGTAAAAGGGTCACTTCCTTCTCGGAAGAGAGGATATAGTCATAGGCCTGTTGCTGAGCCAAATTCAATACATGGGGTTGCTCTTTTTCGTATTCGGCGATGATTAACCTATTTCTTTCCTTCTTGGACAAAAGGAGGTATCCGTTATCGACGAGCGACTTGACAATCGAGGGGTGTCCCGCTTCTTTTTTCCTCAATTCACCGTTTCTTTGAACCAACAACAAGAGTTCCATTTGCTTTGGGGTCACATGGATTTCCCCTAAGTCCAAAGACGGGGGCAATGATAACCAATCCTCATAAGCGACCTTAGGTCCATTAAGCGCGGAGATCGAAGGCTTCAAGGATTGGGGGAGCATCGCCTGGAGGACGGAGATCTTCGGGGCGATATAATAGGAGGAGACTTCATCCGCAAGGCGCATCAATTCCTCGTTAAGGAGAGGCTCCTTATCGTAAATAGAATCGATGAAGGATGGCTTGTAGCCATAGGCTTTGGTGATTTCCTCGATTGGGGCCTCGCTTTCCTTGATATGCATAACGAAAGCCATGAGGCGTTGATAATTGAAATCGACGATAACCCTATATCCAACGCCTAAAGGTTCCTTCCCATCATAAAGGTAGGTGAAGGTGCGGTTAAGGGAGGTCTTCCCGTGTTGGATTAGTACTTCGAGGATCTTCACGGGTTTATTATACCAGCCTTTCCTCTTTTAAGAGGGGTGCTAGAAAAAGATATTTGAAAAGCCCATCTTCTCGATGGGCAAGATTATTAAGCTAGGATTATTTTGGCGATTTCGTCCGCGGCTTTTTCCACCTTATCATTGCAGATGGTGTGTTTATATAGATGGGCCTGGGCGAGTTCGGATTCCGCTTTGGCGAGGCGTTCTTGGATGATCGATTCCTCTTCGGTCCTTCTTCCGCGGATCCTCTCTTCGAGTTTCTCAATCGAAGGGGGGATTAAGAAGATCGTCACGGCGTCCTTGCAGTTTTCCATGACCTTCCTCGCTCCATTGACATCGATTTCAAGGAGGACGTTCTTGCCTTCGTTAAGCTTTTCCTCGACCTTGTCTTTGGGGGTTCCGTAATAATTGCCGACGAATTCGTTCCATTCGAGGAAATTATTTTCCTCGACATTGCGGAGGAATTCCTCCTTGGTAACGAAATAATATTCGCGTCCTTCGGCTTCCCCAGCCCTCATCGGACGGGTCGTCATCGAAACGGAATAGAACAAGGAAAGCTCGGGCCTAGCCATCAAGGCCATACGGACCGTCCCCTTGCCTACACCGGAAGGGCCGGAAAGGATTATCAATTTACCCCTTTTCATGATTGACGAAATTGTAATTACCATTTTGCCTTCCTTCAACATTTTTGTTTTGTTTGGAAGCGCATTCCCCGTTTTTTGCCTTGAACTAGTTCAAAAAGCAGCCCTTTTCGGATAGGGGAAATAAAAGAAAACCGTTTTGTTATACGCAATCAAAACGGTTGATATTGACGTCAATTGGCCTCAATCAGGGCTTGGGCGAACCTCTCACCAAAGGTCGTCATATCGGCAAAATTGAAATGCCAGTCGTCAAGGCAGCCTTCGTTTCTTTTCCCGTCTTGCTGAATGACGATGAGGTCATCGGTTGAAAAGGCATAGACGTAATCCATGGAGGAAGCGACTTCCTCTTGCTTTGCGGCCATTTGGAAATTTATGGAACGGTTATAGCCATAATATGTCGGGGCGATCTTCCCGATTATAAAGGGGAGTTCATCCTCATATAGGCTTTCGCCTGTGATATCCGCGATATCGAAACGAAGATCGGTGATGAAGGTTTCCAATAGGCGAGGGTAGTTATAGACCCCTTCTCCGCCTAAGTCCGCGTCCGATTCGCCTTGTGACCAGCAAACCCCGAGGATATTGACCTTATAGCCATCATCGATTAGGTCTTCGTAAACGAGGCGGAAATTCTCG
Source organism: uncultured Erysipelotrichaceae bacterium (assembly GCA_947166565.1). Classification (GTDB taxonomy): domain Bacteria; phylum Bacillota_I; class Bacilli_A; order RFN20; family CAG-826; genus Alloenteromonas. The sequence continues at coordinate 70,571 of CAMVEL010000006.1, forward strand.
ACGAGAAGATGATATAGAAGACCCGTGGCATCGTTTTTGGGGGAAGAGGCTTCGATATTTGGGGTATATCCATCCTCCCATAAGGAACGGGGATACCAGTTGCCGTAGACTCCTGATAAGTTGGAGGAAACATCCGCCAAAGTGGTTCCTCCGGCGGCGGTTTTCAAGACCATGAGTTTCTTGTCCTCGTTATAGTTCGAGGACAGCTTTTTGGCGATTCCGTATTCTGGGCCGATATGGGAAGAGCTATAGCCTAAGCCTCCACGGATCCCTTGGACGTATTTATCGCTAGAAGAAAGGAAATCGGTCCCTTTCTTGAATTCGTTCCCAATTAAGACGCGATCGGTCTCCCCGGCATAAACGGTGTTTTGAAAGGTCTCGGTTTTGTTTTCCAAAATCGCGGAATAGCCCGCGGCATTGCTTTGACCGGCGAGGATGACCATATCGATTTCCTTCTTGGCCAGGGTAGAGCTTGTCTTTGGGGCCTCTTGATTCGCGCAGGAAGAAAGAATCAATAAAGGGAGAATGGTGATTAGGATTTTCTTGCTTTTCATAGTTTTCACTCAGGAAGATAACAGGAGGATCGTTTTTCCGCAATTCTTTTACGCAAAATCGCCATTTTATTGCATTATCTTTTAGATAATTGATAGGATAAACCCATGGAAATCAGAAAGAGTTCTCCGAAAGACATCGACCGTTTGATGGAAATATTCGCCCACGCGAGGGAATATATGGCCTTAAACGGTAACCCTTATCAATGGGGACATAATGGTTGGCCTAAGAAAGAGGTCATCGAAAATGACATCAACCAAGGGGTTAGTTATGTAGTTTTAAACGAAAACAAGGTAGTTGGGACCTTCGTTTATAAATACGGCGAAGAGATTGACCCTTGTTACAAGAAGATCTATGAGGGCTATTGGAAATACGATGGACCATATGGGGTTATCCATCGCATCGCGGTCATCGAACATGGCTTAGGCGTTTTGCCTCTCGTCGTTAGCTGGGCGAAAGAAGCTAATCGCCACATCAGGATAGATACCTACAAAGATAACGCGATTATGATTCATATCCTCGGAAAATTAGGATTTGCTTACCGTGGGATCATCTATGTTGAGCATGATCTTGAGCCCCGTTTAGCCTACGAAATCTAGTTTTATTTGAACGATATCCAAAAAAGAGAAAGACACTTAAAACGCAACACCGTTTCCCTTCTTATCGCGAAACGGTGTTGTTTTTTATGAACGAAAAAAGGGCCTATTTGAACATAGACCCTAATTGGTTTTTATTGGTTTGATTAAGCAACGTAAACGCAGCCATCGGTCCATCCGGCGATACCGCCTTCTGGGACGAAATAAACCTTATGTTCACCAGCGGAAACCGAAACGTTGTTGTTTGGATACCAGAGGTTATCGGAACTCATGACTTTTAATTCGGTAGCAGCTTCGAAGTTAACTTCGATTGCATACTGATCCTTGCCGTCCTTCTGCTCTTCGGTTTTGGCCAAAACGTAGTCTTCGTCTTTTTGTTTCCAACCATTGAATCCGCCAGAAAGATAATAGATCGTTTCGGTGACTTCGCCAGAATACTCGCCGACTTTTTCGAATTTATGGTAGCCTTCATTCCATTCGTCGCCAACCATTCCGCCTTCTGGAACGAAAGTAACGACGTAGTCACCATTCTCGGTGATCTTGGAATCGTTGCCCATGCCGTCTGGATACCAGTTATTTTCGGAATCCATGACTTTGAAGACAACGCCGGCCTTCATTGGGATCTTGGGGCTCACATAAGCGTCTTTGCCTTCGATTTGTTCGTCGGCAAGGGTCATGATGTAATTTTCGTCTTTGCCAGTCCATCCATTGAAAGAACCTGCGACATAATAGCTAACGGCAGTGACTGGTTCGGATTCGCTGCTTTCGCCTTCTCCGGGTTCGCTGCTTTCGTCTTCCCCAGATTCGTCACCGGAGGTTTCTGGTCCTTCTTCGCTTGATGGGATCGGGTCAGTTGTTAGGCCCGTCGCGTGTGAGGGGGTAGATGATTCCGTTGTTGAGGAAGGTGTTCCTCCGCCACAGCTTGCCAATACGAATGCTGAGGAAAGAAGTAAGAACGAAATAAATCTAGTGTTCTTCATTTTGCTTTTAATTCTCCTTTTTAAAGCGGAGAAGATTATACTTGGAAGCGCTTACTTTGCAAATAGTTTGATAATCGAATGGGCAGATTTAGATATATACTTAACTTATGAAAAAGTTATTTATCTACTTCTCTTTAACCGGAAACGGCGATTTCGTGGCCGCCAAAATGGAAGAAAAGGGCTATGAGGTCAGAAAGGTCAAAGAAAAGAAAAAGGCCTCGAAGATTTTCTTCTTCCGCGTGTTTTGGGGAGGATTCCGGGCTGGATTAGGTTTGAAAGGGAAGCTCATCGATTACGACAATAACGTTGAAGGATACGATGAAATCGTCATCGGCTCACCCGTATGAAATGGCAAATTCCCTCCTGCCATCAATTCCGTCTTGAAACAAACTGACCTTTCTAACGCCAAACTCACTTTCCTCTTCTATTCAGGAAGTGGGGACGAACCAAAGGTTTCTAAAAAAATATATAAGCTATTCCCTAAGGCCAAAATCATCGTAATGAAAGAGCCCCATAAACATGAGGCTCAGTTAGAAAAGATTAAGGACCTGTAGTCTTTATTCGGGTTTGTTTTCGCTAGAAGAATTATCTTCTTCCTTGTTTTCGATAGTGGGGGTTTCCTTCTTTTCCTCTTCTTTTTGTTCGATCTTGGCGGGTTCCTCGCCAGTATTTATCTCGCCCGCCTTGACTTCGTTATAGTAGTTGACGATAACACTGGTGATGGAGGCCGTGACGATAATTCCGTATAAACCTAAGATCACCGTTAGGAAACGCCCGATTATCGTTTTGGCCGTAATATCGCCAAAACCGATCGTGGTGATGACGGCGAAGGAATACCAAAGCCCGTCCCCAAAGGAAGTCATGCCCTCTTCCATGACCGAGAAATAGAAAGAGCAGGATATGAAGAGGATGACCATGCCAAAGAGGATTTCGATGACATAGGTCTTACGGATGATTTTGATAAGCCCTTTGAGTTGGATCTTCGAAAAGGCAAAGGCCAAAACCTCAAACATAGAGATAATTATTATGATGAGCATCAAGACAAGGAAGGCCCCACCGTCTAAATTGGGATCTTTCTCAAAAACCAATGATATGAATGTGAATATCAGCAAAGCGCCGACGATGATGAGCAAGCCATTCCCGACGATGCTTCCGGCATTATGCTTTTCGATGATAAGGCAGACGCGGTTAGCGATGATGCAGCCGATATAGACGAAGGCCAAGATCAAAGTGAGGATTTTGAAATCCTTTATGACCCAGCAAAGAATCGAGGCAACAAGGAAAAGCCCAGAAAAAACGAGGTTCCTAATGAAGGGGAACATCTTTTTTTCGTCCGCAAGAAAACGGAAGTTGATGGCAAGGAATAACCTTGAGGCGGCAAGGGAAAGGAAAGTCAGGAACAAATAGATGCCAAGGGTGCCGGGATCCCCAGCCATGAAGGCGACGCTTAAAAGGGCGAAAACCAAAATGAGGGTGGTGATGATTCCGAAAATCCCGGAATGAATTAACCTCATATCATCTTTTTTGATTTCCTTAGCGCCCATAGAATACTTCCTAACAAGTTGAGATATAGTATTTGTTTTTATTGCTAAAAGTCAATAAGCCCCCTCCGATGATTTTCACTGGGCTAAAAATATAGGCATTAAGACATTTTATACAAGGTTTCTTTTGGAATAGTGGGGCTACTAGGATGTTGACGGCCGTGACCTTCACTTCTAAGATTAGGCGAAAGAACCCTTAGGTTAATTGTTTGTTAAGGAGATCTCTATGGATTCTAATAAAGGAAAACGAGTCTATTTCGCTTGCCCGATGTTCGCGGCCATGGAAAAGGAATATGGCCTTAAGCTAGCATCCATCCTCACTAGATACGGATATGACGTCTTCGTTCCTTTCCGCGACGGCTATGAAGCGGCCCAGTTCGAAGGCAAAACCGAGGAGCAGCTCGTGGAGATGATCTTCGAAAAGGATCTCGAGGAAGTCAAAAAGGCGGACATCGTTTTCTTCCTTCTTGATGGCAGAGCCCCCGATGAAGGAGGATGCGTCGAACTTGGAATGGCCTATGCCTATAACAAGCGTTGCTATGGCTTCAAAACCGATACCCGCACCGTGGAAATGAGCCTCGACCTCAACCCAATGATCACGGGCTGTATGAAGAAGATCTTCAAGAACATCGATGGCGATGTCGCTATCGCTGAACTCGAGGATTACCTTTCCAAAAACGAGTTATAATCCAAAATATGAGGAAACGTTGTTTGTTTTTGACAAGCGACGTTTTTTGTTTCCCCTTCTAAGCAGGGTTTTTGTTTGTCTTTTGCTTACTCTCCTCTATCATTTGCTTTTCTAATTGAAACGAGTCTTTTGCCTTGAATCGAATGAATCTTTCTTTTCTAGAGGTGCTATAATCTCATGCTATTTCAAAAAGGGGGGTAAACGATGTTTAACGTTTCTGATATCTCGCGCGACCAATGCCAACTTTATGGTAAACAAGCCAACCTAGGATACGACTGGTGGTGGCATTCATTTACGGCTTATGAAGAAGGCAGCGATGCGCCACGTCCTTTCTTCATCGAATTCTTCTTATGCAATCCCGCCCTCGGAGGTGAAGAACCCATCTTTGGTCAAAGCAAAGAGAACCAAGAAAAAGGGATTCGCCCATCCTATTTGATGGTCAATGTCGGCACTTGGGGAAAAGACGCCAGGCAACTTCATCGTTTCTTCGGCTGGAAGAAGATCCAAGTCGATTATGGCTGTCCCTTTTCCATCAAGGCCGAGGATTGTTATTTGGATGAAACGAAAACCCATGGACATGTCCACGTCGAAAAGCAAGACGCCGATGCCCACCCCGAGTGGATGAGCCAAGACGGAGATATCGCTTGGGATCTATCCATCGATAAAAGAATCGCCTTCAATGTTGGCTATGGAGCAAACAAACCGTCGCGGAAAGAACAACTCTTCGAGATGTTTTGGCACGCCGAAGGCATGAAAACCGATTTCGAAGGTTGGATAGAATATAATGGGAAGCGCTATAACGTCCGGAAGCAAGATTGCTATGGCTATGCCGATAAAAACTGGGGTAAGGATTTCACCTCCCCATGGGTTTGGCTTTCTTCGAACCACCTAATCAGCAAAACTAGCGGCAAGAGGCTGGAGAACTCCGTCTTCGATATCGGCGGCGGCAGACCGAAGGTTGGCCGCCTTGCATTACAAGGCCAACTCCTTAGCGCCTTCTATTACGAAGGGAAATGCTACGAATTTAATTTTTCGAAGTTCTGGCACCGCGTGAAAACGAAATTCGAATGCAAAGAGACCGCTACCCAAATTCTTTGGCACGTAGAACAAAGAACATGGAATTATGCCATGGTAAGCGACTTCAGTTGCGAAAAGGAAGATATGCTTCTCATCCAATACGAAGCCCCCAATGGCACAAAACGCCATAACCGCCTCTGGAATGGAGGAAACGGCAAAGGCGTGGTGAAACTATATCACCATAAGAAGCTCATTGATGAAATCGAAGCCCATAACGTCGGATGCGAATATGGCGAATATGACCATTAAGTATATCGCTCAATGCCTGTCCCCAATATTGGTATATGACGATTACCGCCTATGGCAAACGCATCGAACCGGGCGTGCCTAATCTAGACAAAGCCAGCAAAAAAAGGCCAAAACGGGTACATAAGTGGTACAGGAGCACATCTCCCGTTCCACCTTCTACCGCTCCCTAAGCGATTTCCGCTGTTATTTGATGGATTAAAGCCGCCTCAAAGGCCTAACGGCAAATTGACAAACAATCAAAGCAACATAAAGAATTCCAGCAAACAAACCAGTGATTGCCCAATAGGTGGGATAACACAGCATCGATCCTAAAATGGCAGATGGTATAAAGATGTTGAAGATCCTTATCGTAACGTCAATTGCTTTGTTCCTAGTCAAAATAAGGACGATTAATAAAACTAATACGGTTACAATGGCCAAAAATGCTATCAGGGCAAAGACGTTTGCCATGGGTTGGCCATTGATCCTAAATTTAAAGAAGGCCAATTCAAAATAACTAACATTAGCGTAATAGGTGTAATAGTAATCGCCGCCGATTGGCACCCTAAACCACGGCAGGAAGAACAAAATCAACACCAAAACATGGACGCTGATGCAGGTAATGATAAATGGTAATCTTTTTTTGGCTGTTGCTTTTACGTCCGTTTGTTCGCTGAGCAAATTTGCATTATCAGGAGCATCGTTATTATCTGCGTTAAGAAGATAATCGATGGTGCAGTGATATAGTTTTGATAACGTCAGCAGCTTTTCGGTTTCTGGAAAAGCCGCGTCGCTTTCCCACTTTGAAATGGATTGGCGGGACACTTTCATGATGTCCGCCAATTCTTCTTGCGTATAGTTGTGGTCCTTTCTTAATTTCTGTAATTTTTCACCTGTTGTCATACTTTTTTTCTCCTCCATATTATATTGCAACGCAATTTTAGCCAAAGGGATAGTTTGCACTCCACCAATTTCAGGTTGTTGCTATGTAAACTTCAAGTTGCAATTTAAAAAAGTGCGCAAATGCCACCTGAAACAGAAATGGTGGCGGAGGGGGGTCAAATGGACTTTGTTAACATTCCCTTGACACCAACACAATCCCAAGATGAAAAGCATCAAAGGCCTTTCTGCGCGTTTTTGGGACCAGGTCATCATTGATGGGCTCCTTGGCAACAATGACCGGAATAATGGCAACTGGGGCATTATCGTTGGCCCCAAATCCCTTAGGATCGCTCCCGTGTTTGATAATGGCGCATCCTTTTATCCGAAAAAGAGCGAAGATTCCATTAAGAAAGCTTCATCCGTACATTTTGCCCTAAAAATTTGGGGTGTATTCACCTTAAGTGATACACCACTATTCAACTTCTTCATAATAGTAAGACGTATCAATTCCCTTCAGGAATAATTCCCTATTATCGATTTCGTCAGTTAAAGCGTCTTTTAATAATTCTTTAATTTTCACATCAGAATTAGGACTCAGCATCATTGCGTCGAAATAATCTTTTTTGTCAATCTTAGACCAATCAATGCACTTTTTAAGTTCTTGAATAAAGATTAAGTCAAGCCAAATCCTTGTTGCACGTCCATTTCCTTCCATAAATGGATGAGCGATATTCATCTCTACATATTTTTCCACTATTTCATCAAATGTGGATTGAGGCATTTTATCAATTTGTAATAAGGTTTGAGGTAAAAAATCACCATTGGCAAATATAAATCCACCTTTAGAGATTGTTTTTGTTCTTATTCTCCCTGCAAAAGCATATAATCCTTCAAATAAATATGCATGGATCTTTTGAAGAGAAATAGTTTTTCCAACTTCGTCTTCGCTAATCAAATCAGTTTTATAAAGCTGATATGCTTTTCTTTTGCTTTGTTCATCTATTGGATCGAGCATTCCCGTTATCCAATCCAATACTTGCTTTTTGTATTTGGATGGAATGATGGTTAAAAGTAATCTAACACCACTCTCATTTATGACATCAGAAACATATTTTTTTCCATCATCTGCATATAATTTCAGTTGTCCACAAAAAGGAGACAACTCTGGATTTCTCGCCTTAACATTATTCCAATATCTTCTTGGTGAATTCGGTTCTATGAGAATATTGATAAAATCAACCGCGGAATACCACCACATCGATTGTTCATTATCCCAAACCGCTCTAACTTCTTTCTTATTAAAATATCTAATTGAGTGTTTTATCATATTGCTATTATACCATTGATATTCAGTTGTCCACAAATTGAAGACAACTCATCGAAATTCATAATAAAAATTTTTTTATAATAAAAGCCGGAATCTATGTTCAATTCCGGCATACTGTACGAATGGTGGCTGAGGGGGCTGTGATTATTGTTCGCTTCCGTGAAGATGATCGAAAGAAATGCCGTTTACGACTTGATAGGCGGCGTATTTCCCATCCTCTGTATGGACGTGGAATATGGTGGAAGACTCAAAAATAATGTATCCCAAGCTATTATCGATCTTATAGATGTTGTATGAGTTGCTTTCTTCTGTAAATTCCACTTCCCCTAAATCTATGAAAATCATATCTTTCAATTGATTGAGATTGGCAAAATCGCTGGTGGCGTCGCTTCCGCTAGCCATATCTGTGACTTTCATGCCGAATAATGCGTGCGACATAAAGCTGTTGCCATATGGCAAGCCAAAAGAGGGGAGGCTGACGTTAACCGTAGCGTATTCGTCGCCGACCATTAGCCAGCCATCCACGTTTGTGTTGATGGTGTATGTTTGCTCGCCGGTGACAATGGTAAGGCTTTTCGAGCCGGTGCCATCCCTTAAGTCCGGATTATTGAACAAAATTTTCGTCGAGTTTAAATATTGATAAACACGATGGAATTCTGAAGTGGCTACACTGTAATAATATTCGTCGAAAATATCCAAGCGCGGCATAATCGATCCGCGGGTTATGCCGGATATGACCATCGTTATATCTTCTTCTTTTAAATCTTTTATCCACGAATAATAATCTTCCAAATCGATGCTTTCTTTGCGCTCGCTCGGATCATAGGAATAAAAGGCCAGGATGTTTAAGGAATTGTAACTAGCGGGGTTTATACCATAGATCCTTGTTCCCACCGAATAGTTGGTTACATAATCGAACGTCCCATCACGGTTGATGCAGTTGGTCGTCAAAAAACTGCCGTGGGTTATGGAGGAATCCAACAATCTCAAACTCTTTCCACCGCCCGGATTCTCGGCCACTTCAAATTCAAAAATACGGCCATGTGTGACTTTAACGCCCACTATTTCTCCATCTAAAGCTACAGTAGCTGGATAGGTTTCTCTAATTAACCATTCGCCTTTATAACTAACTTCAACATAATCGCCAGCGGCTAAATAATCGATGCCGTAATCCCTGTAATCAAAGGGGAGCATCATGTCACCGAATAACAATGTTGCTTTGCCTTGCTCATGTAGGCCGTAATCAACGTTGATGTCTCTAGCGATTGTTTTTGTTTCGCCTGGGTCGACGATTGAGGAAGAGGAATCGCTGTTGCTGTTATGATTGTCCGATGAAGAGGCATTGCTGCTGCCGTTATTGGGATAGTTTTTCCAAGAAACGGAGATCACGCCATCAGTGTCGACCGTGAAACGACCTGTCCTGGTTTCTTCGCCGGGCTTCATATTTAATGTTTCTTTGACGCACAATTGGTCCAAGTCATCCAAAAACAAGTAATAATCATTGGCTTGGTCTGGATAGCCGACGCGATGATTCAATTGGAAAATGATTTTGCCGTTATGGTAATCATAAATATCGATCCGCTCATCGATGATTCCCGAACCGACGGAGAAGCCGATGCAGAGCTCGCGATATCCATCGTTATTGAAATCGGCGGCGTACAAAGAAAACATTCCGTAGTGGATCACTTCCTCGTTTGCCTTTAATTCGCTTGTGCTTTTGTCATATTTGAAAGTGACGTCAGGATATTCAGACAATGAAACCCCATCTTTTGCTTTGTCGAAGCAATCCTCTCCGTCAACCCAATAATCAAACAGCTTTATGCCTTTTATAGAGGAGGCATGCCATAAGGAATTGACGTTATCGAGATGGCAACCGGCAAGAGAAAAAGAAGCGATGAATAACGGAACGAGAATCTTCAATAGTTTCATGCCTTTTCCTCGTGCAATTATTTTACCGCATTCTATCTATGGGATGCCACTCTCAGAAAAGTATGCAATCCGATGGCTTGAATAATGCAACGGTTCTACTTGATTTTGCTTTGGAAGAGCCAGTCGGGAAAGCCTATAATATGGCCAACGATATAGAAGTCGGTTCCATTTGTTCTTTGAAAACCCGGTAAAGTGTTGAGCTCGATCGTTTATGGCGCCGGAGTTGCATCCTCAGCAACCATAAAACTACGACAACCAAATTTGTTGTCCGACTGTTGTCCGCTGACGCCCAATATTTATCAAAAAATCCCGATGCCATCTAAGGAAATCGGGATAAATTGACGAATTGGTGGCTGAGGGGGATTAAAAACTTTGATACTTTCTCCTCCAAATTGGTGAAATTCCGATGGATTTGGAGGATTAACTTATCTGAATAAGTCGTCGAGAATCAATGTTTTTTGGACAACCGAGGCATGCTCGCCCCACTTCAGCCCATATGGCGTGACCAAAGTGATAATGACGGATTTGCCGGTCTTCGTCACCGTAAGGAAATCCTGGACTCGCTTATACCACTCGAGTGCATCTTTTTTCTTCACAACGTAGGGCGAGGAAGAATATTTCATCTCACAAATGTTGATGAGGTTATCGCTTCGGTCGATGAGAAGATCGATTTGATGTCCGGCGACGTCTAAATCCTCGTTGGCTTGGCATCTCCACGAAGAAACCTCAGTGGCCACTCCGGCTATGCCGAGCGCTTCCTTCATCTGGGGGACGTGGAGAAGGCAAACCATCTCAAAGGCAAGACCTTCCCAAGCCATAACCTTAGCGGCCTGCACGTTGTTTTGCATAAAATGCTCGTCCGTCGACGACTTTTCCATGAACCTCAGATAGAAGAGGACAAACGGATCGACAAGTTGGTAGACCGACTCCTTCTTCTTCTTGCCGAAGGGGAGATATTCGCGAATGTATTCGCAGGCTGCAAGTTCTTTCAGCATGGTCGATACGTCGCCACCCGGACTAAGATGAGCTTCTTTTATGATTTCCGAGCGACTAAGACCCTGCTTGCTTTTCCCTAAAGCCAGCACGATGGAAAGATAGGGTTCCGGCTTCGCGAAAAGGGACCTGAGCAAGTAGTCCAGTTCGTCTTTTAGCTCCCCGTTTTTTTGAAAGCATAGGCGATCCACATTCTGCATGATGCTGTCGCCCCTTTTAAGAAGGGTCCAATAATAGGGGACTCCGCCGAAGACCATATAGGCGCGAAGAATCTCGTCTTTTGACATCGAAAGCCGGCTCCGAGAGGCAAAATCCTTGCATTCCGCCAAGGTAAAAGGCCGTAGACCAATTCTGTGGTTGAGTCGATGGTAGAAGCCTCCTTTGTCGCAAACGATCTTGTTGAGCATCCAGCTCGTAGCTGATGAGGAAACGATCAGAAGCACGTCCTTCCTTGCGGATGCCCACGAATTCCAGAAGAATTCCAGGGCGTTGAGAAGTCCGGATTTCCCCGCGGCCATCCAAGAGAGTTCGTCAAGAAATACAACTTTTTTCTTCGCGCGCGATTTTTTGATTCTATCCTTAAGTAGGGAAAACGCCTCAATCCAGTTCTTTGGGACATTCCTTACCTCCGCGCCTTGTTCGCGAAGCGAATCGACGAAGGCGGCGATCTGGACGGATTGCCCGCCCTTGGCCACACCGGCATGCTGAAAGTCGATCTTGCCAGCAAATGTCTCTCTGACAAGAAAGGTTTTGCCTACCCTTCTCCTACCGTAGATGGCGACGAACTGAGAATCCGCGCTTTCATAGGCGGCCTTGAGGATTTCCATTTCTTCTTTTCTGCCAAAAATCATAAAGTTGTTCCTCCAAATCTAAGATTTTTTAGCACATTTGGAGGAGCAAGTTATCAGTTTTGTTCATTTTACCATCATAAATTGCGAAGCCTTCCATCGAAAGCATAGTTTTTCGGTACTTTTTTGAAAGGCCAGTCCCTGTTAGGCGTGATGATGCTCGTTAGCAATTAATGCATGAAATCTGGTAGGAAAAGCGGGGGGGTAAAGTGGGGGGTATTTGATTCCGTTCAGTACGAAAACGGGCCATGAAAATGAAAAAGTTTGTTTCGTGGCCCGCTTTATCCAAAGGGACCGATGTCTAGTCACGACATGCAGCCTATTTATTTGCAGAGGTATCTTTTTTTGAAGCAGAAGCGAGTCACCATCAAAGCCACATAGCGATCGAAATCCGAAATTGACGGATTTTGGCGGATAATCCCACCACATATTTCCGTTAAGAATTAACAAACCTGTTAAGGTGACCGAAATCATAACATTAGGAAATGTAGACCTCATTGAACATTTCTCATAAACAGGTTTTGAAATATCTTTACCACAGATTTACCACAAATCAAAGAAAAGAATTGTCAAAAGAAACAAAAAACTTCCGATGGTTTCTTACCTTTTCGGAAGTTCATGTTTGTCAATGGTGGCTGAGGGCGGACTCGAACCGCCGACATACCGGGTATGAGCCGGTTGCTCTAACCAACTGGGCTACTCAGCCATTTAATGGTGGAACTTATCGGGCTCGAACCGACGACCCCCTGCTTGCAAAGCAGGTGCTCTCCCAGCTGAGCTAAAGTCCCAATTAACTTTGCCGCTTAGCGGCTTGCATATTATAGGCGAGGGAAAGACTCGCTTCAATAACTATTTTTCTTAAAGAAAATAGCGTTTAATCGGCCTTTTCGAATAGTTCGTTAATCTTCAACAAAAGGGAAAGACAAGTTTTGGAAGCATTGAGCTTATTCGCATTGTATTCTTCCTCTCCTCCATTCATGAAATCAGCGACCATCTTACAAGAGAAAACCCTAGCCCCGAATTTTTCCGCGGCATAGACGATCGCGGCGAGTTCCATCTCGACGATATCGGCGTTAAACAAATTATGAAGACGGGTCTTCTCTTTTTCGCCTAAGACGAATCTATCGCCTGAGGCACAACGGACGAGGGGGATGTCCGGGTAGACCAGGGAGGCAAGGTTTAGGTATTCTTCATCTAGATGAATGAAGGGGGTATCAAAGCCTGCATGTTGGCCAATAGGCACATGGTCGATTTGGGAAAGGTCTGCGTCCGAATGGACCACTTCTTTGACAAATACGAGGGGCGTGTCACCGATTTCATGGGTCAATGCCCCAACTATGCCAAAATTGAAGATGGTTTTGACCCCATATTCGAGGATGAGGACGGAGGTCGCTTCGCTAGCGGCGAACTCACCTGCGTTGGAATGGATGACGATGAGTTCGTTACCCTTTATCTCAAAACAGGAAACAGGAAAACCGTATTCCTCCTTTTTCCATTTGGGGGGACCAAGCAGTTCATTGACGGCATCGATTTCCACCGCGACCAATAGTCCAAGTCTTTTCATAGGCCCAATTATAATTATTTAACGCCTGATTGTAATGCATTATATAGCCTTAACCTATATAATCTTCCCGTTATGAAAGCCCCGTTAAGCCAACACTTGAGTTTTGGGAGATTGATCCTAGGAGCCCTTCCCTCCATCTTGATGATGGTTTCGATTTCCCTTTATTCCGTGATCGATGGGCTTTTCGTCTCCAATTTCGCGGGCAAAACCCAGTTTGCCGCGGTTAATCTCATCTACCCTTACGTCATGACCTTAGGGGCTTTGGGCTTCATGATGGGGACAGGAGGAACGGCGTTGGTAGCTAAAAAACTAGGGGAAGGGAAGATAGATGAAGCCAACCGTCATTTCTCCAATTGCGTCATCTTCTCACTTGGCTTAGGTTTAATCTCCACGGTTATCTCCCTCTTCCTTCTTCCTAATATCTCCAAGGCTTTAGGGGCGGATGAGGAAATGCTTCCCCATTGCATTCGTTATGGCCAAATATTGATAGCTGGGGTCACTTTTTTCAATTTTCAGAACCTCTTCCAATCCTTCCTTATGGCCGCGGAAAGACCGGGGCTAGGATTTGGGGTCACCCTTCTTGCCGGGATTACCAACATCATCTTGGATGCCGCGCTTATCGCTGGAGCGAAGATGGGGATTGTCGGAGCGGGAATCGGAACCATCGCCGGGCAATTCATCGGCGGGGTCTTGCCCCTTATCTTCTTTTTAAGGAACAACAACAGCCCCTTGAAATTAAGAATGCATAAGTTTGATTGGAAGGGCATCCTAAAAATGGTTACGAACGGGATGAGTGAATTCTTCGCGAACATCTTCGTCTCGATCGTCTCGATCGTCATGAACATTCTCCTCATGCGTCATTTTGGGCAGGATGGCGTAAGCGCGTATGGGGTCATTTGCTACGTATGGCTCGTCTACGCGGCCATATTCATCGGCTTCAATATCTTCGTGGCCCCCCGTATTTCCTATAACCTTGGGGCGAAGAACAACAAGGAATTAAGGCATCTCTACCTTTCCTCCTTATTGGTCCTCTTCGTTTTTGGCATCGTCCAATTGGTCGTATCGGAAGCGCTTGCCTATCCTCTTTCCTATGTCTTCACTGGTTATGACCAAGGGTTACTCGAATTAACGACGAAAGCCATGCGCATCTATTCGATCATCTACTGCGCGATTGGCATCAATATGTTCGGCAGCGCCTTCTTCACCGCGTTAAATAACGGGGTCATGTCCTTGATATTATCGACCGCGAGGCTTATCGCGATTGAGCTTCCCTGCATCCTTCTTTTCTCCTTGTTAATTGGAGGGGATGGCATCTGGTGGGGAGTCGTCGTTGGGGAGCTTCTATCCGTCTTCATGAATCTCCTCGCCATGTTCCTATTTAGGAAACGTTATGGGTATATGAAACCTAAGGAAGAGGCTGCTTTATCCTAAGATAAGAATCGTCTATTCATTAAAAAGAAACGAAAACGAAATGGCGGATGGAAATCTATTCCCGCCATATTAAATAGGGGGCCATTAAACTCATAATCTTTTAGTGAAATATTCGTTGCATGTGTCTATAATACGGAAGCCCTCCCATA
>CAMVEL010000007.1 GCA_947166565.1 uncultured Erysipelotrichaceae bacterium
CCGACTATCGGGGAGTTTTCACTCGCCGATACTGTGTATCGCCTCAGACAAAAAAAGCCAGATCTTCGGGTCTGGCTTTTCTTTTATTCTTCGTCTTTGTTATCCTTGCTTTCTTCCTTGTTTTCGTCTTCACCTTCTATTTCTTTCCAAGGAAGTTCGGAGACGGTCCATCCAGGATGCATCTTTCTGACGTTTTCGACATCTTCTTCAGCAAGACGCCTTTCGGTTTCTTTGGCAAAATCCAGTTCACCCTTAAGAGCCTTGCCGGCTTTTTCAATCGCGTAATTGCATTCGCCTTCCGCGTTTTCGATGAAAGCGGAGATAAGAATATAGCAACGGACCGAAGCCATATCGCTCATCGCGGAAATGTGGGTTTTGGTGGAATCATCAAGCTCTTCATAGGTCCTCTTGCCTTCGGGATTGCCGAAGTCTTCAAGGAGAGTCGCAAGCTTAAGGCATTTGGCCTGATTGATAAGTCCTTTGGATAATCCTTTTTCGGTCGCAATAGCCTTATCGAGGATCATCAAAGCGGCTTTTTTGTTCTTGTTCTCGATTTCTTTGTAATAGATTTGAAGATTAAGGACGTAGGTAAAATCCGTAACCTCATCATAAATGATGTCTTTGGGGGCGGGTTGGCCAAGAGCTTCCGCTTCTTCTTTAAGAAGGAGGTGGTTATAGGCGATTTTGTTGATGTTGCGGGAAGTAGCAACCATCAAATAACCGTCGGTAGGCTCATCTAATCTAGCTGGGAAATAGTTATAGAGAATAAGCATTCCCGCGATGCCTAAATCGGTAACTCCGACGACGCTGAGCCAAGCCATGGACTTGTCGGCATTCGCCCCTTTGACGAAGGCGTTGCCTAAACCGATCATAACGGCGCATAAAACGACTTCAACGAGGAGGAAGAGCAATGGAAAACCAATATATCCGGTCAATCTGCTTTTTTCGGCATCCATTGGAGCAATCCTGGTTTCGCCGGCTAATCCACCAAAGGAATGAAAGCCGACTTTCTTTTGGCCATTCTTGATTTTGAAGCCAAAGCCGAGGATTACGAAACTACGCACCCTGTATTTGCCGGTTTTGGCACCTAAAAGGTGACCAAGTTCAAGGATAGATGCATTGAGGATGATTGAGGCGACCATCGTAAGTATTACGATAACAACGCCGGGAAGGGCGAGGTGAGCGCCATAATCGACCAACAAAGGACGGACCCAAGCCAAACCGACCAAAACGGCGAGGCCGAGCATCAATACATAGACCAGAAAGGTCGTCATATCGTTTTTCTTCATAAAAAATCCTCCTTGTCAGCAAAGACTCAGGAATATCTCCTCGAGGTCCTGCTTATTAAGTGATTGGGGGTAACAGCCAATCACACGTGTTCCGTTACCGCTAATCAAGTTCACCAAGGCAGGTATGTCTTTTTTAGTTAGCCCAACTTCCCTGAAGGTCGTTGGCATGCCGATGGAGGAGAAGAACTCCTTCATTTGACGTATGCCTATTATAGCCGTTTCTAATTTATCATCTAGGGAAATGTTAAAAACCCTCTTGGCAAAGTAAGCAAATCTTTCGGGATCTTTCCTAACGACATGCATTGCCCAGGCGGGATAAAGCAAGGCAACACCTGCCCCGTGTGTGATATCCGGCTTATATCCGCTTAGGCCGTGTTCGATTGGATGGACGGTGAATTGGAATCTTTTCCCTAAATGGGTCAAGCCATTATGGGAAAGGCTTCCGCAAAGCATAATCATGGCGTGGGATTGGTAATCGGAAGGATTCTCGATCATGGTTTTGCCGTTTTCGATAACCTTCTTTATCAAATCGAGGGCCCATTCATCACTTAAGGTATAGCCTTCGCTTTCAACGCAATACCTCTCTAAGGAATGCATAATAATGTCAGAAATACCTGCCGCTTTTTGATAATTAGGGACCCCATACGTCAATTCCGGGTTCATAATGGCGAATTTCGGGCGCACCAAATCGCTATTGAATCCCTGCTTGATGCAGCGTTCGTCATCTTGAATTACACAAGAGTTGGAAAGTTCGCTTCCAGCAGAAGCAAAAGTCAAAATAACTCCGATAGGAAGGGCTTTTTTCGGTGTGGCCTTATGAAGATTAAAATCGAAGGGATCCCCTTCGTAGAAGTAACCAGCCGCAATTGCTTTGCAGGTATCGATGGTCGATCCTCCCCCAATCGCAAGAAGTGAATCAACACCTTCTTGTTTCGCTAGGGAAATTCCTTCCCTAACCTTGGCAATTAATGGGTTCGGTCTAACTCCTCCAAGAAGGCAAAAGTTGATACCGTTTTCCGTTAAATGTGCCGTAACGGTAGTCAATAATCCATTGGTTTCGATTCGGTGAGATCCATAGACAATAAGGACTTTCTTAAAGCCGAATTCCTTCGCGGCCTCACCAACCTTTTCTTCCTTTTGTTTCCCGAAAAAGATCTTTGTAGGGGAGACAAAATCAAAATCAATCATGCTTTGCCTCCTCTTTCTTGGAAAGTTCGATATAGGCGGGCAGCAATACGGTCACTGCATTTTCGATATACCTCTGCATCCTTTTCACAAAACGATCGGCGACGATTTTCTTGTCTTTGAAGCAATTCCCAAATTCATCGGATACCGCGCTGGCGAAGCGTCTTGCGACAACGCGTTTTCCTTCGGTCTTCAGTTCAACCGTTTCGTCATTCATAAGAACGTTAAACATTTTGACATTGAACTTGCCAACTAAGAAATCGTCGGTGAGGTTTCTTGCGGCCGAGTTGTATGTTTGCTTTAGAAAAGCAAAATTCTCTTTGGCATAAGCCAAGAAGGCCTTTAGAGCGTCTCTGATTGTTTTTGAGTTATCAAATTTCCCAAGATCCTCAGTAAGGAAAATGGTAGCAATCAGATCGTAGATGTCCTGGTAATGATAATAGAAGGTTTGTCTATGGCAGTTGCAACGAGCGCATAACGCGGTGACATTAATGTCCTCAAGCTCCTGCTCTTTCATCATTTCCTTGAGGGCGTGCTTGAATTTTGCTTCGGTAATCATAGGTTGCTCTCCTTTCTAAGGACGGCGAGTTCTTTTGCGATTTTGGCGCCCACGTGAGCGTTGTTGAGAACGAGGGCAATATTGGCTTCAAGGCTTCTTCCGCCGGTTAACTCCACAATTCGTTTTAGAAGGAACGGGGTTGAATCCTTTCCTTTGACCCCGGCCTCTTCACATTCCTTAACGGCTTGGTTGACGTAGGAATCGATATATTCGTGGGGCAAGGCGTATTCTTCGGGGATTGGATTTGAAATCAGAACCCCTCCTTTAAGTTTAAGTTTTTCTTTTTCATAAAGGATTTGTGCGGCTTCCTTTGGGTCATCAAAGGAATAATCGACGGGGCCATCACACGATAAGGAATAGAAATTCGCGAATGTTTTGGCTTTGTTTGAGAGGACCGTTACGCCTTCTGTCTCCAAATATTCGAGGGTCTTTGGAATATCTAGAATGGCTTTTGCGCCGGAGCAGACAACGGCAACATCGGTTTCGCCAAGTTCCCTTAAATCCCTTGAGATATCGAACGTCGTCTCGGCGCCCCTATGAACGCCGCCGATTCCTCCAGTGACGAAGACCTTGATCCCCGCCATTTCAGCTACGAGCATCGTCGCTGAAACGGTTGTCGCGCCCCACATCTTTTTGGCCACGCAGATTGGAAGGTCGCGCTTGCTGATTTTTAGGACGCCCTTCCTTTTACCGAATTCTTCGAGTTCATCGTCATCCATTCCGACATGGATTTCTCCCTCGATTATTCCAATGGTTGCGGGGATAACCCCTTCTTCCCGAATGGCTTTTTCTACGGCCCTAGCGGTTTCAACGTTTTTTGGGTAAGGCATTCCGTGCGCGATAATCGTGGATTCCAACGCCACGACCGGCATTCCGTTTTCCAATGCTTTACGAACTTCTTCTTTAATGATCATCTTGGGTCCTCCCTTGATTTATATATTTTCTAAAAGCCTCGATCAGCTTTTGTAATCCGAGATTGATACCGGCGGCAATGAAGACACCGAGGAAAAGGAAAAGGATAAATAACGGGGCGATGCCCTCCCAGTAAATCGAGACGATTGCTCCGTGTCCGGTTTCATTTCTCCAGAAGAAATCACCCAAAACAAGAGTTGTTCCTAAAGCGAACATCGTTATGAAAACAGCAAGGCGGTATTTATTAGGCGGCAAACATACGCTGAAGAGAACCACAAACGAATTAATTGTGAAGATCAAAACCGAGAGGGTTACCGTTACGGCAAAAGTTTCGTTGGCAGGCAAATGGGAAACTAACGTTGGATTAATCATATAGACGACGAACGGGAGGAGCGCCCCTATAACGTTAGCAACCGCACTAGGTATGGCTGCTCGCGCGATATTCAAGGCAAACGAACCCGATATCTTTTCCTTTGATGGTTGTAAGGCCAAGAAGAAGGCCGGGATTCCAATTGCAAAGACTTCCCAAACGAGAAGGTTCGAAGTGCTAAACGGATAAAGCGGTCCACCAGATAAAGCGGAAATAAGGAAGACTATGGTCATGATGACGGCAAAGAAAGTCTTATTGAGGAACAAACTGCAAGTCCTTTGAAGATTGTTAATGACTTGCCTTCCCTGTCCGACAACATCTGGAAGGGAAGAGAACGAGGATTCTAAACTTACAAGGTGAGCGACGTTTTTCGCAGCGTCCGATCCGTTGGCCATGGCGATGGAGCAATCGGCGACCTTCAAAGCCAAAATGTCATTGACGCCATCTCCGGTCATGGCAACTTTATGACCCTGTTTTTTGAACGCTGTAACGAGGATCTCTTTTTGTTCTGGCGAAGCTCTGCCGAAAACCTTGAATTTCGTGGCAATTAACTCAACTTCTGCAGGGCTTTTTCCTTCTAATGACACAAATAAATCAGAATCTGGAACCCCGCAATTCCTTGCTATTTCGGCAACGGTAACAGGGTCATCTCCGGAGATGATTCTGATATCCACTCCATTATCGATGAACCATTGAATGTTCTTTTTGGCATCGCTTTTGATGTGGTCACTGATAACGAGGAGTCCGATTAGTTCAAACCCACCTGGGAGCTCTCCGTTTTCTATTGGAGAACGGCTCTTTCCAATGACCAGGCAGCGATATCCTTTTGAGGCAAAATTAGCGATTTTGGCCTTAAGATTTTCGTCTTCGCCATTTCCTAAATACCCAAAGGCACCCATCGCATAGGTTGATCCCTCTTCTAAGGTGACCGCGGATACCTTTGTTGCACTATCAAAAGGCAAAACCGCATAAGCAACACGTTCGCTCTCGCCACCAAATTCTTTTTTGACCGCGATGGCGGTTGCGTTCGAATCATGTGTAAAACAAACAATCGCCCTGCACGCTTCCGCTATTTCTTCTTTATTCCCTTTCCCTAGTTCAATACATTCAACAACCTGCATGGTTCCATCTGTCAACGTGCCGGTTTTATCTAGGCAAAGCACATCGACCCTCGCAAGCATCTCTATACAATAGAGTTGTTGGACAAGCATCTTTTTCTTGGCCAATTGCACGATTCCAGCCGCCAAAGCTGCAGTCGTTAACAAAGCCATGCCAGCAGGGATCATGGCTACCATTGAAGCGGAAACTCCATCGATGGTCTGCCTTAATCCGCCATCAAGATTAGTGATAACATCAACGAATTCCCTTCCTTGGGTTAATTCTTTTATGAGCCAGGACAAAAATTGTCCAAGCCCAAGCACAACCGCGAAAATGCCGCAAACAGTCATAATCACAGACGTAGAACGCTTAATCTCGCTCTTAGGTCTTTCGAATTTCTTGGCTTGCGATTGTAACTGCTCCGCGTAATTGGCGCTTCCTACCCTAATTACTTCGGCTTTCACCTCACCTTTATCAAGATAAGAGCAGGATAAAAGGGTGTCACCGACTTGCTTTCTAATGGGAACGGATTCGCCGGAAAGCATAGATTCATCAACAGAGCATTCGCCTTCAACAACGACGCAATCGGAAGGAATCTGATCGCCTCTTTTAAGGATAATGATATCGCTTAAAACAATATCTTCGACCGCGATAGTCGAAGCTACTCCATTACGGAGAACCGTAGCTTTTGGGTCGGTCATTAAACGGAGTTTGTCGGTAAGACGGCGGGAATGAACATCTCGAATGACCCCGATGACGATGTTGGCCGCGAGAATGATGATGAAGAAATAACGGCTGAAAGGCAATTTGGCAACAAGCATGAGGGCAAAAACAACGAAAAGGATGATGTTAAGGGCATTGAAAACGTTATCGGCAAATATCTTCCAATAACTCTTGGAAACGTGCTTTTTCGTCCTATTAGTTAGCTTTAGTCGACGCCTATTCTCTACGTCCTCTTCGCGTAAACCAATGGAAGGATCAACCTCGATCTTCGGAGCATAGGTTATCGACTCACTTGTCTTTTTATAATTACGTGTGGTTGGCAACATACTATTCGCTCCTTAGGCATTCGACCGGATCTTTTCTTGCGGCAATACGAGAAGGAATAAATCCGGATATTAAGGCCAATAAAACGGCCGAGGCAACTAGGATGACCGCGTGGAGCGGATTAACCGAGATAATCGTCCTTAGATTCGCCTGGGGGTATAAATCGTTTATTAGGAAGTTGACGGGTATCGAAATAATAAGCGCAACGAGAACGCCCAAAACTCCAGAGAAGAACCCCAGTATAGCGTTTTCGGATTCAAAGAGCCTTCCGACATCTGTCTTTCTCGCCCCAACGGAACGTAACACGCCTATCTCTTTTTTCCTTTCTATGACAGACACATACGAAACAATGCTCGTCATAATCGAGGAAACAACAAGGGAGACGGAGGCGAATATAACCAAAGCCGCGGAAATAACCGTAATCAAAACACCAATTGTATCGGTTACTTCGCTAACGACATCGCTATAGACAATCGCATCTGCGTCGCTCTTATCTTTATTCCAAGCGTCCAAATACTCTTTTAACCCGACTTTCGCGGTTAAAGAGGACGGGAAAATGGAAATCGAAGAAATCAAAGAGTAGGCGTTCATATACGCCAAGATATCGATGATATTAACCTCTCCTTTCGAAGAGAAGAAATCTGGGTAAAAATAATAGGTAAGAAGGTCGTTGAAACTATTGATTCTAATGTTTTTGAATTCACCGCCATATAGACGGTTCCAATTAAGGAAAGTTCCGGCGTCGGTGGTATAGGAATAAGAATAACTAGAACCATCGTAATTGGTCGTAGTGGCGGATATATATTGCATAGCGCCACCAAGAAGCATAAATGAACTCGTGGATACTAGGCTTTGGATATCAAGGTTCCCATCTTTGAAAGAAGTTTCCAAATTAGCGAGGGCCTCATTCATTATCCGAAGCCCGTCATTGGAAGTCGGCACCATATTTCCGTTTCCATCATCCTTATAGCTATACGGGATGAACCAATTGCTTTTTTGGGTATCCGCGAGGATTTTGCTCTTGGTTTCGTAATCTTTTGTCATCTCGTCCTTTAAGGCCTTTGTGTAGCAAAGAGAGCTAGGCATTAAAGTCAAATAGGATTCTTCGGTAGGTCTAAGGACTCCAACGATTTTGCAGCTAAAGGCGTTGTGATCTTCGTGATAGAAGGCTTCCATGTCGTTTGGCCCCCTAAAGACCTTTATCTCTTTGGGGCTGGATTCATCGTGGGTTCCGACAAATTTCAAAGTGGAGGTATCCGGAACGCCATTGTTGATGGTTCCCTCTAAATAAACGTCGCTCCATTGTTCCCTATATTGGAGGAAGGGGTTTTCCAAAGCATAGAAATCGGAATTCCTATAGCATTTATATTCCTTGAATTTTGTGTCCTCAGGCCCGGAATAGAGGATATCGGAGAAATTGAAGGCTTTCTTTTCGTCGGAAAGTTCAGCATAGCTTGATTCGGAAAGAATGCCCAAATACCTTAGGGTAGAGAATTCGACGCGATTGAATCTATCGACCACGAGAACAAGTTCATCTTCTTTTTCAGGCATGCGTCCCTCGATTACCTTGTAATAATGATCGAGAAGGTTTTCGTCGCCATAAAGCTCATGGATGATGGTTCCTGGAATAGAGGCATAAGAAGATAGCATGCTGCCAATGGTTCCGGCGTTTCTTGAAGCGTTTATATAAATTACCTTACCCATGTCGCCGTTTTCGGTATAAAAATGAAAGTCGAGGCCTTTTCTATTCTCCAAAATGGACATCGCGGTTCCATAGGCCGGGCATTTTGGGTCTTCGACGATGGCGTTCAAATAGTTTAGATACTCCCTAGAGAAAACGTTTTGATGGGAAACATAGGAACTATAACTTGTATCGTAAACCCGGAGTTTACCATCGTCTGGAAATTCGTTAAGGCTATTGTAGTTGTCTTTGTTATTTGATCTTGAGGAATAGGTGGTTGGGGAAATTGTTATAGGAACAGAGCTGCCAACAGAGGTTTCGACGTTGTTAACGTATGTTCTAAAGCCGTTTGAGGCACCTAGAACAAGGCAAACGCCGATTACTCCAATTGAGCAGGCAATTGCAGTTACGATATTTCTCCCTTTCTTTAGGAAAATGTTTTGGAAGGACGTTGCAAAGGCCGACCAAATAGGCATTTTGGATTTCCCAAGCCCTTTGTTTTCCTTGGGAGCTTCTCCGGTTGCTTCCAGCCTATTGGAATCAGAAGCAATTTTGCCGTCTTCGACAACAATGATTCTGTCCGCGTATTTTTTGGCGAGGACCTCGTTATGGGTGACAACCAAAACAAGCCTATCCTTTGATAATTCCTTAAGGAGTTCAAGGATTGTAACCGAGGATTTGCTATCGAGGGCTCCGGTGGGCTCATCGCAAAGAATAACCGAAGGATCGTTTATTATGGCCCTAGCTATAGCCACCCTTTGTTGTTGCCCGCCAGATAGTTCGCCAGGTTTTTTCTTGAGATCTTCGTTTAGCCCTACTTTTTTTAAAGCGGTTTTTGCCTTAGCTGTTCTTTCTTCCCTTTTTGTTCCGTTTAAAGACAACGGGAGGGTGACGTTCTTTTCCAAAGAATATGAAGAAACCAAATTATAGCTTTGGAAGACAAATCCAATGTGTTTGTTCCTATAACTGTCCCAATCCGAAGGAGAAAAATCCTTAGTGGAGACACCGTCAATCAGCAAATCGCCTTCCTGAAAATGGTCGAGCCCCCCAATTATGTTTAACAAAGTGGTTTTTCCTGAGCCAGAAGGACCCAAAATAACCACAAATCCAGTTCTTGGAAGGGAAAGGTTAACGTCTTTTAACGCCTCAAAAGAAATCTTGCCTGTCCGGTATTCTTTTTTGACTCCCCTTAGTTCTAGGAGTATATCGTTATTTTTCTCTTGGCCAGCGCTCATAAACACGGTTTAGACACTGTATAAAGTATAGCATAGCGCGCGCTACGCGGAAGAGGTCTTTTGTTTTATTTGCGTCTGACTTTGAAAAACTCGTCTATTAATTCTTTGCTCTTATCTGCCAAGACCCCTCGATAAATCAAAGGCGATGGATAAACTTTGGCGGAAAATGGGTCTATTCCATTGGAAAAAGCCCCGAATTTGGGATCGTCTGCCCCATAAACCAAGGTAGAGATTCGACTTTGAGCAATTGCGCCTGCACACATTGGGCAAGGTTCTAATGTCACGATGAGTTCACACCCCTCGAGTTGCCACCTTCCTAATTTCTTAGCAGCTTCCTCTAAGGCAAGTATTTCGGCATGCCCGGATATTTTGTTTTTCCCTTCCCTCACATTATGGGCAGAGGCAACGATTTCTCCGTTTTGCAAAACGACGGCGCCAACCGGAACCTCTCCTTTCAGAGAAGCTTTTTTGGCCTCTTCCAAGGCTAGTTTCATAGCTTCAATCGTTTCCATATATTCCATTAAAACAAAACCACCGCACAGGGGACAATGGTTTAAGGCTGCTTGGTTCCCCACCTGACCTGGTTCGTCACTATCTCCTCGCGATGGCGGAGAGATTTTACCATATAGAACCAATTATTGTGATACCCATATTTATGACTATTAATAAGTTTTTATGAACGATTGGAAACAATCAAAAAACTTGCAATTTAAGGATTTTTATCTGATTTTTGCGGATTTTTCTATTTTATTCTTCTTGTTCAAATAAACCGCGTTTAATGTTGGCTAGCATTAGCTTCAAACGGTTTTCCTGATTAACTTGAGTTGACGAAGCGTCGAAATCCAAAGGAATGATGTTGGCGTCTGGGGCCAAATTCTTGACGGGCCTAATCATGCCCTTTCCGACTATATGGTTCGGAAGGCAGCCGAAAGGCTGAACGACAACGACGTTTTTGACGTCTCCCGTAACATAGGCAACCATCTCGGCCGGAATAAGCCAGCCTTCACCCATCTTGACTCCATCGGAAATAACTTTTTTACCTTGTTCAAGAACATATTCGAAGTCTTCATAAGGATCGAACCCGCTTCCAGCCATTGCCTTAGCTTGTTTTCTTGTAGCTCTAAGGAAAGCCTTATAGGCCAAACGGAAAGCGGCAACGGTGGCTTTTCCTTGCCCGTATTTCCGATAATCATTGATGTTGTTATAGACACAATAGAGACAAAATTCCCCGAAAGAGGGATAAACGACTTCGCAATCTTGGGATACGAGGAAATCGGCCAAGTGATTATTGGCATATGGGCTATATTTAACATATATCTCGCCAACGATTCCGACCCTTGGTTTTCTATTCTCCCTATCCGGTTCTAATCCTTTGAAGTTATTGAGGATCATCTTGTAGTTTTTGCTCGTTTGATAAAAGGAATGGTGCCCTATTTCGGAAATGAGGGTATCCATTGAATCCCTCAAAGCTTTTTGGACCTTTTCCTTATCATGATATGGTTCGGCTTGGTCTTTTAGGTTCATTAACATGTCGCCATACATAATCGCATGGAGCATCATCCTTAATTCCGTAAGGGTTAAAGGAATACTAAATAGTTTTTCTAGACCAGAAAAATTGATGGATAAGACAGGAACTGTCGGAAATTCTTTTTCCAACGCCTTCCTAATTAGGGAAATGTAATTTGATGCCCTGCAGCCTCCGCCTGTTTGACTCATAATGACTGCGGTTTTATTCAAATCGTATTTCCCGGTTTTTAGTTCGGTGATAAATTGACCGGTTGTGATAATAGCCGGATAGCAAGCATCGTTTTGGACGGTTCTAAGCCCTTCGTCTTTTGCTTCTCTTCCCATAGGGGGAACAACAACTACATTGAGTCCGCTTCTATTGACGATATTTATGAAAAGCTCGAAAGTAATCGGAAGCATATCAGGAGCGATAATCGTGTAATGCTCCTTACGAAACTTCTTCCAAAGGGCTTTTCTTTCCTTTTTTTCCGCTTTCTTGGGGTTCATTTTTTATCCCTTTCTTTTGCGTCTTCGACCGCAGCAACCAAGGAACGAAGACGAATGCGGACCGCTCCAAGGTTATTGATCTCGTCAATTTTGATTTGGGTATAAAGCCTGCCGGATTCTTCCAAAATTCGCCTAACTTCATCGGATGTAATGGCATCGACGCCACAACCGAAGCTAACGAGGTGGACGATTTCCATGTCTTTCTGGGTCTTAACGAAGTTTGCGGCATCATAAAGCCTTGCGTGATATGTCCATTGATTCAAAACGTGGAGTTTTTCTCTTTCTGTGTTGTAATCAAAACAGTCCTCGGACAAAACCGCGACGCCCATTCCATCTAGAAGCTTGTCGACGCCATGATTGATTTCCCTATCGACGTGATAAGGCCTTCCGACCAAGACGATCATTTCCTGATTGTTTTCTCTGGCGGTTTTGATAATCTCCGCGCCTTTAGCCTTAACGTCGGACCTATATCTTATTTCTTCATCCAACCCGATTTTGAATGCACGGGCCACTTCTTTTTTCGAAATCCCGTGTTTCTTTAAGGCGGAATAAAGGGTTTCGATTGTCTTTTTGTCGTTATTTAAATCAACGAACGGGTCAAGGAAGTTGTCGTCGCTCAGCCTAGTGTCGTTTCGTTTCAAAAGCTCACCATAATAAGCAACGACGGGGCAATTGTAATAATTGTCGCCTCGCTTTTCGTTAATGTTATAGGATTCCGAAGGATAGAAGATGAAATCTACGCCTTGTTCCAATAGATAATCAATATGCCCGTGCATTATCTTTGCGGGATAACAAGCCGTATCGCTAGGAATAGTCTTTTGGCCTCTTCTATACAGACTTCTTGTGGAGATTGGACTTAATTCTACGGCGAATCCGAGTTCCTTGAAGAAGGCATCCCAGAGTGGAAGTTGTTCATACATGGCCAAGGTGAAAGGCAGACCGACTTTTCCCTTTGTGGCTTCTTTATCCGGATAACGTTGCAACAAACGCTTTCGCTTATAGTGATAAATATCGAGCGAGTGGTTCGCTTTGGGCTTTCCTTCACCTTTTTCACATTTGTTTCCAGAAATATAGACCCCGCCTTGAGGGAACCTAAGAATTGTCAGATTGCAATGTGATGTGCATTGCTGGCAATTCGTATGGGCGGTCGTGTAAGTGAAGTTGTTGAGGTCTTCCAAAGATATAAG
Organism: uncultured Erysipelotrichaceae bacterium; assembly: GCA_947166565.1. Classification (GTDB taxonomy): domain Bacteria; phylum Bacillota_I; class Bacilli_A; order RFN20; family CAG-826; genus Alloenteromonas. Next base: position 12,577 of record CAMVEL010000007.1, read on the forward strand.
CCCACCTTTACCGCCTTTTTCTTTAGCGTATAACGCGGCTCCAAAGGCTCCCATCAATCCGGCAATGGATGGACGGATGACTTCATGCCCGATTTCCATTTCAAAACATCTAAGGACGGCGTTATTTAAGAACGTTCCGCCCTGGCAAACTATCCTTTCGCCAAGCTCGGTAAAGTTTCTAACCCTAATAACCTTGTATAAGGCGTTTTTAATGACAGAACGGGAAAGGCCCGCGGAAATATCTTCGATAGTAGCTCCGTCTCTTTGGGCTTCCTTAACGGAAGAATTCATAAAAACCGTACACCTACTACCTAATTCCACCGGATTTTTCGCATAAAGACCGAGCTTTGAGAATTCCTCTACGCCATATCCTAGCGCAGAAGCGAAGGAAGAAAGGAACGATCCGCAGCCAGAAGAGCAGGCCTCATTTAACATAATGGAATCAATCGCCCCATTCCTAATTCGGAAACACTTTATGTCTTGCCCTCCGATATCGATGATGAAATCAACGTTAGGTTCAAAGAATTTCGCGGCTTTGAAGTGGGCGACCGTTTCGACTAACCCGTAATCGACTTTTAAGGAATTCTTGATGAGTTCCTCGCCGTATCCCGTGACCGCCGATCCTTCAATTTTTAGGTCTTTTGTGCCCAAACGGTATATTGTTTTGATCTGAGCAACGATCTTTTCTATAGGGAGACCATTGTTGGGTTCATAATGCGAATAAAGGATGCGATTATCTTCTGATAGAAGAACGATTTTGGTAGTTGTAGAGCCTTCATCAATACCTAAATACGCTTTGCCTGAATATGTTTTGAGGTCTGCGGTCTTAACATCAAAATCCTTGTGGCGTTTCAAGAAGGCCTCAAAGTCCTTCTCATCGGAGAAAAGGCGTTCTCCCGTTATGATTTGACCAGCGGTTTCCGCGTTTAGAAGCTTATTTTTCACATCCTTTAGTTCCATGACTTCGTCACGGCGTTTTGCGTATAACGCGGCCCCTTTAGCCATGAAGGTGGAGGCGTCTTCTGGAAAGAAAGCGTGCTCTTGGCTTAGTTTTAATCTATCCATGAAGGCTCTTCTAAGGCCTTTGAGAAAGAACAACGGCCCTCCAAGGAACAAGACGTCGCCTTTGATTTCTCTTCCTTGGGCAAGCCCTGCGATCGTTTGGTCGGCAACCGCATAGAAAATTGATAGGGCTATATCTTCTTTTTTGGCGCCTTGATTAAGGATTGCTTGAATATCGGACTTGGCGAAAACACCACATCTAGAGGCGATGGGATATGCTTTTTCGGCCTTTAAGGCCATTTCGTCCATCTCGGGAAGAGAGATATTAAGAAGCGTGGCCATCTGGTCGATAAATGCCCCGGTGCCTCCCGCGCATTGCCCGTTCATTCTTTCTTCGACTCCGCCGGTAATAAAGATGATCTTGGCGTCTTCTCCACCTAATTCGATCGCGCAATCGGCGGTTGGGAAGAGTTTTTTGATGGCCAAGAAAGCGGATTCGACTTCCTGAACAAAGGGGAGGTCAGCTCTTTCCGATAATCCAAGACCAGCAGAACCCGTTAAGGAAACCTTGACCTGAATATTGCCTAATTTCTGTTCGATTTCGGTTAGTTCCTGAAGCGCGGTCTCCTTAACTTTTGAGCCATGCCTTACGTAATTTGCGTATAAACAGTTGTTATCAACGTCTAAAACCACGGCTTTCACCGTGGTCGATCCGACGTCTATTCCTAATGTATATACGGGATTATTTTGCATGTTATTTCTTTATAGGCTTGATAACTTCCAACCCACCCATGTATTTTCTTAAGACCTCAGGAATCAAGATAGATCCGTCTTCCTGTTGGCATTGCTCAACAAGCGCGGGGAAGATACGCGAAGTCGCTAAGCCAGAACCGTTTAAGGTGTGGCAGAAATGCATTTTGCCATCCTCTCCACGATATCTGATCATGCCTCTCCTCGCTTGATAGTCGCGAGCGTTGGAAACGGAAGAGACTTCTTTATAAATGCCCATGGAAGGAATCCAAACCTCAATATCATAGGTCCTAGCCATCGAATGGGAGCAATCCCCCGCGGCCAATTTATCCAATTGATATGTAAGTCCAAGGCCTTCAACAAGTTTTTGGGCTTTCTTGACCATCTCTTCGAAAGCGGCGTCACTACCTTCTTCGGTGGTGTATTGGACCATTTCAACTTTGTTGAATTGATATCCGCGAATCATGCCGCGTTCTTCGGTACGGTAACTGCCGGCTTCCTTTCTGTAGCAAGGAGTATAGGCGAAATATTTTCTTGGGAGGTCTGACTCGGAAAGGATTTCGTCGCGGTGGAGATTAACGAGCGCGGTTTCCGCGGTCGGAAGGATGAATTTACGGGGTTCGGTTCCTTCTAGCCAGAAAACGTCTTCCTCGAATTTTGGGAATTGTCCTGCCGTATAGCCCGAATTGTAATTGAGGATATGGGGAGGCAAAATCATCTCATAGCCATCGGCAAGGTGGGTTTCGATGAAATAATTGAGTAATGCCCATTCTAATCTGGCACCCAAATTGGTGTAGATCCAGGTGCCGTTCCCAGAGATCTTTGCGGCCCTCTTATAATCGATTAAGCCACAGGATTCACATAGATCAACGTGGTTCTTGGGAGTGAATTTCATGGAATTCGGATCACCGAATTTGTAGATTGGGTGGTTGTTTTCCTTACCACCGGCGACAAGGTCATCATCTGGGATATTCGGCAAGACCTCAAGGAGGGCCTTAAGCTCTTCCTCAATCTTCTTAAGTCTTTCTTCGCCTTCCTTGTTTTCAGCCGCCAAAGCTTTCACGCGAGCGAAAATCGCTTGCACGTCCCCTCCGTTTTTCTTGACTTCGGGTACGGATTTGGATAATTGATTCTGCTCAGCCTTGTTGGCTTCGGTCTTTTTCAAGACGACAAGTCTTTCTTCAGCAAGGGCTTGGATGGGCTTTGGATCAAAATCCCATAGTTTTTTGGCAAGGGCTTCCTTTACACCCTCGGGGTTTTCAAGGATTCTTTTCAAATCAATCATGGCTTTTGGCCTCCTTTTTTTCGCTTAATAGCAAATTGTATACAGATTGGAGAAACGCTCCGCTGCGTTCGATTGAATTCTTCTTCGCAATCGCGAATGAAGCGTGGGTCGTTTCCTTTCCTTCGCCTTCGTAGATTTCCTCTAGAAATTGGAGAAGGGCGTCTTCCTTTTTGGCGATTTTTCCAGACACCCCATTGATTAATAAGGGGTTAAGGTCTTGATTACCGAGGGCGATGACCGGGGTTTTGGCCGAGAAGGCCTCCATCATTCCCGTGGCATCCGGAAGTTTGGAAAGCATCAAGTAGGCGGAAGCGTGTTTCATTGCGCTGCGATAGACATCATCGCTTAAGACCCTCGATATCTTAAGGTTCTTAGGGGCCTTATTCTTATAATGCCTCACGAGGAATTCCGCGTAACGGGGTGCGTATCCTAGGAAATAGAAACGCATCTTCGGCATCTTCTTAGCTAAGGAAAGAAGGGTTCTTAATTTCTTGGTTTCATAGAAATTCCCGGTGATTAAGACATATTTTCTTTCCTTGGAAACTCCGAAATAACGAAGGAAGAGGACGGATTCTATGTCGCTAAGGACGAATCTATCAGGGTTCACGGAAGGGTGCGAAACGAATATTTTGGATTTGATTCCGTTCTTTTCGCAGAATTTCTTAAGGGGGATCGAAGGGACGAGGACGGCATCCGCCTCATTGAGCATCTTCTTGGCTTTTGGTCTAAGAAAGAATTGCCCCTTCGGATCCGCGATAAGCATTCTGGCATCCAAATCCCTTTCGCAGTAGAAGGCGGAGACCACGGTCTTGACGCCTTTGGCTTTCATTCTCCTCATAAGACCCAAGTCTTTATCGGAGACGAAGTGCGCGATATCGGGTTTGGAATACCTGTTATCGACCCATTCGATGCCCATGGATTCGCATTCGCCTTTGAGGGTTTTCCTTAAGCGGTCACCCTCAAAAGCGTCGCGGTTCGAATTTGGTTGGTAATAGACGAGAACTCGCATTGAGCCCCCACTCCTTAGGCCACCTCGTCTGGGGTGACCACTTCTTCAACGGCTTCTTCCTCGCCTTCGGATTCGATGACATCGTCATTATCGACGGTGCCTTCTTCGAATTCGTCTTCATCGCTCACATCAGAATGCGGGATGATGGCAACCGAAGCAACCCTGGCGCTATCTTCGACGGAGATGATCTTGACGCCCATGGTATTGCGGGAAGCGATCTTGACCTCGGATAGAGGTGTGCGGATAACGATGCCCTTTGTCGTGACGACAAGAAGGTCTTCGTCGCCGTTGACGGCCCTGACGATAACGAGCTTGCCGGTTTTTGGAGAAGCTTTGACGGTAATAACGCCTTTGGCACCACGTTTGGTGAGGCGGTATCCATCATAATGGCGGCCATCCTCGGTATCGGTGTCTTTGGCGTAGGAGATTTTTCCATAGCCGCGGTTAGTGAGGACAAGGATCTTGTCGCCTTCGCCTTGGACGGCGATGCCAACGATTTCGGAACCGTCGCCAAGATCCATGCCACGGACGCCGGCGGCGGTACGACCCATCGCACGGACGTCTTCTTCATGGAAGCTGACGAGTTTGCCGTTGCTTGAAGCAAGGGCGACGATATCGTTGCCGCAGGTACGTTTGACGTCGAAGAGGTCATCGCCTTCGCGTAGACCAACAGCGATCTTACCATTGGAATGGATGGAGGCGAATTCCTTTAAGGACGTGCGTTTGACGATACCATTCTTCGTAACAAAGAAGAGGTAGTTGTCTTCTGGATAATCTTCGCATGGCATGATGGCGACGACTTTCTCATCCTTATCGAGGTTGAGGAAGTTTTGGGCCGGGACGCCTTTTCCTGTCCTACCAGAATCTGGAATCTGGTGGCCGCGTAAGCGATAAACCTTGCCCAAAGATGAGAAGAAGAGGATGTCGGTATGGGTCTTCGTGTGCTTAATGAGCCTCACGATGTCGTTGCCGACGGTCTTCATGCCGGTGACGCCGACACCGCCGCGGTGTTGGGCGGAGAAGGTGTCGTCATCGACCCTTTTGATATAACCGTTCTTGGTAAGGGCGATGATGATGTTCTTTTGTGGGATGAGGTCCTCGTTTTCGATATCGGCGGCCGCATCGGAAATCTCCGTACGTCTCCTATCGCCAAAGCGAGATTTGATTTCCTCAAGCTCGACGATCATCTGGTCGATGATGTTGTCCCTGGAGGAAAGGAGACGGTTGTATTCGGCGATGTTCGCTTCAAGAGTGCTCTTTTCGGCGTTGAGTTTGTCTTGCTCCATACCTTGCAAACGGCGGAGGGTCATCGCAAGGATCGCGTCGCATTGAGGTTGGGTCAATCCGAATCTCCCATTCAAACGTAGCGAGGATTCCTCATCGTTTTTCGAGTCACGGATGATGTGAATGACTTCGTCGATGTTATCGTGAGCAAGGATCAAGCCTTCGACGATGTGGAGGCGATCGGTGTCTTTCTTAAGGAGGAATTTGGTCCTTCTGGTAATAACGGAGACCTGGAATTCAACGTAGTCCTTAAGGAGAGGGATGATGCCCAAGGTCTTTGGGGCCCCATCTTCAAGGCAGAGGTTGATGATACCGAAATTGCATTGAAGGGCGGTATGCTTAAGCAAATTGTTCGCGACGACTTCGGGAATGGTGTCTTTCCTGATGTCAATTACGACACGGATCTCGCCTTTTGATGATTCGTCGCGGATACCGGTGATGCCATCAATGACCTTATCGCGGACCAATTGACCAATGTTTTCGACAAGGGCCGATTTGTTGACTTGATAAGGGATTTCGGTGACGATGATTTGGGATTTGCCGTTATCAAGGTCATCGATATGGTATTTGGCGCGGACCGTGACGGTGCCGGTTCCGGTGGTATAGGCATCGAGGATTCCCTGTCTTCCAAGGATAATACCGCCGCCTGGGAAATCCGGACCAAAGAGGTATTCGGTCATGATTTCCTGAGGGGTGATTTCGGGATTCTTGGCAACCGCGATGGTCGCGTTGATCGCCTCAGTTAGGTTATGTGGAGCCATGTTGGTGGCCATACCGACCGCGATACCCTGGGACCCATTGACGAGGAGATCAGGGAAGCGAGATGGCAAAACCTCTGGTTCGACTTCGGTGCCGTCGTAGTTAGGCATGAAGTTGACGGTATCCTTATCGATATCGCGAACCATTTCGAGGGAGAGCTTGTTCATCCTGGCCTCGGTATAACGCATAGCCGCGGGTTCATCGCCGTCGATGGAACCGAAGTTTCCGTGTCCATCAACAAGGGGATAACGCAACGAGAAATTCTGCGCCATACGGGCAAGCGTTCCATATAGGGCGGAGTCGCCGTGGGGGTGATATTTACCCATGACGTCACCAACGATACGAGCGCATTTCTTATGTGGCTTATTCGGAGTGATGCCGGCTTCGTTCATGCCATAGATAATTCTGCGTTGGACTGGTTTCAAACCATCGCGAACATCGGGGATTGCACGGGAAACGATGACGGACATAGAGTAATCAAGGAAGGCGGTTCGGACTTCTTTGACGACATCCCTATCAATCATCTCGGGGATGATTCCGCTTTTAGCCGCCTCTTCGCCAAACATCGCATCCGCGCTTTGGGCGCCTTCGCGATTGCCGGCGACGACCGTGATGCCCTCACGGTTTTCTTCGGTTTCGGATTCTTCTTCGTTTTCCTCAGCTTCTTCTTCGAGGATATCTTTTTCTTCTTCGTTAATCATTCGAAAATCCCTCCTTTTTCATCAAATATCGAGGTTTTGCACGAATTTTGCATTTTCGGCAATGTATTTTCTGCGTGGTTCGACTTCATCACCCATGAGCTCGGTGAAGATGGCTTCGGCCTCGGCCGCGTCATCGACGGTGATGCGGATCATCTTCCTGGCTTTTGGATCCATGGTGGTCTCCCAAAGCTGGGTGAAGTCCATCTCGCCCAAACCTTTATACCTTTGGAAGGCAAAACCGGGTTTGAGGTTGAGTTGTTTGCGAAGAACCTCTAATTGAGCGTCGTTATAGGCGTAATATGCGCTGCCCTTGTAATCGATTTTGTATAGAGGCGGCTGAGCGATGAAGACGTGTCCTTCATCGATCAATGGACGCATAAAACGATAGAAGAAGGTTAATAGCAAGATGCGGATGTGGTCGCCGTCGACGTCAGCATCGGTCATGATGACGACTTTGTTATAGCGAATCTTCGAAACGTCGAAGTTCTCTCTAACGCCAGCGCCAATCGCGGTGATCATATTGCCGATTTCGGCATTGGCCCAAATTCGGTCTTCCCTAGCCTTCTCAACGTTAAGGATCTTACCCCTTAACGGAAGGATGGCCTGGGTTTTGGAATCGCGGCCTTGCTTAGCGGAACCGCCAGCGGAATTACCCTCAACGATATAGAGTTCGCATTCCGATGGGTCTTTGGAGGAGCAATCGGCGAGCTTTCCCGGGAGGGTGGTGATTTCCAAGGCGTTCTTACGGGTCTTTTCCCTTGCGATCCTCGCAGCTTCCCTAGCGCGGCTAGCGAGTTGGAGTTTTTCAATAATCTGACGGGCTTCAGCAGGATTCTCGTCCAAGTAGCGACGGAGGTCATCGCCAATGATGTCAGAAACGATCTTCTTGACTTCGGAATTGCCGAGTTTGGTTTTGGTCTGTCCTTCATATTGAGGATTGGGGTGCTTGACGGAAATAACGCAGGTAAGACCTTCGCGGCAGTCGTCGACCGTGAAGTTTTTGTCTCCGTCCTTAAGCATCTTGAAGGCTTTCGCGTAGTTATTGAGAACGCGGCTTAAAGCCATGTTCAAACCATCGACATGGGTACCGCCTTCTTTCGTGGAGATGTTGTTGCAGAAGGAATAGACACAATCTTGGGAATAGGAATCGGTCCATTGGAGGGCAACCTCACCGTAAACCCTTTGCTTGGTGACACCGTCAGCCAAAGTGACCTCTTGGGCGCCTTCGCAATAAATGGGTTCCGGATTGATCGGCGTTTTATTGGTATCGATGTATTTGACGTATTCGCGGATACCGCCGTTATAAAGGAAGTTATCGACGCGCGGCGATCCGTCTTCTCTTGGATTTCCGCCCTCTTCTTTGGTACGAAGATCGGTTAAGGTGATATTGATTCCACCGTTAAGGAAGGCCATTTGGCGCATGTGGTTATAGATTGTCTCATACACATAGACCGTGGTTTCGGTGAAGATCGTGGGGTCTGGTTTGAAGTGAACCCTCGTTCCCCTTTCTTCTGGGGTCGAATCGCCAATGCGTTCGAGGTGGCCGACCGGATGACCGCCGTTTTCGAAACGGAGGAAATATTTTCCGCCATCGCGGCAAACGGTAACGTCCATCCAAACCGACAGGGCGTTAACGACGGAAGCACCGACGCCATGGAGACCACCGGAAACCTTATATCCGCCTTCGCCGCCGAATTTACCGCCGGCGTGCAAGATGGTATAAACGGTTTCGACGCCGGATAAACCAGATTTCGCGACGATATCGACGGGGACGCCACGGCCATCGTCGGTTACGATGATTGAATTATCGTGATCGATCGTGACGGTGATGTTGTGGCAGAACCCAGCGAGGGCTTCGTCAATTGAGTTATCGACGATTTCCCAAACAAGGTGGTGGAGACCTGCGGAAGCGGTAGTAGCAATATACATGCCAGGGCGCTTACGAACAGCCTCTAGCCCTTCGAGGACCTGAATATCAGATCCGCTGTAATCCTCTTTGCCTTTCTCCAAAGCCTTCTCATCAGTTACGTCTTCCTTTACGTAAGTGAATCGATCTTCTTCGCTGAGGATTTTCTTTTCATTTTCTTCAGCCATTCTCTTACCTCCTAACGGCTTTATTCGAGGCGACATCGATATACGAGACGCCCTCTATTTCCAATTTCGTCGCGGTGACGAAGACCTGTCCCATTTGTTTTAGCAGGCGGAACAACCTCTGTACGCGTCCTTCGTCTAGTTCGCTTGTGACGTCATCGAGGACCACGATCGGTTTTTTCGCATCCGACTCCACCAGGAAGAAGGGCGCGAGTTTCAGGGAGAGGGCAGCTGTTCTGTTCTCTCCTTGGGATCCATAATCGGCAATGTCTTTGCCATCTAGGAGGAATCCGATGTCCTCCCGATGGGGTCCATTGTTGGTGAATCCCCTTTGCAAATCGCTCTGCAAGGCTTCCTCATAGACTTTCGCGGCCCTATCGGGGAATGTCTCGTCCGGTCTCACGAATGGCCTATAAACCAGTTTGCAGGGCTTCTCCTCGCCGGATATGTCGTAGAGGAGTTTTGGTAGGACCCGATTAATTTCAGCCACGTACATCGATCTATATCTGACAAGGGGTTCGGAGATTTCGACCATTTGCCTGGTGATGACCTCGATTAGCTGCAGGTTGCGGTTTGGATCCTTGAGAGCCGCGTTCCTTTCCTTCAGCAATTTGTTGTAATCGCTGATGAGCGATAGGTAGTCGCTCGATTGTTTGGAGATGTTGATGTCCAGGAATCTCCTTCTTTCAGTAGGGCTATCGATGAATAGCGATACATCCCTAGGGGAGAAGAGAAGGACGTTCGTCAATCTGCTGAGGTCGCTTAGCTTAGGAAGCTGTTTCCCGTTGAGACTGACTCTCTTGCAGGATTCCCCGAGGCTTATTTCTATCCGCCTGGAGATATCCCCTTCTTGAAGGAAGGCCTCGATGCTTGCGATGCCTCCCTCGTCCTTTTCGTTTACAAGGGTTTCGTCTTCGACGTTTCTCCATGACCTTCCAAGGGATAGGTAGTAGATGGCTTCGACCAGGTTTGTTTTTCCAACCCCGTTCGGCCCGTTGATGATCGTCACCCCGTTTTCGAAGGAGATGTCTAGATCTTGATAGTTCCTGAAGCTCCCTAAGACAATTCGCTTAAGAATCATCTGGTAACCTCGAATCTTTGACCAAGGACCTCGACGATTTCTCCTCCTCGGAGTTTTCTACCCCTACGGTTGTCGAGCTCACCATCGATGAGGACTTCGTTCTTTTGAAGGAAGAACTTCGCCTCGGCTCCGTTATCGATTATTGAAACGAATTTGAGGAATTGACCGAGGGTTATGTATTCGGTCGTGATTTTCACCTTCTTGATTCCGTCCATAAAAGGCCCTTTCTAAGACACGGATATAGTTTACTACATAGTAGTAAAAAGCGCTAGGGTTTTCCTAACGCTTTTTTAACTTTTTTTCTTTGGATTTTTTTAGGCTCGAGAAGGCTTAATAAGCATGCATTGGAGTGATTAATTCAATGGCCGAATCATCTTTGGGGTCTTTGACGACGAAAGGCCTCATTTCGGCTTGGAAGCAAATCGTGACATCCTCGGTTTTTAGAGCTTTGATGGCATCGATGACGAAAAGGGAATTGAAGGTAACTTCCAATCTTTCGCCTTCATAGGAGAATGTTTTGATTGGCTCGTTGCCAGATCCATGGCGGTCGCTCTTAACGGAGACTTCGACATGGTCTTCGCTCATGGAAAGTTTAACCGCGTATTCCTTATCGGCCGAAAGAACGGCGATACGGCCCATGGCGTTTAGCAATTCTTGGGAATTGACTTGGAGTTTGTAGTTGCAAACGGTTGGGATAATCGAACGGGTGACTGGATAATCTCCAGGGATAAGCCTTGTAGAAACAACGTTGCCATCGAACATAAAGAGGGCTTTCTTATCCGAGATGAAGATCCTCGTTTCCAAGGCACCTTCCATCAAACGGACGATATCTGTGAGAATCCTAGCGGGGATATTCGTGCGGAAGGAAACGTCGCTATCGATCTTCACTGATTTCCTAGCAAGCCTCGCAGAATCCGTTGCGGTCGCGGTCAAAACACCGTCTTTGGCCTCCAAATTCAAAGCCGTTAAAATGGCCCTTTGTTCTTTGCCGGAGGCGGCGAAGGCGCTTTGGGAAACCAAATCCGCAAGTACGTTGCAAGGGATGGTGAGTTCGGTTCCGCTCGGTTCTAAGTCGATGTCTGGGTATTCGTCCGCGGAAGCGCAATTGATTCTGAATAGAGAATGCCCGTCTTCTATTTTCGCGACTGCGTTATCGACGATATCGAGGAAAACCATTTCCCCTTCCATTCTTCTGACGATTTCGGTCATCATGCGGGCGTCTACCATCGCGGAGCCACGAACCGCATTAGTAATAATCGTGCGGTCGCCTAATATGTAGGGAACCGTTGAACGGATCGTTATTTCGTTATTGGATCCAGTAACTTCCATACCGCGTTCAGTTAGATCCAATTTAAAATTCGAAAGGACGGCTACCGGATTCTTTGGGGCGATAGCGTGGTAGGCGTTTGTTAGCGCCGCGAGGAAACGTTCTTTGTTAATCGTTAGACGCATAATTAATTCCTTTCATTCAAATTCTTTTTTCTTTTAATAGAGTTAAGCGGTGTGGATTGTGTGGATAACTCGCCGTTTGGCTGTTCCTTATGATACCACCTTCCGCATTGGATTCATATCCTTTTATTTAATAAATAAACCTTATTTGGATAATTTGTTTTTTATCTCGTTTATGGCTGTCCCCATATCCGGGTCGTTTTTCAACTCTCTTTCCACTTTCGAGATACCGCTCAAGACGGTGGAATGATCCTTACCGCCAAATGCTTGACCTATCTTAATCAAGGGTGTTCCGAGCATTTCCCTATCGAGATACATAGCGATATGACGGGCCATGGCCACGCGGCTTGTGCGTATCTTGCCGGTGATTTGGGATGGGGTTAATGAATAGTAATTAGCCACTGCAGCAATAATCTTGTTTTCCGTCAATTCATCCTGGCTTTCGTGAGCTTCTATCAAAGACCTTATAGCTTCCGAAACGACGCTCATGGTGATGTGCTTTGTTGGCTTGATGTTGATCGTGTAGAAGACCAATCTCGTTAATGCACCCTCGAGATCCCTTACGTTGGAACAGAACTTCCTAGCGAGGAAGGAAATGACTTCTTCATCGAAGTCCTTTACGTCTAACCCATGCATGGGTATCTTCGATTTCAATATGTTCTCACTAGTTTCAAGATCCGGTTTATCAATGCTTAGGACTAAGCCCTGCGAGAACCTCGATTTGAGTCTTTCGTCAATTCCGTCTAGATTATTTGGATGCTGATCGGAGGTAATGACAACCTGCTTGTTCGCGTTGATCAACGTTTGGAAAGCATCGAAGAACATTTCCATCGTTTTGGCTTTCTGCTTCAATAGTTGAATATCGTCAATCAAAAACAAATCAACGTCTTTTCTAAAGAAATCCGTGAAGGATTTAACGCCCTTATAACCGGTCGCGTATTTCACGTATTCGTTGATGAAATCCGAAGTGGAAAGGAAGAGGACCCTGGCTCCCGGGTTTTTCTCTCTAACAGCATTGCCGATCGCTTGCAAAAGGTGGGTTTTGCCTAAACCTGGGCCAGAGTATAGAAGCAAAGGGTTATAAAGCTGACCCGGCGTGGAAGCGATCATCAAAGACGCTTGATAAGCCTCTCTATTCGATGGTCCGACAATAAAATTGTCGAAAGTGAACTGTTTATTTAAATGCGAAGAAGTGAAATATTGAGGAATCGAATCGTCTTTTGCTTCTTGGGTTTGACTTGAAGAGGAAGAAGCCACGAATTCAGCGTGGAAATCGGTTCCGGTGACATTATGGAGAACCTCGTCGATGGTTTCCGAGAATTTAGATTTCAAAACGGCTGCCGCAACGGGAGTTGAAACGTTTACCGTAATAACATTATTATCTACGCGTGTGGCGTCCGTGCCTGCGAAAAAGCTATCGAAAATCCTTTGTTCGATTTTGCCTTTTAATTCCTTCAGGGTCAGTTCCCAGATTGCCTTAAGTTCAGAAATGGTTTCATTCATAATATTCACCTCCGGTATTTTGACATTTCCACAATAAAAAGCAACTAAAATTTTAACATCATTGATTTTTCCACAATTTAACTTATATTCGGCAAAAAATGGCCTATTTATGGAGTTTTCAACTTTTCCACATTGTGGATTAAATGTGGTAAAAATTACCCATATTCAAACCGTTGTGGAAAACTTATTTTTGCTAGGTGTTGCCAACATAGAAAACAGCTTCTTTTACATGCTGCAAAACGAAGAAATTAGACATTTCCCACAATTATCAACAAAATGCAATCAACATGGCTGTGGGAACGCTGTTTCGAAGAGGTTTTTTGGATGGAAAACGAGGATAAAAACAATGGGGATATTTTTTGTTAATCTTTCGGATTTCCCATCTCCAAATTCTTTCGATGCCGAAATTGGTGTTTTTTGGTGTTGTTTGCCCGCGGTCGCGCCCGTATAATATGCAACGCATCTCAGAAAGGAGAGATTAGCCATGGGAAAGAAAACATACCAACCCTCCAAAGTGAAACACGCTCACAAAGCCGGATTCCGTGCTCGCATGAAAACTCATTCCGGTAGAAAGATCTTGGCCAAACGTCGCGCCAAGGGACGCGTTCGCCTCGCCGCCTAAGGCGTTTTCCTTTTGCCTATGAAGCGAGAACTCAGGGTTAGAAAACACCAAGAATTCGATCGCATCATAAAAGGCGGGAAGAAGATCAAATCCCCCCATTTCAGCTTTTATTACGTCGAGGCAGACCCTGCCCAAAAACACTCAAGAATCGGATTGGCCGTATCTAAAGCCAACGGGAAAGCCATCAAAAGAACCCGTATAAAAAGACAAGTACGCGCCATGCTCACTAAGCGAAATGATTATGGGGATCCGATCGATCTCATCATCGTGATTCGCCCTTCCTACTCGGAAGAGGCGTTTCACGGAAACGAGGCCGAATTGAACGAATGCCTCAACAAAATCAAGGAATTACTACATTGAAACACTCATCGCATAAAAAGTTGTTTGGGGTCCTTGGCATTGGCTTAGGTCTGATACTTCTTTCAGGTTGCACCGCGAATTTCTGCTCGGAAGATGATAAAGCCCAAATGGCTTATCCTTATGAACAAGGGGTTACGGTTTACTGCACCAAGGAAGAATATGATTCTTTTAAGGAAGCCAACAAAGAGCTCATTGCCCTAGAGGAAACCCAGAACATCGCCGGTAAGGCAATCGATGGCAACGATAACGTTTATAGCTATGTCCCTTATAAGGTAGATAGCAACGGGCGTGCCATTTTTTCCGCCGCCAAAGCGAAGAATCTTCAAGATGCCGTTTTGGAAAACGCCTATAAATCCGGATATAACCTACCATCTGTAAAATATTGGGCGGAAATAGATAAATACGTTCTTGAAGCGGCTATGTATATGGCAGAACTTCAACAAAATAACGTTGTTCCGAAATTTAACGTTGAAGATGCAACGAATGTCGCGACCCCCGCTTTTAAAGCCGCGGTCGTCGTTGCCGATCCAACCGAATCCAAATGGTCTATTAACCCATATACCAAATCAGATTCGGATATTATCAACGATGAATCGGCGATTCTTCGCAAATCCGTACTCCGTAATTTCGGCCATGTTAAATTCTCCGGGAAGGATTCCAAATTCTTCGAAAACATCAAATTCTGGAGAAATAAGCTCTATGGCGATTTAGGAAGGGATAACGTTCCCACCGAAGATTTCCAAACACTATATGTGAATACAATCGGGAATCGAGTTCAAAACAACCGTTCCTGCATCGCGACCAAAGACGGCTATTATGGCCATTATGGAACGAACGCGAACTGGGAAGTTGCGATTTCTAGGAAAGACTGGGGATATGCCTGGAGCAAAGGGTTCCTTGAAGGCTTGTTGATTTTCCCTGTTTCCTGGTTAGTCGATACCTTCGCTTTCTCCTTCGATGCCAATTTGACTGGATTCGGTCAGATTTGGGCGTTGATTCTTGTTACCCTTATCGTTCGTCTTTTGTTGCTTGGAATCGGATTCCGCTCCACCTTATCGCAGCAGAAGATGCAGGCCTTAAAACCTGAATTGGATAAGATTCAAGCCAAATATCCTAACGCGAATACCAACCAAGCCGAAAAAGCACGCCTAGGACAAGAACAGATGGCCCTTTATCGCCGCAACGGCATTCACCCGTTTGGATCGATGCTTATCATGATTGTCCAATTCCCTGTCTTTATCTGCGTGTGGGCTGGTTTACAAGGTTCCGCCGCATTATCCACAGGCCAAATCTTCAATATGCGTCTATCCGATAACATCAACAACATCCTCTTTAACGTCAGTGGGGCGTGGTATACGAACGTCAATGGCTGGTGGACGGCTCTTGTCCTCTTCATCTTGATGGCTACGGTCCAGATTTTCTCGATCATCTTGCCGCGCATCATTCAAAAGAGGGCCTCCAAGAAAGTTGCGAAGACAAGCGTGAATCCTAACGCTAACGATCAACAAAGACAAATGAGGCTCATTTCCTACATGATGGTTGGCTTCACGGTTATCATGGGCTTTATGTTACCGTCCGCTATGGGCGTCTATTGGTTAATTTCTGGTCTTATCTCCATGATTCAAACCCTTATCATGCAGACATTGCTAGCTAGAAAACCAAAGCAAAGGAGAAAATAGTATATGAAAGAGTTTACAGCCAAAACGGTTGAAGAAGCTGTCAAAAACGCTTGCGAAGAACTCGGTGTTTCTGAAAATCACCTCGTCTATCAAATCAAAGAGGAAAAGAAATCCCTCTTCAAAAAAGCTGCTACCATCGCCGTTTACGATATCGAAGACGCGAGGATTTATGCGGAAGAATACCTCAAAAACGCCATCACCCCTATGGGAATTGACGTTGAGACCTCTTCCATCGTCGAAGACGAAATCATTAAGGTCGTCCTTGATTCCGACCATAACCCAATTCTTATCGGAAAAGGCGGAAGAACGCTACAGGCCCTCAACGAATTGACCAAACTCGCCGTTTCCAACAAGTTCCGTAAGAGATATCGTGTTCTCCTTGATGTCGCTGATTACAAGACCGACAAATACGAAAAAGTCACCCGCATCGCCATCAGGGTTGCCAAAGAAGTCCGCCGCACCAAAGTTGATGCCGAACTTGATCCGATGACTCCAGACGAAAGACGCGTGGTTCACAACGCTCTTTCCTCCTTCAGAGGCGTCAGGACCGAATCCATTGGCGAAGGCAACAATCGCCACGTCTGTGTCCGTTACGACGGAGACCGCTAAATAATCCCCTTTGGATTGATGAAGTCCAAAGGGTTTTTTCTTGATTGAATCGCGTATAATTTACCTGCTATGGAACCTATCATCGCTTTAGCTACACCCCCATTAAAAAGTGCGCTTGCCCTAATTCGTCTTTCTGGTGATGGGGTTTTTGAAGCGGTTGCTAAATCTATGCGTAAAGACCCGGAAAACTTTTCTAAAAAGAAGATATGGGTTGGCTATTTGTACCATGAAGAGGAAATCATAGACGAAGTCGTTGCCTTCGTTTACCCTGCTCCAAATTCCTTTACGGGAGAGGACGTGGTCGAGATTTCGTCACATGGATCGATGATCATCGTTAAAGAGATCCTCACGCATTTCTATGCGCTCGGCATCAGACAAGCCGTTAACGGAGAGTTCTCTTCGCGCGCGTTTTATAATGGTAAGGTTGATTTGGTCGAAGCCGAAGCGATCAACGACATGATTAACGCGACTACGAAGGAATCTAAGAACTTGGCCCTTCTTTCCCTAAAGGGAGACACCTGTAAACTAATATTCCCTATCTTAAATTGGATAGATGAGACTTTGGCTACGCTTGAAGTGAATATAGATTATCCGGAATACACCGATATTGAAGAAACCAATTTCAAAGAAATCAAAGCCCAAATAGAAGAGAAAATATCCGATCTTAAAAAACTCATAAAAGAAGGCAATCAAGGCAAAATAATAAGAAACGGTATCAAAATTGCTCTTATTGGAGAACCAAACGTTGGGAAGAGTTCGCTTCTCAATGCTTTGCTAAACGAAGACAAGGCAATCGTTTCCCATATTCCCGGCACCACAAGAGATGTTGTTGAAGGAGATCTTTCCTTAAACGGGATACCTTTGCACCTTCTTGATACCGCAGGTATCAGGGAATCTGATGATTACGTCGAGACCCTTGGTATTTTAAAAAGCCGCAAATCCATTGAGGAGGCCGATTTGATTATTTGGCTAAGCGATGCCTCCAATAAAGAAGAAAACCAAAAGGCCTTTGAAGAGGTTTGCAAGGGTAAAAAACTAATACATGTCTTCAACAAATCCGATTTAATTGAAGGAAAAGATGACGGGAAATTATATGTTTCCGCAGCCAAGAACGACATCGAGCCTTTGAAGAAGGCCATTATCGATATCCTCGGCCTTGATGATAGCTCTTTCGAAACGCCAAGTTTCTCTAACGCTAGGGAGCTTTCTCTTTTGGAGAAAATCAAAATAACTTTGGAAGAATGCAAAGACTCTATTGAGAATGGAATGACAAGCGATTTGATTTCCGCTTCGTTGCAAGAAGCGAGACTATACGGGAAAGAACTTATCGGTCAGGATGTATCCATGGATTTAAGCGATGAGATTTTTTCTCGCTTCTGCGTAGGAAAATAAAGAGATGCCTTACTTAGATTCGCATTGCCACCTTAATGACGAAAAGCTCATTGAAGATTTAGACGGAGTTATTCAAAGAGCCAAAGAAGCTGGTTTAAAGGCTGTTTTGGTTATTGGATATGATATCGATAGCTCTAAAAAGGCAATAGAAATCGCGCATGCATTCGAAGGCGTTTACGCCGCGGTTGGGATTCACCCAGAGAATTTTGAAGGCCTTTCCTTTGAAGCCTTAGAGTTAATTGAGGAAATGGCCAAAGACGAAAAGGTGGTTGCCATTGGTGAAATAGGCTTAGATTACCATTGGTATAAAGAAATAGAACATAGAGCAAAACAAAAAGAATGGTTTATCAAGCAGATAGACATGGCAAACCGTCTTGGGCTTCCTTGCTCAATTCACGCTAGAGAATGCTTGGGAGACATGTTTGAGATATTAAAGGCCCATCCTATTAAGGCCAATGCCGTTTTACATTGCTATTCCGGCTCTAAAGAGATGCTTCGAGAATTTGCTAAGCTTGGCTACTACTTCGGCTTCGATGGACCTATAACTTATAAAAACGCCGTGGAACCTCGCGAATGCGTAAAGGCTTGTCCGTTAGATCGCATTCTGGTCGAAACAGATTCCCCTTATTTGGCCCCCGTTCCTTTTAGAGGCAAGACAAATGAGCCGAAAAACATACCACATATCGTAGATAAGGTTGCTGAAATCAAAGAAACCAGCGTTGAGGAGATTACGAAAAATGTGTGGAACAATTTCTGCACATTGTTTCATGTGAAACCATGAATAAAAAGGTTTATGAAGGCGTTATAGTGGTGGAAGGAGCCACCGATAAGTTGCTTCTGGAATCTTTCCTCGATACAACAATTGTAACCACCAATGGCTCAGATGTTCCACATGAAACAATTAACTATATTAAAGAGCTTGCCAAAACACACTCTGTGGTGGTCTTAACTGATCCTGATAGTCCTGGGAAAAGAATTAGGGATATCCTTAATTTGGAGATTCCTGGACTCTATCATGCCTACATCCCCAAAGAGAAGGCTATAAAGAAGAATAAAGTCGGTGTTGCCGAATCTGATAAAGAGACCATTTTGGAGGCATTAATGCATGCATGTCCCTCTCCTTCTTCTTCCAAGAAAGGGAATTTATCGATACAAGACCTTGTTGATTTAGGTCTAATCGGAAACGACGGTTCTAGTGGGAAAAGGGATATAATTGCGAAGAAGTTCCATATAGGACACGGAAACGGAAAAGCAACTTTGAAAATGCTCAACTCCCTTGGGATTACAAAAGAACAATTAGAGGAAGCCTTGGATGAATAAAGAAGAATATTTTGAAAAAATAAAGGAATACTCTCTTCTTGCCAAAAAGGAGATTGGACAAAACTTCCTAATTGACCATCGCGTTGCCGAAAGGATCGTCGATGAAGCAAAGATAGCCGAAGGCGACAAAGTTCTTGAAATTGGCTGCGGCGCTGGGAGCCTAACCTATTTTTTGGCTCATTCCTTAGGAACGATCGATGCAATCGATATCGATGAAGCCATGCTTACCAAAGCCAAAAATGATTTTGAGAAAGCCGAAAACATCAGGGTCTTTAACGGAAACGCGATGAGGTTTGATTATTCCCCATATTCTTTGATCGTTGGAAACCTGCCTTATTACATTACTTCCGGAATTGTCGAAAAGGTTCTTTTGGGCGCTAATAATGCGAGGCGTGTAGTCTTTATGGTTCAAAAAGAGGCTTTAGATAGGCTTTTGGCAAAACCCAACACAAAAGAATATGGGCCTCTAGCGATTCTAATCGAATTATCGGGGAAGGCCACTAAATTATTTAACGTATCAAGAAACAGTTTTAGTCCTATCCCCCACGTGGAATCCGCCGTCTTCAAAATAGAGCTCAACCATGAGGTGAATTTACTGCAAGATGTCTATCGTTTGGCAGAATCTCTATTCCTTCAAAGAAGAAAAACAATCTACAACAACCTCAAAAACTACTTGGGAAACGGCGATTTAGCAAAAGACATTCTTAAAAAGAATGAAATCGAATTTACAACTCGACCTGAACAATTATTCCCCAGCCAATATCTTCATCTTTGCGAAGCAATAAAAAATAGTAGAATATCTACACGCCATGAACGTTAAGTCATATGCCAAAATTAATCTCTCCCTTCGTGTTGTGGGAAGGAGGGAAAACGGCTATCACGACCTTGAAATGGTCAACCTCCCAATAGAACTCCACGACATTCTCGAAATTTCCATCCTTCCAGATGGAAGCCCGGATACTTTCGTCACCTGCGATGATATTAGGCTTAATTCCATGAGAGCCAATCTTTGTACAAAGGCCATCGCGGCTTTAAGGGCCAAATATCGCTTTAAAGAGAACTTTCGCATCCATATCCATAAGGAAATTCCTTTTGCCGCCGGGCTTGGCGGCGGAAGCAGCAATGCCGCTGCCACTATGATGGCCCTCAACAAATTGCTCAAATTGGGCGCGACCGAAAGCGAATTGGCGGAAATCGGACTCTCTTTGGGCGCCGATGTCCCTTATTTCATCTACACCAAACCCGCCAAAGTTACGGGAATTGGGGAAATCATCGAGCCAATTAAAGTTAAGAAAACCTATTATTGCCTAATTGTTAAGCCAGAAAAGGGCCTTTCCACTGACGACGTCTATAAGAAATGCGATTCTTTCCAAAGATATGAAATAAACACCGATAAGATCATCGAAGGACTCCGTCTTGGAGACGACCTTTTGATTGAACAAAACATGGGCAACGATTTAATGCCGCCAGCATCTTCTTTGCTTCCAGATGTAGGGGAAATTTATTCTCAGTTAAGAAAAGCCGGCTTTGGAATTGCCTGCATGTCCGGCTCCGGATCATCTTTGTTCGCCTTATCCACCGATGCCAAAAAAGTAAGGGACGTCTATCGTCGTTTTGAAAAAACAAACTATACCGCTATCGTAACCAAAACTATGTAAGGAGGTTACTATGGAACTATCTGCCATTATCCTCGCGGGAGGAAAAGGGGCGAGAATGAAATCTCTTCGCCCTGATTTTTCTAAAGCGGCCATGCCTATTTTGGGCAAACCAATGATTTTATACGTAATCGACGCTTTAAAGGGTTTGGAACCAATAGGGCTTGTTGCCGTTATTGGGCCAAAAGATACAGTTATTGAAGGAATCATTAAAAACGAAACCGCCATTATCCATGAACCCAATCAAAAGGGGACCGGCTCTGCTTTAAGATCGGCCCAAGAGGCAATAAAGGAAAAGGGTGGAATCACCATCGTTTGTAGAAGCGACACCCCTCTTATCACCACCAAAACTCTTAAGGCTTTGGTCTCAAGCCATCTTACCAACCATAACGATGTAACTGTTCTTTCTGCTAATTATGATGACCCATACGGATTCTCAAGAATCAAAAAAGAGCAAGGGCGTGTCCTCAAAATCGTTAATCAGCGCGATTGTTCTTTGGAAGAGGACACCATACACGAAGTCAATGCCGGCATCTATGTATTTAATAACTTCGTTTTAGAAGAAGGTTTTGAGAGATTCTTCAAAGAGGAATCTAATCAGGAACCTTCGATTAGCGATCTCATTAACGTCCTAATTGAAAATCAAATGAAGGTCGGCGTCTTCCTTTCCGCGGACAAGATGGAAACTATCGATGTTAACGATAGATACGTTTTGTCCAAAGCCGAAAAGGCGATGCGCGAAAGGATTAATAAGCGCTTAATGCTTTCTGGCGTCACCATTGCTGATCCGGATACTACATATATAGGCGCGGATGTCGTTATTCAAAACGATACGACAATCTACCCAAACACCACCATTTTTGGAGATTCTAGGATTGGAAGAGATAACTTAATTGGTCCCGACACTTACCTAAATAATGTAAAAATCGGTAATCAAAACAAAATTACCTTCTCGCACATCGATGATTGCGTAATAGGGTCTTTCAACGAACTTGGCCCCTACCTTAGAATGCGTAATGGGTGCGTTATCAAAGATAAAACTCTAATTGGCAATTTC
Organism: uncultured Erysipelotrichaceae bacterium; assembly: GCA_947166565.1. Classification (GTDB taxonomy): domain Bacteria; phylum Bacillota_I; class Bacilli_A; order RFN20; family CAG-826; genus Alloenteromonas. The sequence continues at coordinate 34,185 of CAMVEL010000007.1, forward strand.
AACGAATTGAAGAACGCCCGTGTCGGCAGCGTTTCCAGGGCTTCCCACCTATCTTATTTAGGCGATGTGACGATTGGCGAAGACGTCAACATCGGATGCGGAACTATAGTCGCGAATTTCGATGGAGTAAACAAATTCAGCAGCGTTATCAAAGATAAAGCCTTTGTAGGATCTGGCTCCACCATAATTTCTCCCGTAACGGTTGGAGAGGATGCTTTTATCGCCGCGGGAAGCGTTATAAACCATGATGTTGGCGACGGAGATATGGGTATAGCCAGGGCGAGACAAGAGAACAAGGAAAAATATTCCGCCGTCCTAAAAAACAAGGCGTTGAGCAAGAAATAGGCCTAAATGCTCTTTAAGAATTTGTTTTTTTCAATATAATTGCGGCATGAAAAGCAAGAAGCACCTTTCGTTTTCAACTAAAGTTGTGGCCGTAGTTTCGGGCTTCCTTTTGGTTGTTGATTTAGCGATCGGGACCATAATGATGGTCACCTCAATAAAAAGGATGCAAGGCGTTATCCAAAATAAGGTTCTTGAGGTTTCCGCAACAGCCGCCGCGCTTCTTGATGGCGATTCCATAAAAGCTCTCACAAAAGACGACCACGATAACAAAACCGAGCCATACATGAAGGCTTATAACACCCTTTCGGCCTTCAAGACCAGCGCTGTCGACGGACATGGTGAGCTCGCTTTCATTTATGTTCTCGTCCAAAGGGAAGATAACAAAATCGTCTTTTCCATCGACCCAAGCGATGATCCCGGCGTTTTCCTTGAAGAGGAAACCATATATACCACCGCTTTGTTAAATGCCTTCAAAGGTCAACCTGGTTTCGATGATCAGGCTTATCAAGATAGATGGGGCCTTCTTTATACTGGCTATGCCCCCATATTTGGTTCAGACAAAGAGACCGTTAAAGCCGTCGCCTGCGCAGACGTTTGGGCTAGTTGGTATCAAAGGGAAGTTACCACCAACGGCCTTGCGATGTTCATCATGACCTTCGTCACCATTCTTCTAGGCGGAGGCGTCGCTTTGACTTTGGCCGGGAGGATTAAGGGTCGCCTTGACGCTTTGAACGGCGAGATGATTGATTTGCAAGAAGACGTTGAATTGCTTTTGAAGGATATTAGGGAGCCCGCTAATATCTATGGCATCGATACCAAAGACGAAAGCGAGACAATTGGGGAGATTGCCGCGCTTAAAGAACAAATCGGATCAGCCAGGATTGGACTAAAGAAATACATTGCTTATATGCATAAGCAGGCCTATACCGATCAATTGACCGGAATTGGCAATAGGAATGGCTATTTTGAAAAGACCTCCGCTTTGGACGAGAAGATTAAAAACGGCGAGAATCCCAAGTTTTCCCTCGTTCTTTTCGATATCGACCTCCTCAAGGAAGTTAACGATAGTTATGGTCATGAAGTCGGTGACAAAAATATTGAATCCATTGGGAAGGCCGTTTCTAAAATCTTCGGAGAAGGCCGTTCCTTCCGTATCGGCGGGGATGAAATCGCCGTTATCTTGGAAGATATAAACGAAGAAGAAACCAAAAAACTCATAGAGGAATTCGAAGTCACCTTTGCCAAGGAGAACCCTGATGGCATTGCTAAATACGGATTCAGCACCTCCAAAGGTTATGCGTCCTTTGACCCAGAAATTGACGAAGATTATTCGAATGTCTTCAAGAGAGCGGACAAGAACATGTATGCCGAAAAGGCTAAATACCATAGCAAGATAAAAGCGAAAAAGGAAAAGAAATAAGGAAGGGAAAAATGAACCCTTCCTTTTCTTTAAAAAGCCTTTAATTTTTAAATTTCGTTTGATTTTTGCAAAGAAAAACCCCGTCGCTTTGATGGCGACGGGGCGTTCATTTAAGAAACCTTATTTGCTCTTGTTGAGGATGGCAGCTTGGGCCGCGGCAAGGCGGGCAAGTGGGACACGGAACGGAGAGCAAGAGACATAGTCGAGACCGACTTTGTCATAGAAGATGATGGACGCTGGGTCGCCACCGGTTTCGCCACAGACACCGATGAGGAGGTTTGGGTTGGTGGCGCGACCACGTTCAACAGCGATCTTAACGAGTTCGCCAACGCCTTCGATATCGATGGTCTGGAATGGATCGAATTCGTAGATCTTCTTCTGCTGATAGGTTGGGAGGAACTGGCCAGAGTCATCACGGGAGAAGCCCATGGTGAGCTGGGTGAGGTCGTTGGTTCCGAAGGAGAAGAACTCTGCTTCCTGAGCAAGTTTGCCGGCCTGGAGAGCGCCTCTTGGGACCTCGATCATGGTACCGACGTGGTAGACGAGCTTCTTGTCGTGGAGGCCCATTTCCTTTTCGACGGCATTGACGACGACGTCTTTCGCAAACTTGAGTTCGCGGAGTTCGCCGGCAAGAGGAATCATAATTTCTGGTTCGACGTCTTTGCCGATTTCGGCAGAAGCCTTGTAGGCGGCTTGGACGATAGCCTTGGCAAGGGTCGCATAGATTTCCGGATAAGCGACGCAGAGACGTACGCCACGGAAGCCCATCATTGGGTTGGCTTGCTGGAGCTGATTGATACGATCGACGACTTTCTGTTCGGAGACGCCAAGCTTGGCGGCGAGGTCGGCGATGTTCTTCTTGTCACCAAGTTCTGGGAGGAACTCGTGTAGTGGTGGGTCAAGGAGACGGATGTTGACAAGCGAATCTGGGTTGGCGAGATACATCTTGTAGAAGTCATCCATCAAGAATGGACGGATTCTCTCAAGGGCGGCTTCGCGTTGCTCGGTCGTGTCGGAAAGAATCATGGCACGCATATTGAGGATGCGGTCATCCGCGAAGAACATACGTTCGGTGCGGCATAGACCAATGCCTTCGGCACCAAACTTCTTGGCGTTGTTGGCATCTTCTGGAGTATTGCAGTTGGCGCGGATCTTGAGGCGACGATATTTGTCGGACCAAGCCATCATACGGCCAAAGTCACCACCGAGATCGGCGGGGATCATTGGGATGGAGCCTTCGTAGACGGCACCGGTGGAGCCGTTGACGGAGATGACGTCGCCTTCTTTGTAGACCTTGCCGTTGACGGTCATGGTCTTGGCTTCTTCGTTGATGATTGCAGAGGTGCAACCGGCAACGCAGCATTTACCCATGGAACGGGCAACGACAGCGGCGTGGGAAGTCATGCCACCGCGAGCGGTGACGATAGCTTCGGAGTTAACCATACCGATGATATCCTCTGGGGAGGTTTCGGCACGGCAGAGAACGACCTTGACGCCTTTGTCATGGAGTTCTTTGCACTCCTCGGCGGTAAAGACGATTTGTCCGGTTCCAGCGCCTGGAGAGGCTGGGAGACCAACGACGAATGGGGTGACTTTCTTTTCTTCGGCTGGGTCGAAGGTTGGGTGGAGAAGGTCATTCAATTGCTTTGGCTCGACGCGAAGAACGGCTTCTTCTTCGGAGATGAGGCCTTCGTCGACGAGATCGCAGGCGATCTTGAGGGCGGCGCGAGCGGTACGCTTACCATTACGGGTCTGTAAGAAGTAAAGGACGCCTTTTTCGATGGTGTATTCCATGTCTTGCATATCACGGAAATAGTTTTCCATCTTCTTGATTGTTTCAATGAATTGCTTGTAGACGTCTGGCATACGCTTGGCAAGTTCGTCGATATGGAGCGGGGTGCGAACACCGGCGACGACGTCTTCGCCCTGAGCGTTTGGAAGGAATTCGGCGTAGATTTTCTTTTCACCGGTGGATGGGTTACGGGAGAAGGCAACACCAGTTCCGGAATCTTCGCCCATGTTACCGAAGACCATCGTTTGAACGTTGACGGCGGTTCCCCATTCATATGGGATGCCGTTCATCAAACGATAGACGTTGGCGCGTTCGTTGTCCCAGCTACGGAAGACGGCGGAAACCGCTTCGCGGAGTTGGACGTATGGATCGGAGGGGAATTCCTCTCCGAAGACGCTGCGATAGTATTCCTTGTAAGCCTTGACGAGCTCTTTGAGTTGAGGAACGGTGACTTCGGTGTCGAGTTTGTAGCCGTTGTCCTCTTTGATTTTGTCAAGCATCGCATCCATTTTGGTGCGTGGATGACCTTTGGCGATGTTCGTGAACATCAAGATGAAACGACGATAGGAGTCCCAAGCGAACCTTTCGTTGCCGGTGGCGGCGATGAGTTCTTCGACGGTCTTATCGTTGGAACCAAGGTTGAGGATGGTATCCATCATGCCAGGCATGGACATCCTGGCGCCGGAACGGACGGAGACGAGCAAAGGCATTCCCTTTCCTCCTCCGAAGGATTTTCCGGAGTTCCTTTCAATTTCGTGGACGTGGTTCACGATGTCTTCCCACACATAATCCGGGATGTTCTTTCCGGATTCATAGTAGAGGTTGCATGCTTCGGTGGAGATGGTGAAGCCCTGAGGAATGTTAATTCCAGCGGCGGTCATCTCAGCAAGGCCGAAGCCCTTTCCACCAAGGATCTCTTTGCCGATTTTGGCTTCGCGAGCCTCCTTGAAGGAGTAAACATACTTCTTATTTGCCATTTTTTCCTCCTAATGACTGAAGTAGGGCTAGGTTGCCCAACGGGTTAAGTGTATCACATAGAGGCTTATTCATTGAATAAGGAAGTTGAATAATAGGCCACGTAAGCCATTTATTTTTTATGAAAACGCTTCGAAAGCCCCTTTTGGGCAAATGTCATCAAGTTGCTTTTATCAGTTTTTGTCCTAAGATTAATAATGATATGAAAAACAATGACGATTTGGTTTTGACGATAGATTTCGGGACGCAGTCGGTGCGTGTTTCCATTTTCGATAGTCATGGAAATGTTTTGGCTCAGGAAAAGCAACATTACGAAAAACCCTATTTTTCGACCAAGCCTGGCTATGCCGAACAATACCCAAACGTCTATTTCGATAAAATGGCCGAGGCAAGCAAGCGGATAATATCCGAACATTCTGAGCTTGTAAAAAAAATTAAAGGTCTTTCCATGACTTGCTTCCGCGATACCGCGGTCTATCTTGATAAAAACAGGAACATCATCCGCCCAACCATCCTTTGGCTTGACCAACGTTATGCCAAATGCGAGAAAAAGCTCCCTCTCCTCTCCAGGGCCGCCTTTAAGTTGGTGGGCATGGATGAGGTAATTAGAATGAACCGTCGCAGAACGGCGATGAACTGGATCAAGGAAAACGAACCGGAGAACTTTGAAAAAATTGATAAGTATGTGGCGATTTCCACATATTTCATTTACCGTCTAACCGGAAATCTAAAGGATTCCGCGTCTGATTACACGGGCCATTACCCAATAGATTTCAAAAAAGGACAATTCTACAAAAAGCCCGAAAAACACCTACAGGGTCAAATATTTTCCATAAAAAAGGGACAACTGTGCGAGCTCGTTCCGGGTTTATCACTATTAGGGAATGTTACCGAAGAAGCTTCCAGATTAACCGGAATCCCGGCAGGGCTACCGATGTATGCCGCTGGTAGCGACAAGGCTTGCGAAACCTTGGGGTCTGGGGTTATTGATGAGACTTCTCTTGCCGTATCCCTAGGTACCGCCTGCACCATTGAGACGACGATGGAGCGCTATGTGGGGCCGGATAAGTTCCTTCCCGCTTATCCGTTTGTTTTGCCAAACCACTTCAATATGGATTTCCAAATCTACCGTGGATTTTGGATGATCAATTGGTTCCTTAAGGAATTTGGGGCCCAAACGATAGCCGATTTGATGGCGGAGGAGCAAGGGGACCCAACTAGGTTTAACGAAGGTCTTAAATCGGTTCCCCCTGGTTCCGATGGTCTTTTGCTTCAGCCATATTGGGGCTCCCAATTGGATAGGCCCCTTGTCAAAGGCGCGATTGTCGGGTTCTCCGATTCCACGACCCAGATGCACTTCTACCGTTCCTTAATCGAAGGCATTGCCTTTGAACTTAGGGGAGCGAAAGAAAGATTTGAGAAAAACCTCAAGCACCCATTCGATAAAATCCATATCGCTGGAGGTGGCGCCGTTTCGGACGAAGTGTGCCAAATTATGGCGGACATCCTCTATTTGCCGGTCTCTAGAGCCCAAACGATTGAAACCTCTTCTTTAGGTGCGGCCATGTCCGCTTATATCGCCATGGGAACATATACCGTTAAAGAAGCCAAGGAAAATATGCTTAGGGAAACCAAGACCTTCGAACCAAACCCCGAAAATAAAAAGACGTATGACGACCTCTACCAAAACGCTTATTCCAAGCTTTACAGTAGTTTGTCGGACATCTACGCCTTCTTGTTCAAGTTCAACGATAAATAATTAGTCGATTCTTTCGCCGACTAAAGCCATTCCAAGAATCACGTCGCTAGAAACGACCGGAGATTTTTTGCCGTCGTTGACCAACCTTAGAAAGTTGTTCGCGATGATGTCGGTTAGGCCCAACGCGATTTCCTTTGGATCTCCTGGGATGATTTTCTTCTCTTTTTGTCCTTGCTCAATAAGAACGCAGACGGTTTCGTAGAGGTTATTTTCCGAAATAAATGGAATTATGGTTTCGGGAACGTCCTCGATTTGGCTTGTTTGGCAAGCAAGCCAAGCGGTGTTGAAGACGCTTGGTCCGGCGGTCCACACGCTATTGAAGAAAGAGAGGAGGACTTTAAGCCCTGCTACTCCTTTGGCCTCAAGGGCTTTATGGCATGGGGCGTAATAAGAGGAAGGGACGATTATTTCGTCAACGATGGCGGCGAGAATCTCCGCTTTGTTATCGAAATAATGGTAGAAGAGTCCATGGGAGCATCGGGCGTCTTTGGTGATATCATCAACCGAGGCCTCGTTGTAACCCTTGGTGGCAAACACGCGGATTGCGGCACGAATTATCTTGGCACGACGACGGTCTTTGATTTGCTGATTCTGTTCATCTGTACGTGGCATGGTTGTTCCTTTTCTTGAAGTCAATCAAAACAGTGCACCGAAAAATATAAAGGGTTTTATTTTTTTATCAACAATAAAATGGTTGTTTTTATTGTTATTGTGCGCAACATACTATTCTTTGGGAAAACGGAAGGTCTCAATGGTTGGCTTCGGATTCGATTTCCTTTTCTTCCGGAGTCTGTTTCTTTAGGGTTTTGGACACAAGGAAAAGTGTCAACGCTCCGATAACGACAAAGAGTATTCCGCCGACAAGCCAGTGCCACCACTGATTTGTGACGGGGTTGAAATAGGCATCCCAGATTTGGTTGTTGATAAACATCGCCACAAGCGATCCAAGGACAAAGCCCAAAACGATGTTGAAGGTCGTATCATGAAATTTGGCGATAACCCGCTTCATTAATAATGAAGCCAAGACGATTCCGACGATGATACCGACTAGCAAGCACGCGGTAAGGATCAAGCCGGTTCCAAGCCTGCTATGGTCACGAATCATGGACGCATCGCCCATATAAAGGTTGAGGACGGGTTGATAAAGGCCGAAGATGAAGAGAATCATTGCCCCGGAAATGCCGGGAATTATGCAAGCCCCCATCGCGATTAAGCCAATGACGATGGTCAAAGGATAAATCCAAACGTTTTCGTTTGGGGAAAGGAAGGCCGCTTCGATATCGAACCAGTTATAGATCTTAGAAAGAACGGAGAGCAAACCGATTCCAGCGGCAATCAGGAAGCCTAATGCTATTAAGGCGAAATCCTTTATCCCAAGCGTGTGCGAGCGCACTTCCTTCAAGATGACCGGTAATCCACCAACGGTAAAACCGGCGCAGACCAAAACGATTATGAATGGAACCTTATCCCAGGACAAATGCTCCAAATAGAGCAAGGCAATGCCCGCGATTAACCACCCAAGCATAATCGGTAGGAGAATCAAAATGGATTTCCAAAATTGCTTTCTTAGGGTGCTAACTCCCCCGATTAATTTGTCGTAAATACCAACCGTAATTCCGATTGTTCCGGCGCTAACACCAGGCAATAATCCGATTCCTAGTGCGCCGCCTTTAATAAAATCTAATAACCAATTTTTAATTTTCATGGCAGGAAGCATAACACTAAAAGCCATAAAGCGGTAGTTTGTGATACACTTTCCACGCTATGAAAACAATTGTCCTTTATGAATCAAAATATGGCTCAACCGAGCAATACGCCAAAGACATCGCCAAAGCCGTTAACGCGGAATGTATGCCTTTGAAGAAATTCCGTTTCAAAAACATCGAAGATTATGACACCGTCGTTTTTGGTGGATGGGTTAGAGGCGGGGTAATCCGCGGGATCGATCAATTCCTCTCCCATTATGACGAGATGGAGAATAAAAACGTTATCGTTTTCGCGGCTGGCATGGCTATGTCCAATCCAGATACCCGTGCTTTATTGATTTCATCTAACTTGCTCGATATGTATCACATCAGGTTCTATCAGATGCAGGGCAAGTTTGATTATAGCAAGCTCAACCCTATTGAGAAGATGATGATCAAGGCCTCCATCACCCGTATGGAAAACGATCCAAACCTCGGTGATTTCGAAAAGGCAAACCTAAGCAGGATAATGGACACCCCAATCACCGGTTACGATGAGGATTCGGTTCAAAAAGTGATACGTGTCCTCAATAAAATTTCGTTAGAGACCCCTCAAGCATGAAATTAATCGTCGGTTTAGGAAACATAGGTAAGAAATATGAGCACACCCGTCATAATATGGGTTTCGATGCTCTAGATGCCTTTGCCGAAATGGCAGGCGTCGATTTCGATCGTGAAAATTTCAAAGGAACCTACGGAATATTGAAAAAGGAACCGTTCCCGGAACCCGTTATGCTTCTTAAACCATCGACTCTGATGAATTTGTCTGGCGAGTCCGTCAGGGCCGCGGTCGATTATTTCAAAATCGACATTGCCGATATTCTTGTCATCTATGATGATATGGACATCCCCGAAGGGAAAATCAGGCTTCGCCCAGATGGATCTGCCGGTTCCCATAATGGCATGAAAAACATCATCCTGCACCTTGGAACCGATGCTTTCAAACGATTGAGAATCGGAATCGGGGAACCCGCCTTCTCAGGAATCGATTATGTGTTAGGGAAACCTACCAAAGAAGGGCAAGAGAAGATAGATGAAGCCATAAAAGAAGCGACCCATGCTATCAAAGATTACCTTCTTAACGGTTGGGATTACGCGATGAATCACCACAACAAGAAATAGGAGGGAAAAACCAACGGACTTACTTGGAGAGATAATTAGACTTCCAATTACCTCCCCCTATCGAAAAGGAAAGGGGCGTTTTCTCGTGGAGGAAAACCTCGGATGCCCCCTCCTTGTGGCCTCATTGTTCGCCAAAAGAAAAGAGAATTTCGCGATTGTTTCCAACAACCAATATTCAGCACAGAGGACGTATGAATTTCTTTTGAATTTCTTTTCGGAAGACGAAGTCGTTTTCTTCCCTTCCGACGAGCTCCTTAGAGCGGAATCTTTAGCTTCATCCAGAGAACTTCTTTCCCAAAGGCTTTATGCGATGGGAAAACTCGTAACCGAAGGCCCCCATATATTGGTTACCCATCCTTCCGCTTTGTTAAGGTTCCTGCCGGAGAAGAAAAGATTCATTGAGGAATGCCGTCAAATCCATGTAGGGGATGAAATAGATTTAAAAACGATTAAATCCCAACTCGTGGAGATGGGCTATGAGTCGGTGAATAAAATTGAGCACTCTCTTCAGTTTGCTTCGAGGGGCGATATCCTTGATATCTACTCCGTTAATTACCTCTCCCCTATACGAATCGAGTTTTTTGGCGATGAAGTTGAATCGATCCGCCTTTTCGATGTTTCCACCCAAGAATCTAAATCGACTTTAAAGGAATGCCTGATTCTCCCGGCGACCGATATATTCCTCAATGACGACGAAACGACAAATTTTGCTATTAAATTAAAGAAGCAAATCGATTTGGATAGCGAAAGGCTAGGCCCCGTCTTGGGCGAAAAGGAAAGAGAATCCTGCATGGCGGATCTCGAGTATTTCATTTCCAAAAACTATAAGCAAAACCTCTACAAGTATTTTGGGTTCGCCTTAGGAAAATCTAATTCGATCATCTCTTATTTCGACCCCGAGGTCATATACGTTGCTAACGGTGACCAATTCAAGGAATCGACAACAAACCTGAACTTCGAAGCCCATAGCTACCTTGGTGAATATCATGAGGAAGGATTGACTTGTTCGGGCCTTGAACAATACATGACTCCTTCAGAAGCTTTTGGAAGCAGGAAGGTCGTGGCATCAAGGCCGTTTTCAACCTATCCCGATACCCAAATATTTAACGTCCACAAGATCGCGATCGTTGGGAGAAACATGGCTTCGATCGTCCCCACGATCCAAAGTTATCTTAGGCAAAACGACCATGTGGTTTTGGCTCTTTCCGAACCCCAGCAAAGAAAGACAATCATCTCTTTTTTGAACGATGCATCGATACCCTTCGAAGAAGTGAAAAACCTTGCAATTCCCAAAGAAAAACTTGGGATTTGCACGGTTTCTTTATCCGAAGGATTTGAAATTCCTGCGTTAAAATTAGCCTACCTTTCATCTAACGAACTGTTTGGTAAAAGGAGTGTCAGCTCACGTTTTACGACGAGGTTCAAAGAGGCCACAATCCTTAAATCATACGAAGACTTGAAACCCGGCGATTACGTCGTCCATGAATATAACGGCATCGGTCAGTTTATTGATGTTACAACTATCCTTGACGAAGGCATCCATAGGGACTTCCTCCAAATTGCCTATGCCGGAGGAGAGTATCTTTACGTTCCCTTAGAACAATTTAGGTTGGTTCGTAAATATTCCGGTAGGGAAGGGGCCGCCCCTAAGCTTTCCCGCCTTTCGGGATCCGATTGGAAGAAACGCAAAGAAGGAATCAAAAAGAAGATCGACGATTTGGCCGATAGGTTGATAGCTTTGTATGGAACTAGGGCCAAAGAAGGCGGATTTGCCTTCCCTAAAGACGATGAATTCCAACGCCAATTCGAGGAAGAGTTCCCCTATGAATTGACCCGCGATCAAAAAGAAGCCCTTGTTGATATCAAGAGGGATATGGAATCCCCCGAAGCCATGGATCGGCTTGTCTGCGGAGACGTTGGGTTCGGAAAAACGGAAGTGGCCTTCTGCGCCGCATTCAAAGCGATATCCGCGGGGAAGCAAGTTGCTATGCTTGCTCCAACTACTCTACTTGCTAGGCAACATTATGATGTAGCCATCGGGAGGTTTGCGACTTTTGGAGTAAAGATTGCTCTTTTCTCCAGAATGGTCTCTCCTGCCGAGCAAAAAGAGGCAATCGAAAAACTAAAGAACGGCCAAATCGATTTGGCCATTGGAACCCACCGTCTTTTATCTAAGGAAATAGCCTTCAAAGACCTTGGTTTATTGATAGTCGATGAAGAGCAAAGGTTCGGCGTCGAGCAGAAAGAAAGAATCAAGGAAATTAAAAATCAGGTGGATGTCCTCACTCTTTCCGCCACTCCAATACCTAGAACATTGCAAATGTCTTTAGCGGGGATCCGCCCAATCTCGGAGATCAATTCCCCTCCTCAAGATCGCATGCCTATCGAAACGCACGTCGTCCCTTTCAAGGAATCCGTCGCCGATGAACTAATCCAAAGGGAGCTATCCAGGGGCGGACAGGTTTTCTATCTCCATAATAGGGTGGATAGCATCTTCGCGGTTGCCTCGAAGATGGCAAGACGCATTCAAGGCGCTTCCATCGGGGTGGTCCATGGACAAATGGAAAAAGAACAAATCGAAGACACCATGGAGAAGTTTTATGAGGGAGAAATCAATATATTGATTTGTACGTCCATCGTCGAAAATGGAATCGATGTTCCTAACGCGAATATGATTATCGTCGAAAACGCTTCTATCTTTGGGCTATCACAGCTTTATCAAATAAAGGGCCGCGTTGGCCGCGGCAACCGCATAGCCTATGCGTATTTGATGTATCCCCAAGGGAAAAACATGAACGAAAACGCGAGAAAACGTCTTTCCGCCATCCAGGAATTTACCGAATTAGGATCGGGATACAAAATTGCGCAACGCGATTTGATGATTAGAGGCGCCGGCGACATTTTGGGTTCTGAGCAAGCCGGCTTTATCGATTCCATTGGTTTGGACCTTTACTTGAAGCTACTAGACGAAGCGGTTGCGAGCAAGAAGAGCGGTATATTGCCTCCGGAAGTTAAACCAAATCGCTTATTCCGATTGGATGCTTATATCCCAAAACAATACGCCTCCAAGTCAGATAAGATTCAGCTTTACCAAGAATTGGAAGAGATTAAGACAATGGAACAATTGGGTTCTTTCCAGAAAAAGATGAAGGACATATATGGAAAATTGCCCGAGGAAGTCGTTTTGCTCATTACCAAAAAACGCATCGATATCCTTGGCGAAAAAGAGGAATTCGAATCCTTGGAAGAATATGATGACCGCGTCGTCATCTCCCTTTCCGACCACTTCTCGAGGATTGATGGAATCGGGAATGATCTTTTCAATTTGGTGGTTCCGTATCTTTCCTTCATCCGAGCGGGTTTTTCGGGAAAGAAATTATCGATAACGGTTAAGAAGGTCAACGACGATTGGATCAACGATTTGGAAAAAGTCATGAAGGCCGTCGATAAGGCCTATCTAAACAGGACCAAAGCAAATTAGAAGCAAAATGTGCAAAATTCGATATACTAATCACATACCCTTAAAAGGGAATGTGGTAGAATTTGGCCATGAGGATTGATAAATTCTTAAAAGTCAGCCGCCTCATTAAGAGGCGCGAAGTCGCAAAAGAGCTTTGCGATGGAGGCTTTATAGAGGTGAATGGGAAAACGGCAAAACCGTCCTCGGAAGTTAATCCGGGCGATCTTCTAACTTTGCACTTAGGCAGAAGAACGTTGACGGTTAAGATTAACGAAGTCCGCCCGTTTGCCAACAAAGATCAAGCCGATTCACTATATGAAGTCGTCAATGACTCAGTTAACTAGGAGGAACAACCATGTTAGATCACAAATTCGATAAGAAAGCCACCTACCTCTTATCTGGAACCTTTGGCCCGGATTCAATGGCTTTGCTCGACATGCTCCGCAAAGAAGGCGTTACCTTCGTTGTTTGTTGCGTCAACTACCACAAATTCGATGCCTCCAATGATGACTTCAATCGCCTAAAGGATTATTGCGCAGAAAAGGAAATCCCTTTCGAAGGCTTTGATACCGATGGTCTTCCCGCCGCTTCCCAAATGAAGGAAAACGAAACCTTCAACGATTGGGCGAGGCGCGTCCGTTATTCTTTCTTCAAAACCATTTACGATAAATATAATGCCGCGGCCCTTCTTATCGCCCACCAACAGGACGATTTGATCGAAACCTACCTCACCCAAAAAAGAGGCGATGGCAAAGTCGCCCATTATGGTCTAGCCCGTTCTGCGACCGTTGATGGGATGATCGTCCTTCGCCCGCTTCTTGATTTCTCCCATGAGGACCTAATCGACTATAACCATGAGAACCGTGTCCCCTTTTCCGCGTCAAACGATAATTTCCAAAACCAGTTTACCCGTTCGCCTATTCGCCGCGAAATCGCCGCGATGAGTGAAATCGACCGTGAACGTATTCTCCAGGAAATGAGGGAGGAGAACGACGAAACCGAAAGGTTGACCGAAGCCATCAACAAAAAGATCGATAGCGGAGAGGAATTAGAAATCCGCGCCTTGATCGCTCTTCCATATGATGAATTCGTCTCTACTTTGATGCGCTTTGTCTCTAATGCGGATACCCCTGTCCACTTAACCGTTTCGAAGATTCAGGAAATCCGCAAATTCTGCCTTGCTCCTCAGCCAAACCTCTCCATGAAAGTGGCCGAAGGGGTTTATATCATCAAGGAATATGATGTTCTTACGATTGGTAGGAATTTCGACAAACTTCCATACACGTATCACTTAGATGCCCCTGGAATCTTGAAAACCGAGAATTTCGATATCGACTTTACGATGGGTGCGGAAGACCGTGGAATTCATGCGGAAGATTATCCTCTCACCATCAGAACCGCACTTCCTTCGGATACTTATGAAGTCCATGGGTATCTATATACCGTCAGATCGCTTTTCTCCAATTGGAACATGCCAGTTCGTTTGCGTTATATTTGGCCGGTTTTCGCGAACAAAGACGGGAAAATCATCTATGTGCCACGTTACCGCATCAACTTCAGGGAATATCACACTTCCATTTTGACGATGCATTTGAAAGAGGAAGAAAAATAGAAAGACAAAACTTGTCTTTGCCGTATAATGGCCGAGCATCGACATTTTTAGAAACAGTTTAGAAAGGAGGATCATGTATGAACGATGGAAAACAACCTAAAAGAAGCATAATTGGCTTCATTCTCCCCTATATCATTACCGCCGTCGGCATTTTCCTTTTAATTTGGTTTTTCACCAGAAATCTATTTGGTGGGCCCGATATTGGTAGGCTCAATACTTTTGATGAGGATTTCCTCGGTTATAGTTTCGTCAAAGGCGAGGGCGATACCGTCAAAGAAAACTACTCCGAATATGGAATCATCAAAAAGCGTATCTACACTGCGGTTGTCCGCGAAGGCCAAAAGACCGTTTATGTTAGTGGCTCCTATTTCGATGAGAATCAGAATTCCAAAGCTTATACCGTTCAGATTGAATCCGCTAAATTCAACGAATCCTTTGAAACGGTGGTCAAAATTGACGGCTTTTCCACGCCTGTTACTGTTACCCACCAAAGCTATGCTTCTTTGTTCCAACTTCGTACGGTTGAAGCTAAGGCCGCTTTCCCCAAGGCCGATACTTACTATGCGGTTGAAGACGCTTTCCAAGTAAGTTTCTGGGAAGCTTGGGGCCCAACGATACTTTATGTTGGTATCACATTGCTTATAGCAATATTCATTATCGTTAGAATGAACAGAATGGTTAATGGCGCCAATAGCGGAGCTATGACCTTCAATAAATCCCCCGCAAGGCGAGCGGATAACACCAAGGTTCGTTTTGATGATGTCGCTGGATGCGATGAGGAAAAGGCCGAAATGGTCGAGCTCGTTGCTTATCTAAAAGATCCAAAGAAATTCTCCCGTTATGGCGCGCGTTTGCCTAAGGGCGTTTTGATGATTGGTCCTCCAGGAACCGGTAAAACCCTTTTGGCTAAGGCGGTTGCTGGCGAAGCCGGAGTTCCTTTCTATAGCATTTCCGGTTCCGACTTTGTCGAGATGTATGTTGGCGTTGGTGCGGGGCGTGTGCGCGATTTGTTCCGTAAAGCCAAAGAAACCGCCCCTTGCTTAATATTTATTGATGAAATCGATGCCGTCGGTCGTCAACGTGGCGCTGGCTTAGGCGGAGGCAACGACGAACGCGAGCAGACCCTTAACCAGTTGCTAGTTGAGATGGATGGTTTTGAGGCTAACTCCGGTATTCTTGTCATCGCCGCGACAAACCGTGACGATGTCCTTGATCCGGCTTTACGTCGTGCAGGTCGTTTCGACCGCACCATTACGGTCTCTTTGCCAGACAAAGATGGGCGCGAAGCCATCCTTAAAGTCCACGCTAGAAACAAAAAGATTGACCCATCCGTCGATTTTGCTGCTCTTGCTAAGAGAACCGTTGGTTTCTCAGGCGCCGACCTTGAATCTATTCTTAACGATGCGGCCATTTTGGCGGTCAGGGGCAACAAACTAAATATCGGCATGGCTGAAATCGATGAGGCCATTGATCGCAGGATTTCCGGCCCAGCCAAGAATTCTCGTTCTATGTCTGAACACGAGAGAAAACAAATCGCCTACCATGAGGCAGGTCACGCCGTTATCGGAATCCATGTTCCTTATAGCGATAAAGTTCAGAAGATCACCATTGTCCCGCGCGGCAACACAGGTGGGCATGTCTTGATGACCCCCGAGAACGATCGCTTCCTCATGACCAAGAATGAGTTGATAGCCCGTATCACCGGTTATTTAGGTGGACGCACCTCCGAAGAGATTTTCTTTAAGGACGTCTCTACAGGGGCGAGCAACGACATTGAAGTCGCTACCAGGATTGCACGCGCGATGGTTACCGAATACGGTATGTCCGACTTAGGCCCAATCCAGTATGAAAGAGATACTGGTTCGGTCTTCTTAGGAAGAGACTATGCTTCGACTCAGAAGAACTTCTCCACTCAGGTCGCTTTCGAAATCGATAAAGCTGTTCGCGAAATTGTTGATTCCTGCCACGAGAAGGCTTTCGAAATCTTAACCCAATATAAACACGAAGTTGAGATGATCGCCGAGACCCTTCTCGATAAGGAAACCATCACGGCAGAAGAGGTTGATTACCTTGTTAAGAACGGTCATTTGCCTCCGGTTGAAAAACCTGTTGTTGAACCAGAAAAACCTGCAGAAACTGAATTAAAACCAGAAAACGCAGAGATTTCTGAGGAAAAACCTGTTCAAAAAGAAGAGGGTGAAACCGAAAAGGCTGCCGATGAAGTTCCCGCGGAAAAAGCAGTCGATAATCCTCCTTCCGAAGAGGGCGAAAAACCAGAATAAACAGCTTGGCCAACGGGTAATCTGTTGGCCTTATTTATATAGAGCATGAAGATTGGAACGATTGAATTGGATGGCCCTGTTGTAATAGGGCCGATGGCGGGTGTTACCACCCTAGCATATCGCGAATTTATGAAAGGTTTTGGCGCGGGCTTGACCGTGTCAGAAATGATTTCCGATTGCGGCATCGATTATAAAAACGCTAGGACTTTTGAGTATTTGAAAACAAGCGAAAAGGAAAGACCTGTCGCCTTGCAACTTTTTGGTTCTTCAATTGAATCGTCCACCAAAGCCGTAAAGATAATTGAAGAAAATGCAGAATACGACATTCTTGATTTAAACTTCGGATGTCCAGTTCCTAAAGTAACAAAGACCGGCGCCGGAAGCGCTTGGCTATTAAATCCAAAAGCGCTTGGGGAATACGCTGAAGCAATTGTAAAAACGTCCACAAAGCCAGTTACGGCAAAGATTCGGCTTGGATGGGACGACGATTCAATAAATGTTTTTGAAGTTAGTCATATTTTAGAAAAAGCAGGGATAGCCGCGATTGCCGTCCATTGCAGGACTAAGGCTCAAGGATATTCCGGAAAAGCTCGTTATGAAGCCATCAAGGGTCTTCAGGACGAATTATCGATTCCTTTAATTGTTTCTGGTGATATTTTTGCCGCGGAAGACGCCCTAAGGGCGAAACAAATAACTAATTGCCAAGGCATAATGGTTGCAAGAGGAGGATTGGGAAACCCTTTCCTTGTGACCCAAATAAATGCCTTGTTTAGAGAAAACAAGATATTGCCAAATCCGAGTCTTTCGGATCAGGTCGCTTACGCGAAAGACCTAACAGAACGATTGATTAACCTTAAGGGCGAGTATATAGGCGTACGCGAATTAAGAGGACACCTCCCTCATTTTTTCCGTTCCCAAACCGGGGTCAAAGCCTTTAGGATAAAACTCGCGACCATTTCAACGAAGGAAGAGATCTTCGCTGTATTCAATTCGATATTGCGGAGTGTAAAAGAATGAGGGCGGAACACGGTTTTCCTCCTCTTTTTGATAAAGAATCGACCGTTTTGATATTAGGCTCTTTTCCAAGCGTTGCTTCTAGAAAACAAGAATTTTTCTATGGGCATCCTCAAAATCGTTTTTGGAAAGTGCTAAGTCTATGTTTTAATGAGGAAACCCCAAAATCAATCAAAGAAAAGATCTCTTTTTGTAAAAGAAACCATATAGCTTTGTATGATTCGATAGAATCTTGTGAAATCATCGGTTCCAGTGACTCCTCTATTACTGATGTCAAGCCAGCTGATTTAAGCGAAATCTATGACACGTCCCCTATAAAATTAATAATATTTAATGGTAACGCAAGCGAGAAATGGTTCAAAAGATACCAAAGCGTTCCTGAAGGGATTGAAGAAATCAAAATGCCTTCTACTTCTCCAGCAAACGCTGCTTTCAGCCTAGAAAAGCTGGTTCAAGAATGGAAAAAGGCTTTTTAAGTCTATTTTTCTTTTCTTGAAAAGAAACTAAAAAGGTGGATAATAGTTCGGTGCCGAACAATATGAATGTCATCGATCGGGAAAAATCAATTAGAAGGAATCTGAATTCCTTGGTAAAAGTCTCTTCCAAAAGCGTGGGGGCTTACCTTTCAAGTAATCTTCCAACCGATTTAACCGAATCCGAATACATCCTCCTTGGATACATTTCCCTAAACGAAGGCAAAAGTACTTGCGATATAGCTTCGTCGATGGGCCTTGCCAAGGGAACTGTATCAGAAACAATCAAATCTTTGATTGAAAAAGGATTCGTTTTTACAAAACGGTCTGAAAACGATAAGCGCAGATTTTTTCTTTATCCTACCGAAAAAGCCAAGAAAAGGCATGAGGATGTTAAAACCTGCTTTAAAGAGATAGACAATTCGTTTGAAAAGGGGATTACCACGGAAGAAAAAGAGATTTTTATCCGCGTATTAGAGAAAATAGAAAACAACATCGTTGAAGGAGGGAAAAATGGCCAGTGAAGAACAACGCATCCTCGAAGAGGTCGATAAGAAAAATCGGGCCGAAATCGAGAGATTAAAGGGCGTACATGTTATCAAAACCCTTAAGCAATACGCGCGTGGATATTGGAAACACGCGGTATTGGCTTGGGTGCTTTGCGTGGTGGAGGTCGGATGCGAAATCGCAATACCCTTCCTTGCGCAATTCATTATCAATTACATAAACATGATGGAGGGGACCGTAACATTTACGGACCCAATGTCGACGAATTTGGCTTTAACTAGCTCCATTATGGCTACTTTGGCGGTCATTAGCGCTACTTGCGGAATAGTTGCGGGGTTTGCCGCGGCCAAAGCCTCGGCGGGATTTGGCAAAAACCTTAGACAAGCAATGTTCTATAAGATACAAACCTTCTCCTTTGCTAACATTGATAAATTCTCGACCGCCTCTTTGGTAACTCGCCTTACAACGGACGTCACCAACGTCCAATTTGCCGTTCAGATGATTTTGAGACTGGTCGTGCGCGCGCCTCTAATGATCATATTTGCCTTCTCCATGGCCGTCTCCATTTCTTGGCAGCTTAGTTTGGTATTCGTGGCTGTTGTTCCTCTTTTGGCCTTTGTCTTGTTCTTTATTGCCATTAAGGTTCACCCAACTTTTGTAAAAGTGTTTAACGCATACGACGATTTAAATGCTTCAGTTGAAGAAAACCTCAACGGAATACGTGTTGTTAAAAGCTTTGGCAGAGAGTCTTTTGAAACCGAAAAATTCGGGCATGTCTCCTATTTTATTTATAAGAACTTCGTCCATGCCGAGAAGATTCTCGCTTTTAATGACCCTTCGATGCATTTAGCGGTTTACGCGTGCATGATCGTTATAGCTTTCTTCGGGGCAAGAATGATTGTTTCGACAGGAAACGCCCAAACCGGCTTTACCGAGGGTAACTTAACTTCTTTGATTTCGTATATCATGCAAATCATGATGTCATTGATGATGATTTCCATGGGATTCGTCATGATTATCATTTCCAGAAACTCCGCCGAACGTATTTCCGAAGTATTGATTGAAGAACCATCTTTGAAAAACAAAGAGAATCCAATTATGGAAGTCCCAAATGGTCAAGTCGACTTTGAGAGTGTCGGTTTTAGATATAACGCAAAATCGGAAAAAGAAGTCTTAGAAAACATCAATGTTCATATTCCTTCTGGGTCGGTTGTTGGCATAATCGGTGGTACGGGGTCCTCAAAATCTTCTTTTGTTAATCTAATTGCTAGACTTTACGACGTTAGCAGAGGAGCAGTTAAGGTTGGAGGGAACGATGTTAGGGATTACGACCTACACGCATTGCGTGATTCGGTAGCAGTTGTCTTGCAGAAAAACGTTTTGTTTAGCGGGACCGTGCGCTCAAATTTACTTTGGGGTAACAAAGATGCAACAGACGAAGAAATAAAACATGCCGCTAAACTTGCCTGCGCAGATGAATTCATTGAAAGGATGCCAAAAGGCTACGATTCGCCTATAGAACAGGGTGGCACTAATGTGTCTGGGGGCCAAAGGCAAAGGCTTTGTATAGCTAGAGCCCTTCTAAAGAGCCCCAAAATATTGATTTTGGATGATTCTACGTCCGCGGTTGATACCCATACGGATTCGTTGATCCGCGCCTCTTTCAAGACAGAGATTCCAAACGTTACCAAGTTTATTGTTTCTCAACGCGTCCTTTCCATTAAGGATGCAGACTTAATTTTGGTCTTTGATAAAGGCCAAATCGTGGGCATGGGTAAGAACGACGATCTCATCAAAACCTGCCCAATCTATAAAGAACTGCATGAGACTCAACTGGGAGGAGGTGATTTCGATGAATAAGAGACCAAAATTGGATTTTAAGACTACCATGTCATTGTTTTTCCGCCTTTTAGGTCGTATGTTTAGGGGCCACCCCGTCATGTTTTTGCTTTGCATCCCGACAATTATCGTCGGGGTTGCGGTTCAATCAATCGGCGCTTTGTTCATTGGTCAAATTTTGATTAACCAGTTCATTGAACCATCAATTGCCGCTGGCAGATCGCCAGATCAAATTGTTGGCGTAGTTAACTTGTTTGGGAACGCCATCGAAGTAAGCCTTCTAACTGCCGTTTTGGCAATGGCAAGCTTATATCTTTTGGGTGTGGTGTGCGTCTTCCTTTATCGCGTTATGGCTTGCATTGTTGGACAATCTGCCCAAATGGGTATCCGCAACGAGCTGTTTGAGAAAATGGAAAGCCTCCCATTAAAATATTTTGATACGCGCATACACGGGGACATAATGTCCGTTTATACAAACGACGTTGATACGTTGCGCGAATTAACCTCAAGGGTCCTTCCAACCGTTGTGCAAATGCTATTTGCCATGCTTATCGCGTTAATTACGATGATTTCGACGGGTTCATGGCCTTTGCTCTTGGTGGTCTTAGGTTTCTTTGTCGTTATTCTTACGACGATTACAATCGTAACAAAACAGTCTTCAAAATATTTCATTGCCCAACAAAGAATTCTTGGTCAGACAAACGGTTATATTGAGGAAATGATATCCGGGCAGAAGGTTGTTAAGGTCTTTAATCATGAAGAAGAGAACAAGGAAGGGTTTGACAAGCTCAATGAATCGTTGTGCAAAAACGTCACTAAATCCTCTCAGTTCTCGTCTATTCTTGGTCCAATCACCAACAACCTAAGTAATTTGATGTATGTCGTGCTTGCTTCCGTTGGAGCCGCCGGAATCTCTGCAGGAATTGATGGTTTATCCATCGGGACCATCGTTTCCTTCCTTTCTTTAGGGAGAAGCTTCATTATGCCAATTGCCCAACTTGCGAGCCAGATCAATATGATTATAGTCGCGATGGCGGGCGCACAACGTATTTTTGCCATGATCGATGAAACGCCCGAAACAGACCAAGGGTATGTTTCTCTCGTTAATGCGAAAAAAGGTCCTGATGGTCAGCCAGTTGAAGTCGAAGAAAAAACCGGACTATGGGCGTGGAAACATCCGCACACAGATGGTTCTGGAACGACTTATACATGGCTTGCCGGGAAAATAACTATGGATCACGTAGACTTTGGATATAACAAAGAGAAAATAGTTCTTCATGACGTCTCTTTATATGCCAAACCAGGACAAAAAGTTGCTTTTGTGGGTCCGACAGGGGCGGGCAAAACCACGATAACGAACTTATTAAACCGTTTTTACGATATAGAAGACGGAAAGATTCGTTTCGATGACATCAATATAAACAAGATCAAAAAGAAAGATCTCCGCAGGGCCATGGGGATGGTTTTGCAAGATACGAATCTTTTTACCGCGACGGTTAGGGAAAACATTCGTTACGGAAACCCAGATGCTACTGATGAAGAAGTCGAAAACGCAGCAAAATTAGCAAACGCAGACGGATTTATCAGAATGCTCCCAGAAGGATATGATACAGTCTTAAGGTCCGCTGGAGCAGACTTGTCACAAGGTCAAAGACAATTACTATCCATTGCCCGTGCGGCTTGTGCAAATCCTCCGGTGTTGATTCTCGATGAAGCTACTTCTTCAATCGACTCAAGAACAGAGAAGATTGTCGCAAAGGGAATGGACGCCATTATGGAAGGCAGAACTGTCTTTGTCATAGCCCACCGCTTGTCCACCATTCAAAACAGCAACGTCATCATCGTTCTCGAGAACGGTCATGTCAGCGAGAAAGGCAACCATGAGCAACTGCTGGCAGCCAAAGGGAAGTATTACCAGCTTTACACGGGTGGAAAGCAGTAATTATTTCTAACTTTATATGAAAATATATAAGGAAGAGAAAAACTAGTATAATAACGCATTATTTACAAAACAAAATATAAATTCCTTAAATATATTCTAAAAAGCGCCGAATAAAAGGCGCTTTTTTCAACAACTTATGGCTATAGATGATTATAGTTGTTTCTCGATGGCCCCTCGGCATGGTGATGGCTGACATAAGGGCAGAATTCGATCGTTCAGAGAAAAAACCTGTGTGGTTTTTTGAAGGCATTTTAACCAACTGTAAACCCAAAAAATGAATAATGACAATTTTTTATATTGAGCAAATAGTTAAAATGATGAATGGTTGGGCTCCTTCTCAAACTTGGCCAGAAAATAGGTCTCTTTTCTTTGTAAACTAATTCCTTTTAAGTAAACTAAAATGTATAATTAGAATTATGAATATCTTAAATATAGTTAATATCGCTGAAAGCCAATTTAAAAAGACTAAATCACTATCAAGTGCCTTAAAAGGTTATTACACCTTCACCAAAGGGGTTTATTATGGGGCTTCTTTTGTTATAGCGAGGGCCACAACTTCTTTTTCCCTTGACGAAATTCGGGCACATTATGCTGAATTGTCTGAATCTTTTGACCTTCCTGTTTGCCTTTATTTGCTTTCTAGCTCCTCTTACGCCATTAAAGCTTTGGCAAGAGACGGTATACCCTTTTATGTTGAAGATCGCTTTGCCTACATTCCTTTTCTTTCCATGCTCGGTAAAAAGAAGAACGAAAAGAATTTGACTAATCCGAAAAAACTATCGATGGTTTGTCAACATTTTGTTTTGTATTGCATGTTCAACGATATTCGATCCGTTTCGGTCACCAAGGCGTCTGAACTTATTGGATTATCGAAAATGTCGCTTTCCAAAGCTTTTGACGAACTCGAATCCTTGCAACTTCCCGTTAGAGAGGAAGGGAGAGTAAGGCTTTTTAGATGGGATCTTCCATGGGGCAGTTTGTTAAAAATTTTGCTCCCGAAAATGACGTCCCCGGTTAAAAACGAATATCGCTTGTCGGAAAAGATCGATCTACCGAATTCTTTCTTGTCTGGCATCTCGATGCTTGCGACCAAAACTCAACTTGGCGATAACAATTATCAGACTGTTGCTGTAGCAAAAAATAAAGAAACCATCGATAGAATTCAAGAAATTGAGGTTGTTCCATATTTTGAAAAACCAGCGCAAATTATAACTACGATGAGCTATGTTGTTTCCTATCAAAATGAAACTACAATTGACCCTGTTTCCGCCTGGCTTTCCCTTCCGGACAATTATTTTGAAGACGCTCGCGTTGTCTTTGAAGTGGGGAGATTGTTCTCGAGGGTCATAGATGGCTGGGAGGCTTCGTGGCCGCTTAAATGACTATATTTGCATTTACCGCGTTTAAAAAACGCGCGAAATGCTGTATCCTTCTTTAGCCCTATTTAAGGAGTTTGCCGATGGAAGAAAAAATGAATGATCAAGAATTAGCCCGCTTCAATAAGCTGGAAAGATATAAAGAACTTGGCGTCGATCCCTTTGGGAAGCGTTACGAATGGAAAGACAAAATTGCCGATATTCGTGCTCAATACGGCGCTTTAAGCGATGAAGAACTTAGCGAAAAGCAGATTACTGTTAACGTTGCCGGAAGGCTAATGGCCATCCGCTTAATGGGCAAGGCCAGTTTTGTCAATTTAAGAGACGATACTGATGCCATCCAAGGTTGGATTGGACTCAACGTTGTCGGCGAAGAAGGCTATACGGTTTTTAAGCTTGCTGATACGGGCGATATCGTTGGTCTTGAAGGCACGCTCATGCGTTCTAGAACAGGCGAGCTTACCATCAGAGTTACCAAGTTCACCCACATCTCCAAATGCCTTAAGCCACTCCCAGAAAAGTATCATGGCCTAACCGACACCGAAGAGAGGTATCGCCACCGTTACTTAGACATGATCATCAACCCAGAGTCCAGGAGAATCGCGGTTTTACGTTCTCATATCGTTTCGGAAATCCGTCGTTATTGTGATGCCCTTGGCTTCTTGGAAATCGAGACTCCGATTCTCTCGCCAATCGCAGGGGGCGCGGCCGCTAAACCATTCATTACTCACCACAATGCCCTCGATAAGGATTTCTATCTTCGCATCGCGACCGAGTTAAACCTAAAAAAGGCAATGATTGGTGGCATTGACCGCGTCTATGAAATCGGGCGCATCTTCCGCAACGAAGGAATCGATACCCGCCACAATCCGGAATTCACCACCATTGAGCTTTATCAGGCTTATGGGGACCTCCGTTCCATGATGGAATGGACCGAAGGTCTATTCAAAGACGTCTGCGAGAAGGTTTTGGGCCAAGACAAAATCACTTGGGGAGAGGTCGAGATCGATTTCTCCAAACCCTTCCGTTCCATCTCCATGGCCGAAGCCATTTTGGAAAAAACCGGCATCGATTTCCGTGAAGATATTCCATTTGAAAAGGCCGTCGAACTAGCTAAAGAACACAAAGTTCCTCTTCAAAAAACATGGAATTCCACCGGTTATATCATGCAGGCATTCTTTGACGAATTCGTTGAGAAGACGCTTATCCAACCGACCTTTATCCATACATACCCAATAGAGGTTTCACCATTAACCAAGAAGACCGAAGATCCAAGATTCGTTGACCGTTTCGAACTCTTTATCGGTGGGTTTGAGTTTGGCAATGCTTACTCTGAACTCAATAATCCCTTTGACCAGCTTGAAAGATTCGAAGCCCAACTTGCCGCTAGAGATCGTGGAGATGAAGAGGCTAACGATATCGACAATTCCTTCCTTGATGCCATGCGTTATGGCATGCCTCCAGCTGGTGGAATTGGTGTCGGTATTGACCGTATGTGCATGCTTTTCTGCAACGTCCAAAACATTCGAGAAGTCATCCTCTTCCCAACGATGAAAGACGAAAAATAAAAGCCAAAAAACAATTATAAAAACAAAAAGCAGTTTTGGGTAAAACTCAAACTGCTTTTTTGTCAATTTATTTCGGATTTTTATTTGTAAATGATGCTATTTTTGAACTTCTTTCAGAAGTCGTTGATTATCGTCGTTTACATCACTATAATACCAACGCTCTCTTCCGAAGGAAAAGAGGCGCATGACTTCTATGGTCGCACGGGTTCCCTCCCGAGGCGATCCGATTAGTCCGAAACTAGGAGGTGCAAAAGATTATGGGAAAGTACGAGATTATGTACATCCTCTCTGCCGAACTCGACGAAGCCGCTCGTAAAGCAGAGATCGAGAAGCTCCACGGCATTCTTACCAACGATGGTATCGAAGTTAAGAACGTCAATGAGTGGGGAGTCCGTGATTTTGCCTATCCGATCAAAAAGCAGACCAAAGGCTACTATGTCGTCGTCAAAGTTGCTGGCGAAGCCGAAGGCCTCAAAGAATTTGATCGTTTGGCCAGGTTGGATAATGCCGTTATTCGGTTCCTTATCACCGTCGACAAAGAATAACACCTGTAGGAGGCAATATTATGCTTAATTCCGTAGTGCTCGTTGGCCGCTTAACCCGCGACCCAGAACTCCGTAAAACTCCGAACGGCTCTAGCGTTGCGAGTTTCCGCTTGGCTAGTGACGATTCCTTCTCGAAGAATGGAACAGAAAAAACGACAATCTACATTGACGTTACAGTCTTTGGAGCCCGTGCTGACACCGTTGCGAAATATATGCGCAAAGGAAGCATGGTCGGCGTTACAGGTCGCTTAAGCCAAAGAAAATACGTTTCCAACAAAACCAATACTGAGGTTACCGTGACAGAAATCATCGCCAACGGCGTTGAATTCATTGGGCCTAAGGCCCAAGACGCTGACGACTCTGGTTATCAACCAGACGTTCCAGCGCCATCTGCCCCGGCCACCCAGGTATCTGAATCATCCAACCTTGACGGGGTTGATATCGTCGACGACGACCTCCCCTTCTAAGGAAGGAACATTAAGAAAGGACAAACAAGAATGGCTTTTAAGAAAATGCGTTCTCGCAAGAAGCAGTGCTATTTCAAAAAGAACCACATCAAGTTCATCGATTATAAGGATGTCGAAACCCTCAAGAAATTCGTTTCTTCCGATGGCAAGATTACCCCTCGTTCCATCACCGGCACGAGCGCCAAATATCAGCGTGAACTTGCGGTTGCGATCAAGAACGCCCGTTATATGGGTCTTCTCCCAGTCGTTAAGTAAACTAGCCTGCTTGTCGCAGGACGAACCCGATTCCCCGATTTAGGACAAAACGGATTCACCTCGACGACGAAGCAACAAACCATCAAGACCGTCCCACGTGGGCGGTTTTCTTATGTTTCTCCTCTTGCTAGTAGTATAATTGGCTTGGGAATGATGTCTCCCATCTAGAAATAGAGAACCGCAATGAAGTGCTGATGACGTCTATGACTTGTTTTGTCATAGAAATCAGCGCTTTTGTTTCTATGGCAGATGGGAGGTATCGATGAATATATTTCTGTCTTTGTTTATTATTTTTGGTGGTGGGATCCTCGGTGGGTTTTTATTTGAGAAGATCAAACTCCCCAAACTGGTGTGGTATATCATTCTCGGGATTCTTATTGGACCATCTTTGTTCAATATCGTTGATGATACGTTGCTGTCGGTTTCGTCTCATCTAAGGCAAATCGCTTTGGTCATCATATTGACCAGGTCAGGCCTATCTTTGAACATTAAGAACCTAAAGAAAATAGGGCGACCTGCGATATTGATGTGCTTTTTACCCGCTTGTTTTGAAATTGCGGGCATCACGATATTTGGCCCAATGCTCCTCGGGATATCCTATTTCGAAGCCTTGCTTCTTGGCTCGGTCTTGGCGGCCGTTTCGCCGGCGGTAGTGGTTCCGAGAATGATTCGCCTAATGGAAGAAGGATATGGAAAAGAACACTGCGTGCCCGAACTTGTGATGGCGGGGGCATCTTGTGACGACATCTTTGTAATCGTACTTTTCTATTCGTTCAAGAATCTGATCGCAACGTCCACCTTTGACGCTTGGAGCGTCGGGCAAATCCCCATTTCGATCGTCTCCGGTGTCATTTTGGGCATCGGAGTAGGCTTCTTGATGGTTTTAGCCATTCGATACATGAAACTAAATAGAATCGTCCATGTCATTTTGATGCTCGGTCTCTCCTTTGGGATGCTCGCCCTCGAGAATGCCTTGAAACCGTATTTCAGCGTTTCGTCTCTATTAGCCATCATCGTCATGGCATTTGTGGTGGGCGTCTTTAAAAAAGAGGAAGCGAAGGAGATGCAGAAATCCTATAACGGCTTATGGCAAGGTTTTGAAATCCTATTGTTCGCTCTCGTTGGCATTGCGGTCGATGTTCGTTACGCTTTTTCAAAAGAAGGGGCAGTCATCGTTGGGCTGGTTTTCATTGCGTTGGTATTTAGAAGTTTAGGCGTGTTTTGCAGCATAATTGCAACGAAATTCGCTTGGAAAGAAAAACTATATATCGTCGTTTCTTATCTCCCTAAGGCGACCGTTCAAGCATCGATTGGGGCGATTGCTTTGTCCGAAGGCCTTGCTTGCGGCACGTTGGTGCTGACCGCTGCGGTGGTGGCAATATTGATAACCGCTCCATTGGGTGCGATATTGATGGATAACCTGAAAAACAAATTGCTTAAGAGGGAGGCGTAGTTCCTTCGACTCTTTTATAGGCAAGAAGCAACAAATCAACAGGACCGTCCCACGTGGGGCGGTTTTTTCATGCTCGTCCGCCCCTCGTCCTGGAGTTTTCAGAAGCCATCGACGTCGAAGCTACTTTATATACTTGTATATAACTCGTTCTGGCTAGCCCCGGTCGTCCCACGTCTCACGATCGTCCTTGTGCCGGCAAATTGTTAGGCGTCGTTGGAATCGTGTCACATGGCTCGAATATGGGCTTCGTCGGAGAGAGCGGAGTTTGTTCTTTTTCGGAGAATTGGCGTCGTCATGGGACAGCTTGTGTGTCAGGACGAGAGCAATTCTCCTCGTTCATACGAAGATCGTTCTCCCCGAAACACGAAGCAACAAACCAACAAGACCGTCCCACGTGGGCGGTTTTCTATTTCACGATCCCGTGGACTCGTAACGCCTGGCGCATAACGTCCAGATCAACGTGGCCAAAGCGAAGAAAGCAATCGCTGCTCCGACAATGATCAAGCTCAACAAGTAGGGGTTGTAACTCCCATAGAGCAAAGTATCGACCGGCAGGGAAATGAATAAGCCAAATGGCAAGATGAAGATCAGGATGAAGCGGATCGCCTGGGGGTAGATGGCGATCGGGTATTTCGCGTAGATCGTGAAGTTATAGACGATTTGCAGCAGGGGTCCGCTTTTCTTGAAGATGAAGGCCAAGGAAGATAAAGCGATCTTGAAGGAAGTGATGATGATCGCCCCGAAGATCGCCCCGATGATCAAGACGAAGATCGCCCCAAAACTGACCGATGTCTGGAGGTTCAGCCCGCAGATGGTGATCATGGTGACCCCGACGATGATCTCGCCGAAACCATCGGGCTGGAACGTCTCCGCGAACATCTGGAAGATCACGGGCACAGGACGCAGGAAGTGCCGGTCCATATCGCCCAATTGGACCCTTCGATAAGCAACCAGCCAGAATTCGTCGCTGAAGAGGTGATCCAAGGCGATCGGAAGCATCGAAAAACCATAGAAGAAACCGACTTCCGCGGGAGTATATCCCTTCAAAGAAGGGATGGCTTGGAGAATGAAGAAGATGGAACCCAAGGAGCAGGCATTGGAAATCAAAAAGGAAAGGATTGAGATGATCGAGTCCTTCTTATATTCCAAGCGGGACATCATGCTGCGCTTGATGCAGGTGAGATAAAGCTTCACGTATCGCATCTTATCCTCCCTGCACCGTCACGATCTTGATCGCGTGGTTGAATAGCAATTTGCCGATGAGTTCCAATAGGACCCACCATCCGAAAGAGATGAGGATCACTTTTCCGCATTCGAGGTAATCGTATTTCATCATGAGGATGAGAATCGGGTTCTGGCTCATGCCCGCGAAGGGCATGTAGCTTACGATTTCGCGGAAGATATTGGGGAAAAACGCGATCGGAAGCAAGGTGCCGGATAAGAAGGCGATCACCGTCGTCTTGAGCGCGTTTAAACCCCAGGCCGCGGTGGTGTAGAAGCACAAGATCCCGAAGATATAGGAAATCGCCCCATTCAATAAGCAGGCGAGGACGCTGGCGACGAGGAACAATAGGAAATGGGCGATGAAATCCCAGATTGAAGCCACGGGAAGATAGCCGATCCCAATGAGTACCCCGAGGCCCGCGGCGTACAAAGGAATCCCAAAGACCAGCGACATCATGAGGAACGCTCCAATGTTCGAGGCGATGAATTTCCCGCGGTAGGAAATCGGCTTGATGAGGAAGTTTCCAATCGTCCCTTGCCGGATATCGCGGTTGATGAACCACACGGTATCGTCATTGAACGTCACGAAGCCGAAGATCGTCGTCAATACCACATAAACGATCATCTCTTTGTAGGTGAAGCCGTTGATCGAAGAATCGATCCCGCCTTCGCTACTTTGATAAACGGCGAGCCAAAGGAAAATGAGACAAGCCACTTCGGCGACGGTGACGATCGCCCAGGTGATGATGTTGAAGCGGTAGGCCATCACATCGATGGCCGACGCGCGGGCGAATGGCTTATATTTCCTCAGCCTACTCATGTTCTTCTTCCTGCTGGGCAAGGATCTTCTTCACGACGTCTTCGATTGAGATGTCCGTGATTTTCATATCGATCGCGTGATATTGGGAGAAAGAGTATTGGATGATGTGCTCGAGCACGACCTTGTCCGCGTCAAATTTGAGCATGACCTTATCTTTATGGTCTTCATCCAACTCCATCATGACGTCTTCGGAGAATGGTTTCACTTCATTCGGATCGACGCTCGGGGGGATGGTCAAGGTCAGGGTCTTGATGTTCCCGAACCGCCGCTTGATATTCCCCAACGGGCCATCATAGATGATCTTCCCTTTCTCGATCATGATGATGCGCGAGCAGAGGTTCTCAATGTCCGCCATATCATGGGTAGTGAGGACGACGGTGGTGTGGTATTTCGCGTTCAACGCGTGGATCGCCGTGCGGATCTTGTCTTTGACAAGGACATCCATGCCGATGGTAGGTTCATCAAGGAAGAGGATCTTCGGGTTATGAAGCATCGATGCCGCCAAATCCGCGCGCATCCTTTGCCCTAAGGAAAGAGTGCGGACCGGCTGATTCATGAATTCGTCGACGCCGAGGACGGAGGATAGGAATTGGATCCTTTCCTCATAATCGGAATCCGACACTTGATAAACCTCTTTGAGCACTTTGAATGACTCGATCAAGGGGATGTCCCACCATAACTGGCTCTTCTGCCCGAAGACGACCCCGATGTCTTTGGCGACGATCCGGCGCTTCAGATAGGGCTCTTTGTCGTCGATCAATACCTTTCCGGAGGTGGGGGTGAGGATGCCGCACATCATCTTGATCGTGGTGGATTTCCCCGCGCCATTGGAGCCGATGTAGCCGACGATCTCGCCTTCCATGATGTCGAAAGAGACGTCATCGACGGCGCGGATCTCCGTGTATTTCCGGGAGAACAAAGTGGCAAGCATCCCAACGAGGCCTTTGCCCCTTATGGGTTTCCGAAAGATTTTGCTTAGGTTTTGGACTTGGATCATGTTGAGAATACCTTTGGTATCGTTCCTTATTGTACCGCAGCGGGCAAGGCAAAAGAAAGAAGCGTCCCTCGTGGACGGTTCTTTCGTCGTCGTGTGTCCCTCGTCCTGGAAATATTGGAAATCATCGACGACGAAGCAACAAACCGACATTATTCAGGCGACTACTATGTTTATAAATGTAGAAAGTGTGGCGCAGCCTGGACAAAACATATTAGCTAACCATCACTTTATCGTTTGCTTAAGTTAAGTCGTCCATAGTGGCGATTCTTTATCTATATGATACGGAATACGCTGTTTTTTGTGTTCCGTTAAGCGGCTCGCCTTTATATGTTCCTTTAGCAGTAGCTTGAAGCAAATAATCAGTAAGGTAGCCATAGTTATTATAGGTTTGGCTTTCAATGGTTCTGATGGTTCTTTCTTCTATTGTTTCTGTATAATCAACATAAGCTTTAAATGGCTCTATAAAATATTGATATCCAAGATCCTTGCTATCTTCGCTTTCTTCTGCTTTTTTAAATTCATCTTTTATGGTTCTGTTTATTTCATCAGTAAGATCATATTCATATTTTTCATCAGGAAGGAATTTGTTTTGTTCATCGTTCCATGAATAATTGAGCGTTGCGTTAATTGTTTGCCCCTCTCCAGATAAGTCATCAAAATATGTAATTTTCAGTGTGGCGTGAGAATGATGATTATTCTCTATTTCTTGTATCTTTTGATAAAACTCTGAGTACTCAACCTTTTTTGGGCTATTGTTATTGTTACACGCCACTAAAGAGAGTGTTGAAATAAAACAAAATACTAAAAATCCCTTTTTCATAAAAATACCCTCAAATCGACATAGATATTTTAACATGGGACACGTAGATCATCTACAAAGTGATTGCGGCAAAAAGTTCCACGAACCTAAATGATAAAAATTGTTGCTAATTTGTTGCAAACTTTGTGCTAACATACGAATAATAAAGGAATTTTTATGGAAAAAGTTTATAGAGTTGTTATGGTCTATCCGGACGGTCATGTCGAAGATGTCCAGGAAGAATTCAAAGAAGGCAAGGAAGCTCTTGAGTATGGGAACAATCTTTTGGCCCAGGTCTATAACACCGAAAGCGTATCCCGTCCGTCTACCAGCGGAATCGACGATGGCTTTGGCTTCAAGGAAAAGATCGAACCGTATTTCATGATCGTTGAAGTTCGCGGAAAAAAGATCCGCATGGTTTACGATAGCCATTTCCGTTAATCACCAAACGCTTTATGACCGCCTTCCGAAGGCGGTTTTTCCTTAAGGGGATGTTATAATTTGTTCTACTGAACAAAAAGAGGCTAGGCATATGACCGAAATCCAGGAATACCTCATTAACAACAAAGACGAGGGATATAGGGCCTTTACTTTGCCCTTAATTCCTAATGTCGAGCCATCTTCTTTTATTGGGGTGAGACTCCCCATAATCAAGAAATACGTGAAAGAAGTGGGAGGAACCCTCAAAGAAGCCTTTTTAGATGACCTCCCACATCAATATCACGAAGAAAACATCCTTCACGCCTTTATCCTTTCTAATCTCAAAGATTATGACGAATGCATTAAGCGAATTGACGCTTTCCTTCCTTATGTTTCCAATTGGTCTGTATGCGATGCCATTTGCAACAAACATTTGGCGAAACATAAAGATGAATTGTTGAAAGAGATTTACAAATGGCTTAAGAGCAAAGAGGTTTATCGGGTTAGGTATGCGGTTAAGTGCCTCATGAATTATTTCCTTGGCGAGGATTTCCGCGAAGAGCATCTTTTAAAAGTCCAAGAGGTTAGGTTGAACGACTATTACGTTCAAACGATGATCGCCTGGTATTTAGCTACCGGATTAGCGAAGAATTACGATTCTTTCATCAAGACGATTGAAGAAAAAAGATTCGACCCATGCATTCATAATAAGGCAATTCAGAAGGGCGTCGAATCCTTCCGCGTGAGCGATGAGCATAAGGCTTATTTAAAGACCTTGAAGATAAAATAGATTCAACGATTAGGGACGAATGAACAAAGCTTTTGACGGAAAAGGTGGTCTTTAGCGTACGTTTATCTATATAATTCATGCGTTGTACTTGGAGGAAACCCATGAAAAAGTATTTAGGTACGATAATCACCGCGCTGGTCGTCTTGACCTTAAGCGTGCTCGGCTTCGTCTTCTGCCCCCCAAATCTCAATTCCGTTCAGGCGGAGACGCTCATGATTCTTGCAATAGTCTGCGGAGGTGCCGTGGCTTATTGCTTCATCGTTGGGGAAATCAGCCGTAACAATTCGCAAATGGATAAGCTTTGGAGCATCATGCCAATCGCTTATGCATGGATCGTCGCCGCCAAAGGAGATATGAGACCACGCCTCGTTATCTTCGCTATCATCGTTACTTTGTGGGGAATCCGTCTAACGATCAACTTTGCCCGCAAAGGCGCCTACAGCATCAAGTTCTGGGCCGGCGAAGAGGATTACCGTTGGCAGGTATTGCGTAAGAGCAAATACCTTTCCAACAAAGTCGCTTGGGCTTTTTGGGATCTATTCTTCATTTCCTTCTATCAAAACGTCTTGGTTCTTGCAATCTGCGTGCCAGCCCTCGCCGTTATGAGTTCCGATGCCCAGCTTGGGGCTTGGGACTATGTGGCCTTCGCCGCCGCCCTTGGTTTCTTGCTTCTTGAGCTTGCCGCCGATGAGCAGCAGATGGCCTTCCATACCACCAAGAAGAAACTTCTCGCCGAAGGCAAAAAGCTTGAAGAACTCCCTGAGCCATTTAACAAAGGCTTCAATACCACGGGGTTATGGGGACACGCAAGACACCCCAACTACCTTGGTGAACAAGGCGTTTGGCTATCTTTGTATTTCATTGTCCTTGGAGCGGGAGCCGCTAACTACGGCGTCTTCAACTGGACGATGATTGGACCGCTCTTCCTAATCTTCCTTTTCCTTGGAAGTTCCGCCTTTGGCGAAAGCGTCTCCAACGCCAAATACCCCGAATTCCACATCTATATGGAACACGTTTCCAAATATGTTCCTTTATGGAAATACAATCCTGAAAAATATAAAGAATAATTGACCCATCCGTCCTTGAAACCATGGATTATATATTGGAAACAAAACGGCTTTTTCTTCGCGAAATGACGGATGAAGATTTTTCCTCGCTTAAAAAGGTGATCGGCGATTCCGAGAACATGGTTTATTATGCCAAACCCTATGACGATGAAGGCGTGCAACGCTGGATCGATTGGTGTAAGGACTCCTATAAGAAAAACGGTTTTGGCCTATGGGCCGTAATCCTTAAGGAAACCGGTGAAATGATCGGCGATTGCGGAATCTCTATGCAGCCAATCAACGGTGGCTTGCTTCCTGAAATCGGATATCACCTAAGGAAGGATTATCACCGTCAAGGCATCGGTAAGGAAATGACGAAGGCCGTAAGGGACTATTTCTTCGAACATTTCGATTTCGATGAAGTCTATTCCTATATGGAGGAAGATAACATCCCTTCATATAAAACCGCGGAAGCTAACGGCATGACTTTCCGAAGCATTTACAAAAGTGGGAATTTCGGGGCGTGCCGCGTCTATTCAATAACTAGGGACGAATGGAAAAGGATTAAATAGAACAATTAAAATTAAAGGCCCGAATCAAACGGGCCTTTAATTTGTTTAATTGATTAGGCGTTTAGGCTGTAATGGTCGCGTATGCGCGCACATTCCTCCGCGGTTAAGCGCATGATTGTGCCGTGGCGCTTGGTTAAACGATCCCAGCTGTAATCCTTATCTTCACCGGCGGAAAGCATGCGCCACGAACCGTTCTCGTTATGGATGTCTTCGATGTTGGTCGTAGCAAAAGGAAGATACCCTGCACCGGAATTCATGTATTGGTCGCCCATAAGACCATATTCGGGGACGTCTTGATTGGTCCTGTCGTCGCGGTTATAGATGAACCATTCCGGTCCTTCTAGGTTTTTGTTGGAAGCAGGAGCGGAACCTCCCCATCCACCAGAAACCTTAAAGCCCGTATCAGCGAGATTGCCAATTCTCTCCCAACTTTCATGATCGAAGAGATTCGTGGTTTTTTGAATGAGGATACCCCCTCCATCGACGTTGTTATCCCCGTCTTTGACGGCGGAATAATAAGTGCTTCCCAAACGGAGGATAGAGGCATCGATGACGATGCGTCTGCCTTCGTCCTGATTGTTGATTAAAAGTTTAGGCTCGGAGATATGAATGAAGTCGCGGGTTGTTACATAGTAAATAGCGTCTTTCTCGATCTTTTCCGAGTGGTCTTCGTTGACTAAGCAGGAAGCGAAGAAGATGACGTATTGCCCACTTTCCTCGTGGTAGATCATCTCGGGGGCCCAGGCCATCCCGGCGTTAGAAGGCGCAACCTCCAATAGACGTGACTCACTCCAATTTATTAAATCGCGGGATTCCCAGAAAACGAGTGAATGGCTACCGTTTTTTGAGAATTTGTCGTTCGTGTTCGCGCCCCAACCACCGCGAGTATAGACTGATAAGTCGGTCGCGACGATGAAGAAACGGTCGCCTTCTGGCGAACGCATCATAAATGGATCGCGAACGCCGTGTTCGCCGACAGTGCTTGAAAGAATGGGGTTGTTCCTCGTGCTTAAATCCTTGAAATGGAGACCTTTCCCTTGGTCGGCGAAGGCGAAATACATCTGTTCGCCAACGGCGATTTTCTCTCCGTTTTCCTCTTTTCCGTCTTCACTGATGAAATGTCCGAACATATAGCCGACGTAATCTTCGTCCTTGATGTTCTTTTCTAGGGCTTTGACGGTCACTGTTTGGGCAAAGGAAGCGCAGCTTTTCTTTTCCTCGTCTTTGATAGTCGCGGTAAGCTTGACCTCGGTGTCGGTTTCCTTGCGGTGGACGACGCCAGCTTCCATTTGTTCTTCTTTCTTATCGGAGATAACTGCGGGGTCGCTGCTCTTCCATTCTATTTGTTTTCCATCGACTTCCGTCGGCAAATAGATGTTTCCATATATTTCGTTAGCGTTAGCAATGGTTAGTTCCTTTACCAGTTCCTCATCCATTGGATCGCATGGCTTTTCGCCGTTCCCGCACGAAATGAGTCCGGCGCATAAAAGGCCTGCAAAGAATAAGCTTGATTTCCCGTTCATAGAATAAACCTCTTCACTAAGTTAAAAACATATTAGGAAGCCTTTAATTACATTTAAACGACATTTTTGCGGAGTTGGCATCGATTTATTAAAGCATAGGCCATTTCTTTGGGGGCTTCCTTCTAGGAACTGCTGATATTTGAGATTGCTATTGATGGGGAAAGGCGGATAATCAAAGGGCTATGAAAAATCCGTCTAAGAAAAAATCACTTTTGGGTCTGAGTCTTCTTTTATCGACCCTTCTAATTGCTTCATGTGGGCCGACTCCCGTCAACACGTCGGATACGACGAGCGAAAGCCAAACAAGCACCACCAAAGAGGCCAGCACTCCCTCCGAGTGGTCTAGCGAGAGCGAGACTTCCGTTGAACCCAAGACCTCAACCGAAACGACCGAACCTTCTAGTGAATCAAGCCCATCTAGCGAAACCGAATCCTCTCCCATCGAATCTTCGGAAACCTCATCCGAAGAACCTGAATCCTCTTCAACCGAATCCTATGAGACCATAGAGACCTCTGAGTCTTATGAAACAGAAGAGACCTCATCTTCCCAAACATCTTCTTCCGCCAATCCAGACGTAAAGGATTGGAACCTCGATTTCTCTAAATATGGGACCGCCTTCCTTTCAGATTTGTCCGCTCTTGTTTTGGGGTCTGGAGAAGTCGCTTCCTATAGTAAACATACCACGATTGGACCCAAGGCCGCGGCTTGGCCAAACGATAATTCGACGACGTTTATCCCTTTCTATCACGAAGCGAAAGCAGGACAAGAGACAACCTATTCTGAATGCAACCGCGAACATACCTGGCCAGATTCTCGTGGTGGAGGAATGTTTGATGATGATCCCGTCATGGTAAGGCCAACCCTTAAGGCGGATAACTCCGATAGAGGCAATAAGTTCTATGGCGTTGGCTCTGGTGAATGGGACCCTTCCTCCTGCGGATATGAAGGGGCAAGAGGAGAATCCGCGAGGATCATCCTCTATTGCGCGGTTGCTTATTATAACAAGGGCGTTCGTTTGACGAACAACCCTGCCGATGGAAAAGAAAAACACACCATGGGTACGCTAAAAACGCTTTTGAAGTGGAATCGCGAATATCAACCGACCGACTTTGAAAGGACTGTTAACCGCAGGCTTGATAACATGGGCTATCGCCGTAATCCATTCGTCGACCACCCCGAATATGCGGATTATATTTGGGACGATAACGGATTCCGCATGTCACAAGGCGGAGACCCTGGTTCAAGTACATCGATTCAACCAATTGAAGGCTACCAGCCTATCGTTAACGCCTCGGATATCAAAGATGGAACCGAAGTCCTGATCGTGGCCGAAGCCGCGGACGCTTCCGGGTGCTATGCCTCAATGAGCGTGAACTCGACAAACTATAACCTAGGCGCGGATAACGGCACCATGTATGACGGTACCTTCGTTCCTAATGGCGATGTCTCCTGGTGGACCATCAAGGAGGAAAACGGTGGTTATACCTTCAGTTGCGATGGCAAATACGTCCTGCCGAAAAATGTTACCGGAAGCGATGGCAAAGCCCATTGGAACCTTGTGACGGAGACCACCTTATCCAATGACGCAACTTGGTCTTTTGAAGGAATCGCGGCCGATGGCAAAGCCTCTTTCAAGAGCATCGGCACGAATAGATACCTCGAATACCATGCCGGACAGTTCAAATGTTGGACTTCCGATTATGGCATATATCTATATTGCTAAGCAAAAAATGAGCCCGGGGTTAACCCGGGTTTTCATTTCCATCTACCCAAAGAAGAGTTAACAATGTAGAGTATTCAGGCTTATGGAAATGGCAATATTCTTATCAAAAACTACGATAATCGGCATTATCCTCACCATCGCTGTGGTTGCTATTTCCGTTGCCATCTGCGTTTATTTGGCTACTTTGCCTGAAAAGAAATAATCTGCTTACAAACTTGTAAGCAAGACTATATTTGTAACCGTTTCGGGTCTATAATTCTTTTACCTATGGCCGAAATCAAAAACCGAAACACCAAAAAAGAAGCGGGATACAGATCCAAATCAAAAGCCTCCATGTCTGAGGCGATCCACCGCATGAGGATCAGGACTTTCATCATCATGCTCGCGGAATTCGTCGTCCTTGGAGTCCTCATTACACTCCATTTCGCCGACATCATCCCCGATTGGAAGAACATCTTCAAACCCGAATATTGGATTTATGTCGCTTCCGCGGTGGCGATCATCGATATCCTTTTCCTTTGGATTAGCGAGCTCCATCTATCAAAAATCCGTCAAAATAGTGATTTAGACGCCTCCTCCATCATCGGTTCTGACGTTCAAGAAGCCTATAACTTTGGTGAGCTTGGCCTAGTCATCACCGATGACGATTTCTGCGTCATGTGGGTCTCCCCTTTGTTAAAGGAGAGGCACATGGATATCCTTGATGCGAACATCCTCGAATGGAGAGAGGAACTCCACGAGGTCGTCGATACCGATTCCTTTACCGACAAGGTTGTCCAAATCGAGGTCAATTCCCTCTATTACGATGTCAAATACCTTCCTTCCGCCCATCTATTCATATTCCGCGACGTCTCCGATTATGAGGCCGTCAATAAAATTAACGTTGACCATGCCCTCGTTGTCGGCGTCGTTATGATCGATAACTACGAGGATATCACTGGAAAAACCGAGAACGAAAACTCCGACCTTATCACCAAGGTCCGTACCGAACTCCTCAATTACTTCAAGGACAAGGGCGCCTATTTGAGGAGGTTCCGTAACGATTCGTATTTCCTTGTTGCCAACTACGCTTCTTTGAAGAAGATGGAAGAAGATAGGTTCTCGGTCGTCGATAACGTCCATAACATCGAATCCGATTCCTTGTTCCGTCCGACCATCTCCATCGGTATCGCCCATGATTATCCAGATCCAATTCGTCTAAACGAAATGTCCGCGAACGCGCTTGATATCGCCCTTTCCCGTGGTGGCGACCAGGTTGTCGTCTCCAAATACGGATCCGATTTGGTCTTCTATGGTGGCAAAACGGCCCAAGCCGAAAACACCGGTAGGGTTCAATTCCGTTCCCTTGGCGATTCCCTTAAGGGACTTATCGTAAATTCTTCCGAGGTCATCGTCTCCGGCCATACCAACGCGGATATGGACGCGATGGGTTCCTGCTTTGGTATCCTTGCTCTTTGCAACCATCTTAAAAAGCCATGCCGCATCGTCTTTGATCCAGACAATACGGAGAAGAAGACACGGGGCGCCATCTTGTCTTCGTTTACGAAGGAAGAACTTTCCAAAATCACCGTTTCTTCCCGTGAAGCGGTTGAAAGAATCACCCCGTCCACGTTATTTGTCCTCGTCGACGTCTCCAACCCCACGATGGCCATGGGCCAAAAGGCGTTGGAAAAGGCCTCGAAGACAGTCGTTATCGATCACCACCGTCGCGGGTCTCAGTTCGTTGATAACCCAGTCCTCAGCTTTATCGAGCCTTCGGCATCGAGCGCTTCCGAGCTTATTACCGAAATGCTCTTTTACATGACCGCGAACCCCAGGGTTGATATACCTCCAGCATATGCCACCTTGCTTCTTGGCGGCATCTTCCTTGATACCAGTAACTTTGAATCCAAAACCACAGGGAACAGGACGTTTGAAGCCGCTCAGATCCTTAAAGGTTTCGGCGCGGATAACGGCAAGATCTATGACTTCTTCAAAGACGATTACGATGAATATCGCCTTATCACCTCAATCGTTTCCACCCTTCGTTCCCCAGAGCCTGGCGTTTATTACTGCATGGCGGAAAATAGCGACATCATCGAGGAAGCCACGATTTCCAAGGTTGCTAACCAACTGATTCATATCACTGGTGTCCATGCTTGTTTCGTCGTCGGACGCGTCTCTTCTTCCAAACTCAAGGTTTCCGCTAGAAGCGACGGTTCGATAAACGTGCAACTCATTTGCGAGAATATCGCTGGCAAGGCCAATGGCGGCGGCCATTACCATATGGCGGCTTCCACCTTCCCAGGAACGAATGTTGAATTCGGAATAGATAAATTGCTTACGGCCCTCAAGAACCATCTCGATGAGGCCCGCAGCGGAATAGGAGATTGATTTTATGAGAGTTATTTTGCTTCAAGATGTGAAAAAAGTAGGGAAAAAAGGGGAAACGGTAGTCGTTTCCGATGGATACGGTACCAATTTTCTTATTCCTAAGGGCTTAGCCAAAGCCTCCACAAACGAAAGCCAAAAAGAATTGGCCAAGAATAACGCCGAAGAAACCGCTAGGCAAAAGGAGCTAAAGTCCGAGGCCGAAAAGGTCAAAGCTCGCCTTGAATCCTTAAACGTCGAATTCACCGCCAAGGTTGGAAAAGACGGAAGGATGTTCGGCTCCATTTCCCCTAAGGAAATCGAGGAAGCCATGCTCAAACAATGGGGCATCCAAATCGATAAGAGGAAGTTCCTTGATAAGGAGCCAGCCAACTCCATCGGTTATACGAGGCTTAGAATTGAACTTTACCATGGAAGCGAAGGTGTCGTAGTCGGCACCGTAAACGTCCATATCAGCGAGGCCAAATAAGATGCCGACGATTACCCTTCCATCAAACGTGGAGGCCGAGAAAAGCGTTCTCGGGGCGATGCTAATCGCTTCCGATGCCGCGGATATCGCCTTAGGCTCCTTGGAAGAGTCAGATTTTTCCAATGCCGAGCCCCGTAACAAGATGATCTTCCATGCGATGAAGATCCTCCACGATAACGACCGTCCAATCGATGCCCAAACCGTTATCGACGAATTAAACGCGCTCCATTACGATAAATCCGTAACCCCTCAATATATTTTTGAGCTTGTCGACTCGGTTATCACCCCAGAGAACGTTGACTATTATATTTCGATGGTCAGAGACCAATCGGTTCTCCGTCAGCTCCTTTTGAAATTCGGTGATATCCAGGAAGAATACAACAAGGGAGTGCAGGACATTTCCGCCTTCATCTCCAGGAGCAACGACCTAATCGCCGAGATTTGCCAAAAGCGTGCCGTTTCAGAGATGCGTGCCGTTAAGGAAATCGCCGCCTCGGTCGCGGATAATATCTCTAAATCCAACGAATCCGACACAAAAGGCCTTATTGGTTTAGACACAGGTTTCAAGAAGCTTAATGAAATGACCCATGGTTGGAGAAAAGGTGACCTTATCATCTTGGCTGCCCGACCTTCCGTTGGCAAGACGACCTTAGGTATCAATCTAGCTTTCCAAACCGCGGCAAGAGAGAGGGTGCCTGTCGCTTTCTTCTCTCTCGAAATGACCGCGGAGCAAGTCGTTGAGAAACTTATCGCCTGTCGCGCGATGGTTCCCGGCGACCATATCACCACAGGTTACCTTTCTTCTACGGAGAAGCGCAAGATCTCCGCGGCGGTAAGTGAGATAAGCCGCACCCAGCTCTATTTCGATGACACGCCTAACGCGAAACTTGGCGATATAATCTCCAAAGCCCATAGGCTTAAGAAAGAACACACGGACCTCGGATTCATCGTCGTCGACTATTTGGGCCGTATCCGTTATAGCGATCACCCAAACATCGCCCAACGTCAACAGGAAATCTCCGAGATTTCCGGCGCGCTAAAAACTCTCGCCCGCGAACTCGATGTTCCCGTTCTTTGCATTGCTCAGCTTAACCGTAACGTTGACCAAAACGAGAACAAGGTCCCATCCCTTTCTAATCTTAGGGACTCCGGTTCCATCGAGCAGGACGCGGACGTCTGTATGCTTTTGTACCGCTCGGACTATTACACTTCCCTTGGCCAAAAGGCCAAAGACAAGGGCAAGAACCAAAATCAGAACAAACCCGCTGAAGGTGAAGAAAACGAGGGAGGCGAAGCTCCAGAAAAGAAGAAGGACGATAAGGGCGTTTCCGAAACCCAGGTCATCGTGGCCAAAAACCGTAAAGGCCAAACCGGTATCGTCCACCTCGTCTTTCAAAAAGCCTATTCCCGTTTCGATGATCCGACCCCAGAATACGAAATCCGTATGGCTCAAATCGAAGCCTCCCGTAACGGCTTCAACGACGAATGATGCGCTTTGCCTTTATCCGTTCGGGAAGCAAAGGGAATGCGACCCTCATCAAATCTGATAACGCTTTAATCCAAATAGACATGGGTGTTACCCTCAAATTGTTGAAAGAGGGCTGCCTTTTATTTGGCAAAACGCCGCACGATATAGATGCCGTGTTCTTTACCCATAACCATTCCGATCATATAAAAAACCATCATATGATGAGGAAGTTCTGCCCGATATACGCGAGCAGATACACAATTAAAGACCCAGACCACCTTATCGAACATGGGGTAGGCGAGGAAATCAAAGATTTGGTGGTCATTCCCGTATCTACCTCCCACGATGCACCAGATCCTTTGAATTTCCTTATCGTCAACGGGGAAGAGAGATTAGCCTATATCACCGACACGGGTCGCTTATTCGAAGAGGATCTATTCTTTTTTCAAAACTGTGATTATTACCTAATCGAAAGCAACCACGATGTGGATATGGAAATTCATTCAAGAAGGCCAATCTATCTTAAGCGTAGAATACTTGGAGATTATGGCCATCTTTCCAATATAGATTCGGCCCATTATATGGCCCAAATGATCGGAGGTAAGACCAAGGGAATCTATTTAGGGCATCTAAGTGAGGAATGCAACGAAGCGGAACTCGCTTTGCAAACCCATAAAGATGTTTATGACGAGCTTGGTATTGATTATTCTCACATAGATTTAAGATGTACCAGCCAAGAAGAGATAGTTCTCGGGGGTGATAAGGCATGAAAATAACGATTTATTGCATTGGCAAACTCAAAGAGAATTATTGGAAAGAGGCCTGTGCCGAATATTTGAAAAGGCTTAAGCCGTACGCAGACACTGCCATAGTTGAACTCCCAGATTACCCTTGCAAACAAAACGCGAGCGAGGCCGAGATTACCGCGGTAAAGGAAAAAGAAGGGAAGCATGTCATTGATTTGCTATCTTCAAGCGATTATTTGATAGCC
This sequence comes from uncultured Erysipelotrichaceae bacterium, assembly GCA_947166565.1. Lineage (GTDB taxonomy): Bacteria > Bacillota_I > Bacilli_A > RFN20 > CAG-826 > Alloenteromonas. Next base: position 77,349 of record CAMVEL010000007.1, read on the forward strand.
CTTGACCTAAATAAAAAACAATATGATTCCGTTTCTTTTTCCACTCACTTGGAAGAAGCCTTTAGGAGGGGTGGAAGCAACCTTTACTTTGTAATAGGCGGTTCAATGGGTTTGTCCGATGAATTAAAAAAGAGGGCAAACGAATCGCTTACCCTTTCGGAACTCACCTTCCCCCATCAATTAACGAGGGTCATTCTTTTGGAACAGCTTTATAGGGCCTTTAGGATTTCCCATAACGAGCCCTATCACAAGTGATTAATCAATCAAGCCTAGTTTCTTAAACGCATTTGCCCAGCCATCTTCATCGATGTCATCCGTAACGATGTCCGCGGCCTCTTTGGCTTTTTCCGCGCCTTTGCCCATGGCAACGGAAATGCCGGTGAAGCGAAGCATCTCCGCGTCGTTATTCCCATCTCCTAAGCTTAAGGCCTCTTCTGGCTTAAGGCCAAGATAGGTAAGGACCGATTCAATGCCTTTGGCCTTATCGGAGTCCTCAAGCATGATATCGACCGCGTATTCATCCCATCTCGCGGTTTTACAACCATGGAGCTGCGGGGCAATCAAATCCTCTTCCCATTGATCGATGAAGGCGATCATCTGGTAAACGACCCTATCGTAATGGTCTGGATAGGTGCGAGGCTGCGGGAAACGCGTGCCATATTGCTCATGCGCATGTATGACACGGTCATCAATTAAATTGATATGCCCTTCATTTTCCTCAATGAGGGTCAAGCCGAATTTCAATCTTTTCGCGAGCATGACCATTTTGTCGACGACCTCGCTAGGAATCGGTTTACGATAGATGATCGTGTTCTCGATAATGGCGTTGGACCCATTCATGGTCACGAGACCATCCGGTTTGCATTCGTTTAAAACGCCGGATTTGCGGATTAGGTAATAATTCCTGCCGGAGCAGAGGAAAACCTTGATTCCCTTTTTCTGAAGCTCTTTGATGGCCCTAGAAGCAGAAGGAGGGACGCGTTTGGTCACATGGCTATATAAAGTGCCATCGATATCGGTGAAAACAATTTTGATATTCTTGGGATCAACCATTTCAATTCCTCCTTTCCTGAGATAATTTTACTAAAAAGAATGTATCAGGGTAACGTTCCTGCTAAAATTCTTTTCGGAAATTATATGGACTACGTTGAGTTTAACAAGTACAAACCGTTCGTTGACGAGCAAAACAAGCTCGTCCATGCCTATACCGACGAGGAAGGCAACGTCTTTTATGTGGAGCCTGGTTTCTATAATGGGCTTATCGGATTTGAGGAAAAGCGTTATGACCGTTTCGACGAGATAATGGCTTCGATCGATGAGACAATCAAAAAACTCCATAAGGTCATCTTTACCGCGGATTTCGAGAATCCTTGGATTACAAGGGACGGTTTCCTATATCGAGAGATTCATGATATCACTGATCCCTTGAAAATCTTTGTAGAGGATAAATCCCGCGGATCCGATTACGGGGACTAAGCAGTTAAAAAAACGGGCGATTGCCCGTTTTAATTTATTTGGCGACGTCGTAAGGACGTAACGCTCTCATCGACATCCACATGACCCTTAAGCCATAGAGGAAGATGAAGATGAATGCGGAGAATTGCGATAAGAGGAATCCGATTGGGATTGCGATAACCGCAGGACTGAACGAAGCCCAACCAGCCATCATCATGGTCTCATACCACTTAATCGTGCGGAACGGATTGTTCTTTCCGCGCGTCATGATGAAGAGGACGAGGCCGAAGAGGAGGATGACGCCGACATCGACGCCGAACATGACGCCGGTCATGGACCAAACGGAAGTGCTCTTCGTCGATTCATATGAGTTTCTGAAGAAATCTTTCCAGTTGTTACGGATTTCGTTTGTCCTTTGGAGAGATCCAGGGGTGGCATCGACGCTGACCTTATAAAGGTCGAGGAGATTCATTCCCTGCATCGAAGGGTGATCGAACTTTCCATAGAAGTGGGATCCGGTTCCGTTAACGGTGCGTTGGAACTTCGCGAAATAGAATCTATCTTTTGCTAACAAAAGAAGGTTGGTTCTATATGTGGTTCCATAAGTCCTGTCTGGGTTATCGAACCTTTCTTGGATGGTGTATGGATTGAGGTTTTGGAGAATACGGGTACGGAAATCCTCAAATTTGATGTTCTCGTTTTCTTCATAATAGAAGACTTCGAATCCGTTGGTGACGGTTGGGGTGACGACGACCGGGACTTCGGTCGAAGTGGAAGCTTCGGCAGAAGAAGAGGAGGTCTCTGGCTGAGGAAGAGGCTCGGTTATTGGATAAGAGAACCATTGTGAACCGGTGTTGCGGTGATCGAGGGCCTCATTCCATCCGGTAACCTTCAATTCGTTGTTTTCGATTTTCATCGATAGGGTGTTCTTTTCGCTTTCAAGGAAATCACCGAAAGCGACGAGCCCGTTTTCATAACCATAGGAATTGGCCCCTAGGGAAGAATATCCCATGTCCGACCTGATTCCGGTGACAAAGCTTGGGATAAGAGCCAAGACCACCGAAGCCAAGGCGATGAGAATGGGAATGAACCATGGTAGATTACGGCCGGCCGCGACGACGGCATCATTGGAGAAGACGGTTTTGAACCCGATGATAATCTTGTTTTTCTTCTCGGGGTCCATCCTCTTTTTATTTGGTTTTCTGTTCTTTTTATTCGACATCTTGTTTTTCCGTTTCTTTTTGCAAAGCAAACGATACACGCATTTTCACTTTTAGGAAATAGCAAACGCATAAAAATGGGAAAAGAAAAGGGCGTTTATCTTATTGCTTCCCAAATAAATCGCATCGATAATACAAGCCATGAAGAAAAACTTCGCAAAACGGGATAGGCGCGGAATGGCGATATATTTGTCGGCCGTTTCGATGCTTTTGGCCGTTTTGTCGTTCCTTTTTCCTTTTGTTGGCGAAACATCCGCGGAGGGGGAGATTTTTTATTTTGATTCCTTAAAAGTCGTTTTTGGGGGAGACGTTGAGATAGTGAGCAAAGGATATCTATATTCTTATCAGTTTTCCTTCAACCTTCCGTTTGTGGTTATCCTTTTCGTGGCCTTGATTTCCATAATGGCCGCTTTGGCTGGCAGAAATAGCGTGCAGAATACGGGTATTTGCTCCTTGCTATCCTTAGCGACGACGATCGCTTTTGGCTTTGTGCCCTTTATCATCGCATCCACCAACCAGTCGATCGTCGAATCGTCCTTAATCCGTGGCCCCGGTTTTTATCTAGCGGTCATCTTTGGGTCCCTTTCCTTCGTTATCAGCGCCATTGAATTCTTCTTTTGTCTTTCTTATTGGAGAAAGAAAACAGCCTTTTGAAAAGGTCATTTCGTTTGATACATGTATCTATTTTAGGATGACAAATTAATTAAATCGTTTAAGTTATTTAGGTTAGCGGTTGATAAACAGGGCGTCATGTATATAATTACCCCGCAGTTCAAACTGCACACCCATGGGGCCGCACTGGTTTCGACGGGGGATAGTTTGGCCTAGACTGCAGCGGGATGGCGACCCTAACCGCCAAAAAACAATAACTGACAAAACTGTCAAACCTTGGATGGTTCCTGGCAAAGGCGCCACCCTCGCTTGCGCCTAATTAGAGCACCCAAAGAGGTTCCGCGAATCGCGGACAAGCACGTTCCACCCTGCGTTTAGCGCTTTGGCAGGAATGGAGCGCAACCAGAAAGCGATAAGCTGTTGACGTTGGACTGGCGTTAACGGTCGAAAACCGTACAGTCGGATCTAGGGGAATACTCGTTTCCATCAATCTCTTAGATTACTAGATGGGGACTAAGCTGTAGAGGTCTTTGATGAGCGTCCTTCGGACCGGGGTTCGACTCCCCGCGACTCCACCACCAGTACCCGTATCCCAAACCTTGAACGGCTTGGGATTTTTTGTATTTTGCAGCCGGTTTTAAAATCAAAATACCTGCAAAAACATGCGATAAGCAGATCAAAATCCCGGATTTTCGATTCGGCGCTCTGAAGAAGTGGCGGCTGGAATGAAACACCCCTGAAAACACAGGGGAAGGTCGTTTAGTTTCAATCGATGTTTTCGAAATGGAAGCGTTTTTCTTCGCTGGATAAAAAAATAGAGAACCGAACGGGGCTCTAATTGCCAGCCTTGGATTCTCTACCAAGAACATAAGCCAAACACTTCTGATTGTAAAGACGGTTGAGAGCCCTGACTTGGCAAGTGAATGAAGTCAGCGGCCTCTGCTTTCAATTAGAAACCCCGTTCCCGCTAAGATCTATCAAGGCGGCGAAACGGATTTCCAGGATTTCCGGAAGAAGGCGGAAACGGGGCCGAGAAATACAAAAGATGGGTGGTCCACCATCGCAAAACTGAGGTGGTTGGTACTCCATCGCTTAGACATTTTCCCTTCAAAAACATGGATAAATTCTGATCTTCAATGAACGCGGACGCGGATACCGTCCAGTACGGGGCGACTCCACCAAATGAGATTTCAGAAGAACTACGTCTATGTTGATGACGAAGTGTTCGGATTTTCTATAAATGCAGCTGATTATTTAAAGAGGTATTCTCATCGCAGGGTCAGCTAGGGAAAACGTCCACAATCAGATTCAAGGCCGCTTATGGTTTGGTCAATCGTGGTTGTGGGTTTTCTTTTCTCGAATATCTATGCTACATACTTTATATTTCAATAACATGTAGTATAATATTCGTGGAGGTTGATATGTCCGTTTTAAAAGAAGTGCTGATTGAAGAGCTTGACCGCATTAAGAAGAACATCGATTCATATGAATCTCTTTTGTTATCTCTCCCAAGGGGCTACTTATTTGAGCAAACCATAAACGGAAAGTCCTATTGCTACAGGAAGCATAGAGAAGGATCCGTGATCGTATCCGAATATATCGGGGCCAGCGAATCGGACGAAGCGAAAAAGGCCCACGCAGACTATCGAGAAAGAAAAAGGATTGAAAGCAATCTTCGCATAATGCGAAAAGAGGAGGATAAGCTAGTTAAGGCTTTGAGACACTATGGCAGTTGAGAACGAAAACAAATTAAGCGAGATCATTCAGGCCTTTTCCGATGCGGCTTCATCAATGACGTTATTCTCATTGGTTCTTGGTGCCTTAGCTTTTATGTCGAAGTCTTTGAAGGCTTTGCGCCAAGCGTTCGCACGACCGACATTGATTTTTACGTTTCCGATAGCAAACGAGCCAAGGCCGCGGACCTTAGTGAGCGACTTAAATCAATTAACTATGACCATTTTCAGGATTCGATGACCAGCAAATCGAGGTTTGTGTCCCCGGAAGGCTTTGAAGTTGAATTCTTGGCGAAGCTCAATAGAGAAGGACTTTCGTGTGTTCGTCTTGGATCTTCTGGAATTTTCGCTGAATCGTTAAGCTATGTTGAACTTTTTGGTTCAAATTATATCGAAGTAAAACGCAACGGAATCCTGGTTAAAGTCGCAAGTCCTTCGGCCTTTGCAATTCAAAAGATGCTCATTAATGATCGAAGGGGTAACAAGGCCGAAAAGGATGCACAAGCCATTGATTATGTCTTGTCTTTCATTAACGCCTCTACCAAAAGCTGCGCGGAATTCTATGAGCTTTTCGATAAACTTCCAAGAAAATGGAGAAAGACAATTGAAGAGTATTGTAGACTGCGAGGCATCAATCTTCCGCGAAGAGTTTCCAATTAATCAAAGTCGTTAACGGATGATTGGCATCTTGGCTAATTTCTAAATTATGGCGATAAAATCAGCGCTTTTGCCTAGAAAGAAAAGGTTCTACTGGCATCTCTGATGGTCCACCAAATGACTAATACGTTCTTGATACAATCATCAGGGACGTTTTTTCTTGGAAAACCGCTGATGATGCGGGCTTTTCTGGAATTCCTGGCCTTCCGCGAGGGAGGCTTTTTTCATTCTGAGGGGAGGAGCGGTGGCCGGGCGATGAAGCGGCAGCTGCCACTCGCGCATATTTTCGTGTGGGTAGCGTTTCTTTGGTGTAGGTCTCCCCACGTTTCTCCGGACTATAATAGCCCT
>CAMVEL010000008.1 GCA_947166565.1 uncultured Erysipelotrichaceae bacterium
GGCTCGACTGGTGTGCTCGGCGTGGAGCTGGAGGAGCTCGGTGCCGGCGTGCTGGAGCTCGATGGGCGGGTGCTGGAGCTGCTCGACGGGTTGGTGGTCGGGCCCGTCGACTGGGACGAGCTCGAGGACTCCGGCGCTCCGCCGCAAGCGGTGAGAAGGATGAGGGATGATGCTAGGACAAGCAATTTTTTAGTTTTCATGTTTTCTCCTTTTTTTGTTTTGTCCAAATTGACCAAGGGTTTCGATGGTCTTTTTCTTGATGGGGGTAGCGTGTAGGCTAGAGTTCATTGATTACTAATTGAACTCGGTGATGGGGGTAAAGTCTCTAGGGAGACGCTTTAACCTTTGTTAGTTCTTGGGTACTCCTGCTTCGCCATCTTGGAGATGACTTCGCATAACCCTTCGTTCTTGTATAGACCTTTTCTTTGGTCCACTCCCCATTTACGCTCGATCTCAAGCGCGGAATCATCTCCTCTTACAATACCGGGGACTTCCGAAACGGGGATTGATGGGTCGCCTTCATTATCGATTCTGATATTGAATAGGCCCCATTCGCTATCGGCCCTTTTGACCTTGAAGTTCCAACTTGTCCAGGAGATGCCTTTCTCGTTGAAGAGGTCGAGGATCGTTTCCCATCCTTCATATGAGCAATGGGGGCACATCTCTCCCATGTATAGGGGAACGCCGAATTTGCCATTTAGGATGTTTTCGACACGGTTCCTATATGACCTTATCTGCGTCGCGTCATCGCCAACCCCGCTATTCTCGTAATGGTGGAATTCGTAGATGACGTTTTCCCATCCGTAATCGCTGGGCTTTGGGAGGTTTTCCGCGGTCCACACGGATTCCATGATGATGATGTGGTTCTTATCGATGGCCCTGATGGCTTTATAGAGCTCATCGAAGTAAGCGAATTGGGTTGGGCCGGTTTCATAGGTGATGCACTCTGGATGGTCCCTATAGCCGGCGGGTTCGTTGAGGAGGTCGTATCCCGCGACGTTTTTATAGCCTTGGTAACGCGTGGCAAGCACTTCCCAGGTCTCGAGGGTGAACTGACGGAAGATGTCTCCTAGGTCATCCTCCCTCCATAACCAATCGTGTTGCCTCGAATCGATTGAATGGTCCTGTCCGTTTTGACTTCCGAAGGCCCCATGGAGATCGATGATCACGTACATCCCGTTCTCTTCGGCCTCATTGATGACGTTATCGATCATCTCGAGGTGTTCGTATCTGACCTTCATATCCATCGAGTAGACTTCGTCTGGGTCGGGGTTATCCGAACGGAGGAGGTCGTAATCGCAATCGAAGACGTCCATGTAGGAGATGGGGAGCCTCAGGCAATTGAAGCCCAGGTCCTTGAGGTTCTTGAAGTCCTCTTTCGTAAGGGCGTTCGCGGAGAAGGTCTCAAGGAGGTCGAAGGCATCTTCACGACCGAATTTCGCGGTCAGCGTATTCATGGTCATGAGGAGGTCTGGGCTATCGGTGAGATCCATCCAACGTTCTTGGATGAAGACTCCTCCAAGATTGGTGCCCCGAAGGAGGATTTCCTTTCCTTCGTGGTCGATGAGCTTTTCCCCTTCCACCTTGAGGTAATCCTTGACGATATCAGGGCCGGTGGAGGGCGATTCCTCTTTCGAAGATGAAGAAGTCGAGGAAGAGGTCCCTATGCTAACGCCACAAGAGGCTAGCGAAGATAAGGAAGTCGTCGCAAAAAGGAACAAAAGTGGCTTTTTCATCTCGGCAAGATTATGAAGCGGGCAAAACGCTTTTGTTGCTTTGCCTCCTAACCTTTCGTTTTGGGGCCATAATCTTGCCATGAAAATGGCCTTTTTCTTTCCTTAAAAAGGAAATGGCCCTCTGCTACAAGGGGACGCAGAAGGCCATTAACCTGTGGTTTTGATAGACTCGATTATTCTTCTTTCTTCTTCTTACGGAAACCGAATTTGAGTCCTGGGTGGAGCAAGACGCCGAAGTAGAGGGCCGCGGCGGCTCCGACGAAGCAGACGACGTTGAAGACGACGACTACTGGGGTGACCCAGTCAACGCCTGGGATCGTGATATTGCTGATGATGGTCTTGCCGTTATATGGATGGGTGTTGTAATCCTCAAGGGCAAGGGAAGCGCGTAATCTCGCGTAGACGACGTTCTTGACGGCGTCGCGGAGGGCGAGTCTAGCGCGAAGTGGGGTATCGTAATCGAAGCGGAGAGCGACCGACATACCGAGGTTGCCACCAACGCGGATCGTTTGATCCATGTTCATGTATTGGTTGTTGTCACTCCAGTCGGTGATGATCTCACCTTGGAAGCCCCATTCACCGAAGAGGACGCCTTTAAGCAAGGCAGCGCTTCCGCCGGCCCAAACGGCACCGACGCGGTTATAGGAGGTCATGAGGGAGTTGACGGAAGGATTGTAGCCATTTCCTTTTTCCGCGTAGTCCTTCGCGGCAACGGAGAGTCCTTCTCCTTCGATGACGATGCGGAATGGCTCAAGGTAGATTTCACGGAGAGCCTGCTCACTCATATAGGTATAAAGGGAATCACGTGAAGTCTCGGTTTCAGCGGCGACAAGGTGCTTGATGACCGGGAGTTTGCCATTAAGTTTAACGCCTTTAGCGTAGTTGGCGGCAAGGGAACCGGTGAGGAATGGGTCTTCGGAGAAATATTCGTAGTTTCTTCCGCCGAATGGGTTGCGATGGATGTTCATGCCGCAGCCGTAGACGCCGTATTCACCATGCTTGTTCATCTGTTCGCCCATTTCTAGACCGATTTCGAAGAGGAGGTCCTTATTCCAGGTTTGGGCGAGGAAGGCACCGCAGGGGAAGCCGACGCCGACTTGGCCTTCGGCAGCGTTGAAGGAACCGATTTGGGCTGGACCGTCAAGGGAGGTCGAGCTTGGATAGCCAATGGCATCGAGGGCCCTGGTATTCGGGTGGGCGTTGGAGACAAAGGCCCTAGCGCTAGCGTAATCGATTTGGCCAAGGAGTTCGTTCCAGGAAGCCTCGTCATCGAAATGTTCTGCGAAATAGTAGCCATCTTCCGTAAGGGTGATGCCATCACTATCATAGAGTTTGCGGTTTCCGCCTTGCTCCCAAGCGAAGGAATTGTCTAGGTCTAGAGGATCGCCGAATTCGTCTTCGGTAGCTTCGTTCCAGGCCTGCGCTTTGACTTGCGAGGTGGATCCGCTTCCGGCGAATGTGACCAAGCCAAGTGTCTTCTCATCCATCGCGCGGCCGGTTGCTTTATCATGGGTTGAAGTCTGTTTGACTGGTTCCGATGGCATATTGGAACGGGAGATATAAGCGATATCCCATCCGGCGACATCGAGGCCATCGACGGCCCTGCCATCGATTGCGTCCTCACCAGTGAAGAGATTCCTAATCGTTTCGCCCGTGTGGGTATCCTTATCAAGAATCAAGGTAGAGGCGACGTTATATTCGAAGACGCCGTCTTTCTTGTTGCTATCTCCGACGAAGAGGACTTCGGCGGTGGTATGGGAATCGGTGCCAAGGCGTAAGCGATAGGTGCCTTTATCGATTTCATAGGTTGCTTGACCGTTATTGTTCTTGTCATAGCAATCGTAGGAAGCGAAATCCCTGGCGTTGACATGGAGAGTTACGGTTTCGGTTTTGCCCGGGGCAATCGATCCGGTTTTCTCGAAGTCGACGAGTTTGACGGCACTCTTTTCGATGCCATTATTGATGTATGGGGCCTCTAAATAGAGCTCAACGACATCTTTGCCAGTCCATTTGCCAGTGTTCTTGACGGAGACTTCGATATCGATTTTTCCATCGGCTTCCATAGCGGAGCCAGAGGCTTTGGAAACGGAATTGACTGTCCATTCGAAGTTGGTGTAGGACTGTCCATAACCGAACGGGAATTGGACGACGGCATCATAGCCATTGGCATTGCCATCGAGCAACGGGCGGGACTTATTTGCGAATTTACCCATCGCGTCCGCGGTCTCATAATAACGATAACCGACATAGATTCCTTCAATATAATCGACATAAGGAAGGGATGGGCGGCGGTTAAGACCGGCGTTGGTCGATTGGTTGGCGCCGTATTCGGCCGTATTGGAGAAGAAACTTACGCCTTCATATCCGCAATATTCATAGGCGACGTTTTGCTTGAAGTCATATGGGAGGATATCCGCGAGGTGTCCAGAAGGAGAAACTTCGTTACCATCCATATCTTCGCCATAAAGGACATAAGGGATGGCCTTCGCGCCTTGGGTGCCGGTTGGCCCGATGAGGAGAGCGGCATCGATATTCGGAATGGTCTCAAGGAAATCCATCTGGAAGGGGTTCGTGGAATTGATGATGACGACCGTCTTATCAAAATGGGTGGTCGCGTATTTCAACAATTCTTCCTCTTCGGTCGAGATTTGGAGATCATGACGGGAATTATCGATGACATTGCCGTTTTTGTATTGGATTTCCGGCATATCCTCGGATTCGCCGCCTTGACGTCCGATGACGACGATCGCCGTATCGGAGAAATCATAAGCTTCCTCAAGAAGGGTCTGATATTTGGCGTTGCCTTCGATCTTCGGATCGTAGAGGTCGAATCTATGACCGTCTGATTCGCGGTGCATATGAAGGGTATCGATATCCGGGTTCGCCTTTGGGGAGGAAACCGTTTTGTAATAATCGAGGAGGTCATGGTTGACTTCGATGCCATAATCCTCAAGGGCATCGGCGATGCCTGAGAGCTTGAAATTATCGACTTTGCTTGGGGAAACCATGCCCGAACCAGATCCACCATGGAGCCAGTTGACGGAAGCCCACCCGAGCAAATTTAAGGAGATGTCCCAGCTCTTTTCTAGTGGAAGGGCGTTGTTCTCGTTCTTTAAAAGGACGATGCCATCGGTGACGGCTTTCTTAGCAAGCTCGTTTCCGGCGGCCTTCTCCTCTTTTCCTCCTCCTTGGTCAATGACTGTTGGAGGAACGAGCAAACCTTTGATTGGGGTTTCGAATTGGGCATAAAGATTATCCGCTACGATTGGGGTCGCAATCGCCAAAACGGCGACGACCGAGCAGATGATTCTCGTAGGAAGTTTTTTAATCATATCTCAAGACATCCTTTCCTTTTGAATCGACGTCTTCTTATCCTTCAAACGAATGGGCAAAAGAAGAACGTGACCTTTGGTTGGCTTCATTTTAGATAAACCTACATCTTAGGAAACAGCAAACGCCTAACCTTGTTTTATTCCTTCCTAACCTTCTTAGGCATTTCGTAACCTTATACGGCCTAAAACCGCATAATAAACGACATGGAAAGCGTTTTCATATGTATTTACATCTTGCATTCCGTTTTTTTAGGACTATAGTCATGCACCTTTGCTTTGGAAGTGAGCAAGGCAAAGGCAATCAAATTACATAGAAAGGAGGGCATAAAATGAGCCAATTGATCAAAAGCGCCTTGTCTCGTTTGACGGGACAAAAGAAAGAGCGTAAGGGCCGTGAATTCCGCCGCTTCCTTGAGAATACAGTCGTTGAATCATACGGGTATAACCTCATGGAGGGCATCCATTCGGACTTGATGTTCTAATTAGGGCATCGTGAACGCGGTCGAGGCAAGTGAGCCTCGCTTTTTTATTCATAGAAAAAATAGGCGATGCATTACATAGTTTTTTACATAAAACGCGGATAAAAAATCTAATAGTCACCAAAGGCTTTTTGGTTGTATACTATGCAAGCGCGAAAGCGCGAATCCTTTATTATTGAAGTTGCGGGCGTGGCGGAATAGGCAGACGCGTATGACTTAGGATCATATGGGCAACCGTGCAGGTTCGATTCCTGTCGCCCGCACCATATGCAGACTACAGTCCTGATACATTCGGGGCTGTTTTTTTATTTCTAACGTCTTTGCGTTTCGACAAATATTGATTATTAATCACAAATATGTGTACTTCTAGTTGAACAAGTAGATGCGCATCATGATTGATAAAAATGACATTTTAATTTACAACACGCCTAACGGGAATTCTAACGTCGAAGTCTATTTATGCGACGAGGATATTTGGATGACCCAAGCTGCGCTCGCCGATCTTTTTCAGACTTCAAGAAACAACATTACGATGCATATCCAAAACATCTATAAGGAAGACGAGCTTATGGAAGAGTCAACTATTAAGTTGGACTTAAAAGTTCAAAAAGAAGGATCGAGAACCGTTAAAAGGGCCTCGACCATAATTCCTAATGGTGTTCCGAAAATAAAAACTTTTTCAAAACACCGAATTAATTTCTTTCAAAACACCGAAAATGATTGGTATCAAATCACTAATTCATACCCATAGGATTTTAATCTTTCAATGCAATTGTATTGAAGGTTTTTTCTTAATTATACCTATCTAGCAAGGCGATATTTCATTCTGATTTCCAAAGGAATCTGTACCCCGCTTTTGTTAATGAGGACGTCGCGATTGAATTCATCGCCGACATGAAGATCTTCTGCGGCGAAGACATCGAGGTGTTTTCCTTCGTCGTCATGGGTATGGAAACGGACCGATAAAACACCATCGAGAGATTGGGCCACGATGACCCAATCCTTAATCTCGCCTTTTTCTTCGACTCCCCTATATTTGGTCTCACCAAAAGCGTTAAGGCGGAAAACATTACGCGAAAGCTCGAATCCTCCGCCTTTGACATAAAGTTCTATTTCGGGAACACCCTCGCTTCTATCCATTAAATCATCCATAACGACTCTCCTAGATCTTTTAGCAAAGTATAAGCCACGTTGTTTTTTAGACAATAGATTTTAATTCCCTTCAAAACATATGAAAAACACCTACGTTTCCCGTTAAGTTAGCAAACGGTAGGTGTTTTAGATAATATGACGGTAAAGGGAGATGGGGATTTTGTCATAGCCTTCCTTGATGACTTCCTCATAGTTAGCTAGGGAATCCTCAAGACATTTTTGGACCATCTCATTATTCTTCTCCGCTATTACGAAATGGCATTCCTCGCTTGCTAGATAAACAAGGAACTTATCCCTTGAGAAATCGGAGGCGATTGGCATATGGTTGCCTTGGCAAGCGAAATCCGGATAACCGATCTTCGCGCCTAATTGCAAATAATAGGCGGGGGTTACGTCTATGCAGATGATATGGCCATCTTTATCGTTCTCATTTATTGAGGAGAGGATATAGTCCGTAGTCCTTCTTTCTTCTTCATAATGGTTGAAACAAACGAGGAAATTTGTCCCACAGGCGACGATAAAGGCAAGGGACAAAATACCGGTTGTCACTTTTCTTGGAACGTCCTTCTCCTTAACCGGAATATAAAGGGAAGCAAGAAGAGGGATTATGACCACGAAATAATCGAAGGTAACGATAAGGTAATGAGGGAAATTCACGATGACGATTTGGATGAGGAAAATGATCGCCAAAGTGATAATCACAAAGGCCATGTATTCGATTTTGATGGTTTTCCTTTTGAATATGAGCAAAAGGATCGTGGCGATTGTGAAACCGAATATCGCCATTAGGGAAACCGGAAGCATGTCGTATTTGTTCACCTTGCCAACATAACGGAAATTGGCAAGGAAGGCGGCATCCGCCATCTGCTTGAAGAATCCGCCTGCGAAAGCGTGGATAAATGGGGGTAAGCACATCAACAATAGACCACCGATGCAAAGCAAGGCGTCACGAAGAAGAATCTTCCATTTCCTTTGCCTGAGGCACCTTAAGGCGTAATAAATAACAAAGGCCAAGGCCACCATTGCATCGGTCATGCGGAGATTCAAGGCAATTCCAGCGACTATTCCTGCAAAGATGTTGCCAATCATGAAATCATTATCGCTTTCCCTAACGAATCCGCGGGCGTAGAAATAGATCATAATGGCCATGAAGGGCATTTCCAAATCGGCATCCGCCGGAGCTTGCCCGAAGGCGCAATATAATCCGCCGAAAAGCATCAAGGCCCAAAGAATCGTTAGGTATCTCGCCTTGAATTCCCTCATCGCCAAAATCAGGAAAGCGAAATTTACGCTCATGATAAGGACCTGGAAGAAGAATAAACCAGTTCTCCCCAAGACCCCGGAAATGGCCGTGTAGTAGAAAATATATAGACCCTTATGATCGTAAATTTCGATATATGGGGTCCTTCCTTCCGCCATCGACTTACCCATGACATAGAAAATCGAGGAGTCGTTGTAATACTGGGCTAAGGAAAACCGGGGGAAGAGGAAAGAGGTAATCTGCGAGGATACCATTATTACTATAAAAGCGAATAGAAAGGAAAAGACGATAAGGGAGATAACCTTATGACTTTCGATGAATGCGATTAACTTTTCTTTCATAGCAAGTGGATAAATAATAGGGATTTCTCCTTCTTTTCGCAATGGCGCGCGCAAACATGGGTCTATAGTTTTAAAGTCTCTTCGTGGTAAAATGCCTAAAGACGAAAAAGGCAAAAATCTTTATGAAAAAATTCCTGCGTAATCTGTTTTCCGGATATTTCCTAGTCATCCTACTTCTCCTTATTGAGCTCGCGATTATCGTCGTCCTCCAATTCTGGCTAGACAATTTGCTCGAAGCCTTGCTTGGAGAACAAAGCAATTTGGTCAAACCTTTGTTGGTTGTTGCCTATATCGTCATTAGAATAACCGTCTTTATCGTTGCCTTTATCATCTTCTTCAAAATCATCAGGAAAATGGAAGACCCCGAATTCAAGATTCCTTGGATCGTCGGCATGCTTTTGCTTCCCTTCCTCACATCCGTCCTCTATTTGATCTTCGGAAACCATGGACTTCGTAAAAGGGATAAGAGGGTCATTTTGGCAACAAGGGAAGCCGAGAAAAAGCATTTCAAGATGGATGATGGCGATAGGGAAAAACTCGGAAACGCCTATGGCACATTCCATTATGTCCATAAAACCACGGGAATGGGAATCCATAACGGGAATAGATTAACCTATTATAAAAACGGTGAGGCCTTCTTCCCGGCCTTAATGGAAGGACTCCGTTCAGCGAAGGAATTCATCTTCATCGAATTCTTTATCATCACCGATGGCAAACTCTGGAGTGAGGTCACCGAGATTTTGAAGGAAAAAGCCGCGCAGGGGGTCGATATTCGTATCGTTTATGACGATATGGGATGTGGCGGAACAATCGCTTCCAATACCCCTAAGATCTTTGGTAAATACGGAATCAAATGTGCGAAATTCCACCCGTTTAGGCCAATCCTATCCGGCGCTTACAATAACCGTGACCACCGCAAAATCGTGGTCATCGACCATAAGATGGCCTTTACAGGGGGCATTAACCTCGCTGACGAATACGCAAACCTCATCGTTAGGTTCGGCTATTGGAAGGATACGATGGTCAAGATTGAGGGAAGCGCCATCAATAACCTCATCATGACCTTCTTGCAAAACTATAACCTCGCGGTCAACCATATCAGCGATTACGAGAAATTCCTCTCCTATGAATACGAGAAATATGATGAAGAGGGATACGTCATGCCCTTTGGCGATGGCCCAGGCGGAATCGATGATGCCTTGGTCGGTGAGCAAAACTACATCAACATGCTTAATTACGCGAAGGAAAGGGTTTATATCTCCACTCCTTACCTTATCCCAACCTATTCCCTCCTCGATGCCTTGAGGAACGCCGCCTTAAGGGGCGTCGAAGTCAATCTCATCGTCCCGGGCATTCCCGATAAGAAACTCGTCTATCTCATCGCCAAATCCCATTTCCGTTATCTTCTTGATGCGGGAGTCAACATCTATATCTACAAACCAGGCTTCAACCACGAGAAATCGATGCTTTCCGATTCCACTTTGGGGTTTGTTGGAACCATCAACTTCGATTTCCGTTCCTTAGTCCACCATTTCGAATGTGGAACGTTAATCTATAATAATCCGTGTCTAAAGGACCTCGAAGAAGACTTCAAGGAGATGCTTGCGGTTTCCGAGAAGGTTCCAGAGGACTATAAACTCGGGAAATGGAGCATCAGGCTTTGCTCCTTCCTCAAATTATTCACCGCGCTTTTATAAGGAGAAGAAAACATGGACAAATCACGTTTGCCTTCCACAATCATTATGGGAATATTCCTCCTTCTTTTGGTTTTCCCCGTTATATTGCTTGCTTCATTTAACTTAAACCAGGCCATGGCGAATCTTGCCGACCAAGCTTCCCAAGGCTCTAGTGGAAAGGCCCAGGACGGAATTGGGGTAGCCGTTGTCGCGATGTTCGGATCGTTGGGCCTACTTCTTTATGCAACCGGATTAATCATCATAACCTTCGTTCCTTGCTTCGTGATGATTTTCTTTGCCATAAGGAATATCAAAGTGCAGGAAAAGCCAATCAAGGTCCTCAATATCGTCTATACAAGCTTAATCGGGGCGATAATGGTCCTCGACATCGTTAAATTAATTCTCTTCGTCACCGGAGTGGCTTGATAATTCTTAAATCAAAATACCATCGAAATCGATGATATGGGGTTTTTCATTTACCTTGAATGAAGGGAAATTGACCGCTCCTTTATAAGCAAAGTAAGAAAACATCGCCCGGTATTTACGGCCAACGTGCACATCGCGTGGGTTGACGTCTTGATGGTTTCCCCAATCTAATCCAAAGACTATCGGGATATCGCTTACGTGATAGGGCCCCATGCCTTTATCCGGGTATTTTTGGTTAATGTAATCGAGTTGGTAATAATATGCCATCCCGTTATAGGCTTTTAGGACATCGTGAATCGGATTGATATAGATCTCATCCGTCAAGGCATCGGATATCCTTCTTCTTAACCTTCCCTTCATCTTCTTTGGTTTGATTCCTAGCAGTAACTTAGCAAAGGGAAGGACAAAGCCAGGTACAGGTTCCACGAATAGGTCGCATTCGTTTTTCGTATGGCCAATAAGAATCGGCTTTGAGGAATCCGAAATTCCGTTTTTAGGGAAGACATGTATCGTTTTTCCATCGACTATCGGAGAAAATGCGCAACGGAATTCCCTTTTAGCGACAAGATATGTCTCCAGTTTGTCGTTAGCCTTTTGGATTTTCCTTATAGGCAAGTTAGAGAGTGCCCTAGGAGCGATATCTTCCTTTTTAAGATGAAGGTAAGAAAGGTATTTCTTGGTCAGTTTCTCTCCTTCTTCCTTGGAGAAGAACGAATCGACGCAGGGGGACATCATGATGGCCTTATGGAAATAAGGACGGGCTTCATGCATTTCTAGAAGGGCCAAAATCGAGGCCGCTCCCGCGGATTGTCCAAGCAATGTTACGTTATTGGGGTCACCTCCAAAGAAAGCGATGTTCTCCTTGATGTAACGCAAGGCCATTATCTGATCATATAAGCCGTTATTGGCTTCGAATGATGGGCCAAATGAAGTCAAATCGAGGAAGCCGAATAGATTTAGACGGTAGTTAATGGAAACGACGATCGTCTTGGTCTCCTTAGCAAAGAATCCAAGTTCATATTCCAAAGGCCTACCAGATTCGTTTTTAGCCCCGGATCCTCCGTGGCTATATGAACCTCCATGTATCCAAACGATGACAGGGGTCGCTTCTTTTAGTCCTTTGGGCACGAAAACATTGAGGTATAAACAATCCAATGAATTGTTAGGAACGCTTGCAACGCCTTCTCCTTGGATGGGGTTGGTTTTCCCTTTTGTAGCATCGTAAATTCCTTCAAAAGGCTTAGGAGGCTTTGGATGCGAAAAAGCTAAATTATCTATTGGAGGCAAAGCAAATGGGACACCAAGGAAAAGGAAGCAATCCTCTTCTTCCAATCCCTGAATTTTCCCGTATTTTGTCTTAACGACGGCATCCATTATTTGTCTCCACAAAGATTATTCCATTATTTAAATGGTTTGGGCAATCAAATAGAATATTGCCGAAAGAAAAATGGCCGAAAACAGCATTAGTAAAAACATTCTCGCCCTCGACTTAGGCAAAGGGTCAATCGGAGCCGCCATTTCCCGCAGTGGGCTTTTCATTACCCTTCTTGAGAATTTCCGTTTCGCCGCGACCCATTACGAGATGGCTCTTCAAAGGGTTAGGGACATCATGGAAATAGAGAAAGTCGAAACCATCGTCATCGGCTATCCGCTTTTCCCTTCAGGAGACCCCTGCGAAATGACTCCAATAGTTGAGGATTTTATCCTTCTTCTTCAAAAAGCTTTCCCTGGAAAACCCATAATGAAAATGGATGAAAGGAATAGCACGGTCGAAGCTTCTTCCTTACTCCACGAATTAGGGATGAACGCGAAAAAACAAAAGAAGGTTATCGACTCTGCCGCGGCTGGGGTCATCCTCAAAAGATATCTCCAAAGCATTGGACAGGCAGACTAAAAACAGGCCAATTGACGTTGGCCTGTTTTGTTTGTTATTCCTCTTCGCCTTTCGCGTCGATTTTCTTGATTTCCTCAAGGTATTTGGCTTCTTCCGCATCATCGCAGAGGACGAAGTGACCTGGAAGGATCTCACGGAAGGTTGGCTTTCCTTTGGAATAGTCGTGGTCGGTCGCAGGATTATAGACGATACGTTCACGCCGTTTTTCCGATAAGGGGTTAGGCTGAGGGATCGCGGAGAGCAAAGAACGGGTGTATGGGTGCAACGGATGTTTGAACAATTCATCGGAAGTCGCAAGCTCGACCATGTTCCCGAAATACATAACCGCGATACGGTTGCAGAAATATTTGACCGTGGAAAGGTCGTGCGCGATGAAGATCATCGTGATGCCCATCTCTTCCTTCAAATCGTTGAGGAGGTTGATGATTTGGGCGCGGATTGAGACGTCAAGCGCGGAGATCGGCTCATCACAAATGAGGATCTTCGGATTCATGATGAGGGCACGGGCGATGCCGATACGTTGCCTTTGGCCGCCGGAGAATTCGTGGGGGTAACGTGAGGCATGCTCTGGGACCAAGCCGACCTTTTCGAGGATCTCGACGGTTTTCTTATGATTTTCCCTGGCGTTATGGTGGCCTTGGATGCGAAGACCTTCCTGGATGATGTCCTCAACCGTCATACGGGGATCGAGGGAATCGATTGGGTCTTGGAAGATCATCTGAATGTCGTTAAGGAGCTTCTTAGGGGTATGGGAATTATCGTATTTGATCTGTTTGATCTTCGCCCTTTGCTCCGCGACGACTTGGTGATGCCTATCCTTGATGGCCTTGATTTGCTTTTTGGTCTCCTCGGTGAGTTCCGCCTTTTTGGCTTCGTCAGAGGTTTCCGCGAGCTTCTTGGCCAATTCATCGTTAAGGGCTTTGATCTTCTCATTCGCGTGGATTCTGGAATATTTGATTTCCTTCCTGTTCCAACGGCTTCCCGCGCCGATGCGGTAACCCTTGTAATAGATGGAACCGGAGGTGACATCGTAAAGATGGATGATGCAGCGCCCCGTCGTGGATTTGCCGCATCCGGATTCGCCGACGATACCAAACGTCTCCTTCTCTTTTAAATCAAAGGATATATCGTGGACGGCCTTGAGTTTGAAATAATCAGGCCATGCACCTAATTTGAAGAACATCTTGAGGTGGCGAACCGAAAGGATGATGTTGTTCTCGCGTAGTTCCGGTTTCTGCTTGATACGGGAACGGTTGAATTGAATTTCCGTCTTGGTCTCAACGAATTCACGGCAGGCTTTTTGATAGGCGATGTCGGCTTCGTTGAATTCGGCCTCGATCAAGGCGAGGTCACGTCCCTCACTGTTTTTCTTAGCCGCCTTCAATTTGGCTTCCGCCGCCTTAAAGGCCATACGTGTCTTCATTTTCTCACTGCGGAGTTCGGATAACCTAGCGCTTAAATCGGCATCGCTGATGCGCTTAGCCTCTTCTGGAACCGAGTGTTCGTAAGTATCCTCACGGTGCTCGGCCACTTCCTCGGAATCGGATTCGAAATTCGCTTCCGTAGCGTTAGAGATAGTGGAGATCTCCTCTTCCTTGATTTCGGCGTCGGTCGTCAAGAAGGAAGGTTGGTTGGTTTTTCTTTTATCGTTTTTCATCTTTTAACAACGCTCCTTCCTCTTCTAGCGCCTTATAGATACGTTCGGTGACGATCTTCGGCGGGACGACGTCTTTCGCGTCTTTATATTCAAGCCACGAAGCGACCTTATGGGTCTTCGAGATTTCGAAGAATGGCGGTTCGTATTTGAAATCGATGGCTAAGGCGTATTGGTTGCGCAAGGCAAACGCGTCGCCTTTAGGCGGATAGATCATATCCGGTGGGGTGCCTGGGATAGCAACGAGTTTCTCCTTGCTATTGATATCGGGGATAGAAGATAGCAAAGCCCAGGTATATGGGTGGCGAGGATCGAAGAAGATTTCCTTATCCGTGCCGTATTCGACGATTTTACCAGCGTACATGACGGCGACGCGGTCAGCCATGTTGGCGACAACGCCTAAGTCATGGGTAATGAAGATGACGGACATCTTACGGGCCGCCTTGAGCTTATTGATAAGTTCAAGAATCTGGGCTTGGATGGTGACATCAAGCGCGGTGGTTGGCTCATCGCAGATAAGGACATCCGGGTTAGCGATAAGGGCAATCGCGATGACGATACGTTGCCTCATACCGCCGGAGAACTGGAAGGGGAACTGCTTGAAGCGTTTCTCAGGTTCCGGGATACCGACTTCGCGCATGACCTCAATCGCCCTTTCCTTGGCCATGGCCTTGGTGATGCGGATTTGAGATCTATAATCCTTCTCAGCCTGAATCTTTTCGGCTTTGAGGGCGTCTAGTTCCTTGACTTGAGGGATATCAAGTCTCTTGGCCTTAAGTTCCTCTAAACGGGCAAGATGGGCCGCGCGGAGCTTCTGCTTACGCTTATTGAAGAAATAATTGAGGGCAAAAAGCAAACCGTATTTGACATTTTCACGCTTGATTTCTGATTCGACTCCAAGAAGTTTGTTCTTGTCGTCCTCAGACATCGTAATCGCGGCGATTTTCTTATCATTTTCCGCGGCTTTGGCAAGGTAATCCTTCCGTAAATCTTCCGCGTGTTGCTTGGTCTCAACTCTCGCGGAGGCTTTCCTTTCGGAGAGCTTGGCCCTTAATGAAGGGGCGACGGAATTGTATTTTTCCCTCGCCTCAGCGATTTTCTGATCACGGACTTTCTTGGCTTCGATTTCCTTAGCCTTGTTCTCTGCTTTCAATGAGGCGATTTCCTCTTTCGGGGCTTTCTCCTTCTTCTTCGCGGAGAGGGCTTTCTTGTTGTCTTCTAGTAGACCCATGTAGTCATAATTGGCCTTGCGGATCACGCCATCCCTAACTACTCGCGCGTTTGTATAGGCGGTGAGCTCGGGGGCGATAAGATCATTGAAGTAATTTTTCAATTGGTCGGGATTGATAAGCATGGTCTCGGTGATCTGCTTGCCAATGCGAACGATGGGGTTCAAAGAGGAAAGGGGATCTTGGAAGATCATGCCGATTTTATGGCCACGGATACGGTGGAATTCCTCTTCCGAGACTTGGAGGAGGTCTTCGCCTTGATAAATGATGGAGCCATTTTCGACGATCGCGTTAGGCGAAAGGATACCCATGATGGCTTTGGAGGTTACGGATTTACCGGAACCCGATTCCCCGACGATGCAGAGGGTTTCGCCTTTGATTAGGTCAAAGGAAACGCCCCTAACCGCCTGGACCTTGCCATTATCGGTTTTGAAGGAGATGACGAGGTTAGAAACCTCAAGGACCTTCTCTTGGTTTTCGGGAGAAGCGTTGTCTTCGATAAGCCTTTTCTGGCTTTCGTTAAGTTTTACAGCCATTATTCTTCTCCTTTCAATGATGGGTTGAACGCATCACGCAATCCGTTTCCGAAGAGGTTGAAGGAAATCATCATGAGCAACATGATGAAGCTCGGGAAGAGGATGAGGTGCGGGAAGGTCATGATGTATTGTTGGTTATCCGCCAAGATGACACCGAAGCTATCCATACCGGTTAAGCCTAGATTCAAATAGGCAATCGTCGATTCGGAATAGATGACCGAGGTGATCATGAAGACGCTAGAGGTAACGATCGTACCAATCGCGTTAGGCAAGATATGACGGAAGATAAGGCGGAAGTCACTCGCGCCGAGGGTTCTCGCGGCGAGGATGTATTCGCGGTTCTTATAACGGTAGAACTGGGTTCTCGTCAAAGAGGCCGTTCCTATCCAGCCCGTCAAGCATAAAGCCATGACGAAGACGCCGAAGGAAGAACCAAACCTAACGATAGCAAGGGTCATGACGACAATCCAAGGCACGCCACCAAGCAAATCGGTGAAACGTTCCATCAAGATATCGGTCCAACCGCCGAAATAACCGGCGATCGCGCCCCAGACAAGACCGAAGGCGAAGGTTACCGCCGCGGTGATGATGCCAAGAAGCAAGGAGGTACGCAAACCGGAGAAGGTTAGTTTCAATAGGTCTCTTCCGTTAGCGTCGGTACCAAAGAGGTAGCGCGGGGCGTGAGAGCTATCGGGATAGAGTCTTCTCCACCCCGAGATGGTGCCGTCAATCTCAATCGCGACAATCGCACCGGCTGATTTCGCGACACCCGTGACAGGATGTTCGGCGTCGATGCGGAGCGGGCAATGGATTTCTCCTTCTGGGGTCAAGGCAATCGTGGCGATGAATTGATCGACGAGGGCCTGCCTTTGGGAATATGGGGTAGAGGCAACCTTATCGGAGATGGTGAAATCCGCGGTAAGCCAGCCTTTGCTAGCCCATTCCTTCAAGGAGTCGACCGAAGTCTTGTCCGCTTTATCGCCGAATACCTTCTCATAGGTATCGAATCTGAAGGAGCAAGTGAAGAACTTCGCGTGATAGAGGTTTTGGTTACCGCCTCCATAGGTGGACCAATAATATTTGTTGTATTGTCCATCATCTCCCTTTGGAACGATGGAAAGGGTCTTATTCGCATTAAGGATGGAAAGGTTGGAAAGCTCTTCGTTTTCATCTTCTAACGAGGAAACGAATTCCACTTTCTCGATGAGAAGGTTATTCGTATGTGTCTCATGGGATTCGAGAACGAAATAGAGATAGGGTTTCATCGTGCTCGCGGAAATCATTCCGACATCTGGATCAAGCATCGCAAGCTTGGTCTGATCGAAGGTGAACGAATTCTCGGAGCCCGTTGCGATATTTTCCCCTAGAAGATAATCATAGGAGATGGTTTGATCGGTTTCGTCAGTCCAATGGAAATAGATGGAATAGGTTGGGGCAACCGCTCCATAGACCCATTCTTTCATGTTGCTTGGGTCGATGGTTTTGACGTTGACCGTGTATTCTTTTCCATAACCGACGTTGAAGTTATAGCCGTCCCATGAGCGGAATTCGGCTCTGCCTCCTGGGAGGATGTTAACCCTAACGTATCCTCCATCGGCATAGGCGTTGACGGCGTCGATATATTGGAGCTCATCGATTTTGACTCCTTTAGCGCCTCCAACGACCGCTGGTTCATAATAATCCGCAGGCATGCCCTCAACGGTTTTGCCTTCGCTTTCGTTGTAGAGTTCCCAATTGGTATCAAGGGCGACATGGTTGACATTCGTGCAGCCATCCCACCAACCGGTTCCGGCGTCAAATAGTTTTGGGGCTAATTTGGATTCGTTGGCGTGGCTTGTGGAGATATCCGCTGGCAAAACAAAGGGCAAAACGATCGCCCCAAGGACGATGATGCCGAGAATCCAAGCGCCGACGACCGAAGACTTGTTCTTGGAGAAGCGCCTCATCGCGTCCTTGAAGAAGGTCGTGGGCTTCGTCTGCATCTTCTGGTCGTATAGTTTTTTGTCTTTCTGGGTGAATTCGAAATCCCCATCCGCGATTTCGATGGTATGCTCGACGTTTTTCGAGTCTAAATAAGTGAAAACCTTGTCGCTCATTTTTTGGCCCCCATTCTGATACGAGGATCAATAAACCCATATGAAAGGTCAAGGAAGACACCAGAAAGCAAACCGATAAGGGTGTAAAGAGCCATATCGGCCATCAAGACGTTGTAGTCCTGCAGACTGATGGCGGTGACATAGAGTTTTCCAACGCCAGGGACACCATATAGTTCTTCAAGAATCATGGAGCCACCGAGAAGTCCGACGATTTCCGCGAGGATGGATGGAAGAATCGGAACCATGGCGTTACGCATCGCGTGTCTAGTGATAGATTGTGCACGGGTCAAGCCTTTTGTTCTCGCAAGAAGCAAGAAGTCAGAGCTCATGACCTCGGTAAGTTCGGCACGGGTGAAACGGCAATAGCCGCAGATCGAGCCAAACGATAAGGCTAATGTCGGGAGGATAAAGCCGCGGATTCGCATCTCAAGCGGTGCGTTTTCCGAAGGCCAGGTGGCTGGGAGCCAGCCCAAATTGAAGGAAAGGGTGTAAAGAAGAAGGGTAATCATGATGAAGGAAGGCACGGAGATGAAGATCATGATTACGGTCGAAATGATGTGGTCGGTTAGCTTGTTTTTCTTCAAAGCCGCCCAAACACCTAATCCTATACCGGCGGGAACGGAGATGATTACGGCCGGAAGATTGACCATAATCGTCGTGCCGATACGGCTTCTAATCAAAACCATCGCGTCTACGTTAGGGAAGACGTACAACGATCTGCCCCAATTGAATTCGGTGAAGATGCCCTTCACCCAAATAACGAACTGGTCGATCGCTGGTTTTAGATAATAGTAATGGGTATGACCTGTTTTATCGGTATAAGTCCATAAAGGATCGCCGTATTTTGCTTGTGGCAAGGCGAATTCCAAAACGTTGCCAATGCCGACTTGATCGGTAAAGAACGCTGCTTTGGCTTCGTCGTTTCCAGCGGCTGGATAAAACGGCAACTGCTTCATCAGCAAGAACGTTAAGGTCAAGATGATGGCCGCCGTGATAAAGGCAAGCAAGATTCTTTGGATGGTGTATTTGACCATCTTTTTACCCTCCTTTCTTCAAATATTTTGGTTTTCTTATAAAACACCAAAGCGCTGAGACAGCTTTCTGCCCAGCGCTTTGGAAACTTATTTGTTGTTACGACTAACGAATGCTAAGTTACTCAGCCGCAAGTGGGGACGCCGGGGCGTTGGTAACAGGAAGCGCGACAGAAACGGTAACGAGGCTTTCGACACCATTAATGTTCTGAGTGACTTCCATAACTATACCAATCTGACCGACGGAAGCGAACATCTGACCAGCGTTGCCAGAGATGGTTAAGTCGAAGCTACCGAGATCGAGGACTTCGTCATCGCCTTCGCCAGAGGTGACGAAGTTGACATCACCTGTGACCCAAGGATTGCCAACGACTGGCTCTTCGAGTTCTTCACCATCGACGATGTAAGCAACATAGTCTTCTACGTCTGAATCTAATTCCTGATAGTAGAGAGGCGCAGCGGTATCAGGATCGTAGTATTCGGCAAAGAGCACAGTGCCATCGGTTGGATCGAATGTGACATCGCCATAGCCAGCGTTGACTTGGAGACGTAGACCACTGACATCGAGGCTCCATTGATCGGCCGGGAGTTTAAGAAGCTCTTTGGCACCTTCATCACCAGCTTCGGCGGCTGCCCTAAGGATTGCCATACCATCGCGGAAGTCGAAGGCGACCTTGAGGCCTTCGCCAGCCTTGTATTCGGCTTTGGCGTTATTGATTTCGCCAGCTTTGGCTTCAACGCCCTTGTTCATGACGACGCCATGGTCGACGGCCGCCCACAAGGTGTTGTAGGACCAGGTCTCTCCCTTATATTCAAGGTCGAGGTCGGAAGTGTCTTTACCCCAGTTGAGGGTGAATCCGGAGGAGTTATCGGATTTAAGGACTTCCATGAAGTTGAGAGGATCGAGGGCGTTACCGGAGATTGATCCGAAGCCAAGGTCGAATTTACCGACCTGGAGGTGCTTCTCATAGACGTCGGACCAGACATCGACGGCCTGGGAGTTGACATCGAGGGTGAGTTCGTTGGCTTTGGCTTGTTCGGACTCGTTGAAGGCCTTCTCGACATATTCTTCGATGTCGGGGGCGTAGTTCTTCAAATGGGATGGATACATCCACCACGCGTCGATGACGAGCTTGTCTTTCTTCTTGACTTTGCCTTCGGCCATGAGTTCCTTGATGGCTTCATTGAAGGCTGCTTTGGAGAGAGCTTCGCTATAGCCGCCGGTCGCAAGGGTATCGCCCCAGAAATCGGCAAGAGCGTCTTTGTGCTCTTGGGTGGTGTTATAGGCGATACCACCTTCAGGATCGCTCATGTAGTTGGAGGAGAAATAGTTGGTGGAAGCGATGGAACCACGCTTGGCGGCGTAGGCATCGCGGTCGATCGAATAGAAGAGACCTCTGATGAAGTTCTCGTTGGACATCCATGGCTTGCATTGATAGGCGTTATCGCCAAGCTGAGCAACGGTGCCCTTGGAACCGAAGAGTTGGTTCCAGACTTCCTGGGTGCAGGAATTGACGTTGAGTTTGAAGACGGATGTACCAGTGACTTTGGTGGTACGGGAGTCGTTCTTGTATTGCTCAATGAAGTCTAATGGGATACCAGCGGCGTCGATCTTGCCGGCAAGGAACTGCTGGAAGGCGTAGTTAGGATCTTTCTGAGCAGCGGTCCAGATGTTTATATAGACGCCGGGGATGGAATAGAGCTGGGAGTTTTCTTGGCGTTCGAACCAGTCATCGTTACGCTTGAAGGCGATACCCTTTTCTTCTTCCCAGGATTCAAGGGTGTAGGTGCTGGTGGAAAGAATATTATCGACAGGGGTCGTATCCTTGTTGGAATCGTAACCGCCATAGTTCTTGGGGTTCGCACCATCGTTGGTGACGAGGTTGAAGAAACGCCTGTTGATAGGAGCATAGAGGTTCGAGGCAAGGCTATACATCGCATAGAAACGGTTGGTTGGAGCACCAAGGGTAACATCGATATAATCGCCAACGTTATCGGTGCCTTTCTTAACACCGACTTTCTCCTCGAAGAGAGTATCGTTGATGCCATCGGTGGAACCGGCATAGTAAGCGGCAGCGCCTTTGATGGAGGAATAGCCGCTCCTCTTGGCGAGTTCGTTGCCACGGTAATATTTGAATTTGCCGCAGAGCAAGATCTTGAAGGCATCGACATAGTCATCGAGTTCGATGTTAACTCCATCGAAGGCCTTTCGGTCTTCCCTAGCGGAATTGGTGTGATATTTGACTTTGCCTTTTTCGCCAGTGCGGACATAGATACGCCAGGTGTCGCTGGTCGCCTCCGGATCTTCTGGGAAGGCCGCGACGCCATTCTTGACGATATACGGACGATCCTTGGTTGAAAGGACACCATACCAGTCATAGCCGTTCTTGGCGGCGTTCATCTTGGTGCCGAAGTAGGAGCCGGCGATGTAGCTATAAAGGTCATCGACCTGAGAGCCATTGTCATCAAGGGCATTGATCTTCGCTGGATCAGAGGTATCGTAAGTGTTGTAATAATTCTTCTTAACGACTTCCTCGTTGGTGAGGTCGCCAGTGAGTTTACCTTCGCGAAGGATACCGAAGCCATAACCGGTGATGTAGTTCTCAACGCCTTTGGTAACGCGTGGGTTATACATCTGGAAGGCACCGTTTTCGAATAGTGGAAGACCGGTGATCATGTTGTCAACGGCATATTTTTCGAGGGTGCCAAGTATGGCGGTTCTTTCTTTGGCGTCAGCGCCGATAAGGGAAGCAATACCAGTCTTCGCTTCGGCGACTGGAGCCGTGCTGGATGTATCATCTCCGCCAGGGGTGGTAGTAGCAGTTCCGCTTCCGGATGAGTCGGGATTGTTGCCGCCGCCGCAAGCCGCTAAGGTGCTCGCGATGCAGAGGGATGAAACAAGAAGTGCAATTTTGCGTTTGTTCATTTATAAGTTCCTCCTTTTTAGGAATTGTGCATTTAATTTATAAGCCATATGAAAATTGTCAAATGGAAAAATTTTCACATGCATATGAAAGCGTTTTCATTTACAAAAAATATCGATAAAAGGCCTTAAATGCCTACTCCAGTATCCGTGGCAAAAACGATTCTTAGGACTATTGCAGCCACCAATAATAGCAAACCAAACGTCAAAAACGGCCAGAAAAAACCAAAGCCTTTTTTCTTTCTGGTTTCCTTCTTTTTCTCTACATATTCAACGTAATCCTTGTATGGTTTTACCTTATCTTTGCTAGGGTTCATATGGAAGAAGACGTCCCTAACGCCATAGACGAACATGTCGAAGGCCCCGAAATGGCCAACCATGGCAAGGAGCCCCAAAGCAAGGATGATGCCCCCTGAGAAAAAGCATCCGTTGATCCAGCCAATCATCGAAAAATTATGGGGAATGAAGAAAACGAGGCAAAAGACGGCGATGCTTACTCCGAGGATGATTCCCCAATAGATCAGGTTTTTGATAAGGCGCTCGTTCATATGTCTAATTATCTCACTTTTTCTTTCAATGGGTGGCTTTGACGCTTTTCCCTTATACGCATATACGCATGTGCTAATTAAATATTACTATAGAAAGCCTTGAAGATTTCCTCATCGAGGATACTTCTCATCGTGGTGAGGAAATCGTTTTTATCAACCACCCCTCCATGATATAGGAGACGGTAATCGACCCCAAATTCTTTGATGCGCGTATCGCTTAACACGAATCCGTTTCTTTCATAGAAGCCGATCCTTCTTTTTCTTAACGGGAGGTCTTCATAATCCCCATCTATTTCCTCCGCGAGAAGGAAAACCCTTTTGTTGGGGAAACGCCTGAATAATTCTTGAAGGACACGGCTTCCATAGCCTTTTCCCCTAAGGGATTCCTTAATCGCGAAAAAGAAAAGATATACCGTTTCCCCATAAATGACGATATCGGCTAGACCGATGAAGGCTTTGTTTTCGTAAATCGCGTAGAAATCGCTTCCGTTGAAGGAAAGGGTCATTTCAAACGGGGGTCTTTCGTCTTCTGGGAAGGCGGTTTCGAAAAGATCCTTTACTTCTTCTATGCTTGGAGAACCCAAATCTATTTTCAAAAACGTCAATTCCATGACCCAATTTTACACGAAATGATGCTTTTCTTGCTTCACCAAAGAAAAAAAGGACTAAAATCCCTTTTGGAGGAATCGAATCATGAAAGAACTTTACCTCGTTCTCAAAAGCTCCCCGGAAGCTTATAAAACCTTGGAAGAATTAAAATACGAGGGCTTCAATGCCACCGTCTTATCCGCGGAAAGCCTTAGGCATGCCGTCGATTATTACCCGGAAGAACACCATTTCTTCACTCTTCGTCATATCGAGAAGAAGGAAATGATGGAATCCATCCTTTGCCTTTTCATCCTTAAAGACGAGGAACTTGATGCCGTCAAGAACACGATTAGGGAAAGGACCAACGGCTTCAAGGATATCAAAGGATGCATGTATTCCTTTAGCATTGAGGACTACGAGGGTTCTTTGTAAAGGTTATTTATGGAATTCCCGATTTTTGCTTATATAGCTTTGCTTTTGCTCGCGGCCTTGTTATCGACGAGGCTCATGAAGGTTTTGAAACTCCCTAACGTCACGGGCTTCATCATCACGGGCATCATCATGGGGCCTTTTGTCTTCGGGGTCCTTTTCAACAATTTCTCCTATGACGGGATAAAAAACGGGACGATCGCCCAATATATTTCCAGATTGGGGTGGGTATCGCAGGTCGCCCTTGGCTTTATCGCCTTCTCCATAGGCACTTCATTTAAGGCCTCCTCATTGAAAGCTTTAGGAAAAAGGGTCCTTGTCATCACCGTGCTTGAAGCTCTAGGCGGCTCCTTAATCGTCATTTTGGCCTTGGTTATCCTCCATCTATGCATGCCTGATATCGTTGGAATGGAGGTAGTCCTCACCTTAGGGGCCATCGCTTCCGCGACTGCCCCGGCCGCGACCTTAATGGTCATTAGGCAATATAAGGCAAGAGGAAAGCTCGTCGATACCTTGCTTCCGGTAGTCGCTCTTGACGATGCGGCCGCTTTGATATTGTTCGCCATCCTTTTCCAAATCGCGAATTCCATCTCCACCGGAAGCGAATTCTCAGCATATAAGATGATCGCTAAACCGCTTATTGAGATTGCCATATCCTTAGGATTTGGAGCGATACTTGGCCTAATCGTCGTCTTTGCTAATCGCTTCTTCAAATCGAGGAACAACCGCCTCGTCTTCTGCATCTTCTCGATCTTTGCCGCGTTAGGCCTTTATACCTTATTCCGTAATCAGCAGCTTGGCGGATTCGAACTTAGTTCCTTGCTTATGTGTATGATGGCCGGAGCCTTCTACGCTTCCTTAAGGGAAGATTCAGGAAGGACCTTTGACGTTTTGGATAGATTCACCACCCCAGTGTATATGATGTTCTTCGTTTTGTCGGGGGCCTCCCTCGATTTAAGCGTCTTCTTCAACGAAAATGGCGGGATAGTCCTTCTTATCGCCTTTATCTACATCATCTCCCGCGTCATCGGCAAATGGGGCGGAGCCTTCACGGGGGCCACCATCACCAAATGCGAAAACGAGATCCGTTATTATCTAGGATTGACCCTTATCCCCCAAGCGGGTGTCGCGATTGGTTTAGCAACGAACGCGAACGCCTTGTTCTCGGAAAACCCCGCGACCGCCGAAGCGGGTTCATTGATCCTCGCGATCGTTCTCACTTCAACCCTAGTCTATGAACTCGTCGGTCCGTTAGTGTCCAAATTCGCGCTTAAAAAAGCCAATCAGATCCCCGTTGAAGAAAAACAATAAGGATAGAATTGGCTTACCCGTGTATTAAAATATTGCCTAAAAGATATTAGACTCGCGTTATTTTGTCTTCCTCGAATTGTTTTGGCTTGCGGGCAACACCGTCCGCGGGATAGCCAAGGAGGATCGCGCAGAAAACGGTCTCCCCTTCCTTAACCTTAGCAACCTCATTGATGTTACGAAGCCTATCCGCATAAGGATGGACCGCGCACCACAAGGAGCCTAAGCCAAGGGAAGTCGCGCTAAGAAGGATATTTTCCGCGGCAACCGCGCAATCTTGATACCAGAGGTTCTCGCTCTTTTTGGTATCGCCAACGACCAAGATAACCGCCGGGACCTTATAACGGCCGAAGGGCAATCCGTCATAGACTCTGGCCCTCGATTCTTCGGAAAGGCAGGCGACAAAGCGATATGGACGGAGGTTCCTCCCGCTTGGCCCATATTGGGCCGCATGGAGAATTTCGTCTAACTTCTCTTCTTCGATTGGATCTTCTTTGAATCCCCTGCAGGAGAAACGATTCATCAAAACGTCTTTGAATTCCATTGTATGGGTCCTTTCTTTTTATCCAATGTTCCTTAAGGCCTTCAATTCGGGGACATCGATTTCCTTGACGTCAT
Organism: uncultured Erysipelotrichaceae bacterium; assembly: GCA_947166565.1. Taxonomy (GTDB): domain Bacteria; phylum Bacillota_I; class Bacilli_A; order RFN20; family CAG-826; genus Alloenteromonas. The sequence continues at coordinate 25,258 of CAMVEL010000008.1, forward strand.
CCTTATCGAAGACGGAGACATCCTCAAGATGGACGTGCCCGTCTTTATCTTGGGCGGCTTTCTCCAAAGAAAGAATCATATACGAGGCCTTCGCCCTATCGAGGAGTTTGCCATTCTTATCGTAAAGCTCGGCAACCCCATCGAAGAAGAGTTTGCTCCTTTTGGTGATTTTCCCTACGGCTATAAGCTCTTCGCCATATGGGGCCGGGGCATGGAATTCAACTTCGATTTTCATGGTGACTCCCCAAAGGGTATCGTCATAAACCCATAAGGCCCTGCCGATGACCTCATCAAGCAAGGCGGTAACCATGCCTCCATGGGTCCTCGAGGGATAGGATTGATGGTTTGGGTCAAATGTCACCAAGGCGACGCAGGTCTCATCCTCCATCGAATAGAACCTAGCCTTGGCCGAAGCGGGGTTATCAAGCCCGCAGATGATGCAATCATGGGAATTATTCTGTTTCTTAACGACTTTTTTTATCATGGATAAATCCTCCGATTGACGATTATAGGACAAAGCGAAAACAAAAGGAGACCTTATTTGCTTTTTTGGAAGTGATTTGTTTTAGGACAAGGTAAAGGTTTTTTGGGAACCAACATCAACGTCAAGATAGAAATCGTAATAATGGTAATCGCAGAGGGTGACATTCACTTCGGAATCGGTGAAGACCTTCACTTCGTATTGTGGCCCATAAGGCAAAATGGCATCGACTCCGGTAACATCGATTCTAGTTGGGACATCGGCGACATAAACCACCCCATTATCGACGTTAACGATCTCATGTCCCCCTTCAAATATGCTCATCTTCGCGTTTTGATCGGGCAAGGAAACCGTGAAATATTTGCCATCGGGGTTGGTGTTTTTGAATGGCTCATTGACGTAATTTGGATCAAGGGCCCTAGTTTCCGCAAGGCAAAGCTCTGGGTAATGGCCGGTTCCCAAACAGGAAAGATTCGATTTGGAGAAAAGGGTGAAGATAATTTGGAATAAGCCTTTGGTGATGACGTCCCCTCCAAAATCCGCGAGCATCTTGATGAAGGCCTGGACCTTTGGTTTGACTTCAGCTAAAGGGAACATGATTCCGAATTTCTCTAGTCCGCGGTTAACGATGACCGTCAGATCCTGAACCAGGTATTTACGTTGCTCAGCCACGAAGAAATCATTGATTAGAGTATCCAAATCGAAGATGGAGATAATGTCGTTGATCATCGAAACCCCAAGGTCAATCAACGAGCCTTTGAAATTGCCCGAACGATAGATGATATCGAATATCGTTCGGAAGGCCGGTTGAAGTTTCTCGACATAACTCGTTTTGGCTTCCATGGCCTTTTCCCTTGAGGATGCCCCTAGGCCAAATTTGGTGAGTTCGGAGATGAATTCGCGAAGGTATAGCCCCTCCGTCCAACTCAAAGCGTTGGGGTCATCAATGAGTTTTAGGCCTTTCAACGTCTTGACGCGGAAGTTATCGATTGGGTATCCATTAACAAAGGAAAGTTTGTAGTTAGGAAGGGATTCGAGGATCCTCTTCATGTCCGATTTTTCCTTGGAAGGATTTAGGTAACTTACCCTATCGGGGAAATAACGGTCGTTGCCAAAACGGGTGAATTCCACTTCCTTCATGGCCACAAGGGGGACGAGGTCATTGAAATTCACGTGGTTGAAGATATTGGAATAAACGTCTTTCCTAGCAAGGAGGAAGCCTTGGGCGTCCTCTTTCATCGGGGCTCCCATAGGAGGCTCAAAACAATAGGAATAGAAATTCTCTTTCTTTAGATTGACCCCTTCTCCAAGGATTTTGGTTCCTTCTTCGATGGATTGGTCAATCAGTCCCGAAGCGATATTCGCGGTCGCCCCGGCCCTAGAATAGCCGGAAGTCCAGAGTTTGATATCGCCTTTGATGTTTTTGGATGATAAATAGTCTTTTAATTCGCTTATGAATTGGTCCGCGGCCTTGCGGAAACCATAATGGAAGCCATCTTCCCTGAGCTTTCCGTCAGAAGGATCAGCGATAGTCAGATTACTAGCCCATTCGGCTTCGTATCCGGCCCCGCGGATTCCAACATATACAAGGGGCGTACCTTCGATTTCCTTATGGGCGAAGACCAATCCGATCGTGTCGGTTTCGGATTTCTTATGGTAATCCCCGTTGGCGGCGAAATCCTTGAAGCCAACATTACCAAGGAGGTTTTCGATATTCACGTATCTTGTGAGTTTGGTGATGTTGCTTTCCTTGACGGAGGCAAAGGAAGCCATCGCAAAAGATAGGGAGGCCGTTGCTAAGGAAGGATTATATTCGGTCGAGGGCTTAGAAAAATAATCGTCGGCAAAAAACAAATCCGTATTGAAGTCGCCTTTCGATGATTGATAATCGAAACGGACGTTTCCAACAGGAATGCTTCCACAGGAAGATAATAGAAAAGGAAGGAAAGTCAGGACTGTCCATTTTTTCGAAAATGAATGACGAGGTCTTTGCTTCATGCCATAATTCTAAAGAATTCCAAGCGGGGTTCTCAACAAAAAATGACAACTTATAACTATCGCTTATATGAGGTAAGGACCGGGCTTAACTTCAGCAGGAGGAAAATGGCCAAAGCCCTCCGTATATCCACTTTTTATTATCGATTGCTCGAAAACGGTTACCTAAAGCCTAATAAAAAGGCGATTGAGAAGATCTCCTCTTTCCTAGGCGAGGATTATTCCGTTTATCTCCAAGGCGAAGCCTCAAACCCCGCGGATCTTCCCGAAAAGGAAGGGAAGCTCGCAGGCTTTCTTTATAAAATCGCCGGAAAAATATGGGTCAGGATCATATTCATCGTTCTGACTCTTGGCTGTTTAGGCATTACCATTTCGGGGTTTGTAGTTGAATCTAGGGTCCAGTATTCACAGGAAGATTATTACGACGCTTCCTACATCGCATTCGCGAATGAAGTTAGGGAAAAAGGGTCTAGCCATGTCACGATTCTTGATTCTTTCATCGTTCCCGAAATCGACGCGAATTACATAGATGAGGATACGGGTGAATATAAATACATCGAGATCATCGGCCATAAAGAGGACGATAGATATCTCTCCCTGAGATTTAGGGCCATATACCGTAATGCGGAAGCAAGACTCACCGCGAGCATCAGCGAAGCCTATTTCGGGGAAGGAATCGCTTCGGTCTCCTTCGATATCACCTATTACGATCATAAAAAGGGTAGGGATTTCGCGAATTTCACCTTATATAACGATAAAGACCCCGAAAACCTGATACCTCGGGACAATCCGGATTCGGCCTATAACTTGGCCGTCATTAAAGCCGGGAAGATCCTTAAGGATTTCGAGACTTTGATCGATGATAAGATGACCAGCACCCTTAAAGTGCCCGAGCTTCTATCGATGCAAAAAGAGGCTAACCTCAAGATGGCGGGAATATCCGCCTATGGGCTTTTGGCCTCGTTGCTCGGATTCATCCTAACCGGTGTCTTCCTCTTCGCGACGATATTCGTTTTCCTCTATGGCAAGGGAAAGGAAATGAAGGAAATCAGATTCGCTCCCGATAAGCCTCACGAAACCATTTTCGAAGAAGGAAGGAAACCTCTCAAAAAAGACATACGTTTCTCACCGTTTATCCCTGAAACCATACTGGAATTATTCGGAATTGGCCTTCTCTTCCTCGCGATTATCGTAAGGCTGTCTGGCTATGTGTTCGGTTTCTTTGGCTCGATTAGCCTAGGAACCTACCTCAATTCGGAAGGGGCGAATCAGGCGATGGGGATGTTTATCCTCGGCCTATTCCTTCTTTACTTCCTCGACTTTGATATCTTCCTTGAGGATAGAAGGGTCATTAGGAACATCTTCCTTTATGGCATCATCTTCATTTGCCTTTATTTCCTTGAGGCCACGTTGATGAGCGGGTTTAGCGACGGTTCGGTCATCGGCAATTTGACCACCCTCATTCCTTTGCCGAACATGTTCTCCTCGATTTCCTGCTATTTCATGATCACGTTCTTCCTCTTCTATACCCCAAAGGTCATGAACACGAAAACCAAGTTGATCGTCTTTAGATGCTTGGCGATCCTTCCTATCGCCTGGATCATCGTCTCCTGGATCATATATAAGGGTAATGGGGTCTTCTTTAACCTCAATTTGAATGTCTGGGGCCTATTCATCTTCAACGGGGAAAGATTGCCTTTCTCTGTGTTAGCCATTTCCTATTTGGTGCTTCTTTATTTCCTTCGTCTTTTCTATGAACATCGATATGGGAAGAATAACGCCCAAATCTATTTCAATTCCAACCGCTTCCTATGGCAAAAGAACATCCTAACCGCGATCATCATCCTCCTTGTCGCCTTAACCGAATTCCTCCTCCGCGATAACCAAACCGCGATCAAGATGGATATCGGTTCCTATTGGCAGCTATGGGTTCTTGCCCCCATCCTTCTTTTCTACCATCCGCATAAAGGTCCCCGTAACAAAGGCGTCGATTACACGATCACGGGTCTATATATGATCACCTTGGTCATCGCTTACATCACCATCGCCTTGTTGGCCTTGTTCTCTTTGGCTGGAGTTGCCTAACAAAAACTTTAGCGGGATTGTCTATAAACGAAAACAAAGGCTTTCATGCGCATTTTTTTGAGCGTGATCTCTAGGCATTTATTAAGGAAGAAGCTGAAAAACAATGGATTAATCCGCCTTAGTTTTTTGATTTATTTTAGATTAGCAAATGACTATATTGCGATTAACTTTACTTATAAAAAGTAAGGATTCTATAATCAAAGTGCTATTTAGCAAGGAGAAAAAACAGGATGGGCATTTTTGCAAACAATCCGAAACTGAAATTGGTTTTTTCTGCGCTTGGTCTTATCGGCGTCGTCGGAGTCGGCGTTGGCTTAGGCGTAGGGAACCACATTGCATTCGACGTCTACCCGAACGTTATCTCCACCCACTTGGCCCCAAACGGCGATAAGGAATCCGCCTCCGCGGACTCCGCTCGCAACATGGGCAACCAATTGGCTAGGGAAATCGAACGCGAAGGCATCGTACTGCTCCAAAACAATGGCACGTTGCCGTTACAGAAGTCTGTTCGTAAGGTCAACGTCTTCGGCCATGGTTCCGTTGACTGGTACATCATGTCCTCCGGTTCCGAACGTGTCGGCACCGATGGACAAACCTCTTATGGCATCAACGAGGCCTTAGAGCATTATGGCATTGCGGTTAACCCCGAACTTCCAGAGTATTACCTAAGCTGGCATAGGGCGGAAGGCGATGCGAACACCATCATGGCGAATTTCGATAGCTTCTATCAGGTTAGGGAGCCTTCCTTAAAGGATCTCGATGCCTATAAAACCGTCTACAACAACGCCAAACAGTATTCTGATACGGCTTTCTTCGTCGTTTCCCGTCATGCGGGCGAAAACTCCGACTGCCCACATTACCAGAACAAGGTTGAAGGGCAACCAAAAGACGAGAGCAGGACATATCTCCAAATCTCCACCGAAGAGGAATATTGCATCCGTCAGCTCGTCAACGATTTCGAAAACGTCGTAATCATCATCAACTCCACCAACGCGATGCAACTCGACTTCCTTGAATCGATTGAGGGAATCGACGCCTGCATTTCCGTCGGCGCGACTGGCGTCCAAGGCGCTTTATCGATCCCCGAAATCCTTTGGGGTGACGCCTCTCCTTCCGGTCACTTAACGGATACATACCCGTATAAGCACGAATATAACATCACTTATTATCGTGGCAACGCGAAACATACGCATCCATATAACAACGCGCCAAGCAACTGCACCTTGATGGGTACCGGCGGAAGCGCCTTCTATCAGACCTCCTGCTATGTTGAATACGCCGAAGGAATCTACGTCGGATATCGCTGGTTTGAAACCGCGGACCACGAAGGATTCTGGAACAAAGCCCCATATAACGGGTATGAGAACGTCGTCCAATACCCATTCGGTTTCGGCATGTCCTACACCGAATTCGATTGGAACCTCGAATCCGTCAGTCTTCCCGAAGGCAGTTCCATCAAGGAAGATAGCAAGATCACCGTCACAGTCGGAGTCACCAACAAAGGCAAAGTCGCCGGCAAAGACGTCATCGGAGTCTATCTAACCGCCCCATATACCCCAGGCGGAATCGAAAAGAGCTACGTCAAGCTCGTCGCTTATGCGAAGACCCCTGAGCTTAAGCCAGGGCAGAAGGCCAACGTCGAAATCGAAGTCGACGCCAAGGAATTCAAGTCCTATGACTGCTATGACGCGAACAAGAACGGCTTCACCGGTTATGAACTCGAAAAGGGCGAATACCAATTGAAGCTACAGACCGACGCCCATAACCTCAAGGCTATGGATCAAAACACCATCACCTACAAAGTCGATGCCGACATCAAGATCGAAAACGACGAGAAGAGCGGAAACAAGGTCCAAAACCTCTTCACTCGTAACGCGGAGCTCAACCAAGTCCCATATCAAGATATCGCAATCGATGGAAGCGACGTCGGACAAAACGTCCAATACGTGCATCGCAATAACTTCCCAGCGCTCCTAACCGAGGTCGAGCCTAACAAGGATTGGACCAACGACCTCCTCCGTAGGGCCGATGGCATCACCGTCAACAATTCCGCCTGGAACCGTCAGATGGGTGATAACTGGGATAACGCCACCAAGGATTGGCTTGGACGTGACCTCGACGAAAAGACCCTCACCGCCCCAACCTGGGGAAGCACCGCCACAAGCCATAGGCTTATGGAAGGTGGCGCCCTCACCGAAATCGGGGCGAAGCTTGCCGCCGATTACAATGACCCACAATGGGAAGAAGTCCTTGACCAAGTCCCATTCAACCAAGCAAGTCATATCCTCACGATGGATACGAGCTATGCCGCTCCAGGCATCTCCGCGATTGGTCTAAGGACCGATAGCGATTCCGCCTTCCAACACGCCGAAGGCGCTTCGCAAGTCGGTAACGGCCACATGGCCCCAGATACCAGTTGCGTCGGTTATCCTGGTTCTACCGTCCTCGCCCAAACCTGGAACCAAGTCCTAGCCTATATGTTCGGCAAATCCGAAGGCAACGACATGGGCCCAGCCGGCAAAGACGCTCTCTATTCCCCAGCTTGCAACATCCACCGCTCACCTTATGGCGGACGTAACTCCGGTTATCAATCCGAAGACCCATATCTCTCCGGTAGGGTCGTCGGTAACCTCATCCGTGGTTTAGGCGTCTATGGCAAGACCTCCATGGTCAAGCACTTCGCCCTCAATGACCAAGACTTCAACCGTATGGCCCTTTATACCTGGACCACCGAGCAAGCCTTGCGTGAAATCTACCTCCGCACCTTCGAAGAAGCCATCAAATATGGCGATTCCACCGGTGTCATGACCTCCTTCAACCGTATCGGGGCCATCTGGAGTGGCGGTAACGAAGCTCTCGTCAAAGGCATCCTCCGCGACGAATGGGGCTTCAAAGGCCAGATCATCACCGACATGACCGAGAACAAGACCAACATGGATATCGGCTTCGGCCTCAGGGCTGGTGGCAACATCAACCTCGGTGGCGGAAACACCGCGGCCGCTTCGCCATCCACCTCTTCCCCGGCGAGGTTACAAAACAGAATGAGGGAAGCCATCCATCAGATCGCCTATTCCTATTCACACGCCCTATATAAGAACCTCACCTACAACGAATCCGCCGACCCAGCCGATGCCGTCATCGTCTTCGAGTCCAAACAATCCTGGCAATGGTGGAAACCGACCCTCGTCGCCGTCGATATCGTTGTCTATGGCGGACTTACGATCCTTGCCTTCCTACTCATCAAAGGCGTGATTGTCCCAAAGGCAGGAAAGGGGGAATAAACAATGGCTAATGTATTAGAATTCGTTAAGAAAAACCTAACCCGTGTAGTCGTTATCGGCGTTGCTTCCGCCTGCGTTCTCGCCGCCGGAATCGTCCTTATCGCCGATAGGGTCGCCTATGCGAATTACGAAGCCAACTACGAGAAGGAAGCCGAAGAGCTTCGCGCGACCTTCCCCGCCCTTCCAAAAAGCGTGATCATGGACGATAACTACGTCACCTTCTCCGCCGATGGCTCGGAAGTGGCTTCGACCAAATCGCCCTATAAGAAATCCTTCATCTATTACGCCCGCGACGCCGTCATCGCCCCGCTTAACCAAAACGTGGCCGTCGAATACGAGAGGACGGACGATACGCTTCTTGGCGAATACATGACCGGGCTTGACCGCAAAGGCGGGGCCATCACCTTCACCTTCCGCACCCCACGTCATGGTTTGGCGGATATCGATATCTCCCTCAAGAGCAACTGGGTCGATGAAAACGGCGTTTACCACGAGCTCCCCAATATCAGCGATTTCATCAAGATCCAAAACAATGGTCTTGAAATCAAAACCGAAAACCTCAAACTCGAGGTCAAGGATTCCTGGAGCCATCTTATCCTTAAGGATGCCTTCTTATTAAAGGGAGAAAACACCCTCACCTTCACCACCAGCGCCTATAACGATTTCGGCAACAAGGACAACATCCTCTACGTCATGCCGGATATCCGTAACGTCGCTTTGATGACCGATGTCGATGTCTACACCCCGGAATTCGTCTTCGATACCGCGGACTTCAAGACCGATTATCGTCTAATCGAGATCCCTGATCTATCAAAAATCAAGGTCATCAAGAAGATCGGCGATCCCGAAGTCTCCTATGCCGAAGAGGAAATCGATGCCTCCAAACTATCCTCATCCATCGATTATGATGCTGGCAAAGTCATCATCAAATGCTCTCCGAAAGTCACCAAGGAGCTCGCCGTCACCTTCGATAAGTCTCCTGAAAAGAACACCATCAATGGCGAAGTCGATGGCAAACAAGTCACCATCGTCGTCACTAGCAAGGATAGCGCTCAGGTCACCGTCGGTGGAGCCACTACGGCCGTCAGGATCGCCCTTGAAGGCAAAAGAGGCTTAGCCAACATCCGCTTCCTAGATGAGGTTCCCGACCTTCCAAAAGTGGTTGGATTATCTTATCAAAACGAGAACGTCATCCTCGTCCTCAATAAGTATTACACCTCGACTCAGAAGGCCAACACGAACACCAACGGTGGCACCTCACAAACCGGGAACACCTACTTCGTCATGACCGCGGAAGCCGATGGGGCCTACCTCACCGCTTTCTGGAACTGGACATATAACGGTGATAAAGTCGCTTGTTTGAAGTGCGAATATACCTTCACCGAAAGCAATATGAACATCACCCTCACCTCCGCTTTGACCACTAACGGCGTTGAGCAATGGAACTATGTGAACAACAAATCCTTCACCGTCACCGAGATTAGCGCCGGCGACGTTCCAGATCATCTCACCTCTTTAGCGGACTTCATCATCTATTAATCCTACTTCATAAAGGATTTGAAGGACTGCTTCACGGCAGTCCTTTTTCATTAAAGAAAAGCCCGAGGATTTCAAGTCCTCGGGCTTTATTAAGAAATCGATTAAGCGTACATCAATCTGACTTGCTCGGTGAAGAGGAGACGGTAATCGGTGACGTTATGGTCAAGTTCGATCTCAACGTTCTTGTCCGCGTCGATATCGAAGGTACAGAAACCGTAATACTGTCCGGAAGTCGTTAGGCCCATGCTCTTATAGCCTTGGTTAGCAAGACTCAATGCCTGAGCTGTCCCATCGACCTTGATGACGTATTTGCTGGGGTCGAATATGTTGGAATCGCTGACATGGTTGCTGTTGGAGCATTTGATGTTGAATTGCAAGGTGACGCGTCCGGCCTTCGCGGGGAAATCCCATTTGAAGACGGAATTCTTCCCTAACTTACCAGCCGACATATCCGGTGAGGTCCCTAGATTCGCGGAGGAATAATCCTTGAAGGCGATGGCCATGTATTTGGCCCCGCAATCGCAGAGGTAGGTGGTGACGCTCTTGCCGGCTTTGTTGGTCTGCGGGCTTTCCGGTTTGTAATCGTGGGTATGGTCGCCGCCTTGTCCGCCTCCGCCTTGGCTTCCGCCTCCGCCGATATCAGGGGCGGTGGAGGCATCAAAGATGCAAATAGCAGCGATATTCATCTTGTTGGAGGTTCCACCGATCTTGATGGTGTGGTTTCCGGCAGCGATATCGGTGCTTCCCAAGATGACTGGGAAATAATTCATACGTCCACTGCAATTACCCATGCCGGCATCGGCGTAGGTGACGTCGCGGATCGCTAAGCCGTTTGAATCAAGGGAGCAAGTGATGGCATCGCCGATCTTCTTGGAGGAGGAATGGTCGGTATTGCCTAAATAGGCCACGATTTGACCTTTGAACGCGGCTTTGGCGTTAAAGGAATAACTAACGGATTTGGAAGAGCTATCGAGGACGAAATATTTGTCTGGGTGGTCTCTTGTGGAAGAATCCGTGGTCACGGAAACGCCATTCCCGGTTAACTTATCGCCTAAGGCCACGATTTGACCCGCGTCATTCCCGGTGACTTTGTTTCCTTCGGTCAAATTATTGATGACTGTATCAAGCGTTTCGGAAGGAACACCAATTGAAAGGAGGATGTTATAGACCTTGTTCTTGAAGGTGGCCCCAGAGAAATTCTTGATGTCGTTGATGTATTTTTGGATGTTATCTTGTCCTGCTTTCGCCCCGATATAACGCTTCTCCTGGATCTTGCCGAAGTTGGAGAAGAGGTAATCCTGGTAGATCTCGTTTAATGGAACCCCGAGAAGACCGGCGAGGAGAATCGCGCATAGACCGGTTCTATCCGTACCGATACGGCAATGGAAATAGACGGGATAATTGGAAAAATCGCTAAGGAGCTTGAAGAAATTCTTCACGTTCTCCGCGTTACGGGAGAAATGGTGCGTGGAATTCGTGCCGTTTGAATCGTAATCCATCTTCAAATCGACGACGTTGGTGCCGGCAAGCTTTAGGTTATAACTCGTGCCATCGGCGACGTTGACCTCGGTTTTGACTTTTAGATGCTCTAGCATCTCCTTCTTCCCGGCGTCGGTAATCGCCGTGCTGTAATCGTATTTATAGCCGCTGGTCCTATAGACAAGACCCTGTTTGATCTTGCCGCCATCTTCAGTCACCCTTCCTCCGATATCGCGGCAATTGGTCATGCCGCCAATCGCGAGGTTACGGGGGCAAGAGGAATCGACCGTGAAGGTTTTGATCTCGGTCTCATCGCTGTCCCCGCCATTAAGGTTAGCCTTGATCTTGAAATAGTTCGTGCCTAGATATGGATTGCTTAAGGATGCCGTCTTGTTTGAACCGACATTGACGGTATAGCCGTCCTTCAAATCGCTTTCTTGTCCAAATGTCACCTCAAAGGAAGAAACGCTCTTCCCGGCTGGGACGCTATAATTCCAGGAAATGTTAACTGGATTTGAATCAGATAGATGTTCTTTGCCATCAGGATAGAGGTCATCTGGCATCGTTTCATAATCGCCCGCATAGGAAAGGAATTCCTTTTGTCTAGCCGTATGGATTTCAAATGGGGTTGATAAATCCGTGGTGATTGTGAAATTTGAAGGTATGGGTTCCTCGCTTGATTCTATCGGAGGCTCTTCTGAAGAAGATTCAACAGGTGGTTCTTCGCTAGATTCTACGGGCGGCTCCTCGCTAGATTCAATAGGAGGTTCCTCGCTAGATTCAATCGGGGGCTCCTCGGAGGATTCGACGGGGGGTTCTTCACTCGACTCAACTGGGGGTTGCTCGCTAGACTCCACGGGCGGCTCCTCGGAAGAGTCTACCGGGGGTTCCTCACTTGTCTCCACAGGAGGCTTTTCACTAGATTCCACGGGTTGTTCTTCTGAGGATTCTACTGGAGGCTCCTCACTTGATTCGACGGGGGGTTCCTCACTCTGTTCCGAGGTCTTCGAGATCTCGCTAGGAAGAGATTCGCTACTTTCTGGATCCTCACTTTCAACTGGGGTAGAAGGTTCCTCGCTTGTTGGAATGGAGAATTCCGAAGCCGAAGATGAAGACGAAGAAGGATCGTTCTTGGTCACGGAAAAACATCCGGAAAGGGTTAAGCCCAAAAGGGACATCACCAATAAAAGCCTGTGGTTTCTTTTCATAAAAAAGCACCTCTTATTTATGAATAAATATAGCACCTACGAGAATAAAGAAAAGCCTTAGGGACCCTAAGGCTAAAGATGGATAATCGATTTATTTGGCTTTTTTAAGGAAGGAGAGAAGATCATCTACATCCTCTTTCTCGGTAAGGAAGGAAGTGACGAAACGGATGACGAGTTTATCCCCTTTGTCCTCCCAAATCTCGGTTTGGAATTCCTTGACTATCCGTAAGGCTAATTCCTTATCCAATGTTACGAAAAGCTGGTTTGTCGGGGAGTCTTCGACATCGATTTTAAGTGCACGCATGCCCTCTTTTAGGTATTGGGCCATGTCGTTGGTCTTCTTGGCTATTTCGAAATAGAGGCCGTCTTTGAAGGCTTCCTCGAATTCGATTCCTAGAAGATAGCCTTTCGCTAGCATCGCCCCTTTATTCTTGATGACATAACGGAAATCTCTTGCCAATGCTTTGTTATTGATAACCAAGGCTTCTCCTAGAAGGAGGCCGTTCTTGGTACCTCCAACATAGAAGGCATCGCAGACCTGACCGATTAGGCAAGGCAATACATCGTTTTCCTTGCTTGTTATGGCCGCGCCTAAACGCGCGCCATCCATATATAGGTATAATTTATGCTCATCGCATTTCTTCCTTAAGGCGAGAAGTTCATCTTTGGTGTAAATGGTTCCTATCTCGGTGGAATTGGATATATAGACCATCTTCGGTTTGGTCATATGCATATCGATATGCTTTGCCATGACCCTATCGATATCTTCAGGGTATATCTTCCCGTTTTTCCCCTCGACCGTAATAACCTTATTGCCCCCTCCTTCTATCGCGGAGGTTTCGTGGACGTTGATATGCCCCGAAACGGTGGAGATGACCCCTTCATGGTTTTTTAAGGCGGAAGAGATGAAAACCATGTTCGTTTGGGTGCCTCCTGCAAGGAAGAACACCTTTCCGTTTGGACAACCGAAGACATCATCGATCAGCCTTTCCGCGTTGAGGCTATGGCCATCCAACCCATAAGGCTCGATCTGCTTGGACGAATATCGCATCAAAACCTTGAGGATCCGCGGATGGGCCAAGGAACTATAGTCGTTCCGGAATTGGTGATGGTTTCTTTCTTTCATAAGACTATCCCCATTAAAATAGGTCGTTAACTTCAATAGTTTGCAAGACAAACGAAAATAATCAACACCAATTTTTGAAAAATGTAGTTATCCCGCGATCCGTTCATCCGTATTTATTCCGTAATCCGTTCACCCCTTATAGGGTGAGACCCCACGGGGGCGCGAAGAGGTAACCGCTTAGCGCAAGGCAAAGACCACTATCTCTCTTCGCCGATCAGGTATGACAAATAATACGGGAACGTCGAGTAAGGAGGGGCAACCCCAATGTTATTGGCGGTCAATTTGATGCATTCTTCGACCTCGGGGTACTTCTTCTTATCAGCGAGCACGGTCCGACTGGCTTTTGCATGCCCTCCTTTCGCCTTGACTTCAACTAAAGTCGGCTTGGCATGGAAAGGCAGGATGAAATCGATCTCCAGCCCATTTTCGTTGCCATAGTAGTACAACGATTCGTTTTGCTTGATCAAAGCGTCCGCAACGACGTTTTCATAGATGTATCCTTTGTATGAACCGAGGTTGCCAGTGAAGACGTTATTGGACGCCCCATCATCCAGCATTGAAAGGAAGAGACCCGTATCCTGCACATAGACCTTGTAGGCGTCGGGATCAGCATAGGCTTTCAAGGGCAAAGATAACGCGTTTAAACGATGACATTTGCAGAGCAAACCAAATTCGCAGAGCCAATCCACCGCTTCGACAAAGGCACTTTTCCGTGGCTTCCCTTGGATATCGCGATAAACGAATTTGCTGTTTTCCTTGGCAAGTTGGGAAGGCACAGAATCGAGGATCAAATTGAGTTTTTGTCGAAGAGTTTCATCGATTCTCACCGCGCCAGTTTTGTCAACGAACCGGCCGAAGTCCCCGCGATATTCGACCACTAAGCTCCGCTGCTTGGCGACGACTTCGGACAAGGAATGGGTTTTGAGATAGATGTCGACGACCTCCGGCATGCCGCCGACAACGAGGTATTCCTGAAACAGACGCAACATTCGTTCGTGAATGGGCGCGGCAATGGGAGAACGAGTCGCGAAACAATCCCGCAAATACTCAAGCGTTTTTTGTCCTTCGCCGACTGCGAGAAGGAATTCTTCGAAATCCATCGGGCGCATCGTGAGAATCGTCTCGCTCCCCGTTGGAACGTCGCCATCGGTTTCCCTGTTATATCCCCGAATTCCAAGCAACGAGCCCGAGGCGACGATGTGGAGACCGGTTTTGGCGCAAAGGGGCTTGATAGAATACCTGGCTCGCGAGCACTCTTGCACTTCGTCAAGGAAAACCACGGAGCCCTCCGAGAAGTCACTGCCGGGCATCATTAACGATAGTTCGGTCAAGAAACGATCGATGCCGTGGTCGAAATCCGCTCGTTTGAAAATGTCTTTAAACGTGGGTGAATCCTTAAAGTTGATGACGTTGACATGGCGATAATGAGAATGGAGAAATTCTAGGATCGTCGTTGTTTTTCCGACTTGACGCAAACCTTCGATAACAAGACCCTTTCTCGTTGTCGATTGACTTTTGTGCCATGCTTCAATCTGCTCTGTAATCTTTCGATAGAACATAGAATGTCCTCCTATTTCGTTAATATTATTGCACTTTTTCGGCCGAAAAAAAGCAATATCGATACACTTTTTCGGCCGAAAAAAAGCAATTCGATAAATGAAAAGGCAACAAATCAGTCGCAATGGGACTGGCAAATAGCAACAGAAAAGTGCCTCGCCATCGGATTATTTCCTACAGTGGAGAGGCACTAGTAAACAAGCGAGTGTTATTCTTCGTCAAAGCGATCGTCTTCTACGTCTTCTTCTTTGGGTTCGCCTTCGCTTTGGGAAGGGATTTTCTTATAGATGCGGATTTCACGGACCAATGAGACGATGGCAATGACGATCATCAGCGAGGCAACAATGGTAAAAGGAACGTACAAAAAGGAAGGGAATGCGTTATGCTGGGGAAATACCGTGAACGTGACAACGATGAAGGCAATGGCGGCCCCGATGATGAGCAGACTGGTGAGAACGCTGACGGCGAGCCATTGTCCCCTGTTGGCCATCGTGGGTTTTTCCATGGAAGAAGGCGACGACATATGGTGAGAAAAATGGTGATGATGCTGCAGATGGTTGGTCGTGTGATGATGGTGATGATGCATGCTCATGGTTTGGCCCTCCTTTAACAGATTGCCCAGCGCGAAATTATAGGCGCGCAGGGATAAGCGCGCAATCGATAACGGGGAAATGTAGTTATCCCGCGATCCGTTCACCCCCTCGTGTATCATTTCGGCACAAACGAGGTCCCGGGAAATGAAGGATCTGAACGACGTCTTCGCGAAAAGGTACCAGCTCATCAACGACCGTTGCCGGAAGGTCGGTGTGACCAAGGGGTCGCGGTCGAAGTCAACGGACGGCAGGCCAACAAGACATTCAAGGAGCAGATCGAAAGGAAAGGCGGCATGCCGTACAAGCCCGGGCCGAACCATCCTTGGAAGAGGTTCATCGTCAACCACAAGTACAAGCCTCGCGAACTCGGGAAAAATGGCGTTTCCGACGATCGGGGGTGAACAAATCGCGGGTCAACAACACACCAATTTTTGAAAAAGTTTATCTGACCCTATCTAAGGTCTTTGATAGCTGGGGATACGAGTTCATCTATTTCCCTTGGATCTTCGATATCCACGAGAAACATCGGCTTCGCGGAAGGGTAGGGTATTTGTTCCTTTAAGCCCTTTCCCTCCAAGGATTTGGTCTTCTTTATGAGGAAACGGTTATCGTAAACCCCTCCAAAAAGGAAACCGTCTTTATAAAGCATGAATTCACCCATCATCTTTTTGTAGGTGATTCCTTTGACTCCCTTTAATAGCTCTAGGACGTATTCCAAATAATCGAGCGAACTAGCCATTGCCTTTACCACCTTCTTTTAGGGGTTCCGCTGACCATTCTTTGGGTATAGACGTAATGGCTGAATTGCCTTTGGTCTTGCTTATATTCGTTTTTCCTTTCAAAGGAAGCGATCTTCATTTGCTGGATATCCTTTAGGATCTCGGCGCCCGTTTTCGTGCATGACCAGCCATAGTTTCTCGTAAATTGCTCGTAATATTCGCACATGATCACCATATCCGAGAATACCTTGATGATTTCCGTTCCAACCTTCGGAGAAGAAAATGAAAGGTTCTTGATCTTCCCTTTTATTCCAGAGTAGGAGAAATCTATACTAAACATTGTGTAATTACGCGTTTTGTAGACTTTATAACGGGAATATTCCATCACGACGCTTTCATACCTATCGGTATATTCATAATCGTGTTTGAGGTTGTATTTCCTTATATCATCATAGGAAATGGAGGAAATAGATACCTTTTCCATGGGATGGTTTACCCCATAAAGATCGAAGTCGCTTTCCTCTTTGAAGAATTCCGAGGCCAGGTGTTCGTATTTGCCTCCATCGACGAAACGCTTCAAAAAGTCATATAGGCGTTGCGAGTATTTGCCACTTCTTTTGAATTCCTCCATTTTGTCATAGCAAACCATCAAACGTTTATAGGTTTCATCGATATAACCCTTTAGCCTTGGGAAATTGGTGGAATTGACGCGATTCTCAATCGCATCGACGAAATCCTCGTAGACGATCGCGCCTTTTTCTAATTTATCTAGGTCTTCTAACGTTTTGATTGGATTAAGATATTCATTATGGCGGTAGAACATCGAGCCATTTATCTTATAAGGAAAGGTCCTATCTTCCATGTAACGTTCGAATTTGGATTTCGCGTTTCTATAACGGCTCCTAATCGGGGCCACCTTGGCTTCCCATTCTTCTTCCTTGCGCTTAGCTTCCGCCTGTTCCCTGGCCTTTCTTTCCTGCTCCGCATGCCATTCCTTATCTATTGATAATGGGGAACCGCAATAGGGGCAAAACATAAGGGCTTCGTCACTGAATTGTCTGTTGCAGTGATAACACTTTTTCATACTCGTTGTTCCTTATTTGTTTACTCGGCCTTTAATTATACCAACGAAAGGGGAGTCCGTGTTTTTTTCACTTTAATTATGGAAAAATCCATAATGCAAGGAGGCAAATACCAAAATAATTTTTGCCGATTATTTCTATTGTTTTCATTTTTCTATGTAACAATATCCTTTCATCTTCCGAAATTAGACAAAATACATTCTCATATCATTTAATACTTCAGTTTTTCAAGGATGTGAATGGAACAACATAAACTCCATCTGGACGTTTATAGGCTGCATTTGATAACCCACAAATAATGCACAATGATTTAGCTGGTTTCCCACCGTGACTTTCTATATCTTTATTTATCTTTAGTAATTTATTTGCCGCTGAGTCAATTTGATTAGCACCTAACTTAATTTCAATGGCACACCACTCACCATCATCAAGTTCAATAACGGCATCAATTTCGTTATTAGAATAATCTTGGTAATGAAATAATTCAGCATTGAATGCTTCAGCATAAATCCTTAAATCTCTTTCAACAAGAGCTTCAAACATAAAACCAAATGTATCTAAATCTGATATTAATTTTGTGGTATTTAAGTTTAGAGCAGCACATGCTAAAGCAGGGTCGCAAAAATGTCTTTTTTCTCCTTGTTTAATCCTTATTGAAGAACGAATATCTGGACTAAATGGTTTCTGATTCTCTAACAAAAACAAACGAGATAAAGAATTCAAATACTTATTTATTGTTTCATCGCTAACTATACTCTTCTCAGATGCTGAAATATCTTTTGATAATGACAAATTCGTTATTGTTGTAGATTCGTTTCTGGCTAACGACCTTAAAAGAAGATTAACTTTACCAGTCTCATATTTAACATTCTCATCAAGCTTTTGAATGTCTTCAAATAAGACACTATTAAGGTATCCTTTTGGAAGAATGCCAGCTTTCTCTTTAGGAACATCGATGTTATCTGGCCATCCACCCCTAATAATTAAATATGCAATTTTTTCTAAATCTACCTCGCCAGTTAATATTGTTTGATTAAAGGAATTATCACATATACTTTTCAAAGAAACTTTGCCATCGGAATCTCCCGACTCATGCAAACTCATAGTGTGCATACGTAATTTAAATATTCTTCCAGTGCCTGAATGTAAAACACCTTTTCTAATAGGCGTAGATGAACCAGTTAATATATATTGTCCTTTGTCATTAGTTTCATCTACTTTCATTCTTACAGCATCCCATAACGAAGGGACTTCTTGCCATTCATCAATGAGACGAGGAAAATCACCATTCAAGACTTTAATTGGATCCATTTCTGCGAGTCTTCTATTGCTGAAATTATTAGACGGATCACCAACATAGTAGCAAGAAGATGAATGAAAAGAAGATGTCCATGTTTTGCCACACCATTTAGGTCCTTCAATGCAAATTGCTTTAGCTAGATGGAGATATTCTGTTATCTTATCATCAATCAATCTTGGTTTGTAATTATCTTTATTCATAATTATACCTCCATATTGGCAATAATATTTTATTATATTTATAATATATTTCAATAAATTCGGAAATATTTTTACATTTTACTTGGAAACATTTTTGTATTTTACTTGGAAACATTTTGAATCATTGATTTACAAAAAAATCCCCAATCTGTATCAGGGATTATTTACTATCATGGTGCCGGCGGCCGGAGTCGAACCAGCAACCTACTGATTACAAATCAGTTGCTCTGCCATTGAGCCACGCCGGCAGGCGTATGGTGGGTGTTAGAGGTGTCGAACCTCCGACCTCTTCCGTGTGAAGGAAGCGCTCTCCCGCTGAGCTAAACACCCCTATTAAAGAAATAAGGCCCCGCAGAACTGCGGGGCCTACGTTCCCTCATTTGGTGGGTCTTAATGGGATTGAACCATCGACCTCACGCTTATCAAGCGTGCGCTCTAACCAGCTGAGCTAAAGACCCATGTGCCCTTAAGGGCTTGCAAATAATAGCCCTTGCCATGAATCTTTTCAACAGGAAATTTTATTTAATGGGTGATATTAGGCCTTTTCCTGCAATTTAATGCGCACATCCTCCACCCTTCCATATAAAGAGGAGAGGAGTTTACGCTCGCTAAGAAGCCTTTTCGCCGCCTGGTTATAAGAAGCTTCAAATCTCTCTTCATCTATTTCGTAGCAGAAAGAGAGGAATACCTGATGGGCATAATAATTCCTTAACCTCACGGTTGAGAAGAGAATCGAATAATCTGGATCATCGAAAAGTCGTGCACGGGGTGCCTTATCCGCTTCTTTCAAGGCGGTGACGATCATCCCCAAGGTCCATTTCTCCTCATTCATCTTTTGAAGGACCTCCTCGCGGTTGTCCTTAAAGAAGGATAAATAGATTTCCTTGATATCATGCTCAATGCATTGGCAATACATCATTATCTCCCCAACGTGGGAAGTGAATTCGTTCATTTGGATTATCATAGATTTTTTCCTCAAGGAAAGTTTGCTTCTTATGGTTTTTATTAGCAAGAAAAAAGCCACCCCGAAGGGTAGCTTTGAAGGATACGCAATCCCGAAGCGATTAACGCTTGGAGAATTGTGGGGCGCGGCGGGCGCCTTTGAGACCGTATTTCTTCCTCTCTTTGGCGCGGGCATCGCGGGTGAGCATGCCAGCACTCTTGAGGGCGGAACGATCTTCGCCAGCTTCGAGAAGGGCGCGGGCGATTCCGAGGCGGATAGCTTCTGCTTGTCCGGTGAATCCGCCACCTTTGACATTGGCTTCGACATCGTAGCGGCTTTCGGCGCCGAGGATGGCGAGAGGCTGCTTGAGGTCGAGGACGAGGGTCGCGAACGGCATATATTCGTCGACAGGTTTGCCGTTGACGAGGATCTTGCCTTTGCCGGGCTTCATGTAGACACGGGCAACCGCGGATTTACGTCTGCCGGTTCCGTAGTATTTAAGTTCTTCAGCCATTGTTGTTCTCCTTACTTCTTAAGCGCGAGCATTTCGGGCTTCTGGGCCTCTTGTTCGTGCTTCTCGTCTTTGTAGACATAGAGTTTCTTGGAAATGGTGCGTCCAAGTCTGCCCTTGGGGAGCATGCCCCAGACGGCGCGCTCAACGAGTTCGACGGGGAATTCTTCGAGCATGACGCCAGAGGTGCGGGTGCGGAGACCACCGTTATAGCCAGAGACGTTGTAGTAGTTCTTCTTGGTGCGGGGGTGGTTACCGGTGAGTTT
This sequence comes from uncultured Erysipelotrichaceae bacterium, assembly GCA_947166565.1. Lineage (GTDB taxonomy): Bacteria > Bacillota_I > Bacilli_A > RFN20 > CAG-826 > Alloenteromonas. The sequence continues at coordinate 45,623 of CAMVEL010000008.1, forward strand.
CACCTTGGAGGCGTTGATGACGACGACATTGTCGCCACAATCTTGGTTGGGGGTGTAGGTGGGCTTATCCTTGCCCATGAGGATCACCGCGACTTTGGAAGCGAGACGGCCGAGAGGGATGTCGGTCGCATCGATGAGGATCCATTTCCTCGTGATTTCTTCCTTCTTCGCTAAGGTGGTTTGACGTTGCATTGTTTCTTTCTCCTTACGCGTTAATGTTCCCCGTTAGGGGAGCCATGCAAGATTATGCCTATCGTCCATATTCCATGCAAGAAAAATCGTTAAAATATGCATTTATCCACTATTAATCGACATTATTTAATAAAAATAATGCGCTTTTTCATATATTTTTTTGCGTCTTTAGGCGCATATTTATCTTTTTAAAAGCGCATTTTTGATATAAAATCTAGCCATGGACTTGAAAACTTTAAGGAAAAAGAAAGGCCTCACCCAAACGGAAGCCGCGGATATCGTCGGATTATCTCGAAGAGGTTACCAAAACCTTGAGATGGGGACCTATAAGAAAAGCGATTCCAAGACGATGCAATATGTTTTGGGAAGGCTAGAGGAACTCCCTAACCCCAAAAAGAGGGGGAGCATGTCATTGAATTCCCTTTCAAGGGCAATCGAGGATCTATTCAGGGGATATGATGTTTCCTTCGCCTATTTCCTTAAGGAAAAGGAAATGTATCGTTTTGTGATAGATACCAAGATGGATGAACTTGATCTCCTTGGTTTGGAAGAGGAACTCTCCATAGTCCTAGGGAATGAGGTTAGCTTTATCCGCTTCTCCTCCTTTATAGAAGAAAAGGAAGAGGCGGCCCGCTTCTTCCTTAAGGCTAAACGTATATTCCCTCCTTATTCTGGATAAGATAAGGAAATAAGATAAATAGGGTTGGACGTTTTATTTTCTATCCGCAACCCATTGGTTCCAAGAAGATATGAATAGAGGATGATATTCTGGTTTTCGAGGGTTTCCTTGTTGAATTCGGTTTCCTCTCCTCCTTTTAAACCAACCTCGTTTCCGACATAGAAAGAGGGGGTACCCGTGATATCTTCGCCGCCTTCGTTTTTGATTTGAAGGATTGCGATTTGAAGATAATCGGCCTTGGCGGTCGTGAAATAAATATATGACTCCCCCGCCTTCATCTCGATGGTCTTCTCAACGGATGAACCATTATAAGTACCTTTGCCTCTTCTTAGATTATTCCCATGGAATCCATGGGTAACGCCGGTTCCTGAAACGGTGGAGAAATCAAAATCGAGGTTATAGTCATTCCCTTCCGTCTCGGGGATCGCGGAATAATTAAGGCTCCAAGCCCCTTGCCCCGGGGCGGGAGGATCGATCAGAGAAGAAGATGAGGAAGTTGAAGAAGTTGACGATTCGGTGGATTCGGAGGAAGAAATGGTGGAATCGCTCCCTTTTATTGAAGAGGAAGCGTTTGGCGTTCCCCCGCAGGAAGATAGGAACGAAGCTAACAGAACGAATAGAATTGGTTTCCTTAACATGCTTTTCCTTTCTTTTTTCTGCAAATATTATATACGTTTCCCAATAAAAAGGCCCCGAAGGGCCTAATTTGAAGATTAGATGTTATCGACGTTATGGTAGACGGCTTGGACGTCTTCGGCTTCGTCGAGTTCCGCGAGCATCGCCTGAAGCTTGGCTTTGGCTTCATCATCGACTTCGATCCATTCGTTTGGATACATTGTGAGCTCGGCGCGGTCATAATCATCGATGCTTAGGTCGGCCTTAAGGACTTCCTTGGCCTTCTCGAGATCGTTTGGAGCGACCTTGACTTCAATTTCACCATCGACATCCTCAACGGATTTGACGTCGACGTCGCCAAGGATTAGCGATTCCTCGACCGCGGAGGCATCGCCTTTGAAATTGAGGATACCAACGTGTTCGAAGTTATAGACGACGGAGGCCATCTTTCCACCCTTACGGGTAACGATGGTGCGGACGGTGACGAGGGCGCGGTTGACGTTATCGGAAAGGGTATCAACGATGAGGTTGCTTCCGCCTGGGCCCATGAATTCATAACGGCCTTCGATATAGGCAACGGCGTCTCCGCCTTTGGCTTTCTCGATGGCACGCTCGATGACGTCCTTCGGGCATTGCTTACGGTATTTTTCGATCGCGGCGCGTAAAGCGAGGTTGCTATTTGGATCGGGCTCGCCAGATTTCGCAGCGGCGTAGATCTCCTTGGAGGCACGCATGTAGATCGCGGATTTGGCTTTCGCGGTGGCCGCCATCGCGGCTGCTCTTACTTCAAAATGTCTTCCCATAATTGGAATTCTCCTATTTTTGACGCGAATAAATATAGCACTCTCGCCCGCGCCTGCACATATTTTTTAATTTACCTTGAGTTAAGGGGAATTGGGCGTCGAGGGCTTCCCATAAGGCCTTACGGTTATACCAAATGGATGGATCAATCTTGAAATCGAGGTGGATTCCATCATCGTTTTCGATGTAATTGCCCATATCGTCGGTCGTGCCAACGACATCAAGGGAGGAGGTCGCGAAGATAAATCCGTTAGGCGTGTGGCAGTTATCGAGGCTACCCGCGCCTCCACAAGCGGATAAGGTTATAGGGACCGTCAACAAGGCTAAATACGTTTTCTTGTGCGTGGTGGTACCTTTCTTTAAAGTGTAGTCTATGCTTTCCGAAGGCATTATTTATTAAATAATCTTTCATGGAATGCCCACTAAATAATATTCACAGTCAGCTACGAAGTCGATTAAGGCCAAATAAAACCGAATTGAAAATTAGTGGTAGCGTGTATTGATAATCGAAAAAATGGGCAATTCCTTTATTGACTTCTTCCCTAGAAGGGAGGTAAATAGGTAAAGTGATTTTTCAATAAGGAGAAAATATGAAAGATTTACTTAAAAAAGGCATTGCCGAATGCCTAGGCACGTTCGTGCTTGTCTTCTTCGCCTGTGGCGTCGCCGCGATAACGGGCGGAGACCTCGTTCCAACCGCGTTAGCCTTTGGACTTGTCATCGTCGCGATGGCCTATTCAATCGGAAGGATCTCCGGTTGCCACATCAACCCAGCCGTCACTCTTGGCGCCTTCCTTGCCAAGAGGATCAGCCTCAAGGAAATGCTCGTTTATTTCCTTTGCCAAATCATCGGCGGCTTCCTTGGCGCGCTCCTCCTCTTCGGCGTTGCCAAGATGAGCGGATACGTTCTTGCAGGAGACGCCTGCAACAACGTCATTACCGGCGCCATGTCCGATGTCGGTGCGGTCTTCGGCAGTTTGATCGTTGAACTCGTCCTCACCTTCATCTTCGTCTACGTCATCCTTAACGTCACCTCCGAAAAGGCCAAATTAGGAAACCTCCCTGGCATCGTCATTGGTTTGACCCTCACCCTCGTCCATCTCGTTGGCATCAACCTAACCGGCACTTCCGTTAACCCCGCTAGAAGCATTGCGACCGCTTTCGGCGCCCTTATCTTCAATGGCAACGCCGATCCTCTTGCCCAGGTTTGGATCTTCATCCTCGCCCCTCTTGCCGGTGGCGCCCTTGCTGCTCTTGTCTATAATCTTCTCCACAAAGAAGACAAAGTCGAAGAAAAGCCAGAAGAATAAGCCTTTGTAAAATTTGAATTCGAAGGGCCTGCTGCAAACGGGCCCTTTTCTCGTTAAGTCTTCTTTGGGGATTCGCATCAAACCTGATGGCTTCGTAAACATAAGAGCGAAATCGATGCGCAACTTTGCTATTCTTCAGGATGTTGATTTTAAATGTAACCTAGGTTACAATCAAAATATGGAAAGATATAATTTGGCTTTGGATATCCAAAGAATCATAACCTACTTCGATATTTCCATTGAGCAATTCGCGGAGGAAATCGGTTTATCTAGGATGCAATTATACCGTCTATCCAATAAGCTTGATTTACCAAGCAAATCTACTTTAGAGAAAATCTATTCCTACCCCTATCTTCACGGAATAGACCTTAATAAAGGGAAAAGCGCGCTCTATATGGATAACGCCCGTGATAGAAAACTGCTTTTTCATGGTACCGAAGCCGATATCGAAGGTCAAATAGATGTCGATCACTCCGTTCCGCCAAACGATTTTGGCAATGGGTTCTACGCTGGCGAAACTTTGCCGCAAGCAGCAACTTGGGTAGCGAATAAAGATTATGCTTCCGTCTATTGCTTTTACGCTAGAGTAGATAATCTCCGTGCCATGACTTTCTATGCCGATAGACGTTGGCTCTATGCCATCCTCTTTTATCGCAATGCCTTTCAAGGATATGATGTTCCGAAAGAGGTGCATTCCCTTATCGAAGAAATTGAAGCTTCCGATATCATTATCGCCCCAATCGCGGATAATGAGGTCTACCAAACAATCCAGGCATTCGCTAATTCCGAAATCACCGATGAGGCCTGCATCCACGCGATATCCGCGAGCAACCTCGGAAATCAATATGTATTTAAAAACAACGATGCCTGCAAAAAGCTTGTATTTATCGACCGCCTTTTCCTTTGTACTCCTGAAAAGGCCGAATACATTGTTAAAAAGAAAGCATTAGGCAAAGAAGGAATAGAAAAGGCAAACTTAGCTAAAATTGAATATCGCAGGGAGGGAAAATACTTCGATGAGTTGTTCAAGAGACAGGGATGAAACTTGCTTCCGCTTATGCAAAATGCAGGCGAGGCTTTTCGAGCGTTCATCTGTAGAAGGGATACCTTCCTATTTCTTTGTAAAATCATTTGTTGCAACTCAATATGCAAGGAAGATGGATGAACTTACAATCTTTGACGAGGTCTATAGCGAAGATGAGATTTTCCAAAATGTGAAAAAGAGGATAAATATAAGAAGAGGAACCGTTTATTCCCCAGCCGTGATGCATTGGATCGGCTATCTATTACGGGAATGGTCATATCGTTACAACACTTATACTTCTTTGATTCTTAAGGACGTCAGCCTTGATTACCTTGCAGGCGTTTATCAGCCTTATCACTCTTTGGATGTATTAAAAGCCATAAAACTAATCGCTATAGATAGAGGAATCAACCTTGACATAACCCCGGAGGAAAGACTAAGGAAGATTCTTTTAAAGACTATGCCAAATTTTTAAATATAACCTAGGTTGCAATCAAATTCCAAAAACGTTTGCACATTGTATGTGTAACTTCCAAGTTTCAAGCATGAACCAGCGTTCTTCGTCACCATTGATTTATTTGATTGTGGCCAAGAAAAAGAAGAGGGCGTTGAAAAACCTAAAGTTGGCGAATGAAAAAAAGAGGTTGCTGATCAACGACTAGGTTTTTCAACAGCCCTCTTTTTCATTAAGTATTCTTTTGAAATTTCGCAGGGATTTATTTTTTAATACCTTAAATTATCAGTATAAACGCCCGAAAAAAGGTTTTATTTCCCTATTGATAAATGACGGAAAGGTTGTAATATTTAGGAAATTGGAAACGTTTCCAAAACTATTGGGAGAGCTCGTTTATGCCCAAACTATCCTTACGACACGTCTATAAGGTGTACCCATCTCGCGATAAGGGTCCATCGCTTTTCAAACGCCTATTCAAAAGAAAAGAAATCAAGGCTCCGGAGGACTTTGTCGCCGTCAAAGACTTCAATCTCGAAGTCGACGATGGCGAATTCGTCGTCTTTGTCGGTCCCTCAGGATGTGGCAAATCCACTACCCTCCGTATGATAGCTGGTTTAGAGGACATCTCCGCTGGCGAGCTCTACCTCGATGATGTTCTGCTCAATAACGTCGACCCCATGAATCGCGATATGGCGATGGTTTTCCAAAACTATGCCCTCTATCCTCACCTAACCGCTTATGACAACATCGCATTTGCTCTTAAGATGCGTAAGATCGAGGATGAAGTCACCGATAAGGATGGCAACAAGAAAATCGTCAAACGTCATCTCACCAAGCATGAAATCGACGAGAAGGTCCGCTGGGCGGCTGAAATCCTCGGTATCACCGAACTCTTCAAACGCAAGCCAAGCGAGATGTCGGGTGGACAGATGCAACGTGTTGCCTTAGGACGCGCGATCGTCCGTGGGCCAAAACTCTTCCTCCTCGATGAGCCTCTATCCAACCTTGACGCCAAACTCCGTACCTCCATGCGTAGCGAAATCGTCAAACTGCATCAAAAGCTGAAGACCACCTTCATCTACGTCACCCATGACCAGGTCGAGGCCATGACCATGGGTACCATCATCGTCGTTATGAAGGATGGGGTCATCCAACAAACCGATAAACCGACGGACGTCTTTGATTATCCCAATAATGTCTTCGTAGCTGGATTCATTGGCACCCCCCAGATGAACTTCTTCAATATCGTCGCTAAAGCCGATAAAACCCACCTTGTTGCCAAATTCGATAATGGTGAAGAGCTTAAGTTCGACCTAAAGAAGATGAGAAAGGTCGAGGAAAAATACCTCGATGGCCAAGAACATAAATTGACCCTGGGCGTCCGCGCAGAGCATCTTAGTCTTGCGGAGAAAGGTTTATCCACCAAATTATCTATTTATGAAATCTTGGGTTCCGTGGTCCATCTATTTGTCCATCTAGACGGCTTTGACAAAGATTACATCGTCTCCGTCGATGACCGTAAGAATTTCATTTCCGGGCAACCCATACATTTGAAATTCGATGAATCGAAGATCCATCTTTTCGATGGCGAAACTGGCAATTCGATTCTAAGTAGGGAGAATAACAATGATTAAGGCTATCTTCCTCGTTTCCCTTTTCGCGGGTTCCTTGTTCGTTAATAGCCCCAAGAACAAATCGGTTGATTCCACTTCTTTATCCGGGGATGGGGACGCTTTCTCATTAAGCGAACATTCTTACAAAATGGATGAATCCTTTGTTTATACCTCCGCCGTCCATTTCGATTCTGGCAATGCGGCCGCCCTCGTTTTCGGAGCCAAAGAGAATGAACGTTATTTCGTTTTCAATATCGACCGTAACGAGAACAAAACCAAATTGCTTTATTTTAAAAACGAAGGAAGCGGCCTAACCGCTAAGGAATACCTCAATGAATGGTATATGGGAAATGACAAAGTCACGGAATCCGAACTTAACGTCATCCGTCCAAAGGTTTCGTCTTGTCCGGAATTTCATCTTAAACTTGTCATAACCATAGAGGAGAGTCACGCGTACGCGGAATTCTATATAGATAACATAAAGCGTTTTGGAGTCGATAAAGTCATCGACCTCAACGATTTAGAAGAGGGTTTGTCCTATAAAGGTGGACAAATCGGATTCAACGTTTTCCACGCGAACGTCACCTTTGATGACATAACCCTCGGAAAAAGCGATTATTCCTACTATACCGAAGCCTACCGCAACCAATATCACTATTCACAATTCGCCCATTGGAACAATGATCCTAACGGTCTTGTTTATTACAAAGGTTATTACCACATGTATTACCAAACCCATCCCTATTCCAAATATTGGGATCACATGTATTGGGGACACGCCCGTAGTAAGGATTTGGTTCATTGGCAAGAACTCCCTCATGCCTTATTCCCGGATGATGGCAACATGGGCATTGGCTTAGGTATCGGTTATGCTTGGAGTGGAGCCGTTAGGGTCTATCATAAAGGCCAAAGCCCCGCGATCGATGCCTTGAATTGGTTCCCTAACGGGGAAGGTGAAGGCCTTCTTGGAATCTATACCCGTGATGGGGAAAGGCAAGACCAAGTCATCATCTCCAGCGATGATCAAGGTATGACCTGGACCAAAAGAAAAATCATCCCCCAATCCGTCGCGACCGGGGATATCGGCAAAGTCGATTGCCGTGATCCATCCTTCTTCGTTTTAAATACCCATTCTAATGGCGAGGTTTCTCGTTGGGTCATGCTTCTTTCCGGAGGCACCCAAAATAAGTTCTGGTTCCTTACATCAGAGGATTTCCTAAATTGGAAGCTTTCCAATACCTATGATTACATCTATCCAGAATGTATGACCATCTATAATAATGTTCCTCCTTTCGACGATTCCTATAGCATTTATTTGAATAGGACCATCATCTCGGTTTCCAGCCGTTATTACGCGATTGGAAGAATCGATTCGGACGATAGTGGAAAAATCCATTTCTATGTCCAAGACGAAAACAACATAACAAAGCAATACGACTACTCCGAAATTGGTCAGAAAGCCTTCAAGAAGATGGATTACGCTGAAGATTCCTATGCCGCCCAAGCTTTCTTTATAGATGACCCGGAAAGCAAATATTACGGAAAGCAGATCGCCATGAGCTGGTTCTCGGGCCTTCCGAGTGACGCGGAATCTGGCATCTACGCCGAAGTACGTCATCCATGGAACGGCGGAGGCATGACCATCCCCGTTGAACTAGGCCTAGTTAAGAATAACGGCGAAGCGTTAGTGACCCAGAAACCAATAACCGTGGATAACGATGATTTCCCAAAAACCACCCTCGTTTCAGGGGAATCGTTAGATAAAGACGCGGCCAACAATCTATTGGGCCAAGTCAACACCCATTCCTTCGAATTTACCGCCAAAATCGATAATCCAAACGAGGAGCCCGTCGAATTCCGTGTCGCAGAAAGCGAAGACGAATACACCGCTTTCGGCTGGAACAAGGAGGATGGATATTATTTCGACCGTTCTCATACCTCGACCGCCGGCATCAACTTCACCAAAAACTATTTGCATAAATTCGCTTCCCATAGAGGTAACGGCAAGAACTTAAGTTTCTACGCCCTTTCCGATAACGGTTCGTTGGAACTTTTCTGTGACGATTTCAAATATGTCTTCTATGGTCTTACCCTTGCCGCCCCCTATTCCATCGGGGCGAGTATGGTCGCGGAAGATTCCATCATGGTGGAAAAGTTGCAAATCAATTCCTTCTCTTCGATTTGGCATGATGAAAGCGAGATTGAGGAAGGCGTCTTGTATCTCGACCAAGACAACCTATCCCTTGACCTATCCTTATCAGATAGCAAGGATGTGTTGGTTTTTTCAACCAATAAAGAGACGATCTCCTATGAACTTGTCTCCGGGGAAGACGTTATCTCCTATGAAATTATTTCCAAAGGTGTGCGCATCCACGCCCTTGCTAATGGAGAGGCCGAATTGAAGGTTTTCACCCCAACCCAATCCAAATCCATTTTGGTAACCGTCGATGATGCCCCGATCGATAGCGATATCAGCTTTGCTAAATCAGGTGTTAAATCTGGTAGTTGGATGACAGCGTCTTCTGGACTAATCGGCACCATGAAGATGGGCGATGGGTATCTATTGAGCGAGACCATTACCGCCGATTTCCGTTATTCCGCGAACATCCGCCTTGAAGGGGCCGCGGCGGGATTAGTCGTTAGGGCAAGTGAGGGAATGAAGGAATACGTCGTCTGCAACATCGATTCCAATGAGCGTATCGTCAAGGTTTTCTCAACCCATGGCGAATTCGCCCGTGGCGCCTACAAAGGCGATGTCTTCGAAGAGATATCCTACTCCGTCTATGTCACCGGCCAAGAAATCGAAGTGCTGGTTAACGGCGAAAGGATCGTCCACGCGGATATCCCAAATTTCATCCCTGAATCAGGGTATGTTGGTTTTAACGTCTTCAACGGGAAAGCTACATTTAATGAAATCCGTCTTGTTAATTTCAGCTATGAATTCAATGGCGATGACCTCGTTATCAATAACGATGGCGGCCAATTCATCAAAGCCATCTATAACATGGGCGATAAGAATTCCTTGGTGAACAAGGCCTATTACCATCAAGACGATTCCACCATCATCATCTCAAAGGATTATTTTGCCCTTCTAGATGAAAACCGCCTATACCGCTTCTATGTCGAAGGTGAGGAATATTCCTTCTCCTTCGCGACCCAAGTCAATTCCATCGAACGCTCCTTAAGTGTTAAGGATATGTCTATTAACGAAGGCCTTGATGCCGTTATCTGGGTCGGTAGGTTTGATATCGAATCTGTTTCCGTCAATGGGAAAGTCCTCGATAAAGAAGTTTATTCCATCAGGAATTACTGTTTGCGTATCAATCAAAGCAATCTAAATGTTGGGTCTAATGAAGTCCTCATCAACGGCGAGATTAAGTTCCAAATAACCGTCTTGCCGTTAATCAAGCATGACGAAGTTCCAATGGGCAGTTTGGATGCCACCGCCTCCTCAATGGAGTCATTATCCGTCCTGCCAGTCGTCTGCGGCGCCGCATTAGTTCTCGTTTTAGCGGGATTTGCATTATCCCGCGGAAAGAAGGATCGCCTATGAGAGAAGTTTCAATCAAAGACGTGGCTACGAAAAGCGGATACGGGGTCGGCACGGTCAGCCGCGTCCTATCGGGTGACAAATCCGTCAAAGACTCCACAAGGGAAAAGATTCTGAAGACCATCGATGAACTCCATTACGTCAGGAATGTCAATGGAGCGAGGCTTCGCACCAAACATAGCGGGGTCATCGCCATCATGGTTCCAATCATCAACCATCCCTTCTTCGCCGAATTCGTCGAAGCCCTTGAGGAAGAAGTCAATCGAGCCGGCTGTTCCCTCCTCCTTATCACCTCTCAAATGAATAAGGAGAAGGAAGGTGAAATCCTCCTTAAAATCAAACAGCACGAAATCGACGGAGCCATCTTCGTCACCCATTATGAACATGACGAAAAGGAATTGGAGGGTTGTCCCCTCGTCTCCATCGACCGTCACCTTCCAGGCAACGTCCCTCTTGTCACCTCCGACAACTACGGTTCCACGATGAAGGCCTTGGAAACCTTTTACGCTCATGGGGCTAGACGCATCGGCTTTGTCGGTACCAAACCAACCGTCGAATCAGAAGTAAGTCAACGCAAGAAGGCCTATGACGACTTCATCGCCGAGAAAAACCTCCCCGATTTGTCCAAATGGGAAGATGTAAGCCACGGGCAGGAAACGAAACTCGTGGAAGCCTTCCTAAAAGAACACCCGAATCTCGACGCTGTCTTTGCCTCCAACACCATGGTGGCGGCAATCGTCTATGCCCTCTCAATTCAAAATGGCAAACGCTTCCCCGAGGATTTGGAACTCATCTCCTATGATGGTACTTCCCAGATTTGGGGTGGCAACCCCATAGACTGCATTCGTCAAGACATATGTTTGATGGCAAAAATCGCCTTCTCCACCCTTCAAGACCTAATTGAAGAGAGGGAATGCCAGCCAATCAATATAATCCCCACCACCTTGATTCTAGGCAAAACATCCAAAGCAAAATAAAAAAGGAGAAAACTAAACTATGCTAAACAAGAAAATACTACTCTTCGCCGCCTCAATGCTGCTTGCTTCTTGCGGCAACCCCTCCACCCCATCTTCTTCCAATGCCGGCAAGGACTCGTCCAATCCCTCATCCGTGGAACCAGATGAATCCTATACCGAAGACGAATCGGTTTCTTACGATGAATCGGAACAATCACAAATGTCGCAGGATATCACCTATCATGGAGGCAGCCAAACCATCAAAATCGTCTTTCATGTCGACGCGAGAACCACCGAAGGCCAAGCCTACAAAAGACGTATAGATATGTTTAACGCGGCTTATTCCTCAGTCGGACTAAGGGCTGCTCCTACTTTCAAGGCTAGGACCGCTGGCGGAACCGACTATGAATTGCAATTAATCGCCGCCCAACTTGATGGTACGCTTGCGGACATCATCACCTTCGATGCCCCAAACTGCGCTTCTTATGCTGACGCGGACCTCCTTTATGACATAACGGATAAGCTGAGTGAGAACGAAAAGAAAGACTTCCTTTCCCTCAACACCTATCAAAATCGGGTGTACGGCTTACCGATCCAAGAATCCTCTGCGGGCTTCTTCTACAACAAGAAAATCTTCGCCGAGGCTGGAATCGATGTCTCGGGCATCACCGTCGATAACCCTTGGACCTTCGCTCAGTTCAAAGAGGTTTGCGCCAAACTCGCCAAAACCGGCAAGACCCCGGTCGATATGCGTTTAGACGCGACAAATGACGAAACGGCTACTTATTTGCTTTATTCCTTCATCCATGCAGCAGGTGGCCAATTCCTTTCTGAAGATGGTTTAACCTCCACCGGCTATTTCAATTCCGACGCCTCCAAGAAAGGCTTTCAATTCCTAAAGGACCTCGTGGACGCGAATTACACCTCCTATGCGATCGGGGCCACCGATTTCTTCACTGGCAAAGTCGGCATGTACCTCTCCTCTGGATGGACCATTCCCGATCTCGATAACAAATATCCTGAGCAATTCCCGAATCGCGATTCCTGGGGTTTGCTCCCATATCCATGTGATGTGAAGCGTGCTTCCGCGACCGGATCTTGGTCCTATGCGATCACCAACAACAACACCAAGGATAAGACCGGTGTCTTGGAATTACTTAAATGGATGGCTTCTGCGGATTCAAGTACCGCGGTCACCAATGCGACCGGTATGATCCCTTGCCGCAAATCCTGCAATCCCGCTTATCAAGCTGGCTCCCCCGAGCTTGTCCTTTATGAACAGCTCGCCAAAACCGGCATTGAGCGTCCAATCACCATCGGCTATCCGCAGTTCACTACTGTCTTCTCCAACGTCATCTACAAGATGAGGGATTCCGACGTGAACACCACCGTCGATAATGCCGCTAAGGAATTGCAGCGTCAATTAGATCGCATCTAATAAGAAGTTCAAGTATTTTTGGGAAAGGAGGGAACAATGGTAGAATCGTCACTTATCATCCTCGCCGTGTTCCTCGCAATTTACGCCTTCGTCGTCTTCCTCGATGTGCGGAAAGCGAAAAAACGTGGGGTCAAATACCATTTTCGCCAAGCCGTGACGGCCTTCCTTTTCCTACTTCCCGCATGCGTATTGGCTTATTTCTTCATCCTCCTTCCAATCGTGTATTCTTTAGGGTATGGTTTCACCAAATTCCCACTTCTAAGACCTGACCGCATCGAGTTCATCGGCTTTAGGAATTTCACTGACGCCTTTGAGGAAATCGCTTCCGACGGATGGCTTGCCAAAGCTATCAAGAACACGGCTTTCTTCGTGGTCTTGGTCGTGCCTCTTCAAATAATCTTGGCTTTGGCCCTTGCCTTATTCTGCAATTTCAAAGCAAAGGGTAACGTCATCTTCAAGGTTTGCTTCTTCACGCCTGTTGTCATCTCCCTTGCCGTCACCGCCTATTTATGGAAGGAACTCTTGTCCCCTGCAGAATCAAGTTTCATCAACTCCATTCTTGGGGTTTTCGGAATACCTCCACAGGATTTCCTGAATAATCCCGACACCACGATGACCGCGATCGTCTTGATTTCGGCTTGGCAAGGTTGCGGATATCAGATGCTTATCTTCCTTAGTGGGCTTTCGGGAATCAAGAAAGAGCTTTATGAAGCCGCTAGACTCGATGGATGCAATGCTTGGCAACGCTTCCTTCGTGTCACCCTACCAGGACTACGTCCCGTCTTGCTTTATATTGTCATCACGGTCTTCATCGGAGCATGCCGAATTATGATCCAACCAATGTTGATGGTTGGCTATCAAGAGAATTCGGTTACCCTTAGTTACTACATGTGGTATCAGGGCTTCCGCGGAAGGAACGTTGGCTATAGCGCCGCGATCGCCTTGCTCATGACGATCTTCATTGGGGCCATCACCCTCATCCAACGCAAACTTTTAGGAGGCAAAGACAATGACCGATAAAAACGTCAGAGCTTTGATCCACGACGATAACGTCGCCATCGTCAAGAAAAGCCGCAAAAGCATCTATGGTAGGATCATCTATTACGTCTTTGGGGCAGTTTTGTCCTTGACCTTCCTCTTCCCTATTTTCTACATGATCGCAGCCTCCACCAAAAGTGAGGAGGTTATCGCCCAACATGCGGGAACCATCATGATGTTCATCCCTGATTTCGGCAACATGGGTCACTTCCTTGATAACTATGGAGAGGTATTCACCAAATACAACATCCTCCGTCACGCCCTAAACAGTTTGCTCTATGCCTTAATCGCGATCGTCCTCAACATCATCATCAATGGTTTGGCGGCGTATGCGATCTGTAAACTTCATTTCCCCGGGAAGAGGTTCTTCAATTTCATCATCCTCTTCCTAATCATCGTCCCGGTTGAGACTTCGATTATCCCTTTGCTTACGATATGCAAGCACATATTGCATCTACAAAACCATTTCTCGGTGCTTGCGATTGTCCTCCCCCCAGCGATTTCGATCTTCAACATTTTTCTCTTCATCCAGTTCTTTTCCTCGATTCCTAAGGCCTATGAGGAAGCGGCGAGGATGGATGGAGCCAATACATTCCAAATATTCTTAAAGGTCATCTTGCCTCTATCTAAACCAATCCTGGCAACCGTCGCTGTCTTTGTGTTTATCGGCGTATGGAACGATTATCTCTGGCCGACGATGGTCCTCACCGACGAAAGCCTCTACCCGATTCAAGCGGAATTGGAGACCATCGGCATGGATCCAGACATTACCCCAGGACAAACAATGGCCTCACTCGTCATCACTTCAATTCCTATCTTCATTGTCTATATCGCCGCCCAAAAATACATCGTTAAGGGCTTCGGCGCCGGAGGACTCAAAATATGAAAAAACGCACATTGACCATTCAATTATTAACAGTTTTGCTCACAACGGGTTGTTCTTGTGCCCCGGTTCCTTCCAGCAGTTATAGCAGTGGAAGCATGGGTCCCGATACCTCTTCCGACTCGTCTTCAAGCGTACCTAGCGAGGATAGTTCGAAAACCTCTTCCGAAAGTCAGCCTTCAAGCGGCTCTCAAAGCACCGCTTCTAGCGAGTCCTCTTCTTCTAAGGAGGAGCCGATCGTCGAAGAGAAGGCCTTCATCGATTTCGATTTCGATACCCACGAAGGGCCTTATATCGAGAACAAGTTCGACGGGAACAAGCATAAGGTCGATTACCTTTTCAATGAAAGCAACGCCCATAGGATCTTCAAAGCCCCTAGCGATCCCCTTTTCAAACAAGGCGTAGGGGAAGAAGGCACATCGCTTTATCTTGATGGACATTCCAACAAAATCGCGATCCGCGACCAATACATCTCAGGGAAGAAATTGACCCTTTCGGCTTGGATTGCCCCGCGTGGCTTCGAAAACCTGGTCGATTATGACTACAATTCGGTAGCTAGAGGCCAGCCTCGCTTAAGTAGCATCCTAAACCAAGGCGACATGGAATCTGGCGAAGGATTCACCTTTGGTTATGGAAGGCTAGGAAAATGGGGCCTTCAGCTTAACCTCCATAACAATTACACTGGGGAAGATAGCTTCTATGCCGTTTATGATCCTCTCCATACATTAGAGCTTTATAAATGGAATCATATCGCGGTCACCTTCGATGGCGACTCTGGATATGTTGGGCTTTTTTATAACGGGGTCGCTTCCTATGAGACCATCCTCCCTTCCCTTGAAGGCAGTGAGATTATCCCTTCATACGAAACCTTGTATATGGGTTATTACGTAAGCCCCCAATATGAATTCGGTTGCAACAGGCAACTCCCCGCGGGTCTTATCGATAACCTCAAGATCTACGATAAATCGCTCTCTCCAAAGCAAATCCAGATGGAATACCAAAAAGGATGCGTGAATAACCTCCATCCCGACCTTCCCTTCGAGGAAGTCCAAATCGACCGCGCCCAATATGAAGGCGATAGATATCGCGCGGTCTACCACGGCATCCCCCCTGGAGTATGGATGAATGAACCCCATTCACCAATCTATTACAAGGGTATGTATCACCTCTTTTACCAACATGACCCGATTGGACCATATTGGAGTCAGATCCGTTGGGCCCATTGGGCAAGCGAGGACATGATCCATTGGGTCGCAGTCAAAGACGCGGTCGTTCCAACCCCCGGCATCTGCCCAGAAGGCGTATGGACGGGCGGATCCGTCGTCGGACCTGATGGGACCCCATGGTTAGTCATAACCGCGGGCACCAACCAGTCTACTTGGACCGGGCAAAACATCGCTTACGCCCATTGCGTCGATCCAGATGACCCATACCTCACTGATTGGGTGGTCGAAAACAAGGTCAGCCTCACTCAACCTGCCGATGATAGTCAGGGCGAGAGAGAGCAATTCCGCGATCCCTTCGTTTGGTACGATGATGAAACAAAGCAATACTTCATGCTGGTTTCCACTTCTATCCCTGGGAAAGGCGGCAGTGCAAACGTCTATACTTCACCCGATATGCGCGATTGGCTATATCATGGTTACCTTTATGAATGCCCCTTTGACCTCTATCCCGTCCAAGGCGCCCATTGGGAATGCGTCATCATGCTTCCAATCCGTTCCAAAGACGGTCAAATCCGCAAATGGATCCTCTTCGATTGCCCACAATATACGGTGGATGGCTATGTCGTCGACTGCATCTATTGGGTTGGCCAGTTCGATAAGAGAACCTGCCGATTTATCCCCGATTCCGATGAACCTCGCCTCTTCGATTTAGGCAAAGGTATCTACACGGGCCAAACCGGTTTCTGCTATAGAACCGAAGAAGATATCGCTTCAGGAGCTAGGTATTATGAAGATGGTAGGACCGTCCTCTTCGGCTTAGCCCAAGGCAAATCCGCGGGCACTGAGCAAAATATCTGGGCGGGTTGGGCCCATAGCCTTGCTATGCCAGTCGAATTATGGCTCGATGATGATGGCTATACGGTTTTAAGGGAACCGATTAAGGAACTTGAATCCGCGTATAAGGAGACCGTCTTCGAATATGATGGCGAGCCTCTTCCAATCGAGGAGATGAACGAAAAAATCGATGACGTCCGTGGCGATACCATCGAAATCAAAGCCAAACTTTCCTTCGCCCCCACCGCTGATACCTATAAGAGCGGCCTATATGTCCGTTATAACAAAAACGAGATAGACGGGGTCACCGAACGAACGGCCTTGACCTTCCATCAAAACGGTTTCTTCATCAACCGTCTCCAATCCTCAGAAATCAATTATGTCGACCGCGGCGATACAAATACCTACTTAACCGATGAAAAGACCTTTGACATGAGGGTCTTGATCGACCATTCCTGTTTGGAGGTTTATCTCAATAACAAAATCACCTTCACCACCCGCATCTACCCAAAATTCGGTAATTCGGATTACCTCCATTTCTTTGATGACGGAGGCGGAATGAAGGTTTCAGACGTCTCCATCAAGCGTCTTGGAAGTGTCTATTTCGATGAAACAACCCCAAGCTACTATGGCAACACGGGTAATTTAGGGGAGGAATAAACCATGAACATTAAGAAGATTCTCCCAATTATTTTGGTCGCCCCGCTTCTTGCGACGGGGTGCTCCTCCTTCGGACTAAAAGCCGGGAACGAGGAAAGCAAAGTCCCTTCCACTCTCCGCAACGGCGGCTTTGAATCAAGCACGTTGGATGGTTGGAGCGTCGAATATGGGGATGCCTATAGCGACGATTCGGTCACAAGCGATTCCTATTTTTCCTATTCCTATGACCCAAAACACCAGGAAATCTCGATTAACAAGACCGGGTCATGGTATTTATCCGGCAAAGGATTCGACGGAAAAACCTCATTTAGCAGGACGGGCGCGATAAGAAGCGAACATTTCATCTTGGGTGGAGATGGGTCTATCTCACTTAAGCTTGCAGGCGGCGCGATTGCCATTGGCAAAGGCGACGCCCCCTTCAAAGACGATTCGCGGATTTGCTATGTCGGGGTCTACACCGCGAAAGACGATAAGATGGTGGCTAGGTTCACCAATGAATATTTCTTCGAACATCTCGAGGACTATGTCGACGTCTCCAAATACGAGAAAGGTGTCTATAACACGGATAACTTCGTGGAATATACCACCTATCTATTCGACTATATCGGAGAGGAGATGTATCTTCGCATCGTCGATAACGATCAAGATGTCTATTATGGCTATCTTTCGGTCGATGATATCCGTATCGGCGGAGAACTTCCTCAGCAAGAAGGCCTATATTACGTCAAGCAACACGATTATCTAGACGATATTGAAGCCCCAAGCATCTATGACATCAAAAACGGCGGCTTCGAAACCGGCTCCCTCGCTGGATGGGAGGTTTTACGCGGCTTGGCCTTCTCTAACGAAGGGGTGAACGCGGAAAAATATTGGTGGAACGAATCGATTCCCTATGAAAAAGAAGGCAATTACCATTATGGCCATTATATGCCTTCTGCAACCGGAAGAATGCGTTCAAGCACCTTTGTTTTAGGGGGGTCTGGTTACGTTTCCTTCAAATTAGGAGGGTGCGCGGACAATAACCTCACCTACCTTTCCTTCTATGTCCTTGATGGCGATACCCCGAAAGAGGTGGCTAGATATAGCAACCGCAAATATTGGAATTTCCAATTCCCCTATGTCCCAAACGGCATGAGGTTATTGAACCTCGTCCAATATGTCGCGGATCTTCGTCAGTATCTCGGCCAATCCATGTATATCGAGGCCGTTGATGAGAATTCCTCTTCCGATGATTTAGGAGCCATGACCCTTGATTCCATCATCACCTACCACGAAAAGAAACCACTCTTCTCCGGGAACGACCATTATCAGGCCTTATCGATGATATCGTTTGACGTCGAACTCACCAATGAGTACCAAGTCAAAAACGGTACTTTTGAGACCGGTGATCTCTCGAATTGGGAAACCAGCTGGAGCGAAGAAATTAATCGCATCGGCGTGGTTACTAATAACGATGGCTGGTGGAAAGAAAACTACCCATATAACAAAAAGGGTAATTTCCTCTTCACCGGAGTAAGCGACGAAGTTAACACGGGGTACCTAAAATCCTCTTCCTTCAAGGTCGGAGGCATTAACAAGATGAGCTTCCTTCTAGGTGGGGCAAGAGATCCAAGACTATGCTATGTCGGGGTCTACGATGCCTTGACCGATGAGGAACTAGCCCGTTATGGAAACCGTTATTTCCATGATATCACCCTCGATTTGGTCAATTTCGGCTGCAACTTGCTTAACATGGTCCAATATGTTGCCGATCTAAACGAATTCGCGGGGCGTGAAGTTTACCTCAAAGTCGTTGATAACGCGACCTCCGCATGGGGATTAATGGCGGTCGATAGCTTCATCACCTATTATACGGATGAAGCCAGTCTACCAAATAATTATTATAACGCGGTAGATATCTCTCCACGTGATCCTATCGGCGAAGTCGATGGCTTCACCGTCCTTAACGGAAACTTCGAAACCGGTGACTTGACTGGCTGGACATACGAGACCCATGACGGTGAATTCGGCGGGATTGGCTTTGACGAAGTCTGGTGGCATGAATGGTATTCCCATAACAAAGAAGGTAACTTCTTCTTCTCTGGCATGGCCGGGGCTGAAGGGGCGACCGGCAGTTTGACAAGCTCCCCGTTTACGGTAGCTGGTCAAAACAAGATGAGTTTCCGTTTAGGCGGAGGATTATCGAGCCGAGTGGAACTCCTCAACGATTCCAACGAGGTCGTTACCACTTATAGAAATTACAAATTCCAAGATCATCTCGCCCGTAAATATTGTTATAACGGTGAGCCAATTGACCTCTCTCTTGATGGAGTCTATATGGCTAACATGGTCACCTATATCGCCGATTTAAGCGAATTCGAAGGCCAAACCCTCCGTATACGCATCGTCGATGAGGGAACGAAGGATTGGGGTTTGGTCTTCGTCGATGACTTTAAAACCTATTACAAATCCAGCGGCGAATTGCCAGAAGGATTCGAAGCCAGGGAGAATTAACAATAAGGAGGTTAGGCAACTCTAGCCTCCTTTTCTTCGGCAGTCATATTCGCTTAGCCGTGAAGAAAACGCTTTCATTATATGAAACAAGTGGTATAATAGTCGCGTTTGGAAACGTTTCCAAAATCCCCGAAAAGGAGAAGAATATGAAAAAGTCATTATTTGTCTACCCTATAGTTGCCTTAGCAACAATTGCTGCCTCCGGCGTGATCATTGCCCGTTCGAACAATGCGGTTTCGCTAAACGCCAAGGTTTCTAAAATATCTAGGGCAACAGATTCCACGGCAAGTTACATTCATGTCAACCGTTTTACCGCGTATAGAGATGGAAACGCCGAACCATTAGAAAGCTTTCCAGTCAAAGATAGAAACGCAAGGTTTTGGAACGAAGCCAGGTCTTTCAATGCCATAACTCCTTTTGTCACAACCATTGAAGGTTCTCCTGCAGATGGAGAATCTTGGACCGGTCATTTTGATTCTCCCTCCTTTATTGCAGAAGCTGGCAAGTATATTTCTTTTACCATCGGTGGAAATAGCGCGAACTATGCCAAAATCTTTAAGGACGATGTCGAAGTTGCCACAATTCTTCCGACCTTTAACGGTCCAGAATTAGCAAACAATATGATTTTAAAGTACTACCAAGTTCCGGCAGATAAGGGCGGCAATTACAAGATTAAGTTTTATGACACGACCACTTCCGGTTATGGCGGAATCGTCTTCGGCGCGGTTCAATATAATCAAACCTTGGAAGATTTAGCTCGCACTTTCTCCATCTATAAAAACAATCTGCCTTGGGTCGATCGCCCCGATGTTCCCGATTCCAGCGACGGAAGCAACATCCGTTCTTCGCGCTGGATTATGAATTACATTTACGTCACCGAAAATGCTTATTATGCACCACTAAACAATTATGTGCTAAGGGACGTTGACGAAGGATTTGAAAAAGGAGAGGCCTCTCTCAATAATTGGGCATGGGATGGAACTTATTCCAACATCGAGCCAACCAGAATTGGTCTTGATGGAAATGTCGCTTATGGCATCAATTGGGGTGCGGCCGTTGCCGAAACCAACGAGCATGGCGACGCAGAGAAAATGCCATACAACAAAACCGGCGACAAATATTTCAAGGGCTACCATGAAGGTGGCCAAGGAGCTTATGCGGGCGATAATTCCAAGTATCGTTTGCTTTCAGCGGAATTCACACTTTCCGGCAGTGGCTTTGTTTCTGTCAAGATGTCAGGAAGCACCGCTAGCGTTCACGTTTTGCAATATGACAGTCATGCCCCTGAAAGCGTAGTCGCGGAAAAGGATGGCCGCTTGGTTGAAAAGGCCTTCTACGACAGAATGAATTTCCAATCCGACGGTGACAAAGGCAACATGCAGGAATCTGGGTTCAATACAAATACCATGACCCGTCATATTCTTGATTTACGCGAATACTTGGGACAAAAGATTGTTCTTGGCTTATCGGACTGGGGTAACGCCGGGTGGGGCGCCGTCAACTATGACGAGCTCGTCACTTATTATGAAGAAACCCCAACCTTCCAAGTTGACGACATCCTTCAAGATTATAATGGTGGCATTCACGTTGTCCGTTATGATCGTTTCCAAATTGGAAAGCATGCGGATGAATCTGCTTTACCTAGCTATGTTGAAACCAGCAATATCCGCTCTGCGTTTGATTTTTTGGAAAGCTATCACAACGTCATGCGACCAAACGGTGAAGGAAACACCTATTGTGAAATCATCAATAGCGATGATGTTGGTAACATAATTACCGCTTATAATGCTCTTGGCGATACAAATGATGGGAAGGGGCTTCCTGATGCCAAAACTTTAGCGAGGGCTGCCGAAGATTATCGTCGCAATCCCGAAGGAGAAGGCGCGTATTACGCTCGTAGCCTTGTAAAAAATACCGTTGGCGAAACAATTGATTACGTCGTTGAACAACGTTCTTTAGGTTCTGGGATAAACACCTTTGCCGGACTCTCAAATGGCAATGCCTTTAACTCTGGCTTAATTGCAATTATTTCGGCCGGTGCAGTTGCTGTTGTCACGTTCGCCGTCGTTTCCATTAAGAAAAAACGTCAAAACTAACACTTGCTGATTATTAGCATTAGCAAAAAGGCGAGGCAGAACCTCGCCTTTTAGTATATTAAGCCAACGTTCTAATTCTTTAGACATCCTAAAGGAACAACATATACACCGTCTTCTCTTCGATAAGCCAAAGAATCCTTGGTAAGCACCATTAAAAACGCGAAAATATCATCGAATAATCTAGGGATAGATTTCTTTTCTTCCATAAACATTTCTCCCTTATCTTCGGGTTTACAATACCTGAATCGAGTAAATATTACGATTTGGGTCGAGTAAAAAATGAATTTTCAATCGAGTAAAAAATAGGTTTTGAATCGAGTGAATGTGAAAACCAGTCAAATCTGCACTTTTTTACAAAGGGTTTCGGCAGGGTTTTTCCACTACTTAAAAAGCGTTTTTTATTGTAAATAAAACATGCTATAATTTGGCCTGTTGGAATCGTTTCCGTTTATGAACATACTTCGCCCTTCATATCACATCACTCCGAAGCAAGGATGGATCAATGATCCTAACGGCTTTGTTTGGTTTAATGGGCATTATCACATTTATTGTCAGCATAATCCGCATGACACCAAATGGGGACCAATGCATTGGTTGCATTTCATTTCCGAAGACCTCATCGATTTCGAAGAGGTCGGCATCTCGCTTAAACCCGATCAAGACTACGACAAGGAATTAGGCTGTTTCTCCGGTTCTGCAATCGAAATAGATGGCAAGCTGTATGTTTTATATACGGGTTGCTCAAACGGAAAGCAAACCCAATGCCTGGCAGTTTCTAACGATGGACATACATTTGAGAAATCCATCCATAACCCGGTTCTTGCGGAGAAGGATTTGCCAGAAGGCTATATGATCGCTGACTTCCGTGATCCCAAAGTCTTCAAGAAAAACGGCCTTTACCATGTTTTGCTCGCCTGCCGTCATAAAGATGGTTATTCCTCAATTTTGCTTTTTTCAGGGATAGACCTTCTCAATCTTAAATTCAAGGCCGTCCTTAAATCATTTTATTCCTGCCAAGAGGGCGGGATGGTCGAATGTCCCGACATCATTTTCGATGGCGATAGATGCGCTTTGCTCTATTCCTTACAAAAGCCACTTCGAGAAGGCGAGAAATTCCAGAACCGTTTCCCCGTTGCCTATACTGTTGGACGATTAGATTTAGCAAAGGGGACGTTTAACGAAGAAGGAAATGAACATGAACTTGATAACGGGTTCGTTTGCTATGCGACGCAGTCTCTTCAAAAAGAGGGCAAAAACTATCTAGTCTATTGGCAATCAAGTTGGGATATTGAAGATTATCCAACGGTTAAGGAGGGATACGCTGGGCAATTATCTCTTTTTAAGGAAGCCCGTATCGAAGGCGATCGCATCAAATTGGATTTCTTGCCAAACTCAAAGCGAAAATCGATTGTCGTAGAAATCTCTTCCAGCCAAGCAACCCTAAGCCTCCGCAATGTCGAAATTCAAATATCAAAACCCGATAAAAGAATCGAAATTCGCCTTCATGGGTCCGATGATTTACGTTATTTTCATCTAAACGACGTTAATAAAATAAATATAGATTATGTGTATGACAATAGCTGCGTAGAACTCCGTTTCCAAGGCGGTGAGGCATTCGCTTCGTTACTAGATTTTAGCCAAGACGATTCTAAAGAAGTTATTATCAAGACAAAGGGTTGCAAAATCATCAACCCTTGAGAAAATACGATTTATAGTCGGAGGTTCGACGTATGGTTATCTCAATAGGCGAAATCCTCGTGGATTTATTCATTGATGGCGAAAATAAGACTGCCTTCCCCGGTGGAGCTCCCTTTAATCTAGCCGCGAACATCGCCCATTTTGATGGCGATATCTCATTTTATGGGGCGGTTGGAAACGATAAATATGGAAAGTTTTTAAAAGACTTCGCCTTAAAGAAAGTTCCGCTTTCCCTAATCGAGACCCTCAACGACCGCCATACCAGCGAAGCCATAGTCACCTTAGAAAACGGAGAACGTTCCTTCCGCTTCAATAGGGATGATGGAGCGGATTACATTCTTTCCACTTCTTCTTTGTCTAAGCTAGATTTAACTCATGCACCTATCGTTCATCTTGGCTCTTTGATGCTTTCTTATAAAGAAGGCGTGGATTTCTTTTATGAAGCCGCCGAATATATCAAAAAGCATAGTAAGGCCCGTATTTCTTTTGATATCAATTACCGAGACGATATCTTTCCTTCCGAAGAAGTTGCCAAGGGCGTTTTCCTAAAAGCTTTAGGATGCGCGGATATCATCAAATTCACCGAAGAGGAACTTCGTTTGCTATCAGGCGAAGATGACCTAGCAGAAGCTATTAAAACCCTTCTTAAGCCAAATCAAATTGCCTTTGTAACCCTCGGAAAAGAAGGCTCGTTATTCTTTGGAAACAATAAATGCATCCACGCGGATACAGAACCCCTTGTTCCCGTCGATACAACCGGGGCAGGAGACGCTTTCTATTCATTTATCCTTTATTCTTTGGATAGAGGCATTGATCTAGATAACGACAC
This sequence comes from uncultured Erysipelotrichaceae bacterium, assembly GCA_947166565.1. Classification (GTDB taxonomy): domain Bacteria; phylum Bacillota_I; class Bacilli_A; order RFN20; family CAG-826; genus Alloenteromonas. The sequence continues at coordinate 69,952 of CAMVEL010000008.1, forward strand.
CCTCATTAAAGAGACATTGGAAAAAGCCAATTTCGTTGGGGGCTTTGCCACCCAGAAAAAAGGGGCGATTGGAGCCGTTCCTTCCATTAAAGAAATCAACAGTCATTTCCAAAATAAACAATAAAACGACAAAACGGTATGATTTTTCCTACGCTTCTTATATCATTCTTGGCCTTGCCTTTAACAATAGCAACGCCTTTGCAAAGCAAAACCTCGATCGAGGAGATGACCCTTGCTGATTCAGGAGATGGCTTTAGACTAAGTTCCCATTCATTTGAGAGCGACCAAAGCTTTGTCTATACCTCTATTGCCCATTTTGAGGAAGGTCAAGCATGCGGGCTAGCGTTTGGTTCAGTCCAAGATTCCCATTATTGGGTTTTCAACGTCGACCGTTATGACAATAGGACCAAACTTCTTTACTTCTATTATGATAACGAAGGTAAACACGTAGACGTCATCCGTGAAGAATTCGTGATTGGAAACGACAAGACCCATGATGGTGAATTCGCTCTTATCAACCCTGCCTTAAGGGCAAATGAACGATTCCATCTTAAACTTGTCATAACCATCGAAAACGAACATGCCTATGCCGAATTCTATATAGACAACATCAAACGCTTTGGGGTGAACGATATCATCGATCTCAATTCAATAAGCGCAGATTACCATTACGAAGGCGGGAGCCTTGGTTATAACGTCTTTAACGGAAGGGTTCGTTTTGATGGGGCGAGCATTGGAAATAGCGATTATTCCTATTACACCGAATCTTATCGCAACCAATACCATTATTCACAATTCTCCCATTGGAACAACGATCCAAATGGGCTCGTTTATTATCAAGGCTGGTATCACCTTTATTATCAAACAAACCCATTTTCCAAGGATTGGGGCCCAATGTATTGGGGCCATGCCCGTAGCCGTGATTTATTGCATTGGCAGGAACTCCCAATCGCTTTGTTCCCTGATAACGGCACCATGGGAGTGGGTTTAGGGGATGGATGGGCTTGGAGTGGAATTGCAATGGTATACCATCCAGGAATGAGCCAAGATATCGATAATCAGAATTGGTTTCCAAACGGTAACGGCGAAGGATTATTGGGTTATTACACTCGCGATGGGGCCAAACAAGACCAAGTCATCATCTCTAGCGATGACGGCGGGATGACTTGGACCAAGCATCGCCACATCCCTCAGGATAGGGCAACCGGGGAAGGTGACAAAATGGATTGCCGCGACCCTTCGTTATTTCCTATCAAAAAAGAAGGAAACAACGTAAGTTTATGGGGTATGGTCCTCGCTGGAAGAGATCCCAAAAAAGTATGGTTCCTTAAAAGCGAGAATATGCTCGATTGGTATTATGCAGGTGAATTTGCGTATAACCATGACGCCGAATGCGTAACCGCTTCAAGAATCAACGAAGACTATTATGTCCTTTCGGTTTCTAGCCGCACCTATGTTGTTGGCCAATGGACCTATAACGATAGCACGGGTATCGTGGATTTCCGTTTAAAAGACGGTAGACTCCTTTCTACTCTTGACGAAAACGCCTTCTCGACGATGGATTATGGTGAGGATTCCTATGCCGGGCAAAGCTATTATATCGATGACCCTGCAAGCGAATACTATGGAGAGTCCATATTCCTAAACTGGTTTTCTGGCATTCCAGGCGACGCTGAACCAGGGCTATATAATGCCGTACGCGATCCTTGGAACGGAGGTATGACCATTCCCGTTATCTTAGGATTAGACGAAGAAAACAACCTAACCCAAACCCCAATCACAAGAAATAATGATTCCTTGGAAAGGATTAATCTTTCTTCAATTGATGATGAATTATTTAATAACACCTCAAATCCCTTGGAAAACATTGATACTGCAACCTTTGAATTGGAATGCGAAATAGATAATCCAAACGAGGAGGACGTTGAATTCAGAGTTGGAATAGGTGAAAACGAATTCACTTCTTTTGGTTGGAACAAAACGGATGGCTATTATGTCGATAAAACGCATACAGGGGATGCTGGCATATCTTTTACCAGAAAATATCACCACCGCTTTAGCACGGCCGAAGTTGATGGAAGCCATCTATCCTTCTATGTCCTTAGTGATAGGGGCTCCTTGGAATTATTCTGCGGGAATTTCCGTTACGCTTTCTTCAATCTGACGTTGGCCTCTATTTTTGCGAGGGGTGCTTCTCTTTCTTCAACCGGCAACATCGTGCTTAAATCCCTTGAGATAAATGAAATACCTTCTATTTGGAAAACCGATTGCTTTGAGGGAAGCCTTTCCTTGAATAAGGAGTCACTGACCCTTAATCGAACGTTCTTACCATCTTATGAAGTCATCTCATACACCACAAATAGCGAGGACGTGTATTGGGAAATCGTTGAAGGGGAGAATGTCGTTTCATTGGAAGAGACCATTCGCGGAGCGAGGATTTCGGCATTGGAAAATGGCGAAGCGATAGTCAAAGCCTCTATTGAAGGAGAGGAAAAATACCTGCCCATATCCGTCATTGGAGGGCCTTCCGACTGCTTCTTCGATCCTGATTTAGCCTTAGTCCATTCAGGGACGTGGAATAAAATCGGAGAAGGCTTAGTGGGCAAGCAAGACGGTTCGGATGGCTTTTTAATAAGCGATATATGTGGATCCAATTTCGATATAGCCGCTTCCTTTGACCTAAACAAGGCAGAGGCCTCCGGCATATTGTTGAGGGCCAATGAAGACCTATCCTCCTATATCATGGTTAATTACGATAAAGAGGCAAAAATCGCCAAGGCTTGGTCAAATAGTAGGGAAATCGCTCGTTATGATTTGGATATCGTCGATTTAAGCAATATCGAATTGGAGGCCAAAATCCAAGATGATAACCTTAAAGTCTTTGTCAACGGCTCTTTGGCAATAGATTCCGCGTTGAATGTAAATGAACCTTCCTCTGGACGAGTTGGCCTAAACGTCTTCAAAGGTGAGGTCGTCTTCCATAACGTTTCGCGTTTTTTGGGCCATTGCGATTTCGTGAATGAGGACTTAGCGGTCCCAAGCGATTATGCCCAAGACATTGAAGCAATATATGATGTAAACGCCGGGAATACATTGCTAGACCCATCCTATTATCGAACATCAGACGGATTCGTTATCTTCGACCAGAATTATCTATTGTCTTTGGAGGAAGGTTGTTCCCATTCCTTCCTTGTCAAAGGAGGGCATTTCTCTTTCTATGTTGAGATCCAAAATATACCCACTTGGGCGAAGAAAATACTGAATTCCTTTACTTGTTCAGGCGTAACCATAGATCATCCTAACGGGGCCATAACGGCCGTAAATCCAACTTTAATTTGGAATGAGGCAAAGCTTTTGTTTAACGATTTGGACGAAGCGAAGAGGGCTTCGTTGAAGATAAAAGAGGCAAATGATCTCGGCGATTTAGAGGAGCAAGCCCTTGCACGATACGATCTTGTGGTCCGCAAATACGGGGAGGAAAATTTCGAAGATTTCTTGGGCAGATTCTCAACGGGCGGAGCAAATGCATCGGCCAAAATGATGATGGTCATGTCCAACGACAGCCCTTCTATTATTGTTATTCTAAGCGTTATATCCACAGTTCTTCTTTGTGCGAGCGCGCTGATTTTGGCAAGGAAACTTCGAACCGATAAATAAACTTGGACGGTCTAAACTTCTTGTCGCTTAAAAGCGAAAACATTCCAATATGGAGGATTGGAAACTGGCCAGTATTACTATTTTTCGTAAACTTCGTTCTTTTCCATAGGCTTGAAATAGCAAAAGGGCTTCTCCGATTCAAATTGCCAACGTAAATCCTTTTTTTAATATGCTGTTTTCAAATGTAACCTAGGTTACAATCAAAATTCCAAAAGCCTTTATATATGGAATATTTGTAACTTCCTAGTTTCAAGCATGAACCAGCGTTCTCTGTCCCCATCGAATATATTAATCGTGACAAAGAAAAAGATGTCTATTATCTAGATAAGTATGATTCTTCTTATAGGAACAATTTAGAGGATGGTTTTTCCGCGTGTCACTTCTTCCGTTGTTAGATAGACCTTGCAGTCCTTGCAATAGAACCTACGGCCATCGTGTTTGTCGGGATCTGCTTCGTCTAGTGAACTGTTCTTCCCGCAGTAAGGACATTCGATGAAATATTTGGAAAAGCAATTCCCGCCATTGACGGCCTCTAACTGCTCTTCGCTAAGTTGGATGCCTTCATCCTTCGCGAGCTTTAATATTTCCTCTTGGTTTTGGCATGTCCTGATTTTCTCAATCTGCTCTTTCGTCAAGCCTTTTAATAGGTCATTTTCCATAAAGAAATCCCCTTTTTGATGTTCATAATATAACGAGTCGTTTGCCACAAACTTGCCACAGAAAAAACTCAAATCGCCTTTTTACTAGTTTTAGGCAAATTGTGAATTTGATGGCCGACCGATAGCGCATCATCCATTGGTATTCGGTGGCGAGTTTTGTTCTTTTAAACGAGATCCAAGCTCTAATAGGAAATATCGGCTCACCAGGATTAGTTTTCAGAAGGCTATGGAGACTCGCTCCGTTCCATTTTGGAGCACAATCGGTCCGCCCACCATCGAAAAGCCTTGCTTATCGCAGCAATACGGACTCGAAATATTGTTCCTGGAACGCCACTTCCTTGAGGATTTCCTCATCGCTGTAGTCGACGCCTTCGGGTGTCACCACGAGCTTGCCCTCGATATCGTCCAGCCGCCGAATAACGGCGATGACAACCCCGGAAAAGGATGGCACCGCCTTATTGATGCCGAGGACGTAGGCGTCCTGGTAGTCGCCGTCTGGGGCGAGCATCGGCTCGATGTGCCCGTAATTCACGGGATAGACGATGTCCGGGTGCAACGGGTGGGCGGATCCCAAAGGGCGGTCCACTTTCACTTCCACACGCTTGCCAAGCATCCGTTTCAGACGTTGCAGGTATCTTTCGTCCTCTTTTTTTAGTCGTCGAGATCAGGCAAAAGCCAATAATGCTTCGAGAGGACCCTATCCAAAGAAGAGCGGAGCTTCATCACCGCCTCATTCAGCCTTTTCCCCTCCAAAAGGTATTCTTTAGCGTACATCTTTTGCTTCGGGACCTGCCACACCGGGCCAATTTCTGGCGTATCCCCTGCAAAGCGCGGGAAGATATGAACATGGAGATGGGGGTCCCCGTTTCCGAGGATCTCGACGTTCATCTTGTCGGGCCTATAGGCCTCGTACACCGCTTCCTCCACCAAAGACAGCTCCGTAAGGAAACGCGTTCTCTTGAAAAAGGGGAGCTCATGGAGGTCGTTTACGTGGGACTTGCAGATGAAAACGGCATAGCCGGGGAAGCGGCAATGGTCCCCTACCACGACGTAGCCGGTTTCGAGTTCCTTCACGAAATGGGTGTTACTTTCCTCTAGGATGGCTTTGATGCGGGCGCATATCGCGCAACCATCGTAAAGCCTCTCGTCGATTCGGCCCAAAGGGAAGAGGCTTCCCGCGTCCAGGTCGTATTCCCCGATGAGGCGGCTCAGCTGGTCGAAGGTCATCTCCACGGAATCGCTCTCGAGCTTGGAAACCGTGGTCTTAGATGTGTACCCTAACGATTCGGCCATCCCCTCCTGGCTTAGGCCTTCCTGCTTTCGGATGGCTTTGATTTTCCCCGCAAGCGTCTTGCTCATATATTGTCGATCCTTTCCCTCAGTTGCCTTATCGTCGCCTCGTCTTCCATCTTCATCACGGCGAACGCCCTTTTCCCCATGTGGTTGAACGACGCCCCGACGTGGTAGCAGCCCCCGTCAATGAAGGCGAAGCGGTCGTGGAAGTCGTCGCTATTCAAAACATTTAAGGGTCCATGTTGCAGGGCGAAGGCGTCGACGTCGTCCTGGCTTAGGCGGCTATGGGGGCCTTTGACAAGAGTTATGGAAACCCCATCCTTCGCGTTGGTAAGCAGCGAAAGAAGTTTGCTGTCCGCATAGGCGTCCACGGCGACGATTTCCCTCTCCGCCTTGGCGAAAAGCTCGGCGAAAAACACCCTGGCGTCGAGAAACTCGCCCGAATAGAAGACCGATTCCGATGGGAATCCTCCGCGCTTAGCCACTTCCTCGAGCGCTTTGACCCGTTCTTCGTTTTCCTGCGTCCTCGCATCTAGCGATAGGACCTTGCCGGAGAGTTCGGCCAAGGATTTGTCGTGGGCAGAAAGCCTTTTCTCATCCACGGCGTATCCCTTGATTAGATATTGTTTCAGAACCGATGAAGCCCATTTCCTGAACAAGACCCCGCGGCCAGATTTCACGCGATAGCCGACGGAGATGATGACATCTAGATTGTACATTATCGATTCGTATGATCTTTTTCGGGTTGAAGGTACGCGTGCAAAAAATGCACAGGTACTTTTTTCGCTCAATTCGCCTTCCTTATAGATGCTTTTGATGTGGCGCGAGATGACGGACCTGTCGCGATCGAAAAGCATCGCCATTTGGTCCTTGGTGAGCCATACCGTATCCTCGTCGGGATCGACGCGTACATCGAGGGAAATCCCCTTGTCCGTAAAGGCTATTAAGTCGTATTTCTTTTCCTCCATAGGGGCTCCTTCCATTGCCGAGCTGGCGCCTCTTATTCGAACCTGTGCGTTTTTTGCACAAGTTGCCGCGAGTTGCGCTTTAGGCCATTAGATATGTGCAGAATATGCACAGAAGCCTCGGCCACACTCCCCGCCGAAGTTTTGATAAAACTCAAAAGGAAATAGGCGTTACTTCTAGTAAAGCAATTATAATTCTGTGATGATTATTTATCAACATTACTTGGAGACAAATAAACATCCGATATCCGTAGGCCAACTATAAGCCAGAGAAGGAGATAAATAGTTTTTTCTTCGATTGCATCGAATCTTTTAGAAATGATGAAACACTCTGCGGGAATCATTTTAAAATATTTTAAAGTTCATATCTCTGTCTTTTATTGCTAATTTTATCATTTAAAAGCCATATTATTGACCTTTAGAAACTAGGAAAGTGATATGTTTTATAAGGATAAATAAATTTTTTTGGCTTAATGGTATAGGTGTAATTTCCATGGTTTAAGGAAGAATAAACGGCGGACGTTTCCCTCGGTGATATCGACTCCAATAAACATATAGAAATCATCTGAAACGATATCGCTAGGAGAAGAAAACGTGACTTCGACGTTGTTCCCAAGAATCTCAATGGTTATTTCCTGTTCATAGGCACTTGCCATCGCTGGGAAGGTTTTATCGACTGGGGCGATTGAGCCGGAGAATTGAATCGGTGAGCCATCTTCCGTAACGAAGATGGAGGCGCTCGCCTTTTTTTGTCGGGAGAGGGTGATGCTACTTGGCCCCGAAACGGTTCCATCATCAAAGGGAAGCCCTCTTGTTGGGGTAACCGAATTCCCGTCTACATAACGTAAATAGGTGACGGAAGAGAAATCGCGGTCACCGACATAAACGTTTATCCATACCATGTCCCCGGTTTTCCCGTTTTTTAATGTGGCTTTGAACTTGCCATCCCCAATATTTTGGAATTCGATATCAAGACTCGATTCCCTAGAAGCGGGTTCAACCGCAACGGATATCTCCTCATCGTTAAAATCGTAGAACGAGAAATTCGCGTCAGGATCATAAAGGACGAATTCAATCTCTTCACCCAAGGAGGAGAAATCGTTCTTAGGGATATCGACGCTTAGGAAATTAGGATACTCCTGCTTAACGATGGAGGAAGGAAGATAAGGGGAAATGCTTGACCCGTTATTCCTTGAATTATCTATCGCTTGGTTCCCGTTAGATGAAGATAGGGATAAACCAACCGGTAACCCCACCCCTAAGAAGACCCCAAGAAGGAGGAAGACGATAATCGAGGCCATCATGATATTGCCTCTGCTACTCCATTTACGGGGTTTTGGGGAAGCGATATCCGTAACAGGGGGTTCCTCTTTTTCCTTTGGGGCGATGAATAATTCAAAGGTTGATAACCCTAAGGAATCCGCGATTCTCGTAAGGGTTTGGAAGGAAGGCAACTGCTCCCCGTTTTCATATGACCTTAAGGAACGCGTCGTAATATGGGAGGATTCCGCTAAAGAGGTTTGAGTTAGCCCGCTCTTTTCCCTATAGGCCTTTAACCTAGAGGATAGGTTATCCAAATCAAGATCGAATTCTTGATAATGGGTGCCCTCAATTTGTTTAAAGCATAATTCCTGGAACGATACATCAAGGACTTTGCATAATTTATCAATTAGACGCAAATCGAAAGAGGAATCGGTGCTTTCGAACCTAGATATTCCCTGTGGGGTAAAACCTAGACGTTCCGCGAGGTCCTTCTGGGTCATACCCCTAGCCTTCCTTAACGAGGATACATAAAAAGCGAAGGTTTGCTGCATAAAATAATTTTATTCGATGTCTTCTAAGGAAACAACGATATTTCCGCCTGTTTTCAATCTCATTGTTTGAGATTCTACCCTCATTTATTCAATATAATGGCGTTATAACCGATTACCAAATCGATCCTGCAGGACAACCTTCAAATAATAGGAGCAAAACCAATGAAGAGTAAACGTTCTGCCATCTCTTTGCATATGCTTTTCTCATTGATGGAAAAGAAATCATTCACCGCGGAAAGCATCATGGATGACCTTGATATTTCCCGTTCATCATTCTTTAGGGCCTTAAGCGATTTCCGTTGCTACTTGCTTGAATACCGTCCCGACATCGAGCTTCAATTCGATGAAAGGAAAGACGTCTATTATCTAGATAGATACAATTCGGATTCGCATAATAATTGATACAGGTATCATTTATTTTAAGTAAAAGGCCGTTGCCATTTTATTAAGGTAACGGCCTTTTTTACATTAAAACTGGGTAAAAACCATTATACGGTTAATCTTGGAAGTTCTTTTTTATAGTTCCAGATACTTCCCCAATGCGTTTTGCAGTAATCAATGATATCGGTTAAAGAAGCAATACTTGCAAGATCGCTAATATCGGATGTTGCCACTCCTTTAGATTTTGTAAGAGTTTGTCCATCCCAAGCAAAGCAATTTATGAGAGCGGCCCCATCTTCTTGGATTGCAACAATCAAATCGATTTTTTCGAAAACTGCATTGGTTGCTGTAACGGATATGGAACCATAAACGAAGGATCCAGTGATTTCGCCATAGTTTTTGCCGACAAGACCAGCGGCGAAAACCTTGGTATTTGTACTCTTGGCGTTAACTGAAACATTCGAGTAGCAATCAGCGATGATTCCACGGTTTAAAGCAACCATTCCACCAGCATATGTCTCATACCCGCCAGTAACATTAAGAGACCCGGTGATATAGACATTCCGCAATTCACCAGTTAGTTCGCCAATTAGTAAACCAAACCCGTGACTTCCTGACGCTGATGAATTATACGAAAGGGTTATATTAAGAAAACCGACATTCTCGAATGAACCAGAAACAACGGTGAACATTCCTAAACATTCGCATTCATCTCCCGATACGGTCATATTTTTAATTAGGTGCCCTCTTCCATCAAAATGACCTGCAAAATCAGACGGAATATAACCAATAGATTTAGAGTTCATATTGATATCAGATGTCAAAATGAAATAGGCATTCTCATATGTTTCACCTAAGCGCAAATTGGATAAGAAATAAACGAATTCGCTTGGATCAAAGATTTGATAAGGATTCTCGGATGTACCATCACCTGCGCGATAAGAAGCCGCAACAGAGCTTCCATCCCAAAAACCGCTTACTTGTCTGATATAAGTATAATTAACCTCCGCACTGCAATTTAAGAATGCATTTAAACCGGCAACAGCTTCGGTTGAAAGAACAATGTTTTCCAAAAGGTCGAGGTTGTAGAAGGCGTTCTCTGGTATGGCAATCTGCCTGGTGACCGTGACGTTCCTGATGGAG
>CAMVEL010000009.1 GCA_947166565.1 uncultured Erysipelotrichaceae bacterium
GTGGGAATTGATCTCTAGGTTAGAGAAGGTCTCATGGGTTTTCTCGGGGTTATTGACGTCATAGCTTCTCGCGGCTTTGCGGAGTTTGTTGACGGGTTTGACCAAGACGAAATGGGTGATGGTCGCCCCTAAGGCCGATAGGAGGATGACGGTCGTTACGAGATAAACGAAGAAACGGACGATCTTATCGGCTTGGCTCGCCCTCACCGTCTTCATGTTGATATCGACCAATGAATAGCCGACCACCTCGTTGTTCTTAACGATTGGGGCCCCCGCGGTGACGAGGGTTTCCCCCGTCCCTTCCTCTTCGAAGATCGAGGCGACGAAGCCTAGCATATGGTCTTCGAGCATCGGGTAGTCCTCTTCGTAGAGATCGTCGATCGTCCCCGTAGGATAGAGTTCGCTCTCGGTATCATAGACGATATAGACGCCCAATTTACGGGCGTAATCGACATAGACGAGATAGACCCCATCGGTCTCGGGGTTCGCGTTTTTGATGGAAAGGAGATAGGTTTGGAGCTCCTTATGCTCAGGGGTTTGCTTAATCGCCTCGATCTTGGACATGTAGTCTTCGTATTCGGGGGTTCCCTTTTTATCCATCGTCGGCTTCTCTTCGTAGGTATCGTAGATCGAAAGAATCTCATCCCTGAGAGTGATGAATTTATCGATATCGACCGTCAGGGCGACCGTATTCGATAATTTGGTCGCGCTCGACTTATAATATTCCTTATTGGTGTTGGAGGTGACCATCGTGAAATAGACCATGCCGATTTCGGCGAGGATCAATCCGAAAACGAAGATCGCAAGTACGGTCTTCAGCCCAATCGGGAAACGGTTTTTGATCTTTTTGTTTTCCAAGGTTCTTCTTCCAAAATGAACAAAACCCGGTTAGCCGCAAAGCTAAACCGGGTGGTTGACTTATTCGAAGTGCAACTGGCTGCCCAGGATTTGGGCCCTCTAGCTTTGCGTCGCCGGATTACTCCGGGTTTGCCGAGAATTATTTTACCCCTTTTAGTTGACGCCTAAAAGCCCTTTTTTATATGGGTATCAAGGGTAGAAATCAGTTCTTCCCAAAAATAGCCTAAAGCCCATTGACCCGTTATAATTCAATAAAGCCAAAAGAAAGGGAAAAGCCCATGATCCACGCGACATTTGCTATAGCTAGCAGAAACAACGAGAAATATCGCCTTTATGTCTTTGCGGATAATTCGCCTCTATCTTTAGCGAAGAAGATAACTTCCTTTCTTGATGACCAGTTCCAGGCGACCTTATCCTACTTCTCTAGGGTTTCGGGGAAGAATCTAACCAAGAACACCTCAAATCTAGGTTATGAATTGGAAAAGGCCCATGCGAATCTAAGGGTTTATACGAACCTTCTTGCTAAAGCGGAAGCCGGGGCTTTATCGCATTTCACCAAATCCGATTTCGAAGGAGGCTTCGAATTCAATAATGGGAAGATCAATATCTACGTTTCCCTAGATTCCTACGCGGAAGGGTTAACCGAATTCCTCGATAAAGCTGATCTCTTCCTTTATTCGCAGGGCCTATGGGATCTTCTTCCTTCCGAGTTTTCATCTATCAAGGATGAAGAAAAAGCCTTTGACGAGGTTTATCAAATCATCAATGGCTTTAACGAGAAACAAGCTGATTGACTAAATAAACAATGTATACGGGCTTTCGTATAAGGCTATTTTTGCATCGTGGGTAAGAAAACGGGCGTTGATGGCCTTGGAGGCCCCAAGAAGAAACCGATCAAAAGGATCTTTATGCTTAAGTTCTTCTCTCGAAGGAACGTCGAAAGAGGATAGCAGTTGGTCTTCCATTAGAGGCAATATAACGAATCCCACTTCTTCGCAGCCCTTGATAAAGTTTTCGGCATCCATAGGCATCGCTTCTTTGTTTTTCGCGTGTTTGATGCCGATTTCCCAAGCCGAAGCAAGACTAACGAAAACGCGGTTGGAACGATCGGCGATCAATTCCTTTGCCAAAGAAGGCATCCTTTCGTTACCAAGAATATACCAATAGGCTAGATGGGTATCCAATAAGAGGTCCATATCAATCCCCCTCGAATTCCCTGGCGATTTCATCGTCGAGGGCGAAGAAATCGTTTTCTTCCTTTGTTTGGTATTTGCCTTTCCAAATCCCAAAGGGGCGTTTTTCGCTTTGTCCATCCAATATCGGGGTCCAGCGAAGAACCGGTTTTCCGCGATTGCAGACGATGATTTCCTTTTCCTGCCCACTTTCAAGCAAATGCAGGAGTTTGGACATATTCGTTTTCGCTTCATAGATATTTATGACCATGGACTTTAAATCTCCTTTTTGGTCAACTTGACCAACTTCATTTTACCATAGATTAGGGATTAGGAAGAATGACTTTTCCAAATAAAGAAAACGAGCGTCTACTGGGGACGCTCGTTTTGGGGATGATGTTATTTATTTGCCCTTTTTATCGATGGTTTCGGCGATGGTCGCGGCCACTGCTCCTAGACCCGATAAATCGGAGGGGAGGAAGATCTTGGTGGCTTTTCCGCTAGCGACGTCGCGGAGAGCCTCATAGCCTTTCATGGTGAGGACGGCGCTATCGGCGTTAGCTTCGCGCAATGCCTTCAAGCCATCGGCTTCGGCCTGGCGGACTAAGCGGATACCTTCGGCTTCCGCGGTCTTCATGGCAAGGAGCTTCTGGGCTTCACCTTCGGCCCTGCGGATCGTCGATTCCTTCTCGGCCTCGGCGTTAAGGATCATGGATTCCTTGTTACCTTGGGCTTGGAGAATCGCGGACTGCTTGTTACCTTCGGCGAGGAGGATCTGTTCCCTCTTCTCGCGTTCGGCCCTCATCTGACGTTCCATGGCTTCCTGGATATCGCGTGGCGGAAGGATGTTCTTGACCTCGACGCGGGTGACCTTGATTCCCCAGGGGTCGGTCGCGGCATCGAGGATCTTCCTCATCTTCTCGTTGATGATGTCCCTACTTGTTAGGGTAGCATCGAGATCGAGTTCACCGATGATGTTACGGAGGGTGGTCGCGGAGAGGAATTCAATGGCCTTCGCGGGGTTTTCGACCCCATAAGCGAAGAGCTTTGGATCGGTGACGCAATAGAAGACGACTGTATCGATCTTCATGGTGACGTTATCCGCGGTGATGACGGATTGGGGTTCGAAGTCACGGACCTGTTCCCTCATGTCGATGCGATGGGCGAGCCTATCGAAGAAGGGGAGCATCACGTGGATACCGGTCCCATAGGTGGTGCGATAGCTGCCAAGGCGTTCGACGATGCCCTTTTCGGTCTGTCTGATGATCTTGACGTTAGCGATGATGATTATGAGGGCTAGGAGGAAGATGCCTCCAAGGACAAGTCCCACGATGAGGCCGGGGTTGGCCTCGAAGATTAAGAAGTTTTTCATTGTCTTTCTTTCCTTTCCTTATTCATTATAGGGTTCTACGATCAATTTGTTACCTTCGATTGAGGCAATTCGCACGATTGTCCCCTTCAAAAGCATATCGTTGTTCTTAGGGATGGCCGTCCAGATCATTCCGGCGACGTTGACTTCCCCGGCATCAAGAGGGGAAGCGTCCGCGGTCATGACGCCCTTTTTCCCTATAATCGTATCGACGTTGCTTTTTGAGATGCGCTTCATCATGAATTTCTTGAGGAAGGGCCTAATCAGCAAGAAGACCAACAAGGAGACCCCGAAGAAGATGATGATCTCCGCCCAAAACGGGAAATTCGGGATAAAGGAACAACCTAAGGCAACCAAGCCACCGATTGCAAACCAAATGGAGAGCAAGGCGGCCGTCGCGGCTTCCGCGATGAAGCTGATGATGATGATCGCTAGCCAAATCAGCCACATCCATTGTTCTATCTGTTCCATAATCAGTTACTCCTTTCCTTATTCAAAGGGATGATGAGGATGCCCTCCTTCTCCTCGTAAATCGTTTCGAACCTCGTCGGCTCCTTGGAGAATTGGAGGTTGAAGGCGTTGGCGATTTGCGAGAGGAGACTCGTCGAGGAGATCCTCGCGTATGAGGAATGCGTCACGATCGGATAACATTCCTCCTTGGGTATAAGCCCCTTGTTGTAATCGTCGAAGCTTATCGGCTTTAGGAGAAGACTACCCGATGAATCGACCCCAACCCGAACGTGTTCGCATTTCTCAAATGGAATCTTGGCGACGGCGTTAAGGGTGAGATTCGACTCATAGAAGGTCGCGGTCCCCTTTTGTTTTTTCTCATTGAACCATTTTATTTCCATGCCTACATTTTAGACTCCGATTTAAGAGAATTCAAGAAAATTCAAAATAATTTAAGATAATGCAAAAATATGCAACAAAAGGAATAATCTTCATGTGTTTTTATACAGTGTATAGTAAATCTACAGTGTATAAATGTGAATGAAAAAGCCAAGGTTTTGGCCTTGGCTCATATCCTATATATATTTATATAAGTCCTTCCTTTTTGAGGAAATCTATTAGGATTTGTTATCCCCTTTCATCGGGGTCGATTCCAATAGATGCCTCTTTTGGCAAAGTTCCAAAGAATCTCTCCAGCAATCGCGAATCGTCTTTTGCGGATGGAACCATCGTGAATATCAAAACCCCGTTCCTGGTAACCTGAATTTCTTCGGTTTCCGCCAAAGCGGAATACTTTTGGTAGTTGTTTTTAAATTCACTTATAGAGATTATGGACATATTTTGTTTCTTCGCGACAAATATACATTTATCTACAAAGAAAATAAATCATTGCGGCATAAGTGCTCAAAAATCTTTGACTCGAATATTAAAAGCCCCGATTCCTTCTAACGATCGGGGCTTTCGTTATTCGATTAGAATCCGTAGGTCTTTAGCTGTTTGACTAACGGCTTGATGGTTTTTTCGATGACGCCTTCTTGGAACGGGTCCTTCATCCCGCATTTGGTGACGAGGGTGCGGAAGGGGTATTTGCCACCCATCTTGCAGAGTTTGACATAACGCTTCCAGGCAAGTTCATGGTTCTTCCTATCGAGGTTGAAGAACTCGAAGGCCATGACTTGGGCGAGGGTGTAATCGATATAGTAGAATGGGCTGGAGAAGATATGGCCTTGCATTAGCCATCTCCTACCGGAGCTCAGATATTCGTTATCCTTATACAAAGCGACTTTGTATGGGGTGTATTTGAGTTCGATCTCGTGCCACTTCTGCAAACGTTCTTCCTTGGAGGCATTCGGGTTTTCATAGACGAAATGCTGGAATTCGTCGACCGTGACGCCATAAGGGAGGAAGGAAATCGAATCCGCGAGGTGCTCATAACGGTATTTGAGGGGATCGTCGAAGAAGAGGTCCATGTAGGGTTCAGCGAAGAATTCCATGGACATCGAGTCGATTTCCGCGCCTTCCATCGTTGGGGAACGATATTCGGGAACCTTGATATCGCGGGCTAAGCAATATTGGAGGGAATGGCCGAATTCATGGGTAAGGACATCGATATCCCCGCTGGTTCCGTTAAAGTTAGAGAAGATGAAGGGGACCTTGTAGGCTTCGAAATTGGTCATATAGCCACCGGGCTGTTTGCCTTTTTTGGCTTCGAGTTGGAGAAGATGATGGTCATCCATGAAATTGAACCAATAGGAGGCCTCTTCGGAAAGAAGGGCGTACATCTTCCTCGCGGAGGCGACTTTCTCTGCGGTCGTGCCCTTTGGAATTGGGTTGCCGTCTTTAAACATAAGGGCAAGATCATAGATTTCCGGTTTCTTGATGCCGATGCGACGGAACTGGTCCTTGGTGAGTTTGGCGGCAAGAGGGGTCACGAATTTGCCGATCGCCTCACGGTAAGAGGCCGTATCCTTCGCATCATAATCGTAACGGGACATGCGGAGATAACCGAGCTCCACATAATTCTTGAAGCCGAGCTTCTTCGCCATTTTGTCGCGGACTTTGACGAGTTTATCGTAGATATCCTCGAGTTTTGGAGCGACTTCGCTTAAGGCTTTGTAATAGGCTTCGCTTGCTTCCTTGCGGGTTTCCCTATCGTTATCGTTAAGGAATTTGCCCATTTGGGAGGTGTTGTATTTCTCGCCGCGGAATTCGATTTGGATCTCGGCGACGGTTTTGCCGTATTCGCTGCTGAGTTTATTCTCTTCAATCGCCTCCTCGATGATCTCGGGGGAGAAGGAACGGAGGGAATAATCGTAGATCTTGAAGAGGTGGCTTCCTAATTTCTTCTCGAGATATTCGCGATAGGGCGATTCCACCATCGCCTTCATGAAGGCCGTCTCGGCGTTTTGGAGTAAGGGGAGGCCTTCATCCAATTTGTTATTGTCCCTTTCATAGACGGGATTCGTGGATTCAAGGGTGAAAAGAACCTGGACGTGCACGATTTCGGTGGAGAGCTTATCGAAGAACCTTACATGGGCCTTATAGACGCGAAGAGCCTCCGCGCCATCTTTGGCTTCCTTTAAATTGAGGGTAAGGTTTTCAACCTTCTTGACCGCGGTTTTGATGGATGGGACCTTATAGGGCCAATTCTCGAATAATGGTACTTCTTTATTGTTCATAAATGAAAAATCCTTTCCGCATAATTTAAAACTCGCCTAAGCTTTTTCGCAAGAAAAAGACATCAGGGTTTACCTATTTTTCGTATTTATCAACCATCCAGGAAAGCAAGATACGGCAGGGAAGAGGAAAGATGCGGGTAGGGTCATCCAGCATCTTCTTGATTTCTTCGATGGTATATAAGGAAGAGGATATATCCTCGAATTCCTCGGGGGTGGCCTTTTCGAAGGAAGCGATATCCGCACTAATGACCGCGCACATCTCGTCACTCAGCCCTTCCGAATTGGAGGAAGGGGCGATAAGAAGCTTCGCGTTGGTTATCTCTACCCCAACTTCTTCTTTTCCTTCGCGCCTAGCGGCCTCGATGATATCCTCTCCATTTTCCAATAACCCCGCGGGGATCGAGGTGAAGACCCTCCCGAAGGCGGGACGGAATTCATTGGTCAAGATATAAGCGACTTCACCGTTTTTCTTGCCCTTTAAAAGGAGGATAACCCCATCTGGCTCATTGGATTTGGTATAGACGCGAAGATGCTCTTTGTCCTTTCTTGAAGCGACGTGATATGGGTGCTTCTTGCCCCTTACTTCATAAAGAAAGGTGAAATGGTTAAGGAAAGGGCAATCCGTATTTTGCTTTATGTCTAGAAGCTTCCAATCCATTGCTTAATCCATAATCTCCGCGAGAAGATCGTAAACGAAGGCATGCGTGTATTTGATTTTGACGATTTCCCCAACTAGATGGGGCTTCTTCGAAGAGGCGTAAATGGCCCCATCGATATCGTCTGGGGCGTTCACGGAGGAACGGATCACGTATTTCCCGTCTTTGGCCTGTCCTAAGATAAGACCATAATCTTCCTTGCCGACCCTTTCCTTATTCTTCTTATAGGAAATCGGGCGTTGGAGCTTCATGAGCTCCTCCTTCCGCCTTTCCTTTATCTCATCATCGATTTGGGTCATGTAATAGCCTGGGGTATTCTCTTCTGGGGAATAGACGAAAACCCCGACATGGTCGAATTCGATATCGGTCAGGAAGCGCTTGGTCTCCTCTTGGTCTTCCTCGGTTTCCTCGGGGAAACCAGATATCAAAGTCGTCCTTAAAACGGCGTCAGGGCAAATTCTCTTGATGCGATGGAACAATTCGATTGTCTCCTTCGCGTCCGCGTGGCGTCTCATGAGGGTGAGCAGATGGTCGCTCGCGGCCTGAACGGGGATATCGAAATAATGGGCGATGACCTTGCTGGAGGCGATTTTATGGATAAGCTCATCGCTGATCTCGCTTGGATAAAGGTAAAGGAGCCTGATCGAGAAGAAACCCATCTTCTCAAGTTCATCGAGAAGGTCGATGAGGTTTGGCTTTCCTTTAGGGAAATCCTTCCCATAGACCGTGGTATCCTGGGAGATCAAGGAAATCTCCTTGATTCCCTTTTCCTTCAATATCCTCGCATCCTCGAGGATTTCCTCAAATGGACGGGAGACGAATCTTCCCCTGATATGGGGAATCGCGCAGAAGGCGCAGAAATTGTCGCATCCTTCCGAGATGCGGATATAGGCGGTTCCTTCACTCGTGGTGAGATTTCGCCTTAAAGGATTGAATTCCTTGACCCCTTCTTCTTCGAGAAGCTCTCCGAAGGCTTTGTTGAGGGTTTGGTAATCGTCGATCGAGATAATCGCATCGACTTCCTTGAGTTCTTCCTTCAATTCCTTCTCATAACGGGTGGATAAGCAACCCGTGACGGCGATCTTCCCTTTATAGGAAGCCATCTCGAAGATCTTGTCGATGCTCTCCTTCTTCGCCGAATCGATGAATCCGCAGGTATTGACGATGATCAAATCGGCCTCCTTGGGGTTATCGGTGAGGCAAAAATGGGGGTCATCGAACATCGCGAGCATCTGCTCGCTATCGACGAGGTTTTTCGCGCATCCTAAGGATACGAGGTGGATTTTCTTCATTCTTTTAGGCGCGTCCAGTCTTCTTTAGGAGTCCGCCATAACTAGACAAGCGGGCGGCGAAATCCTTGAAATCAACGATCTTGAAGGTCCAGTTGACGTTATCGACGATGCCGGGGACGTTGATCCTCGCGGATGATTTTAGATTAAGGATATCCTGCACGGTGAGGATGACCTTATCCGCGGGCTTATCGAGGCAGAAACGGATGAGTTTATCGACGGTCGAGCCCTCTTTATAGCCAAGTTCAAGGAGTTTGTCCTCCCATTTCTTCCTCTCTTCTTCCTTCATTCCATCGAGGAAGCCTTGCATCGTGTCGTTATCGTGGGTTCCTAGGTAGATGACGGAATTCTCCGCGTCATACCCTTCTTTTTTGAGGAAGACATCGTCTTCGAAGGTGAATTCGACGACGTTCATGCCCGGGAAACCATAATGGTCGCGGAGGACGAGGACCTCTGGACGGAGATCGCCTAGATCCTCGGCGATGATCTTCTCCTTGAGTTCGGGGGCTTCTTGGAAAAGCAAATCGAAGAAGGCATAGCCCGGGGCTTCGATCCATTCCCCCTCGATCGCGGTTTCGCAGCTTGAGGGAATCTTCCAATAGGTATCGAAGGCGCGGAAATGGTCGAGCCTGATGATATCGTAAAGCTTCGCGTTACGGAGGATCCTCTCCTTCAAGAAGGCAAATCCCTCCTTCTCCATCTTCTCCCAGTTATATATGGGGTTGCCCCAGCGTTGGCCGGTCTTTGAGAAATAATCCGGTGGTACACCGGCGATGAAGGTCGGTTCGAGGGTCACTTCGTCGAGGAGGAAGTTATCCTTATTGGCATAGACGTCGCAGGAATCGTAGCCAACATAGAAAGGAACGTCGCCGATGATCTCGATGCCCTTGGAATTAGCATAGGCGTGGAGGGCGTTCCATTGACGGTAGGCGACCATTTGGAGGTAGATCTCGAATTTGATGGATTTCCTCTCCTCGCGGGTCAGTTTCCTCCGTTTTTCCAAATAGAGGCGATCGTCTTCTGGCCAATCGCTCCAAGAGGCGTTATGGATACGGTGGAAATGGGCGAAGATCGCGTAATCGTTCACCCACGGGTTCTCCTTGATGAATTTATCGAGGCAATGGGGGTTGACCTTGATGTTCTTCTCGAAGGCCTTCCTCAATAAGGGGAGTTTGAATTCCCTGACGGCTTCGAAATCGACTTTGTCGAGGACGCCTTCGTATTTAGGGAGGCGGGCGAGATAGCCGCGTTTTACCAAATCGTCCAAATCGATGAAGGTCTCATCGATCGCATAGCTGCTATATGGCTGATATGGGGAATGGCCGTAGCCAACGGGATTGAGGGGGAGGATCTGCCAATAGGCAAAGCCTTCTTTGGCGATAATGTCGACGAAGCGTTTGGCTTCCGTGCCGAAATCGCCGATCCCTTCTTTTCCTGGCAAGGCCGAAACGGGCATCAGGATCCCAGCTTTTTTCTTTCTTTCCATAAGTTTCTTGCTCCTATTTATTTATCAAAATAAAGGCTTAACCAAATTATAGCACCCTAGACCTCGGGTGTTTCCTGCTTCTTCTTCTTTCTTCTTGCGATATCTTCCTTCATGTCCTTAAGGGTAAACGGCAAACATAAAGCGGGGAAGAGGACGATGGAGATGATGATAAGTAAGGGCAAAGTCCAGATAATCGGGGTGAAATAGATGACCCCATCGACCTTATAGGTTTGGAGGAAGGGGATAAGGTAAGGATAGATCCCTCCTAGCGTCGCGTCCAAATTGACGCCTGGGCCATTTGGGTAGGAGGAATTCATGAAGGGGTTATCGCGGGAGAGGAGCTCGCTCCATTCGAAATTGTGGAAGGCGAAATTCCATAAGGCGTTATTGGACCAAACAAGCCCTAAGACGATGAGGATCATGAAGGGGATCGCCGCATAACGTTTATAGGAAAGCTTGTGGATGCCCGAAGCGACCATCAATATGCCCCCATAGAATATCGGCGCGTGGCAAAGATAATACCTGGTGACCTCGAGGAAGCCGCTTGGAGTAAGCAAATCCACGGTCGAAGGGGAGGTAGGCATCATATAGGCCGCGAGGGCGCTAGGGATACCCATATAGAAAAGGTAATCGCGGAGGAATTTGTTCTTGCTTAGGTAGAATAAGGGCGAGAACAAAACCATGAAGGCGCAGAAATTCTCCGCGGTGGAGGAAACTAGTCCTCCAGGCCACTTCTCGATATAACTGGGGATGATGACTTGCTTTAGAAAATGGAGGAGGAAATTCGCGGAGAACATCACGATCAGGAAACGATGGGTGAACACCTCTCCTTTTTTCTTGCAGAGGATTATCAAAAGCGGGGTAAGCAAAAGCAAAAGGCCGATTGGGATCCAATACAAGACCCCAAACTGCTCGACGCTTAGCCCGATTGCTGGATTCATTCTTATAGCCTGAAGGGCCCTCCTTCAAGGATTTCGACCTCAACAGTCGATTTCTCCCCAAAATAGGATTTGGCGCTAGCCATAAACAGAGGGAAGACGTTATCGGGGACGAAGGCGATGACCGAACCGGCGAATCCCCCACCCATGATGCGGATGGCCCCGCCTTTAGCTAGCAGCGGCTTAAGGGCGTCGATTGCCTGCTGGGGCGATTTTTCGTATAGCCCAGGGACAAAGGTATTGCCTAGCATGCTTTGGCTAGATAAGCCGGACATGTTGATCGCGTCGAGGAAGGCGTTCTCGTCTTTGGAATAGATGGCCTGGCGGGCCGCCAAAACGCGGTTGTTCTCCTCGAAGAAATGGGTGGCGCGGAGTTTTGCCCTTTCCGATAAGGAAGGGGTTGGACGGCCGATGTTGGCGAAGAATTCCTCGCGGCTAACCTCGCGGAGCACTTCTTTCCCGAAGAGGGTTTTCGCCACGCCTTTCATATCCGCGGGGATCGAGGCGTAAAGATGGGTGAGCTTCTCATGGCTTTGGCCTGGGTTAACCAAGACGATATGGAGATGGAAGGGGAAGGAAAGATGCTCGACCTCGGGGACGTCGTCTTTGAAATCGACGTAATTAAGTCCCCCGAATGAGGTGCCGATTTGGTCGAGGAGTCCACACGGTTTACCGAAATGGACGTTTTCCGCGTATTGGCCGATTAGCGCCATATCGAGGGGGTCCATTTTGCCTTCGTTATATAAATCGTCCTCGATTTTCGCGATCAAGGATTCGTAGCAGGCGGAGCTAGAAACCCCGGCCCCTTCGAAGATATCGTTGACCGCGGCCATCTTGAATCCACCGATCTTGTAGCCTTTTTCCTTCATTTTGGCAAGGACGCCGCGAGTCAAGGCAAGGGAAGTTCCCTTATCCTTTTCCTTAACCTCCAAATCATCGATATCAAAGGAGAATTTCGGATAGCCTTTGGAATAGATGGTCACAGTATCCTCATCGTCTTTGCTGACGGAGGCCGTGATGCCCATGCTGACGCCTGAGCACATGGTAAGACCCCTGTTATGGTCGGTATGGTTACCGAGGATCTCAAGCCTTCCATGGGAGAAATATACGTATTCCTCCTCCTCAGCAAAGGCCTTGTAGAACAGTTCTTGTGATTCGCTAGCTAGTATCATCGTCGTCTCCCTTGAATTTCAAGTTGTCTAATTGTAGTTAAATAAAGCTTCTTTTTGAATAGATTCCTTTAAGGAATTATTTGAGGGAGGCAAACCTATAAAGGACGTGTCTCCTAAGGGGGTTTTCCTTATCGAAAACGTGGTTGCGGTAATCCCCTTGCCGCTCAACCGGCTCAATCGCGATGGAGCCGTGCTTGGTCTCGAGGAAGCCGTTCGATAGCCTTAATCCCTCATGGGGGTAATTCATCGTGTAGATTTGCATCGCCGGGTAATCGGAGGATACCTCAAGACGGGTCCTCTCGTTTTCCAAGGTCAAGACCTTCTTAAAGGAAAAGTCATCGTTCCTATAATAGCAATGGTCATAGCCTTTTAAGGCGTTATTCTGCAAAGAGGGGTCGAATAGCTTCTCGCCGATCCTTCTTTTCTTTAGGAAGGAAGTGACCTCATCGACCTTGGTCCTTCCATTAATGAGGAGATTCTCCTTATATGTCGCGACCTCATCGATATCGATTTGGAGTTTGGCGTTGAGGATGTTCTCATCCCCGAGGGAGAAGAAGGTATGGTTAAGGGTATTGATGGAAGTCTCCTCGCTAGGATCTATTTCGAGGTTCATCATAACCGAATCCTCTTTTTTAGACACTGTATAGATGACCCTTATATCCAAATCCGCGGGATACGTGTCTTCGATTTTAGGGAAGAATAGTCTAAAGACTACTTCTATCTTCTCTTCGTCTTCACGGGTTTCGTAATCGAAATTGTGGAAAGCGAAGCAAAGGCCCTCCGAATGGAGACAGATATCGTCTTTGCCAGGCTTGATGACGTAGTCCTTCCCCTTGAAATTCATATAGCCCTTATATAGCCTCCCGGCGATCGGGCCATCGATCTTGCCGTAATAATCGAGCTTGCTGATATATATGTCATCATCAAGAGGATGGGCGGACATATATTCGCCCTTATAGATTAAGTCGCGGATCCCTCCGCCCATCGAGGAAAACCTGACTTTGAGGTTCCTCCCATTGTCGACGAGGATGAAGGCTACCTCGCCATGATTCTGAATTTCGATATTTCCCATTTACGTAACCTCCTTATAGGAATGGGGCGATAATGCGAAGTAACGCCCATTGGAGCCATCTTTTCTCATGGAAGGCGTTATATTCGGCATAGTTTAGTTCATGACTTTTCGCGAAGGTGTCCTCGAAGTCCTTCTTGATATCGAGCAAGGATGGGGAGGCCACGATCAAAGTTCCGTTTTCAAGGTGGAGGTAGAGGGAACGATAATCGAAATTGATGGTCCCGATGACCCCCATAGTATCATCGATTAGGCAAGTCTTCGCGTGGACGAATCCCGGGGTGTATTCGTATATCTTGCATCCATTCAGGAGCAATTGTCCATAATGGGAACGGGTTAGTTGGAAAACCCTCTTCTTATCGGGGATATGCGGGGTGATGAGCCTAACGTCGATCCCGGATTTCGAAGCGGCGATGAGGGCGTTTTCGATTTCCTTATCGATAATGAGATACGGGGTCATGATATAGATATAACGCCTGGCCCTTTGGATAAGCTGGAGATAGACCCTATGGCCGACTGCCTGACGGTCAAAGGGAATATCCCCAAAGGGCTGGACGAATCCTGAGGTAAGGGGGAATCCACCGACCTCATCGATGTATTTGCTTGGGGAATAGAGGTCCCTATCGATGATCGAATCCTTCTCGAAAGAGGTATGCCAGTTATCGAGGAACATCATGCTCATGGAGAATACGGCCTCCCCGCATAGTCTGATCGCGTTATCCTTCCAATGGCCGAAGCGGGTGATCTTGTTGATGTATTCGTCCGCGAAATTGAAGCCGCCCGTATAGGCCGTATGGCCATCGATTATCACCATCTTGCGATGGTCGCGGTTATTCTGCCTAACGTCGATAACGGGTCTAAAACGGTTGAAGCGATAGGCCTTTATCCCTTCTTTGCGCAAAGTCTTATCGTATCCGCTAGGAGCGACTTTCAAAGATCCCATATCGTCATAGATAAGGCGGACATCGACCCCCTCCTTGACTTTTTGGAGGAGGATATCGTGGACGTTAGTGAAGAAATAGCCATCGTATTCAAGGATGAAGACCTCTATGAAGATATAATGCCTCGCCTTTTTCAAATCCTCTATAAGACGGGGAAAGGCTTCGTCGACGAGGGGGAAATAGGTGACGGAGGTCTTCTCGAATATCCCTCCTCCTTTCGCATTCGCGATGAATTTTTGGATCGGGACCGCGTTAGGCTCAACGTAATTTAGGGCCTCCAAGGTCTTGGGGTCGCTAGGGACATCCTCAAGGGGGCGGACCCATTTGTCGAGGGCCTTCCTTTGTTTGCGTCTGACCTGCTTGTTGGCAAAGGCCAAATACATGATGATGCCCGCTAAAGGAAGAGCGAAAACCGCGATCATCCAGGAGAGTTTATAGGCATCGGGGGAGGATGAATTGAAGATATATAGGCCCGTGATGACATTTAGGACGAATAAGGAGGCGATGATCAAAACCGCCCAAGGGCTAAAAACGGTGTAGATAGCGACGAAGACGAAGAAAGCGATCCAAATGAGGAACTGGATAAGGAGCAAGATGGCGATGAAGGCCTTTTGGAAGAAACCAGGACGAAAAAGCTTCATAGACGGACCTTCCTCTTCCCGTTATGGGCGAGGTAATCGGAATAATCGTAATAATTGCAGCCATATTCCTCGAGGATTATCCGATAGGCCTCGAGGATATTCTGATAGGAGGCGTTGGAATTCACGAGGCGGAGGAATTGCTTGGTTTCCTCCTTCCCGATGCTCTTCTTGAAATAATTGAGGGAGTCGAACATGGTCGCGATTTTATCGTGCTCCTCCGGGGTAAAGGGGACTTGGCGCTTCCTTTCCTTTAGATATGGCAAGAAAGCCAAAGCCTTACGGGCCACGAGGTAATCAAGGGGCTCGATGGGCCTGGTCTTGCATTCATCCATGCTTAGATATATGGCCTCGAATCCTTCGTGGGGGAATTTGACGGGGGTCTCCTCCTCACAATAGAAAGGAAGGAGGCTATCTTTCCCTTTCTTTACGGGGAGAAGTCCCTTAAGGACTTTGACCTCGGATGCGAAATTGACGTAAAAAGCATCCGCGAGGTGCTTCTTCTGATTGTTCTCCTCAAAGGCGATCGAGGGGAGATGGAAACCCGATTTCGGAAGGCCATCGTTATCGAGGTAACGGATGAAAAGAACGGTATTCCCGATTTTGAGGATACCGCCGATACGGTTATGTACCTTACTTCCCTTGGCCATAGGAAGATTTTAAACCTTTCGCCTATTTTAGGCGAGGGGGCAAGTTACCAACAGATTTCCTTATGGGTCATCTTGCTTTCGTAAGGTCCCCCATCATGGTCGATCTTGTTTACGAAATCCACGAATAACTGATGCACGTCCTCGCCCTTTTTGCCGCGAAGCAAAATCTCGTGGACGACCTTATAGTCTTCGTTAGCCTTATTGAAAAGGTCTTCAATCGAGTCGGAAGTCTTCATTCCGGAGACGGGATGGGCCCATTCCTTATGGGATTCATTAAGAATATCGACGTAATCAAACCGTTTATATCGTTTTGGATAGCTCATGCCGTAAGCAAGGGATTCCTTGCCAACAAGGCGGAACAAAAGGCGTTTGGCCCCACTTCTGCTCCATAAGACCCCCTCAACTCCCTTATAGGCTTTGGCGGCTCTATAGAAGGAATCCTCGGTAAGGACGGGGAAAACGTCATGAAGTTGGTACCACATTCGCGAAATCTCCATCAAATCGTCCTTTTTGACTTTGATGGTCCCGCTAGTTTTGCGGAAGGTTTCGTATTTCTTTCCGACATAGACATCGAGGATCGCCTCGAATTTGCCATGGGAGAATTTGTAGAAGCCGGATAGATGGCCCGTTTCATCCATGCCTGAACGATAGAAAACGTATGGATGGACGTTCCTATCGAGGCAATAATGCATCCAGATGGCGTCAAGATAGGCGAATAGCATCTCCTTCTTCTCACTTTTCAAGGCGTATTCCATCATCTTGAAATAATGGTCGCCGATTTCCGAATGGTGGACGGTCTCGCCGACTTCCTGCATCTCCTTTTTGTCTTCGCCACTCCAAAAAGGGAGGATTCCATAATAGAAGAAAGGATCGCTTCCTTGGGTTCCAAGGGCGATCACATCGAAATACCCCCGTTCGTCTTCGGGGGTAAAACGACTTGCGAAGGTGTAATGGGTTAAGCAAGCTGGCATTAATCGTCTCCTGCTCCTAACCCTTCTAGGCCTTTCGCATTAGCGACCTTATGGGCCTTGATGTTCTTGACGAAGAAGAAGACCGCGAGGGAGATGCCAGAGCAAATGAGGGCGTAAATCGGAAGAAGGGTCCAATCGAAGGTATCGAGGCGGAGAAGCAAGCCAAGGAGGATTGGGGTGATGGTCTGCGCGGCCATCGACGCCATGTAATAATAGCCGGTGAACTGCCCGACTTTCTTCTTGGAGCAAAGCTCGACGACCATCGGGAAGGAATTGAGGTGGACAAGGGACATGCCAAAGCCCTTAAGTCCCCAGACGATATAAAGGTAGAACGGGAAGGAATAATATTCGCTATCGGGGATTTTCGCGCCTCTTCCGATAGTGTACTGGAGGATGAGCCAAGCCGCTAATCCTAGGGCGGATAAGGCTAGACCGCCGACGATCGTCCATTTCCTACCGATCTTATCGGCGATGAAGCCGCCGACTGCAAAGCCGACAACCGAGCCAACGCCGCCGACGAGGACCATGATCATGTTGTTCGCGGAGCTTGTCCCTAAGAATCCACGGGAATAATTGATCATGAAGGTCGCGACGCCGTTATCGGACATGAACCAGAAGAATTCGGCGACAAGGATGAGGATAAGCATGATGAGATTGGCCTTTGACATCGGCTTTTCGTCATCGTGTTCGACGCTGTCGGCAACGGCCGCAAGGCGTTCGCCTTCCGCGATTTCGGGGGCGAGTTTCGCTGCTAATTCGTTTTCCCTGACGGTGAAGATAAGGACGATCGCGGAGATAACCATCAAAACGGAAGCGACGACGAATGGCATCGTGATGGCCCAGATGTTCCCGGTCGCCCAGGTGGTTTTGCCATCGCCTAGATAATCGGTAAGGACGAAGATAAGGCCGACGACGGTTGCGAAGGCGCCGCCGATATAGCCCATGATGTTGATGATGCCGTTAGCCCTTGAACGGAGGGGTTTTGGGGTGAGGTCAGGCATCAAGGCGACCGCGGGGTTACGGTACATCATCGCGAAGATGAGGACGACCGCCATCATGGTGATGAGGCCGACGAGGTTGTTGTAATGGAAGAAAACGGGGATAAATGGGAAGGCGATCGCACAGACGAGGGTACCGACTAGGATATAGGGCATCCTCTTGCCAAGCGGGGTGCGGGTCTTATCGGATAATCGCCCGAATATCGGCATCAGGATGAGGGCCGCAAGGTTATCCATGGCCATGATGATGCCGACAAGATATTGGACATCGGTATCCTTGACCGATTCCTTTGGGATGCCTTGTCTAGCGGCCATCATGTCGCGGAAGGCCTCGGTCAAAAGGGTTGGACACCAGGTGTCATAGACCTGCCATAAAAGCAAGATGCCGAAAAAGGCGAAACCGATGATGAACGTGCGCTTAAGGTTCAATTTCAGTTTCATAGGTGAAGAATCTTCCATATGAAAAGTCTCCTTGTATGGTTTTTCTTAAGGAGATTCTACTTTTTATCCTCCATCGTTGCAACTTAGCAAAGAGCAAAATAGGAAACTCGCTTGCAAAAGATTGTCAAGCAAAACACGGGAAAATGGCTTATGATTATGGGGTTTTGGAGAAAACTCTTATGAAGAAAAACAAAGGATTCCTCATTGTCGCCTTAATCGCCATCGCCTTGATGACGGTTTTCTTTCTCATCGACTCTTTCGTTAACCTCGCGGCTTTCCTAACAACTGATCAAAGAACCTATCCCTACGCCTTTTTGAAGGATGTCGACAAGACGACCTTCATGCTCGAGGTCGTCGGGGATTTAATCGGCTTAGTCGTATGCGTCGCGGGCATCGCGATAGGGGCGAAGAAAGCCTCTAACGAAAGCAAAGTCATCATCGCTCCATTAGTTTCCATCTGCATATTCGATCTTCTTGGAATAATCGGACCGATAATAGCGATTATCCTCACCAAAAACCTCGCCGAACAAAACGGCTATCTCCTTGATTTGCAGGCCGTTCTCGGTCCGAAATTCTTTGTGATGACGATCCTTCTATCCCTTTCTTTGATTTTCACGCTTATCGGGATATTCTTCAAAAATGATAACAACGCGAAAATCAAGAAGGGTTTTGGGATTGCGGGTCCTTCCTTGTCCGCGCTAGCTTATCTCATAGTAATTTTTATCGGGAATCTCGCGGGGGTCGCGACCTATTCTTTCGCTATCTTTGTCTTTACCGCGGTGATCATCATGATGGCCCTTTATAACGAGAAAACTGGTGATTACCCTAAAGACGAAGCCGCCTCTGCCTCTATGGAAGAAAAGCAAGAGGAAGATAGCGAAAGCGAACATTCGGTCGATGATACCGGCTGGATGCAATGAGACTTTTTTTGCCTAACGGGGCCGAAAAGTGCGATAATCTAAGGGCTTTTGGAGAACTCCATGGAAAGAAAAGAACCCACTTTTATCCGCGAATTGCCCGAACGAAACGCCTCCGAGCATTTTAGGCCACGGATAAACGAAGCCAAGAAAATCGCCTTTATCCATAATAGTTTTTATATACCGGAAGGCTTCAAAGAATTAATGGAGATCATCCATGACGCTTTTTTGGACAAAGGGATGATCCTCTATCTTCTTCCCTCCATCGACCTCCTTAACGCAAGCAAGGAACGCCTTTCATTCTTTGATTATTTCATTCCTTACGATAAGGATGTGGCCCTTCTTAAAAAATTGGAAAACGAAGGCATGCCCCTTCTGAATTCATCTTTGGGAATCGAAATCGCCGATTCGAAGGTTTTGACTTTCCTCGCCCTAAAAACCGCGGGGGTCCCCGTTATCCCTTCCTTTATCTCCCCCTTCTGCTACGAAGGAGGGCGATATGATGAGCTGTCTTTCCTTGACGAAATCGAAAAGAGCCTCCCTTATCCTTTTATTATAAAAGAGGACAAGGGATCATTTGGCAAAGGCGTCCATTTGGTTAATAACCACGATGAAGCCAAAATGTTGATTGAAAAGCTAAATGGCCGGAGATTCCTCTTCGAACCATTTATCAAGGAATGCCGCGGCAAAGATATCCGCGTCTTGGTCTTAAACGGGGAGATCATCTGTTCATATAGACGTGAGAACCCCTGCGATTTCCGTTCGAATATCGCTCTTAACGGGAAAGCAACTGACTATACGGTGGACAAAAACACCGCTTCCGTGGCCCTTAACGCCGTCAAAGCCCTTAATCTAGATTTCGCCGGAGTCGATATCTTGATGTCCAACGGCGGTCCGCTTGTGTGCGAAATCAACGCTTCGCCGCTATTCCTCGCGGCGAAAAAAGCGACGGGCGTGAACGTCGCGTCGCTTTTGGGGGATTATGTTTTAAGCAAGACAAATCAATAATGGTCTTCCTGCCTTTTATGGTTCTTCCCGCATTTTTCGATATAGCTATCGATTGCCTCTTTTACGCTTGCCCCAAATAAAGGCAGCATATCAAGGTATTCGTCCACCAAAGATAGGTATGGGTCGAGCCGGTAATCGTCTTTGAGGTTCAAGGCTCCTTTATAAAAGGATAAGAGAGCCTCGGTTATGCTATCGAAACGGGCTTCGACCTTATGGGTGTAGGTCCTTACCCCTAGGGGGATGCCTAGGGAAAGGAGGAAATGGAGGCCATCGATATACTCTTCGAGGATCACGTCTTTTGGGGATGGTCCTTTTAGCGACCAATATTTGAAATCGCGGGTTTCGTTCGCGAATTCGCCAAGTTCCACGAGCAAAGCCAAAAGGCGTTTATGGAAGGTCGATTCATAGGTGACCCCGTGACGGGAAGCGATATCTTCGTCCAACTCCTTCTGTAAGGAATAAAGCCTGGTTAAGTCAAAGACCTCACTCATTGGAGTCGCCCTTTAGACGTGGGAGGTGCCAGATGTCGCGGTTATATTCCTCGATCGTGCGGTCGGAGGTGAAGTAACCGCTCTTGGCGATATTGATGATCGCCGCTTTCGCCCAGGCGGAACGGTTCTTGTAGAGCTCATCGGCCTTTTCATGGGCTTCGCAATAGGCGCTGAAATCGGCGAGGACGAAGAATTGGTCGCCATGTCCCATGATCTCGTCGAAGATCATCCTGAACTTGTTGGAATCGCCTTCGGTCCAAGGGCCGGTGAAGAGGGAATCCATGACGGTCTTGACGCGGGAATCGGAATTGTAGACGTCCCATGGGGAATAGGTGCCGCTATCGACCAAATTCTGGACTTCTTCCGCCTTCAAACCGAAGATGATCTCGTTTTCTTCTCCGGCCAAAGCGGCGATTTCGACGTTAGCGCCGTCTAAGGTTCCTAAGGTGATGGCCCCGTTCATCATGAGCTTCATGTTGGAGGTCCCGGAAGCCTCTTTGCCGGCGGTTGAGATCTGCTCGGAGATATCGGCGGCCGGGATGATCCTCTCGGCAAGGCTGACGCCGTAATTCTCGACGAAGACGATCTTCATGTATTTGTTGACTTGCGGATCGTTGTTGATGGCTTTGGCAACGCCGTTGATGAGTTCGATGATCTTCTTGGCGTAGACATAGCTTGGCGCGGCCTTGGCCCCGAAGATATAGGTATGGGGAACCATCTTGAAGTCTGGCTCGCTCTTGAAGCGATGGTAGAGATGCATGATGTGGAAGACGTTAAGAAGCTGTCTCTTATAGGCGTGGAGACGCTTGATCTGGACGTCGAAGATGCTATTTGGATCGATTTCGAAGCCATATTCGACCTTGACGAAATCGGCGAAGTCCTTCTTCTTCTTGAGCTTGACCTCGAGGAATTTCTTCTGGAAATCCTTGTCTTTGGCGAATGGGAGGAGTTTTTCGATTTGATGCTCGTAATCCTTCTTCCAGGTGTCGCCGATCGCGGAGGTGATGAGTTTGGAGAGCTCGTGGTTAGCGTAGATCAGCCAACGGCGATGGGTGACCCCGTTGGTCTTGTTGTTGAACTTCTCGGGGTAATATTTATAGAATTCGCGGAAGGTGTATTCCTTAAGGATGTCCGTATGGATTTTGGCGACCCCGTTGACGGAGAAGACGGTGTAAATCGCCATATTGGTCATATGGATTTGGCCATCTTTGATGATCGCCATCGCGTAACGGTCGCTTTGGGAGACGTTGTTCTGGTTGAACCAGATGTTTTGCCTCCTATTGATTTCCTCGATGATCATATAGACGCGAGGAACGAGGGTCTGCACGTAGTTGATCGGCCATTTCTCGAGGGCTTCGGGCATGACCGTGTGATTGGTGTAGGCGAAAAGCTTGGTGACGACCTTCCAGGCCTCGTCCCAGCCATAACCATATTCGTCCATCATAAGCCTCATGGCCTCGGGGATCGCGAGGATTGGGTGGGTGTCATTCAACTGGATGACATAGGCATCCGCGAACTTCTCAAGGCCGCCGAAGCGCCTATTGAAGGAACGCATCGCGGATTGAAGGCCGGAAGAGACGAGGAAATATTGCTGACGGAGGCGGAGCATACGGCCGTGTTCGGTCGAATCGTCTGGATATAGACCATGGCAAAGCTCACGGATCGTCCCTAGGTATTCCTCGAAGGTTTGGTCGGTCGGGAGGTTGTTTTCGCTAGGTTCGGCGGACCATAGACGCAAGGAATTCGCGACCCCGTTACGGTATCCCGGGACGGAGACGTCATATGGGACGGCGCGGATGCAGGTAGGATTGGCGATTCGCCAACCATAGGTGCCGTCTGGTTTGAGGAAGGTTTCGGCCTGTCCATAGAATTTGACCTCGACCGCGTGCTTTGGCTTCCTGACTTCGAAGACGAAGCCGTTGGTGAGCCATTGGTCTGGGAGCTCGACCTGCTTGCCGTTAATGAATTTCTGGCGGAAGAAGCCATATTCGTAACGGATGGTGTTGCCATATCCTGGATATCCAAGGGAAGCGATGGAATCGAGGAAGCAGGCGGCGAGACGGCCAAGGCCGCCATTGCCTAAGCCGGCGTCGGATTCAAGATCCTCGAGTTCATCGATATCGATACCTAGTTCCTCTAAGCCGTCGCGGACGACTTTGAAGATGCCGAGGTTCTGCATATTGGAAAGAAGCAATCTCCCCATGAGGAATTCCATGGAGAAATAGATAAGCTGCTTCTTATTGGTAGCGAGGATGTCCTCGCGGCATTCCCTCCAATAATAGCCGGCGTAATCACGGACCATCTCGCCAAGGACGTCATACCTTTCGGTGATGTGGGAGTCAGGGACCGAACGGCCGTATTTCTCCTCAAGGCGTCTTTCGAAGGTCTGTTTGAAATCTAGTTTGTTTTGGAACATGTTGTGTTTCCTTTCGTTTTCAAATGAGCGCATCTGCGCTTGACACGAGCGGATTATAACATGCCTATGCGCGAGGACAAAGCAAAAAGACCAAATCGCAGGTGCTCGATTAAGCATTTTTTCAACCATCCAAGATAAAACTTTTGAAAAGTCAATTAAGGTTTTATCGGAAAAATTAGCGGTGATTTGGACACTGTCTAAAAAGATTGGCATTTTTCATGAGCCAATTTTCGGTTTTCTTCCCTATTAGTTAGTAGGAGGAAAACCCAAATGGAAGACCTTTGGAGTTTGTCTCCCCTCATCAATCCGCGCGAAGCCTCCTGGGCAACGTCCCTTAAGCGCGGAAGGAAAGGAGGAAAACGGCGTGTCCAAGAGGCAAAAGAGGCCCGGGTGGCCCAAGGCGATCGCGAAGGCGGCGCTGAGGATCCTGCTCGCGGCCCTGCTGCTGTTAGGGACGCCGTTCCCCCATAGGTGGTAAATAAAAGGGCCGACGAGTAGCCGGTCCACACTTATCACCTAAACTATACGCCAAGGACCGGGCCCTTTCAAGGGGGCTAGGGCCGGAGACCGTGCGTATAGTTTTTCTTTGACGAACACGTCGAATGGCTAGCCTTTTTTCATCGCTCGAAAGCGGCGCTGAGGATCCTGCTCGCGGTCCTGCTGCTATTAGGGACGCTGTTCCCCCATAGGTGGTAAATAAAAGGGCCGACGAATAGCCGGTCCATACTTATCACCTAAACTATACGCCAAGGACCGTGCCCTTTCAAGGGGGCTAGGGCCGGAGACAGAGGGTATCGCAAGCCTACATTTGAGGTGTCGTTCTTATACTTTATTAGGCAAAATTTGGATATAATGTTTCGGGAGGATTTATATGGGACCTATTGAAACTAAAAGGTTGCTTCTAAGGGAATTCCATGAAGGAGACGAAAACGAGATTTTCAATAACTGGGCAAGTGATAAAAGGGTCACAGAATTCTTGACTTGGGCACCCCATGCATCGGTTTTCGATTCCAAAGCGATCCTTTCCAAGTGGCTTGATGAGTATAAAAAAGAAGATACCTATCGGCTTGGCATAGTCTTAAAAGAAGAGAACAAACTCATCGGGGCAATAGATATAGTCGGCCAGCGTTATGATTGCCCCGAAATCGGATATTGCCTTGCTTATGATTATTGGGGAAAAGGCATCATGACCGAAGCCGCGACCGCCTTTAGGGACGCCCTTTTCGCCTTGGGTTACCGTCGCCTCGTCATCAGGGCCAGAGCCTCCAACGTCCGCAGCACCAAGGTCATTTTCAAGCTTGGCGGAAAATTCTATGAGGGCGATTATGATTACGTGGAAAAAGACGATAGGAGTTATTTGATCAATACCTTCTTCATCGATAATCCAAACTATCCTCCGCTTCCTCTTCCTAACCCCTATCGTTGTCATTAAAAAGAAAGAGAAAAACTTTATGTTTTTTTGGGTCTGCCCCAAATTGCTTTAAGTCCCAATCTAAGGTAAAATTGCATTCGAGGTTTTTATATGTCTTTCATCCCGTTGCACGTTTATTCAGGCAATTCAATGCTCCGCAGCGGGCTTTCGGTTGAAAAATGCGCGGCCTTAGCCAAGAAAAACGGTTATGAATACGCTGCGATCTGCGATTATCAGACCCTCTCGGGGTTTGCCGAATACAACACCTTATGCCGTAAATACGGGGTCAAACCGCTATTTGGCATCGATTTCGAGGTCGAGGGGAACCTCTTAAGCGCCTTCATCAAAAACGAGGAAGGTTACCTTAATGCCATCGCGATCGATTATGCGATCAGCAAAGGCGAATTCGATTTGGCCTTCCTGAAAAAACATGCGGAAGGCCTTCTATTCGTCCTTGTTTCGGAGCATTCCTTCCTCCACGAGACCTTTCTTACCGAGGCAAGCGAAATCCCTAGTAGGCTCGCTTCATTATGTAAGGGATTAGGCGAAGTCTACCTAGGCATTCCTTATCTTCCCGAGGAGAAGCCCTTCATCTCCTTCTTGCGTTCCTTCACGGAGAAATACCCTTATCCAAAAGTCGCCTTCCCACATATCCTTTACCAAAAGAAAGATGATGCGATCACTTTGGAGATCCTCCGCGCGATCGCTAACGCGGAACAGCTTGACCATAAAAAGGCGGATGGGCCCAACTATTATTTGACCGACGAAGAAGCCTCTGCATTTTTTAACGAAGATGAGATAACAGCGATTGATGGAATCGTCTCCTTGACCAAGGATTTTGCCTTCATCAAGAAAAGAGGGAATCTTTTAACCTTCCCAACGAAAGAAGGCTATGACGATAAGAAAGAATTAAGGGAAAGGGCCTACGAAGGGCTAAAAAGGAAAAAACCCGATTACACCCAAGCCTATATCGATAGACTCGAATACGAACTCTCCGTCATCGAGAAGATGGGTTATTCCTCCTACTTCCTTATAGTCGCGGATTATGTTGCCTACGCCTTATCGGTCGGCATATCGGTGGGTCCTGGAAGAGGATCTGGCGCGGCATCACTCGTCTCATATTGCCTCGATATCGTAACCCCCGACCCGATCGAAAACGATTTGCTGTTCGAGCGCTTCCTCAATCCCGAAAGGCAATCGATGCCGGATATCGACGTCGATTTCGCGGATAACCGCCGCGACGAGGTCGCCGCCTATCTCCAAAGCAAATACGGCCATGAAAGGGTCGCCCATATCATCACCTTCCAAACCCTTGGGGCCAAAGCCGCCTTGCTAGATATCGGCAGGGTCTTCGAATACAAAGACGAGGACATCAGGAAAATCTCCAAAACCATCCGTGACGTCATGGGTGGGACATTAAGGGAGAATTATAAGAAAAACGCCAAATTCCGGGCTCTCGTCGATAGCGATCCCTACTATTTGGAAATCGTCTCCCTGGCCGCGAAGATCGAGGGATTGCCTAGGCAAAGCGGCATCCATCCCGCCGGCATGGTCCTAAATGACGTCCCCCTTCTCAAAGCTATCCCAATCCACGAAGACCCAACCTGGGGTTTAGTCGCCTCCTTCGAAATGAATTATTTGGAGGAACAGGGCTTCCTCAAGATGGATATCCTCGGTTTAAGGAACCTCACCCTCATCGATAATTGCCTCGATATCCTCCATGATAAGGGCATCGAGGAAAAGAAGGCCCGTTTCCTCCCATATCGCGACCCCAAGGCGATCGAGCTTATCCGTAAGGGCAAGGTAATGGGACTATTCCAACTTGAATCCTACGGCATGCAGAAAGCGATTAGGGAGGTTTCCCCAACTTCCTTTGAGGAAGTCGTCGCGATCATCGCCTTATATAGGCCTGGCCCAATGGAAAACATCCCAACATTCGCAAGGCGGAAAAACGGAAGGGAAAAAGTCACTTACCCCTGCAAGGAAGTCGCTTCCATCCTCTCTTCGACCTATGGCATCATCGTCTATCAGGAACAGATCATGCAGATCCTTTCCGCGATGGCGGGGTTCTCCTTCGGCCAAGCCGACGTCTTTAGAAGGGCGATTAGTAAGAAAGACGCCTCGAAGATGGTCGCCTTGAAAGACGAATTCATCGAGGGGGCCATGAGAAAAGGCCATAGCAAGGAGCTTGCGGAAAAAGTCTTTGGCCTCATCTTCCGTTTCGCCGATTATGGCTTCAACAAGGCCCATTCGTTAAGTTATGGGGTCCTCGCTAGCCAAATGGCCTATTTGAAGGCCCATTATCCTTTGCCTTTCTTTGCCTCAATCCTCGATGGGACACCCGTGAACGACCGGAAATTCAAGGCTTTGTCGAGTGAGATCAAACAAGCGGGCTACGTCTTCCTTAACCCTGACGTCAACGCTTCCCATAACTCCTTCTACCCCGAGGAAAGGGGAATCCGTTTCCCCCTTCTTTCCATCAAGGGCATCAATTCCTCCTTCTGCCGTGAACTCGTCGACGAAAGGGCCCAAAACGGTCCATATAAGGACATCTTCGAATTTGCCCTGAGGACCAAAAGGCTTGGCCTAACCACGAATCTTCTGGTCAAGCTCATCGACGCTGGGGCCTTCGATTCCTTGAATGAAAACCGCGAATCGTTAAGGCTATCTAGCGATTCGATCCTCTCTTACGCGGAGATGCTTTCTGGGCCAAGCGGGAACGCCGCGCTTCTTAACCTAAATTTCCCAAAGCCTTCCTTAATCGAGATTGCCCCCAATCGACTTAATGACCTCCTCGCCGAGAAGGAAGTCCTTGGAATCGCTCTTTCCGGCTCGCTTCTATATGTTAAGGAAGACGTCATCAAGGAGAAAAAACTCCTCACCATCGATGGTTTCAGGGAAAAGGGAAGCGGGGAATTCGCGGCCATCATCAATGGGGTGAAGACCATCATCACCAAGAAAAACACGCGCATGGCCTTCATAAATTGCTATGACGACGACTCCGAGATCGAACTAACGATGTTCTCGGAGGCTTACGACAATTCCTATTCTTCATTGAAGGAAGGGAACCTCGTCTACGTCAAGGCCGAGAAAGATCGAAGCCGCGATGATACCTATATCGCAAGGGAAATCGGACTTTTATAAGGAGAGAGATATGGACAAAAGGAAGCTAATCGTAATCGACGGGAACTCTTTGCTTTTCCGCGCCTACTATGCGACGGCATATGGGGGTCCGGATACCATCATGCGCACCTCCAAAGGGGTTCCGACCAACGCGATATTCGGTTTTTCCAACATGCTTCTTAAACTTCTTTCCTCTTTTGAAGGGAACGAAAGCCTCTTCGTCGGTTTCGACGCGGATAGCCATACCTTCCGTAAGGAGGAATTCGAGCAATATAAGGCCAACCGTCCGCCTTGCCCCGAGGATTTGATTCCCCAATTCGCCTCCAGCCGCGAGCTTTTGGAATCCCTTAACGTCAAATTCTACGAAGAGCACGGCATCGAGGCCGATGATATCTGTGGGACGATTGCCAAAGAAGGCGCGGAAAAAGGATACGAAGTCAAAATCTACACATCCGATAAGGATTACCTTCAACTAGTCGATGATAAAATCACGGTCATCCTTTTGAAGAAAGGATTATCGGTCGTTGATGAGGTCACCCCTTCATCGATGGTTGAGGAATTCGGTTTCGCCCCAAAGCAAATCATCGATTTCAAGGGGCTTCGCGGCGATTCCAGCGATAACCTCCCCGGAATTCCTGGCGTTGGCGATAAAACCGCGGTCAAGCTCATTCAGGAATACGGCTCCTTCGATGAAATCGTTTTGGCGGCGAAAGATGGCCGCATAAAGGGGAAAATCGCCCAAAACATCATCGATAATGAGGAATTAGGGAGGACCTGCCTCCGCTTAGCGAAGATCCTAATCGACGCGAAGCTCCCCTTCAATGTCGATGATTGTCTCTATACCGGATGCGACTTCAAGAAGATTTCCGATTTCTGCCATAAATACGAGCTCCGTCAATTGCTTAACCGCCTTCCTTCGAACATCAAGGCCGAGCCAAAAGTCAAATCCCCGGAAACCAAAACCGTTTCTTCCTTGAAGGATTTGATAAATAGCAAACGAATCGGTGTCTCCTTCGATATCGATTCCTCCTCTTACCATGACGAAGACCCTCATGGCATTGCTATAAGCGATGGGAGAAACAACTATTATATCCATGCGGAAGACGCGAAAATCGATGAGGCCCTAAAAGCGATTTTAGAGGACCCATGTATCGAAAAAGACGTTTTCGATGGCAAGAAATGTCTTCTTTCCGCGAAGCGTCTAGGCATCTCCATCAAGGGCATCGCCTTCGATATGATGTTAGCTTCCTATATCCTCGATTCCAGCGTCTCCGATAAGCCCAAGGATGCCTTTGCCCTATTTGGGATAGATATCACCCCCAAGGAAGAAAACATCTCCCTCTTCGATCCTAGCGAGTCCTCGTTAAACGGGAATATCGCCTATTTCTCCTTCTCCTTAAGGGAAAAGGCTTTATCGAAGCTCAAGGAAGAAGGCAGTTTGAAGCTTTACGAGGAGATCGAATTGCCCCTTATGGGCGTCCTGGCCAAAATGGAATCGGAGGGTTTCCCTCTCCATGGTGATGAATTGCAGAAAATCGGCAAGGACTTCTACGCGAAGAAAGACTATTTCGAAAGACGTTGCCATGAACTGGCCGGGCGCTTCTTCAATGTCGGTAGCCCAAAACAGGTCGGAGAACTCCTCTTCGATGAATTGCATCT
Organism: uncultured Erysipelotrichaceae bacterium; assembly: GCA_947166565.1. Classification (GTDB taxonomy): domain Bacteria; phylum Bacillota_I; class Bacilli_A; order RFN20; family CAG-826; genus Alloenteromonas. The sequence continues at coordinate 28,802 of CAMVEL010000009.1, forward strand.
AGGCAAAAACAAGAAAAAGGGCACGAGCGTCGAGGTTTTGAAGGATATCATCGATGAGCATCCGATAGTCGAGGCGATCCTCCAATACCGAAAATACGCGAAGCTATGCAGCACCTATATCGAAGGGTTGCTCCCCCATATCAAAAATGATGGCTGCATCCATAGCGTATTCCATCAAGCCGAGACCTCCACGGGCAGGTTATCTAGCAGCAACCCGAATTTGCAGAATATTTCGACCCGCGATGAGGAAAGCAAGGCCATCAGGAAGGCTTTCCATTACGACGATGGCTCTCTTATCTTGTCGCTAGATTATGGCCAGATCGAACTCCGTTTGTTAGCGGCCCTTGCTTCCTGCAAACCCTATATCGATGTCTTCGCCTCCAACCGCGACGTCCACGCGGAGACCGCGAGGAAAATATTCGCTATTCCCGATGGCGAAGAGGTCCCTCACGAAAGAAGAAGGCAGGCCAAGGCCATCAATTTCGCGATTATCTATGGTACTTCCGCCTATGGCTTATCCGAGCAAATCGGCTGTTCCCCAAAAGAAGCCGGGGCCATGATCGCTTCCTTCTATGAATCTTACCCAGAAATCTCTTCTTATCTTTCCAATATCGTCTCCGAAGCGACGAAAAACGGTTATTGCGTGACGATGTTTGGCAGAAAACGCCATCTCCGCGACCTTTCCGACCCCGTCTATGTCAAGCGCGAAGCCGCGCGTAGGGCGGCGATGAACGCCCCAATCCAGGGAAGCGCGGCGGATTTACTGAAGAAAGCCATGATCGAGGTCGATAGATTCCTCTCTTCCTCCTCTTACAAAACCAAAATGGTTCTGACAATCCACGACGAACTTCTTTTCAAGGTTCCGCCGGAAGAAATAGAGGAAGTCTCCAAGAAGATCAGGGAAATCATGGAAAACGCCGTTTCCTTACCGGTCAAGCTCGTCGCGGAAGGAAGCTATGGGACCTCTTGGTTTGAGGCAAAGGAGTGAATTATGCCTGAACTTCCCGAAGTAGAAACCGTCAGAAGGTATCTTGAAAGCGAAATCCTTGGGAAAACCATCCAAGGAATCGAGGTCTACCGTGATAAGAACATCATCACGGATTACCGCTCCTTTATTAACGAAATAAGAGGAAAGAAAATCATTAAGCTTGGAAGAAAAGGGAAATTCCTCATCATCTCACTTGAAGATGATTTAGCGATCCTCTCCCATCTTAGGATGGAGGGCAAATTCTTCTTCTACGAGAAGAAAGAAGAAAAAGGAAAGCACGATATCCTCCGTTTCGATTTTAGCGATGGGAGCAACCTCGTTTATAACGACACCAGGAAATTTGGGATCCTCGGTTTATATCATGGAAAGGAATTATATGAGGATTCCCCCCTAAATAAATTAGGGCCAGACCCATTCGACTGCGATTTAGACACTGTATATAAAAAGATGCATTCAAGCAATAAGCCCGCGAAGGAACTCCTCCTTGATCAAACGATCATGGCGGGAAATGGCAACATCTACGCGGACGAATGCCTTTTCGCTTCGAATATCCATCCCTTGACAAAAGGCAAGGATCTAAGCAAAAACGAAGTCGATTCCTTGATTAAGTCCTCCGTTAGGATTCTGAATGAGGCCATTACCCTTGGAGGTTCCACGATTAAGACCTATCACCCTTCCTTGGGGGTTGATGGCAGGATGCAGAATTCCCTTCTCGCCTATGGTCGTAAAGGTGAGCCTTGCTTAAGGTGCGGAGCGAAGATGCATACCATCTTCGTTGGGGGAAGAAGCTCGACCTATTGCCCGTTTTGCCAACATCATCGTTCCCGTCCTTTGGTGATCGCAATCGCTGGACCGATCCATTCCGGGAAAAGCCATGCGAGCAGCTTCCTAGCCAAAAAAGGTCTGCCCCTTTTCGATTCCGATAAGGAAATAAAGAAACTTTATCAAAACGAGAAAGTAATCGAGGGAATCGGCCAAATCGCGGGGAAAGATGTCCTTGAAGGGAATAGCCTTAACCTCGATTCCTTAAGGAAGAAGATGGAAGAAAAGAAGATAAGGGAGAAGGTCACTGTCTTTGTTTATCCTTTGTTAAGGAAGGAAGCCATCTCCTTTATCGATAAGCATAAGGGCATCGTCTTAATGGAAGTCCCTCTTCTTCTAGGATCGGGGATGGAAGACCTCGTCGACATCCTCCTTTTCGTTAACGCGCCTGAAGAGATCAGGCTAGCCCGTTTGCAAAAGGAAGGGAAAGACGCGGAATCATTGATGAAGGTCAATGCCTCCTATCCAATCAAGAAATATGAAAAAGAGGCGACCCGTGTTATCGTTAACGCCTCTTCGTTAGCTGATTTTGAAGCCGAACTCGATGGCTTTATCGAAGATATCAATAAACGCCTAAGTTAACTAATTCGTATTCTTTATCGATGGCCCCCTTAAGGAGGTTTTCGAATTGTTTGGTCCTTAGTTGACCGATTTTGGTTTTGTATTCGCCCAGGATCTCGGAAATCGAGAAATCGCTGCCGAAAGCGGTCAAAAGCCCTTTTTGCCTTCTGCTTGAAAGGATTGGGAAAAGCAAAGCGGAATAGACGTATTCGGACTTGAATTCGTTGCCAAAGCCATCAAGGACGAGCAATGGGCAGTTGCTATAGGCTTCCATTGCCTTGGCAAGGGTCTCCTTATCGTCTGGCCTTTTGGAGAAAGCATAGGTCTTCAACCTTTCGACCATGGTCGCGCAGTCGCAGAAAGCGACCGGAGAATATGTTAAGGAGAAAGTGTTAGCAAGTGCGGCCAAGATAAAGGATTTGCCGCTTCTTGAGTTGCCTTTGATATAAAGCCATTTATCGGATTCTCCCTTAACGATTTTCTGGTATTCAGCGAGGATCTTCTTCCTTTCCCCATCCAAATCGACCGAACGGGCGTCTTTGTCGTTCCATTCATCCGGGAAATCATGACGGAGGAACCTCGCGGCGTATTCTTGTTTTTCCTTTAGTTTGGGGCAAGCGTAGAATTCCCTAACGACCATCTTGCCGTCATAACTTAGCCTCATTTGGTAATGGGGTTCGTTCTTATCGCATTTATCGAAACCCGGGCAGGAATCGCAATAATGGAAATCCTCCTGGAAATCAAGCAAAACGGCGAGGTTATCCTCGACCTGTCCGTTCGTTAAATGGAGTTTATCCCTTATATAGGCATAGACGGCTTCATCGGAACGGAGGCTCTCTTTGGCCTCTTCGAGCATCTTCTTGCCGTTATATGTTTGATATCCGCGTAACGAGACTTGTTTCATATCGTTTAATCCTTGCGTTTTTTCTTCTCGAGGTCAAGGAAAAGCGCATCGAGCATGGCATCGATTTCCTCATCGCTCTTCTCTTCCTTCTTTTCTTCTTTCTTTGCTTTGGAAGGAGAAATCGGCGTAATGTCCTTCTCCTTTTTAGGAGTTTCGGTAGTCTTGGAGGTGCGTTTCATGGCCTTATCCATTTTCTTGAGGCATTCCATCGCGTCTCTAGCGGATTTGCACCCTTCCCTCATCAAATAGGCGCCGACCTTATCGATATAGGCCGCGGATAAGACGTTGTTATTACGCTGCAAGACAAAGGAGACCAAGGCGTTGATGACCCCGTTAGGAAGACCTACTTCCATCGCAAGTTTCCATAATAAATCGAGATCATTCTTCGCCGGGCGATGTCCGCCTTGGAGGGATGCCAAATAAGAAGCCGGGGAAGTCGTATCGAGCATCTTGATGAATTTGGCCATATGGGTTTCCGAAGAGACGGAGGAGACTTTCCCCTTCTCTTGCTTTAGATAGGAGAATGGTGCGGCCTCCACGCATTTGGAGGCGTAGACGATTTCGTCGAATGTCTCCCTGCCATCGAGGAAAGTCAAGGAATCGATCGCGATTTGGGCCGCCGTTTTCGCGGTTATGCCATATAAGACGGCGATCTTTTCGATCCTTTCTTTCTCGAAATCGGAAAGAAGGGTCGGCGATTTTCCGTTTTCCTTCCATTCCGATTCGAAGGAAGGGCGGTCGAAGGCGATGTTGGCCTTCGCGTAACGCCTATCCCTCATGCCCCCGTTATTGAGGCTTTCGCCATAATACCCTTCGCTTAAATCGGGGTCGAAATGGGCCTGGAAGGAATCGGAGACGTCGACCATCCCCTTGGTGAGGTCCTTGTCTTTGTATTTTTCCTTGAGGCGGTTGGCCTCCTCTTTCCCAACGTATTTGAGGAAGGTCCCATAAAGAAGAGGGTCATCGAAGAATTTCTTCGGGGAGAAGGGTGAATATAGGACGTAGACGAAATAAGCGACCCCTTCCCCAGGGGAGACATAGGTCTTGACTAACCCAACTGCTTCCAAAACGCGGATCGCCGCTTCAAATTCTCCGGCGGTCAGCCTCAAGGCATCGAAGAGCCTTTGGTGATGGAAAATCTCGTTATCCTTGCTCGATTCGTCCTGTTGGAGGCGGAGGAAGACCGAAAGGGCGTTGCTTCCGATTAACGGAAGGTAGAGGTCCACGAGCATCCTGATATCGATATAGGAGAAGAGGGTGATTCTGGAGGAGGAATAAAAATCGGTGGGAAGTACGCGTTTCATAGTGCAATTATTCTAGTTTAGGTTTACTTGCTTTACAACAAGAAATTTAGTAATCATCGAATGTTTTTGGACTTTTCCACAATAATGAAATAGGGGTAATGGGAGGAAAATGGATTTCTCCACAATTACCAACAGATGGCCAAGTAGAAAAAGTCGCGTGCCCGCACATTATGCCTGCACATTAAGCGAATTTCGGTTTATAATGTGTCCAATAAGAATTCGAGGTCCTTATATGATCAAGAAAATTGGTGTTCTCACTTCCGGCGGCGATGCCCCGGGTATGAACTGCGCGATCCGTGCGGTTGTTCGTGCCGGCCTTAAATATGGCCTTGGCGTCTATGGCGTCAATGACGGTTACAAAGGGTTGGTGGAAGGCGATATAGTCGAGCTCGACCGCCACTCCGTTTCCGATATCGTCTCTAGAGGCGGCACCGTCTTGAAGACCGCGAGACTCCGCGAATTCAAGGAGGAAAGCGTCCGTCAGATCGCGGTCAATAACCTCCGCAAACTCGGGATCGACGCCCTCGTCGTCATCGGTGGCGACGGTTCTTATATGGGCGCGAAGAAACTCACCGAAATGGGCATCAACTGTGTTGGCCTTCCAGGAACCATCGATAACGATATCGCTTCCACCGATTACACGATCGGCTTCGATACCTGCTTGAATACCATCGTCGATTGCGTCGATAAAATCCGCGATACGACCGAATCCCACCAGCGTTGCGCGATCATCGAGGTCATGGGCAACCATTGCGGCGACCTCGCCCTTTTCTCCGGCATTGCCGAAGGAGCGGAGATGATCATCACCCCCGACCACCCGATCCCTGAGGAAGAGGTTATGGCAAGCCTTCGCGATTTGTATGAATCGAAGAAGAAACGTGCCGTCGTCATCGTCAGCGAGAAGATATATCCAGATATACACGCCTTTGCTAAGCGCATCACCGAAGAAACCGGGTTCGAGGCGAAAGCCGAGGTCCTCGGCCGCGTCCAGCGCGGTGGTTCTCCTAGCGCCTTTGACCGCGTCCTCGCCGCGAGGATGGGCGCCCATGCAGTCGATTGCCTCCTCGAAGGAAAAGGCGGTATCTGCGTCGGCATGATCAACAACAAGATCGTCGATTACGATATATACGAAGCCCTTCAGCTTCCCCGTGACAAACATATCTCGATGCTCCGCCTCATCGATGTCTTGAAATAAAACCATGAAATTCGATATTTCCAAAAAGACCAAGATCATCTGCACGATCGGCCCTGCTTCCGATAAAAAGGAAATGGTCGAAAAACTCTATAAAGCAGGGATGAACGTCATGCGTATCAATTTTTCGCATGGCAAGCACGAAGACCATATCGCGAAGATCCAAATCGCCCGCGACATGGAAAAAGAAGGAATCTACATTCCGGTTTGCCTAGATACAAAAGGTCCGGAAATCCGCACCGGATTCATGGAGAACGATGGCCTTGATATCAAAAACGGCCAGAAGATGAGAATCTCCATGGAACCCGTTTTGGGCAACGCCGAACGCTTTTCCGTTTCCTATCCGAAACTTTTCGATGACGTTGAAGTCGGACACCATATCCTAATAGATGACGGCAACCTCGATTTCGAGATAACCGGGAAAGACGAGAAAAACCGCGAGCTTTTGGTCGAAGCCAAAAACGCGCATAGACTCAAAAACCAAAAAGGCTGCAACTGCCCTTCCTCCAAATTATCGATTCCATTCATTTCCCCTAAGGATGAAGACGATTTGAAATTCGGCTGCGAGCAGAAAATCGATGCGGTCTTCGCTTCTTTCACCAGGAGAAAGGAAGATGTCCTCGCGATCAAGGCGGTCTTAGCGAAATACGGCCGCCCCAATACCCCGGTTTTCGCGAAAATCGAAAACCCAGAAGGCGTAGCGGAGATCGACCATATCTTAGAAACCGCGGATGGCATCATGGTCGCTAGGGGCGATTTGGGCGTTGAGATTCCCCCAGAGGAAGTCCCCCATGTCCAAAGGATGATCATCCATAGTTGCCGTAAGGCTGGCAAACCCGTCATCACGGCGACCCAGATGCTTGATTCGATGGTCAGCCATCCACGTCCGACGCGCGCGGAAGTCGGCGACGTCGCTACTGCGATAGACGAAGGCTCTGATTGCATCATGCTTTCTGCGGAGAGCGCTTCAGGCCTTTATCCTGTCGAAGCCGTGGAGATGCAGGCTAAAATCGCTAGAAAAGGCGAGCAATACCTCGATTATCCTTCCTTAGCTAGGGAAGCTTATGAAACAAGCGAGAAGACCAATAACGACGCGGTTGCTAACGCCGTCGCCAATATGGCTTCCTTGATTGGGGCAAAGGCCATCGTCTCCTTCACGGAGACCGGTCGCTCCTCCTTCCGCATTTCCAAAGCCCGTCCCTGCTGCCCGATCATCTCGGTCACCAATAGGCGTGAGACCGCGATGATGAGCGCGTTCATGTGGGGCGTGTATTCACATTTGATCAAAACCTCGATGCCTGACTTCATTGAGGAGATGGAGGTTTTGGCCCTTAAACTCGCAAGGGAATCCGGCATCAAAGAAGGCGAGCCGATAATCCTCGTCGGTGGCACGCCGACAGGGGCGGGGAAGACGAACTTCCTACGCATCATCACCTCCATCGGAGTTAGGGAGATTGAATAAATATGGGAAAGAAAGTCATCGCTCTTGATATCGGGGGCACCAATACCCGCGTTGCCTTGATTAACGACAAATACGAAATCGAGAAGGTTTTGATTAAGCCGACATTGGTCGGAAACCTCGATTTGTTCCTGCAATCGATCGAAGACGTTATCGTTGAGGCCATCGATAATTTCGATGATGTCATCTGCATCGCAGGTGGGGTTCCTGGACGCGTTAGGTGGGATGGCTATATCTACGCTTTGCCGAATATCCATATTTCCCAGATTCCTTTAGCGGAAAGACTCGAAAAAAGGTTCAACAAGAAAACCTATATCATCAATGACGCGGAAGTCGCGGCTTTGGCAGAAGCCAACATCGGACCTTACGCGAAATATTCCTCCCTTTATTTCATAACCGTCTCCACCGGTGTCGGGGGCGCGCTTACAATTAACGGCAAACTCCGCTCCTCCTCTTATGAGGTCGGCCATACCATGACCCAATATAGGAATGAGGTCCATGAATTCGAGCATATGGCTTCCGGGACCGGGCTAAGGCGTTTGGCGGATGCGAATGGTCTAAACATCGCGGATGCCAAAGAATTCTTTGCCCTTGTCAAAAACGGTCATGAACTCGCCAATAGGGTATATCGCGATTGGATAAAACTCCTCGCGGGATTCATCGAAATGAATCAAGAGAACTTCCAGCCCGAAGTCTTCGCGATTACCGGCGGAGTCATGAAATCCGCGGATATCTTCTGGGATGATTTGGTCCGTAATTGCCCAAATAGCACTCTCCTTAAGGCTAACGCCGGACAAAACGCGGGACTTCTCGGAGCGGCCGTCTACGGTTTCCAAAAAGCCGCGGAATAATTTAAACAATTAAAAAATCCTCGACCCGTGTATCAATAATTGATGAATGTCGAGGATTTTTAAGTTTATTCAACCGTGACGGATTTGGCTAGATTACGAGGCTTATCAACATCTAGTCCTTTGGCGACCGCGACATAATAAGCGAGGATCTGAAGGGGGATAACCGTTAAGCTGGCTGCGAAGAGAGGATCGATATGGGGGAGGGAGATGACGTTCTTCGTCGTGTCCTTGATGACTTCTTCCGCGTCCATCGAGATGGCAAGAAGCGCGGCTCCGCGGGCTTTGACCTCGACCATGTTGGAAAGGGTCTTCTCCGCGAGTTCTGGTTGGGAGAGGATTCCAACGACAAGGGTGTCTTCCTCAATAAGAGAGATGGTCCCGTGTTTTAATTCACCCGCGGCATAAGCCTCCGAATGGATATAGGAGATTTCCTTTAATTTGAGTGAGCCTTCTAGACCAACCGCATAATCGATGCCGCGACCGATGAAGAAGACGTTGAGGGAATTGGCCCGGTTGTTGCCGATCCTCTGGAGGGTCGATTTCTTGCAGAAGATCGTTTTGATCTTCTCGGGGATGCCCTCGATTTCCTTTATATAATAAATATATTTCTCTTCGTCGATCGTCTTCTTGGCCTTAGCGAGGTTGAGGGCGATGCAATAAAGGGCGATAAGCTGGGCCGAATAGGCTTTGGTGGTAGCAACGGAGATCTCTGGACCTGCCATCGTTAGGAAGACATAATCGGCTTCCCTAGCGATGGAACTGCCCTCCACGTTAACGATCGCGAGGGTCTTGACCCCTTCTTCTTTGGCTTCCCTCATGGCCGCGAGGGTATCCGCGGTTTCGCCGGATTGCGAGATGACGATGAGGAGGGACTTCTTGTTCATCGGGAGTTTGCGATAACGCATCTCGGAGGCAAGTTCCACCCTAACGGGGATACGGGCTAGTTCTTCCATCAAATACTGGGCGACGACACCCGTATGGTAAGCAGAGCCGCAGGCGGCGATATAGATTTGCTCAAGGGAAGAGAGGAGATCATCGGTTAAACCGATGCCATCCAAATCGATTTTCCGGCCATGGCAGACTTTGCGGAAGGTATCTTCAACCGCGCGGGGCTGTTCCATGATTTCCTTCATCATGAAATGACGGTAACCACCCTTTTCGGCGGCGCCTGGATCCATATCGACGTGGACGAGTTCCTTGGTTATCTCCTCCTGATCGATGTTGTAGAAATGGATTTCCTTCCCATCGGTGCAGGCGAGTTCGTCGTTATCGATATAATAGATTTCCCTGGTGTGCTTGATGATCGCGGGGACGTCGCTTGCGACATAGGCTTCGCCTTCGCCCATTCCGATGACCATCGGGGAGTTTTTCCTAGCTAGATAAAGCTTATCGGGTTCCGATTTGAGCATGATCGCTAAGGCATAGGAGCCCCTGATGCGAAGCATTGCGTGGGAAATCGCGTAAATCGGTCCCATATTGTATTTATTGAGGTAATATTCGATGAGGTTGATGGCGATCTCGGTATCGGTCTCGCTATAGAATTTGTAATCGTGACGTTCGAGTTTGCCTTTTAGTTCAAGGTAATTCTCGATGATGCCGTTATGGACTCCGACGACTTGTCCTTTAAAGGAAACGTGGGGGTGCGCGTTATTCTCGGTCGGTTCGCCATGGGTGGCCCAACGGGTATGTCCGATGCCGACGTGGCCCTTGGTCTTCTTACCTCCATCGGTCTTATCGAAAAGGTTGGCCAAGCGCCCTTCGGCCTTAGCAACCACGATATTCCCGTCATCGCCCAAAACGGCGATGCCCGCAGAGTCATAACCTCTGTATTCCAGGCGACTCAATCCTTCCAAAAGGATTGGCCCGGCTTGTTTGTTTCCGATATAGCCAACAATTCCGCACATAGAAATATTACCCCCTCCAATCGGAGGGTTCCTTATCTGGGATGAGGGGGCTTCTGTTTCCTTCTTTCGAAGGGTTTTTCTTCCCGCTCTATCGAGTCCCTATGTCCCGCGCTGGCATCCGCCGAGTCTTTCGATAACCAGCGCCCTCGTCGACTTATTCAGTCCTGGCGCTAATAGGCAAAGGAAATCCAAAACCTATTTGGGGATAGTTTACCATTTTAAACAATTGTGTCAAATCTTGGTAATTTTCCCCGATAATCTTGCGGTTTTCCTTTGCTTTCTTAAGAAAGAATAAAGGTTAACGGAGATCGCTTCTCCTAACCCCTATCCGAGAAATCCTTCGGCAATAGGCGGTAAAGGAATTTCCCGAAGAGGTCTTTCGCGGGTTTTTGGTATTAAGACTTTCTATGGCTTTGGTTTCATCCTCGGTGAGGGCAAAATCATCGATCTCGAAGTTAGATTTGATGTGAGGTTCGCTTTTTGAGCCCGGGAAAACCACGATTTCCTTATCAAGAAGGAAGCGGATGATGACTTGGGGGACGCTTTTGTCATGGGCTTTAGCGACCTTTTCAAGGAGAGGATCGTGAAGGAGGGTTTTGCTTCCCGATCCAAACGGACTCCAGGCTTCGATGACGATGCCCTTCTCCTTCATGAGCCTTCTTTCTTCATCCCTAGTGAAATAGGGGGTGATTTCGATTTGGTTGATCGCGGGGATAACTTCGGTTTTGCTTTCTAAAGCGGCAAGCTGCTTCATCGTGAAATTGGAAACCCCGATGCTTTTGGTCTTGCCGTTCTTTTTGGCTTCGACAAGACGGGTGTAGGCCGAAACATAATCGCCATAAGGGCGGTGGAGCAAAAGCAAATCCAGATAATCGATTCCTAGCCTATTCAAGGTGTTATCGATAGCTTTATCGATTTCCTTGAAGGCGTTAGGGAAGATCTTGGAGGTAATGAAAAGCTCTTCGCGGGGAATCCCAGATTCCTTGATGGCCCTTCCGATGGCCTCTTCGTTGAAATATACATTAGCCGTATCGATATGGCGATATCCAATCGCTATGGCTGCTTTTACCGAATTATAGGCTTCGTTAGGCTTAAGACGATATGTTCCTAAGCCTAGTTCAGGGATAGCGTTCCCATCGTTTAAGACGATTTTTTTCATTGGCTCTTCCTCCAAATGAATATTTTCATTTATATGGTTTCAAAGTCAAATAAAATGCGTATAACCATTGCGGAAAACTATACGCCCGGATTCCGGCCCTAGCACCCCTTGAAAGGGCATGGTCCTAGGCGTATAGTTTAGGTGGTTTAATAACTCCGGCTATCCGCCGGCCCTGTTATTTACCACCTATGGGGGAGCAGCGTCCCTAGCAATAAGAGTGCCGCGAGCAGGATCCGTAACGCCGACCGGCGCTCTTTTGTTTTTCGGCACGCTGTATTCCTCCTTTCCTGCCGCGCCTATGAAACGTCGTTCGGGAGGCTTCGCGCGGATTGATAGGGAGCGGAAACGCATTCCAGATTTGTTCAATCATGGAAATGTCCTCCTACTAACCAATAGTGAAAAAATCCGTTTTTTGGCTCAGATTTTTTCATCTTTTTTTGTTATTTGTTTCGGCGTTTTCCGAATTAGATAGATTTCATCGAATAAATTAAGGAAAAATATTTTTTCTTTTGTCTTTGACAAAGAGTTGTTTTAGGGTGAAAATTGCTTATGGCAAAGAAAGAGACACGCCCCTTCCTTATAGGGAAGCGGGTACCACTCTGGAGCCTTCTAGCGAAATAAGTTAGACGTTTCCTAGCGTTAATAGGATAAGAGAGCGTCTTATATATCTATATATTTAAGGCGAAGTAAGGTGGTACCGCGCTACTTGGCGTCCTTATGGATGGACGCTTTTTGTTTATTTAGGAGGTAAGTTCCATGAAAGTAATCTATTTGGGCAAGGAAGTCGAACTTGAGGATGGCATTATCGGTTTCAATGCCGTCAAGGCCCTTGACCCCGAACGTCGCAAGGAGGCTTTGGCCTTCAAGGTCGGCGAACGCATCTATGACATGAACCAAGTCGTTCCTGAAGGCGAACTTAGTTTCGTCTTCCCTAGCGATAAAGAAGGTTTTGAGATGATGAACCACTCCTGCAGCCACCTTATGGCGCAGGCTATCCACCATCTTTATCCGCATGCCCAATTCGGCTTTGGCCCCGCGATTGAGGAAGGCTTCTATTACGATGTCGATTTCGGCGAAGAGAAGATCACCGACGCCGATTTCCCGGCGATTGAGGCGGAGATGAGGAAGCTTTCCAAGGAGGCTATCCCCTATAAGAGAAAGGAACTCTCGATCGAAGAGGCCCTCGAAGTCTTCAAGGATAACCCCTATAAGACGGAGCACGTCCCTGAACTCGAGGCCCCAATCTCCATGTACGAACAAGGCGATTTCATCGACCTTTGCCGCGGTCCCCATGTTCCAAATACCTCCTATTTGAAGCATTTCAAGCTCCTCTCCCTCGCCGGAGCCTATTGGAGAGGCGATTCCAAGAACAAGCAATTAACGAGGATCTATGCGACTTGCTATCCAACCGAAGAGGCCTTGAAGGAACATCTTGAGGTCTTGGAGAAAAGGAAAGCCAACGACCATCGCCGCCTTGGCAAGGAACTCGAGCTCTTCATGCTTTCCGATTATGGCCCAGGGCTCCCCTTCTTCCTCCCAAAGGGCATGGTCATCAAGAATGAACTCATGGCCTATTGGAGAGAGGTCCATATCCCAGAAGGCTATAAGGAAATCGAGACCCCGACGATGCTTTCCCGTGAATTATGGGAAATATCGGGACACTGGGAACATTATAAGGACAACATGTACACGACCAAGGTCGACGAGAAAGATTTCGCGATCAAGCCGATGAATTGCCCAGGCGCCCTATTGACCTATAAGAACTCCCTTCATTCCTATAAGGACCTCCCGCTTCGCCTTGGCGAATTCGGACACGTCCATCGCCATGAGGCCAGCGGAGCCCTCAACGGTCTATTCCGCGTCAGGGGCTTCACCCAGGATGACGCGCATATCCTCATCACCCCTGACCAAATCGAGGACGAAGTCAAACGCATCATGTCCATCTTCGATAGGATGTATTCGGTCTTTGGACTAAGCTACTATATCGTTCTCTCCACCCGTCCCGACGATTATATCGGGGAAAAGGAATTCTGGGATAGAAGCGAGAAGATCCTCGCGGAAGCCTGCGAGCATTCCGGGCACGAATATCGTATCAACGAAGGCGATGGGGCCTTCTATGGACCAAAGCTCGACTTCAAACTCCGCGACACGATGGGCCGTACCTGGCAATGCGGAACGATCCAACTTGACGTCAACCTCCCCCATAGGTTTGGGGCCTATTATATCGATGAGAAGGGTGAAAAGGCCGAACCGGTCATGCTCCATCGCGTCGTCTTCGGCTCGGTCGAACGCTTCATCGGCATCCTCATCGAGAATTATGGCGGAGCCTTCCCAACTTGGTTGGCCCCCGTCCAAGTCAGGCTTCTTCCGGTTTCCCCCGAAGCCCATGGCGAATACGGGAAAGAGGTTTACGATATCCTCATGAAAGAGGGCATCAGGGTCGAACTCGACGATGCGAACGAAAAGCTTGGCTATCGTCTCCGTAACGCGGTCGTCTCCAAGATCCCCTATAGCCTCGTACTTGGCGAAAAGGAAAAGGAGACCCGTTCGGTCACTTACCGCATCTACGGCCAAAAAGACCAGATCACCGTCCCTCTTGATGAATTCATCGCCCTCATCAAGAAGGCGATCAAGGAAAAGGCCCGTTTCTAAAAGCGTTCCTAAGCAGGGCTCTAGAGGCGAATCTAGGGCCCTTTTCCTTTATCAAAAAATATAGAACAAAATATATAAGAGACCTTTTTATTTACTCCAAAACGATATAGAATTATCTTATGAGCAAACCTAATCCTCCTTATAAGTGTCCAATCGCACTAAATCACCATATCCTTAACCTAGCCGCGGACATCGCCTATAAAGCCGGCGTCCTCGAATCCAATGGTTTCTTCCCCGAACCAACCGATAGGATAATCGGGGTCAAAAGCATCGTCGAGCTTTCGGGAGGCCACCTTACCCCAAGCCAATTCAAAGGTCTTGCGAATGGGGAAAGCCTTCCCTCCAATCGCATCGCGAACGCCTTTGCCTCAATCTACACGAAACTTCCTAGGCTCAACCCCTTCGAACGTTCCTTCATCGAGCTCTATGAGAATTCCTATTTTATCGATGGGGTCCCTTCGAGAATGGGAAGGAAGGCCGCGGATTTCCCCTTTGCCTTGCCCTTAACCCCAAAGATCGAGCCGATGATGAACCATCTTTTCCTTTTCCTTAAGGGGAACGAAGGCAAAACCCATCCCTTGCTTCTTTCGGGGATGGCCTTCATCGAGATTCTTTCCATCGCCCCTTATTCAAACGGGAACCTTCCTTTGGCCCTTCTTCTAGCGAAAGCCATCCTTATTAGGTATAGCAAATCGCTTCTATACATTCCTTTGGAGGAAGAGATATTAAAAAGGATGGACGCCTTGTTCGCCTCGATTGAAGCCTCGGTGGAAAAAGGCGAATTATCGCCATTCCTCTCCTTCTATCTTTCGACTATGTCGATCGCGATTAAGCGTCTTCTTTCTAGAAGGGAAAAGAAAAACAAGGAAACGAGCATTCAGGTAAGACGCTTAATGGAAGTCATGAAAGAAGGTAGATTCTATGGGGCGAACGAATTATGCGAGCTCCTTAACCTTAAGTCGCGTCTAGGTTTGATGAAGAATTACATCAACCCCGCCTTATCCGCAGGACTCATCAAACGTAGCGACCCAACCTCCCCAACCTCCCGTAACCAAAGATATGGAAAGGTGAGCTAAGATGGGACTGCTTCTGCCGATTCTTTTCGCCGCCGCTAGTTTAGCTAGCTTCCTTCTTTTCAAGTTTTTGAAAAACATCAAGGAATGGCTTAAGTATGTATTTTTTGGTTTGACCATCGGCTTTTTGATTGCCTCGATGACCTTCGCCTATCTTTTCGTCATCGATACCTTCCCCCTCGATAACGTCGTTAGGGGTTGCTTCGCGGCGACTTTCCTCTATGGCTTTGCTATCTCCGTTCTTTTCTTCATCTTGACCATCAAGAAGGAAAACAAAATCTATGGCATCGTCTTCACGGGGACGACCCTTCTTTTCGGGGTCCTTTTCCTCGTATTCGGCTTTATCTTCGGTAGGGAAAGTCTCCATAACGAGGAGGAGATCATCAAAAGCTCCGCCTCCGCGATCGCCTTGCTCTTCAATTTGGGATAATGGATAAGAATTACGTTAAGGACATTAGGAAAGACCTTGGGAGTAGGAAGATCATTTTGAATGCGGCCGGAGGGGTCATCGCCAAAGACGGCAAAGTCCTTCTCCAAAGGCGCAGTGACAACCGAAAATGGGGTTTGATCGGCGGACTCCTTGAACTTGATGAAACCTATCTTGAAGCGGCCCTTCGCGAAGTCAAAGAAGAGACCGGCTTAACCGTTAAACCTCTCTATTTCTTAGGGATTTACCATAATCATAATATGGTCTGGGCCAACGGGGACAAAGCCCATACGATCGGGGCTTATTACGTCTTCGAGATAATCGAAGGCGAATTAAGGATCGATGAGGAATCCCTTGAGCTGCGTTATTTTGGTAAAGACGAGATTCCCAATTTGTTCGCGGAGGATCACCGTGAGGCGTTGAAGGCCTATTTTTCGGGGATAAAATACGACATTCCAGTAGAAAATAAGGCTAAATTACCTCTTTTCATAGAAATATGAAAAATAATGCTTGATTTAGCCATATATTCGCGTATTATTTGCCTTGTCGATAGACAAGTAGAAAGCAATCGCTTCGGACGATTCGCCAGATTCCCCTAGGGAGTTGGCAAAAAGCTAAATGGAGAGACAACCGTTTTAGTGGGCCGGAAGCGAATGCTGTCCGGATTTTTTATCGATAGACCTAGGAGGAATACACAATCGCTTACGCAAACAAATTTGACCGCCGCCGTCCAAATAAGGCAGTCGACCCCATCAATGAAAACGTTCGCTACCCGGAAGTCATCCTCATCGGACCAGATGGCCAAAACCTCGGCCGCATGAGCTCCCGTCAGGCTAACGACATCGCAAAAAGTTACGAACTCGACCTCTTCTGCGTCGCTCCAGGCGCCAATCCCCCGGTTTGCAAGATCATCAACTATGGGAAATATCGCTATGAGCAGCAGAAAGCCGAAAGGCAACAACGCAAGAATTCCAAAGCCAACCAAGCCCAGCTTAAGGAAGTCCAACTCCATATCTCGATCGGGGAACATGACCTCCAAACCAAGGCCAAGCACGCGAGGGAATTCCTCTCAGATGGGGATAGGGTCAATATCCGCGTCGTCCTCAAAGGTAGGGAAATGGCGCATAAAGACCTAGGTGAAGCCCTCTTCGACCGTTTCGTGGAAACTCTCAAATCCGAGGATATCAATCCGACGTTGGAGAAGCCCGCGAGCTGGGAAGGAAAATGCTATTCCTCCATCGTCACATCGAAAGCAAAGAAGCAATAAGGAAGGAGAAAACTTATGCCAAAGATGAAATCCAACCGCTCGCTAATGAAGCGAGTCAAAGTCACAGGCAACGGCAAACTCAAATATGTCCATGCCTACAAAGGGCACCACGCCCCTTACAAAACCGCCAAGCAGAGCCGTCAGCTCCGCCGCGCCGGTATCATTGACAAGACCGACTACAAGAGAATTCGGTTCATGATTGTCAAATAAGGAAAGGAGATAATTAACAATGTCAAGAGTCAAAGGTGGCACCGTCACACGCGCAAGGCGCAAAAAGATCTTGAAGATGGCCGAGGGTTACTTCGGTTCCAAGCATCTCCTCTTCAAAACCGCGAAGGAACAGGTCCTTCACTCCCTCCGTTACGCCTATGTTTCCAGAAGGCTCGTCAAGAGGGATTACCGCAAGCTCTGGATCAGACGTATCAACGCCGCTTGCAGGGTCAACGATATCTCTTACTCGGTCTTCATGAACGGCCTCAAGAAGAGCAACATCGCCATCAACCGCAAGATGCTCTCCGAGATCGCGATCACCGATCCAAAGGCCTTCTCTTCCTTGGTCGAAACCGCTAAAGGCGCGCTTGCTAAGTAAAGAAAAAAGAAAAACAAAAAAGTAGGATTGTGAAATGTACCCAAAAGTCTGGACTGGAATCAGTCTAAGGCTGGAGGGTATTTTTTCATGAAATGGACGTTTGAGCAGAAGTTGGCTTGGGCCAAGTCGTACATGGCCGGAGAGTTCGTTCCCATCCCCGAGGGTTTCTCCGGATCGATGAAAAGATGGCGCGACAGAGTCAGAAGGTGGGCGCACGTGCTTTCGAAATACGGGGAGCGCGGGCTGAATCCATCTCGGCAAACCAGATCCTTTCCGGCCGAATTCAAGCTCGCGGCGGTGTTGCGCGTGTTGTCGGGTGAATCCGCCTTCTCCGTTGCGTATTCGATCGGGATGTCCTGCAACGCTGGCGTATTGTCCTGGGTCAAAGCCTATCGAGAAAAGGGCGTCGATGGTTTAGAATCTAGGCCGAAAGGCAGGAAGAAGCATGCCGAAGAAGAAGCCCAGATCCCCGGAGTCCCTCGAGTTGGAGAGGCTCAGGCGGGAGAACTACATGCTGACCCTCGAGAACGCCTACTTAAAAAACTTGAGGGCCTTGGCGGAGTCGGAGGAGCGAAGCCAAGGCGGAAGTACGAAGCCATCCTCCAGACCAAAAAGGAATTCAAAGAAGCCAGGCTGAGCGACCTGATCGCCGTCGCCGGGCTCCCCAGATCCACCTACTTCTACGAGGCCGGAAGGCGCGATTTCGACGCGAAGAACGCGGATCTGATCGAGAAGATCAGGAGGATATTCGACGCATCTAGGGGCCGTTACGGCGTCCGCAGGGTGGCCGCGGAGCTGCGTTCCCTCGGGATCGCCGCGAACCATAAGAAGGTCCAGCGCCTCATGGCGAAGCTCGGGCTCTCGGCGAGGAGGAAAACCGTCCATTACAATTCCTACCGGGGAAGCGTCGGGAAGGTGGCGGACGACCTGATCATCATGGAGTACGTCCGGAAAGACGGGCAGGTCCATCACAAGTCCGACTTCTCGTGCACGGGGCCGAACCAGAAATGGACGACGGACGTCAGCCAATTCTCCTTCCCTTGGGGGAAATGCTTTCTGAGCCCCATCAAGGACATGTACGACGGGAGGATCGTCGCCTATGACCTGAGCCTCCGCGCGGACATGTCCCAGGCGAAGAGGATGCTCGAGAAGGCGTTCTCCCTCGGATACGACCTGAGCGGGCTCATATTCCATTCCGACCAGGGCTGGCAATATCAGCAGAGCTGGTATGTGGAGCAACTGAAAGAGAGGGGGATACTCCAATCGATGTCGAGGAAGGGAAACTGCCTGGACAACTGCATCATGGAGTCGTTCTTCGGGACGATGAAGAACGAGATGTTCTACGGCCACGAATCGGAATACGGGAGCTTCGAATCGTTCCGAAAGGCCGTCGACGAATACATAGTCTGGTACAACGGGACGAGGATTAGGTACCAAAAGGGGACGAAAAAATGGATGTCACCTCAGGCTTGCTTCGAGGCAAGTTCCGGTGGACATCCATTAAGCGCGTCGTTATGATGGTTTCAATTCGGTCCAGCAAATTGGGTACACATCATTGATTCCTACTTTTTTGTTATTTGAGAGCTTTTTTGATTCTTCCTAAGGCTTCTATTAGGAGGCTTCTAGGAAGAGCGATGTTCATTCGGAAATAGCCTTTCCCTGATTTCCCGTATTTGCTTCCAGGCACCAAGAGTAGGCCTGCTTCCTTTAGTTTTTCGTTAAGTGCTTCTTCCTCTAAATTAAAGTTAGAAGCGTCTATCCAAAGAAGATAGGTGAAATCCGAATCGATGACCTTGAAGCCAAGGCTCTCAAGTTCTTTAACCGCGAGCAGCCTATTTTGATAAACGCATTTATTTAATTCGTCCAAATAGGAATCCCCGTTTTTATAGGCTTCCTCCAAGGCGACGAGGGAGAAGGAATTAGGCTCTCCGCAATCATCATACCCGAGTTGGTTTTCCATTCTTTCCTTCAAAATGGGGTTATCCGCATAGGCAAACGCGGCTTGAAGGCCCGCGGTATTGAAGGCTTTGCTTATCGAAGAAGCCATGATGACCACTTCTTTGCTTTCTTCTAAACATAATGAAGGGAGGTATTTCTTGCCTGGCGTTGAGATAAGCCCATGGATCTCATCGGAAAGGATGAGGACATCATATTCTTTTGCAAGGCGGAAGAGTTTGGTTAATTCCTCTTTGTCAAAGCATTTACCGACCGGATTATGGGGGGAGCAGAGGATAAAGCCCTTGTTCTCCTTCTTCTTGAATTCCTTTTCGAGGTTAGCAAAATCCAAATAAAAGGACCCGTTTTCAAAAAGAAGGGGGACATCTACGACTTTTCGGTTGCAATGAGTGATGCAAGAGGAAAAGCAATCATAGATTGGGGAGCAGAGTATTATGCCATCGCCCTCTAAAGTAAACGCGCGGATAAAGGCGGTGACGGAAGCTAAAACCCCAGAGGCGAAGATCAGGTTTTGGGGGTCCATCTTTAGTCCGAATCTTCTTTCATAGAAATCGGTTAAGGCTTTTTTCCAATTATCGTTATCCTTAACATAGCCAAACAAAGGATGCTCAAGACGTTTTTTTATGGCCTCGATAACGCAATCAGCGGTCACGAAATCTGTATCCGCGACGGTAAGAGGGATTTGGTCTTCCTTAACCCCATATCCATATTTCGCGGAGTCGGAATGATGACGGTCATAGACTTTATCAAAACTCATCATCAAACCCCTTGTTTAGGTCATACGTGTATTTGAATTCGCCTTTTTGCTCATCACGTTTATCATCGTTGATGATAAGCTCTTTGATGCCTTTGCAAATGAGGGTTAGGTTAGAAGGGTTCTTCACCGAATCGATGACATCGAGGACCTTAGCTTTCCCCGAAGTATATTCGAATGAAAGGGTGGTCCCTTCAAGATAGCAATCATCGAGTACCACGTTATCCATATAGCAGAATCCTTGATTGGAGACGACTTTGCATCTTCTTAAGGTCACGTTTTTGGCGTTCCAACCAAAATATTCCCCGATTATCGTCGAATCCTCTATCAAAACATTTTGGGAATTCCAGAAGGCATCCTTGCTATTTAGCAAACATCCTTTGACATGGATATCCTTTCCTCCATCAAGAAGATAATTGCCGTCTAGCCTAACGTTTTCTAACGTTATTCCAACGGAATCCTTCAAAAGGTAATCGCCTTTGAAGGTCGAATCCTTGATGAAGGCGTTACGGCAACTCCATAAGGTTTCCTGGGCATCGAGGAATTCGCCGCGGACGATCTTGATATCGTGACATCTGCGGAAATACTTGACGGCTTTGAATTCGCAATCGACGAATTCCGAATTATGGGTATACCAAATACCGCTTCTCGCGGTTTCGAGGAATACGCATTCCTTAACGATGTGATTCTCTCCGTACCATAACGGGTATTTCCATTGGAAGGTGCATTTGTTGACGTTAAGGTCCCTCCCTTCCTTCAAAGGGGATTCGCCATCATGGAAAAGACAGTTTTCAATGTCGCAGGAAGAGAGGAAAAACAAAGCGCGCTCACCTTCGAAGTTCCCGTTTTTATAACATTCTCTCTTATTCATCTTGGTTTCGTCCATCCTTGATGATGGCTCCATTTCTTATATAGATGCTATAGGAATTCGCGACCGCTTCCTCGATTAGGGTTTCGTAATCGAATTTGCTTTCATAGAAACGGGCTTCTTCCAAGGAAGGTTTGGTCTTTGGGTTCTTGGGTTTGAATATCGTGCAGCAATCCTCATATGGACGGATGCTGATCTCATAGGTCCCAAGTCTTTTCGCTTCGTTGATAATCGCGATTTTATCGCTTGTTGCTAGAGGCCTAAGGATTGGGACGTTCGTGACCTCGTTGATAACTCCAAGGGATTCGAGGGTTTGACTGGCGACTTGTCCAATCGATTCGCCTGTAGCTATGCCTAAGGCGTGGTTCTTCTCTTTGCATTTGGCGGCGATGCGCAGCATCATCCTGCGCATGATCGTGATGCAATAAGGCTCCGCGACATAACGGTAGATCGCTTCTTGGAGTTTGGTGAAGGGGATTACCTCAAGACGGATATCCTCTTGATAGGCGGAAAGGACCTCAAGGAGATCGATTAGCTTATCAAGGACGGCTTCGCTCGTATATGGAGGGGAGGCGAAATGGAGGCATTCGACCTTGATGCCCCTTCTAATGAGGGAATAGGCGGCGACCGGGGAATCGATTCCTCCAGAAAGCAAGGTAGTGACCTTGCCGTTCATCCCTAGGGGATACCCTCCTAAGCCGATTCTTTCATGGCAATATAGATAGGCCCCACTGGATTTGATATCGACTCTCATCAAGACATCGGGGTTATGGACATCGACCTTGAAGCGTTTGACGTTCCTCAAGACTTCACCACCGAGTTTCGCGGATAGGTCCATCGAGGAAATCGGGAAGGTCTTATCGACGCGATGGGCTTTGATTTTGAAGGTATGTCCTTCTTCTTTTTCCATGATCTCCACGACCGCGGAGGCGATCTTCTGATAATCCTTTTCTAAGATGTAGACCAAGGAAAGACGTTGGATGCCCGCGACCAACAAAAGGCGGTTCATCACGAGCTCAGGGTCCTCTTCATGGAGATTGACCAAGATGAAATCCCTTCTTTCATCGATCTTCAAAGTTGGGTAATCCTTCAAGGCATGACGGATATTCCTCGCCAGGCAATTGATGAATTGCTTTTGGTTATTGCCTTTGGTGGAAAGCTCCCCAAAGTGAACATATATGGCATCGACTTTCATCTATGGCGAACCTCTTTCATTATGTTATCTAACGTGGAGATGAAGGTTTCCATCTCCTCCATGGTGTTCTCTTTCCCAAACGATACGCGTAAGGCATTTGAGGAACGTTCCTCATCGAATCCGGCGGCAAGCAAGGCTTTGGAAGGGATGTCCTTCTTCTTCGCGCAGGCGGAAATCGATGACAGGCATATCCCCTTTTGGCTTAAGGCTTCCAAAATGACGGAGGCCTTATGGAGTTTTAGGGAGAAATTGAAGAGATACGGAACCCCATCAAGCGGGGAATTTATCTCATATAGGTCAGGACGGCTAGTTAGGTATTCGCTTAACCTTTCGCGAAGTTTTTTGCAATTATCGAGGAAAGCGGGTTGCTTAGCTAAGGATATCTCCAGGGCTTTGGCCATTGCCATGATGCCGGGGACATTCTCGGTCCCTCCACGGAGTCCGCCTTCTTGATCGCCTCCTGAAAGAAGAGGAAGAAAGGTAATGTTCTTTCTAAACAACAGGATGCCTACCCCTTTGGGTCCTCCGAATTTATGGGATGAGGCCGTCAGGATATCGATATTCTCATAAGGGAAAGTTATCTTCCCCAAGGACTGGGTGATATCGACATGGAGGAAGCATTTTGGGTATTTGGCCTTGATATCGATAATGCCCTTAAGGTCGTTTTTGGCCCCCGTCTCGTTATTGACGGACATAAAGGAAAGAAGGATCGTTTCGTTATTGATGAGGGATTTAAGTTCATCTAGATAAATCGCCCCATCGTTCTTGTTATCAAGAAAATGGACGTCGAATCCGAAATATTCGCCAAGCTGATGGACCGTATTGAAGACGGAGGCGTGTTCTCCGTTTGAGGAGATGATTCGCTTACCCCTATTTTGATAATTGAAGGCGATGCCTTTGATGGCCATGTTGTTACCTTCGGTCGCCCCCGAGGTGAAGATCAGGTTATGGGTTTTTGATAAGCCAAGGAGATCGAGGATCTTCTTCCTCGCTTCTTCTTTCGCCCTATCGGCTTTCCTGCCGATGCGATGGGCGGCCCCGGGATTACCAAAACAATCCTCGCAGTATTCTTTCAATACTTGCATGGATTCGGGCAAAATGGGACTGGATGAAGCGTGGTCGAAATAAATCATGTCTTATTCGTTAACACCCCTAAGGCGTTTTATGGCCGCGGTGGTATCCGCATAGGAATTGGCGAAATCGGCGGAGAAATAGAGTTTCTCGGTTTGGAGGAGGATGGCGTTAAGCTGCCCGAAGTCCGCCCTGCGACGGTTCGCATAGACGATCGCGGCATCCGCCTTAAGCATCATCTCATATTGGGATTGCATGTATTTGGCGAGTTCATCCCCATCATGATGGAGGACATCGACTTTGGCGTTGATCGCGGCGACGTCTATTGGACGGGTATAAAGGCGAGAGTATATCTCATCGATGGTTTTGAAGAGCTCATCGATTTTCGGGGTGACCGCCTCAACAAGGGCGGGGACATCGATTTTCCTTAGGGTGACCTCGATATTCTGCAGCGATTCATAATAAATCGCGACCGCCTTCATCGCGGCCTCGCTATCGGCTTTGAGGGAGAAGAGGTATTTATCGAATTCATCGATCGCGTTATTGGCTTCACTGGCTTCATCCCGAAGGGTATGCATCTTCTCAACGAGGAGGGAATAAGGCTGTTTGGTGCCGGAATGGATGAAGGTATCGAGGCTACGCTTGGTCGCGGAGGCCTTGTTGATAAGGGTTTTGATGTAATCGACCTTGGCCTGCTCCTCTTCCGCGAGAGCGTAGATCTTCTTAACGTCTGGCAGGGCGTTGCATAGCCTGATGTTCTTTTGCTCGACGTTAGATTCCTCAACATAAATCGCGTCGCATTCGGAATCGAAGGTGACGCGGGCTTCCTTCTCCCTTTCGAAGGATTCGAAATAATCCTCGATTTCCGCGGAGATGCCATCAAGGGCCTCGGGGACTCCGTTAAGGGAGAATTCCCTAACGGCCTTGATCGCGGCCACCAGTTCTTCTCTCATCTCGGCGATTCTTTCCTTGCCCATGATATGATGGAGAGGATAACCGGCCTCGATCATATCGCCATAACGGTTCTCAAGACTATTGATCTTCTCGGGGATGACCGTTTGGATGGTGATGCATAGATTAGGGAGAATCTGGAGGTCCTTTCCAAGTTCCTTGATAACGGAGGCGATCGAAGGAAGGAGGTTATTGGCCTCATCGTATTGGGCGGATTCGACGTAGGATTCAAAGGTTGAGAACCTATCGTCAAGAAGGCGGAAGACCTTCTCGAAGGAAGCGGAAACAAGGGAGAGGTCCGCTTGCTTGATGTAATAATCCTGCTTGATTTGACGGAGGTTCTCCTTCAAGACGAGGGATTGCTGACGGCATTCCTCCTCTGGGCGGATGACTGCGAGCAAATCGTCATTGAGGGAATTGACCTTCTCCTCGAATTCCGCGAGTTTAGCCTTAACGTTAGGGAGGTCGAGTTTAAGTTCCTTGTAATTATGCTCGTTGAGATAATCGCGGATGCGGTTGACCTCCTCTTGCATCGAGGAATCGCCGGAATCGCGAATTTCCTTGAACCTCTTATTGAAGTTCATGTGGATATCAAGATAGAGGATGTTGGTCCTTGAGATGATTTCGATACGTTTGATGTATTGGGAATCCTGACCGAATAGCAACGCGTGGAGATATTCGAATTTACGGTTGATTTCCCTAACCTGCTTCTTCATTCTCATGTGGGCGAAGGCCGTGAAATAGAAAAGGATGCCTAAGCCGATTAGAGCAAGGGTTCCAAGGACCATCCCCACGATGATCCAGGGGTTAAGAGTGTCAACTAAAAGAAGCGTTTGGTAATTCATGGGCTATATTGTAGCACAACGCGAGGGCGCGTGTAGACGGGTGAGAAAAATGATTTCCCGAAGAAGATATCAGTCTTCCAGCATTATTTCGCAGATTGTATTGAGCTCGTCGTTCGTAAAACCAAGACTGTTAAAATAAGCGAAGGCTTTTTCTTGGAGGGTAGTCCCTGCAAAGGCATTGATGTAATTGAAATGCGAATTGATGTTATCAAGGCCTCTTGATCCGCCGATGTTGCCAAAATTAGAGAAAAGATAATCACGATATATGTCTTCTGGTTCAAGTCCTAACAAAGCGCTTAAGTAAAAAGCAACTACTCCCGTCCTATCGGTTCCGATCGCGCAATGGAAGACTATTGGGTAGTTTTCAATGTCAGTGAAAACCTTAAAAACGTTTCTCATCATTTCTGTTTCGTTTTTCGGGATATTAACGACATCCCAACCCATGTGATAAGGGAAATAGTTAACTTCTTTCCCCAAAATGCTATCGTATAAAGCTCCGCTTTCATTGTTGTAGATTTCGCGGAGATCTATTTCGCTTTTGACCTTGAAATCGTCTAGAAGTGTCTTTCTTCCGTTTAAAGAAATCAGTGGGGTAATGTTAAGAACATACCTCTCGTTTAATTGGCCCATCCTATAGACGAGGCCTTGCTTAACCCGCTTTCCGCTAGACGTTGTATAGCCACCTAAATCCCTCGCATTAGTCACTCCGCTAACGTAAACATTCCTTGGCCCTTTGTCGATTGTTTCAAAGGATTTGATTTCGCTAGAATAGGCAACGTCACCGATGTTCGCGGTCACGAAGTAAAAGTATTCCGTTCCAATGAAAAGATTTGTAAAAGTATATGATGGATCTTCTAAATGATGGGTAATAAAGCCATTTAAATCTGGATTGGTCGTGTAACTTAAACTGTAATAATCGACATCTTGGCCTGTAGATATATCGAACGTCCAAGAAAGCGTAAAGGTTTGAGGTCTCGACAATTCGCTTGTGCCTTCCGCGTATTTGCCGATGGAATCATAGGTGTCCGCCAAATACGAAGATTGCAAAGGAGTATGGGTATTGATTACATCATAATCGGAAAAGGAAAAGGAATATTCCACGTTTTCTTCGATGGCTTTAAACCCTTCCGAAGAAGAACATCCGCTGAGGATAAATGGCAAAACAAACAAAAAGTACTTCTTCATTTTCACCATCCTATCAGGCAATGATGCCAAATCGAAGCTTCGACGATAAAATCATCCTCGCCTATTGTGACCAAAAGGTCCCCACCAGGAATAAGGCGTTGTATCACGTTATGATCGCTACATCCAAAATATGAAGCATTCAAAGGCCCATATAACATGTATTTGTAATCAAAGAGATGCAATTCTTCCTTTTCATCGATAAGGAGATAATTACCTTCGCTGACAACGCATTTCTCTCCATAATAGGTTGATTTATGAATGTTATTTGCAAAAAGCAATAAACGCGAATCTGAATTCGAAGCAAAAATAACGGGGACATTATCTTGTTTTTTCATTATGGCGATATCCGAACGATAGACGAAGTCTTCGTAAGTGATTACGATTTGACCCAATCCTATTTCGGTATTGTTTGGAAAACTTACATCATAATCATTGATTATGTGTTCGCCCGATTCATCATATTTGATGAGGGAAAAATAATCGCGATTAAAAGTTTCTCCGAGGAAATAGACATATTTCTCATCGTAATTATGGTAAACATAGCCTTTGACGATTATCGAAAAAGAGGCAACGAGAATACCATTTTTGATAATGACCTCTTTCCTTCCGGGCGTGGACGTGTCCACTTCTGTTACTTCGTATTCATCAAGAATCGCGAGTTGTTGACCATCGCGATAAAGGAAGACGAGCAATGAATCAAGATTTAATTCCTCACCTAATTCATACACGCGTTTGGCGGAAGAATAGTCGAGAACGATACGATTAGGTTCTTCGTCTATTTGGTTCATTTGTTCTTCTTTTTCGCTAACGTCAGCTGAAGTCGAAGGAACAATAAAAGAGCAAGATGAAATCAAAGCAGTCAAAGCACATATGCTAGCGAGACCCTTTTTCATCATCTTGCTCTCGTTTGATTATTAGTTGAAAGCAGCTAGGAAATCAGCAAGATTGGGGTGCGCGGTAACGTTTGATCCGCTGGTTGGCTTGCTGGATAACCCCCATGCAGAGTCCGCCAAATGATAAGTATGAAGGTCGCACGACCTGACACCAGTAGCTCCGAAGAAACTAGTTACATCGGAACCGCCTGTGTTATCGAAACCGCGGGCTAAATTGCCTAAACCAAATTTGAAGGTTTCGTCCCAATTGAATTTTTTAATATCATCTGAAGAAGTCGCGTTAATCTTTATTCCAGAGCAATAAGAGCCGCCGGAAATGTTTGGATCGCTCCAAACGGCGTCGTTCCAGTCGGTAGCTGTATCGGAGGAATAGATCGCTGCTGCGCCTTTCACGAAATTAAGGGTATTGCTGTTGGAGAGATATATACCAACGGATGGGTCTCCGCCGGTACTTCCGTTCTTGCTGACGTCGATCATGAGTTTGCCTGCATGTTCGGCATCGCCAACTTGAATGCTGCATCTTTGCGTTCCGCGCCTGCAGCCCGAAATATTGACGTTACTACGTATGTTGATGGCGGGGTAATAAGAAGCATCAACTCCGCTAATACCCCAGTTGCAATCGGAAATGTTGAGCGTTCCGGCGTTTTGGTTTAAATCTCCTCCGGTCGCTTTCTGATTAAAGCGGATTCCGCGATTACACTTTGAAATAGTCACGTCGCTTTCAAGTACAAGGTTTCCGTTGTTGACATAAATGCCATCCACCGATCTGTTATCTGGTCCGGAGAAAACGAGTGGACTTTTAACCGTAGTGTATAGCGCCTCGCTGTCCAAAGTCGCACTAGGAAAAGTCAATGTTTCGCCCATGAAGACCAAAACACCGTATCCGCCTCTGAATTTAATGCCCCCGATTTTAGCGTTATTCTCTGACTTTATAATGATTTGGGCATTCCCAGAATTAGTGACATTCGAATCGATATAAAGCGTTTTGCCGCTGTTATCGCCATTAAGCGTAAGGACGAAACGCTTGGTTCCAGAGTTCAAAAGGTTTTGATAATCGAATTCTAACGTGCCGGCACGTCCTGGGTTGGCATAAGAATCCAAATTATATGGCGTATATTCAACTTTATCATCGGTGGTTGTGCCGATTTTGATGGAATAGGCGCTGAAATCGACTTCTTCAAATCTATAATCGCAAATGTCGCAGGAATCGTAATATTTAACTCCATCGCTGGTATCACGAATGATCTTATGAACGTGAGCATGTTCGTCTTCTTGACTGCATGTGTAGAAGAAAGTCATGTCGGTGATGTTGACATCGTTGCCAGATTCGTTAATGACCTTGAAAGTATCGGGGTAACCATTGCCCTCAGGGAAATTGAACGAATTAAGGCTATCGTCAATTATAGTTTCGTAATAAGTCGGCTTTCCGGATTCGACATACCCATATTGAAGCTTCAAGGTTCCGTCGATGGTATAGGTAATGTTGGTTAGGCCGCCAATCCTGCCGTTAAGTTGGAAATACCCGTTATTGGATAAGGTTCCCCAGGAGGAGGGAGAGCTATGGGTGTAACCTGAGTAGGTGAGTTCCCGGCTATTGTTTGGGTCGGATAGATAGACGGTGCCGTTGCCAGATCCGTCAGTCAAAAGGTTGGTTGTACCGTTTAGCGAGATTCGATGATCGCCAACGTCACCGTTAGTAAATTGGATACCCCCCCCCAATCGAATTTGGGACATTCCAACAGTAAGAGCGGTGCAAGCTCCTGCAATGCCGAGGGCTGCTAAGCCATAAACAATTTTCTTCGTCATCTTCTTTTCCTCCTAATGAAACTAAAAAACGATTTCAAAGTTTACTTAAGTAGATTATAAAATTAAAACCTTCGCTCTTGCTCAATTGCAATCGAGTTTGCTCAACTTTTTGATTAAATGTGAAAAAGTGTCGATTAATCAAAATGAATCCGGATAGGTTTCTTTGTCAAAGTATTCAATGGTCATGTTCAGTTCTTCTTCATAACCATTGATGTCATTGATCGTGTGGAGGAAGCGTCCTTCGCCGCCAAAATAACGCGCGGAGACGTGTTCCAAATCGATTCCTTCGTTGCAAGGGGTTTCCAAAGCCGTGTAGCAAAGCTCTTCAATGCCACTGGTATTTATAAAATAAATGCCGATGCCATGGGCTTTATGATTGATGACGTTATCCGAAATCTTGTAGGATGGATAACCCATCGAGGCTTCCCCTTCATATCCTTCATCTACCCTAGACCAATATGTTGGGCTAGGTAAATCATATGGGGTTTCCGATTGGTAGAAGATGACTTCGCCATATTCTCCGTTCCAGATTAACTGGTATTTATAGAAATGCTCGATCATGAGCGCGTGGCAAATAACGCGTTGACCATTTATGACACATCCGTATTTGCCATAATTCTTCTTATAACCGATGTTTTTGCCGTGATCTGCCCGCCAAATCCAGAAATTGTCCCCGATGACGTTATCTTGGTTGATGATTAAGCAAGTATCGACGTTCACGTCTTTGCTCGTATGTCCGCCTACCCTAAAGAAGAGATCCGACAAGGTGGATCTAGAGGGGTTATCCGCTTCTTCCAAGACCAAATAGTTCTCGGTTTTGCCTTCGCTTTGGAAAAGCAAAGAGGACATGTGGTTATTGATTGACTTAACGGACATTATCTTCTTTTGGGTTCCATTCGCGGATAAGGTCGCATAGCCTAGCCCCATGATAAAGGAACCATCATGAACCACTTCCAACGTTTCGTCGAGGTTATAGGTTCCGGGGGTGAAGAGGATATATTTGTTTTGCCTAAGCTTCTCGTTGATCTTCTTTGCACTATCGTTTGGACTCATTACGGCGAATTCGCTTAAAGGGACAAAATCATGGTCATCAAGAGAAAAGTCATGGCCTTTGTTCTTGTTTAAGGTAGTCGGGACATAATAACCGAACCCTTTTGTTTCATCATAGACGAGGAAAGGTTTTTCGATTACGTCGAGGGAAGTTTCCATCAAGGTCGTCCTCGATTCGATCCAAGTACCTTTGGGCGTTTCTCCAACCGTTCCTTCAAAGACCATGTTCATGTTGGAATGATTAAAGGAAGCGAAGGTATCATTCCTCATCAGGAATTGCTGTTGGGTACCTGGGTTAATCGTTCCATCTATCAAAGAATTCGCGATGAAGCCACCGGATGAGAGGCCGTTCCCGCCCTTCAAATCAAATAAGGCTAGATCGCCCCTAAAATGGGTTCTCCTTAAGGAAGTCGCTTGGGAAATCGCCCAGGTCGAATTACGGTAGAAGGATAGATTCTCCGCGCTTCTCCAGAAATTGATGAGGGCATTCCCTGTCCTAGGATGATTTATCGTCTGCATTGAGGAGAATATGCAATCATCCGGGGAAGCCCCTAAGCCCCTGAAGGAAGTGTAATAGCCGTTTTTTAAGGTAATGTCGGTATAAAATCCCGGCATGAAAAGGACCTCGACCCGATCCTCGCTCCATTCGTCGGAACATAAAGTCGCGTATTTATTATCGATGAACCGTTGGATTTCATCATGGTCATCGTCAGGGAAGAAGACCTTGACGTTGTTATTCCCAAATACACCTTCGACATATGGTTTGACCAAGATGGTATAGCTTCTTTTCTCGCTTCCGTTAACAAGAGGGACGATTTTGAAGGAGGCACGGATATCCTCGTTAGAGAAAAAAGGCGAGGAAAGCTTCTCTAAAAGTTTGTATTCGCTTTCGCTATGGCCTTTTTTGTAAAGGTTAAATTCCTTGTAGTCCTCGCCTTCAAAACGGAATTCCGCCTTTCCTTCCTTAAAGGAATAGGTGATTTCCCCATTATATTTTTCGGTATTCTCCGCTTCTTGTCCGCAACTAAAAAGAAGGGACAAAGAAAGAAGAGACGGGAGAAGGAATACAACCTTTTTGGGTTTGATCATACGTTATCAGTATGTGCAGAATTGGCCGACATGGTCAAGATAATAGGAATTGAAGAGATCGTCTGTTACCAAGTTGACGGGGTTATCGTCGTTAGCAAAGCTAATCTTGACCTCCCTTCCCCTAGTATACCAATCCACTTCTTCCTTCTTGATGATCTTGTTCATCTCGAAGTCGACTTCCTTATCGGGGGTTTGGTGTTTCGCGGTGATGCCGCCTCCAAACCACCAAAGCTCGTTGACCGAGAAATTGCAGCCATAGAACCTCTCGGTTCCACTTTCTGGAGAAGATAGCGATACCGTGTATTCGTTTTGGTTGAGTTTGGAGAAGGTATAGGTTCCAAAGACATCGACGTTGATGGACATCATTTCGGGGCAATTCCAGGGATTGCCGAAGATGATGTCATAGACATAATGGAAGGTGTAATCCTTCTGCAAGGTGAGGGTTTGGCTATAATAATACCTAAATTCCTGACCCGCCTCATGACTTTCATAGCAACCGAATCCCGTCATGGTGTTTAGGGGATATGTCGAGGTATAAAGGTAGAGGTCATCGGTCGAAACGTCGTTACGGTGGAGGACCTTTAGTTCCACTTCGTTGGAGAATTTCCCCTTTAAGCCATTGGCAACTACCGAGGATTGCTCGGGAGATGAGGAGCCTCCGCAGGAAGATAGGAGGATCGTCGCAAGCAATAATATCTTCTTCATCGTTATTTCCTCCTTTAGAAATTAAGCACAGGCATATGCCATTCGGTGGATAATGAGTAGAAGGCGACGCCTTGGACGGTCGCGGTGAAGCCTTCTGCATCCTCGATGGCCCCATATTCATCGACGAGGCGACCATTGTTATAATCCGCGCTTTGGAAATTGGAGGCCCAGGAATTGTTCTCTTTGAAATAATGGAAGGCATACACGAATTTTTCGCCATCCGCCCTCTCATATAAATATTCGCCGGTGACGGTGATTTCTTGGAGTCCCCAAACATAATTTGAAGAACTATAGAGGACGAATAAGGTAAGCTTATCGCCATTTCCGTTACGGTTATGGAGATGGAGGATCCTCGCCGCGTCGAAGGAGGCTTCTTCGTAATAGGAGAATTTCGCGTAAGCCGCTCCTACTGCGACCTTGCAATCGTATTTGCCAGAGGTTGTGGAGGCGGTGACGGTGACTTGATATAGGTCAGGGGTGAGGACGAAGGTCGTTTGTTCAGCCCCTGGGAAATCCTCAGCTTTCTCTAGCCTTGAAGATTGGCCGTCGAGTTCGACCCAGACGACAAGTTTCGAATGGTCGAAGCTGCCGTCAGGATTCTTCGTGATGGTGTTGTTGCGGAATTCGAAGTTCATGACCTTAAGGACCTTAACCTCGATATAGGCGGCGTAATCGATTCCTCCGATATTCTTGCGGAAGACGATAGGTTTATCGCCTGAAGTCTCGAAGTTATATTCGACTTCGGTCTCGTTGATATCATAGATATCCTCACCGACTTTGAAGGATAATCCCGCCGTATTGAGGGTCTCCCCAACGAAATATTCGAGTTGGGCCTCTGGGCTTATTACGATTTCGGCGTTGATCTCGCTTGGATCGACGATGACTTCTGGCGTAGGTTCGACTTCTTCCATGCCAAGGACTGGATAATGCCATTCGGATTTGCTTGCGAAGAAGGTCGTCTCACCGATGGTGACCTTGACCCCTTCGGTCGCGTCGTCGTAGGTATCATAGACCTCGCTGTTAAGGGTATTGGAACGGAAATGACTATCCCAGCTGAAGGCAGGCTTAACATAGGAGAAATCGAATAGGCGTTTCTTCCCTAGGATGTTTTCGTAAAGGTATTTGCCAGTTACATTAACTTCCTCATCGTAAGTGATGTCGTTGAAGTTATTGGAACTAGTCTCGCAGAAAAGGGTGAGCTTCTCCCCGTTATTGGAATCGTTATGGAAAGAGAGGACCCTATCCGCGTTAAAGGTCGATTCATCGTAATAAGCAAACGAGGCGGTCGCATTACCGGCTATGACATTGCCTTGATAGACCCCTTCCACCGCGGTTTGGACGACGTTGATGGAATATTGGCCTTCGGTCATCTCGATGATTTTCTCCCTATCGCCTAAGCCTTCTGGCCTAATGAAGGCGTTGGTAGGCTCGTTAAGCTCGGCCCAGACGGTTAATTTGGAGGTATCCCAAGTGCCGTCTTCTTTCCTAGCGATGCTGCAATCGCGGACATCGAGATGTCTTACATGATAGACATGGACCGGCATCAAGGCCTTGTAGATACGGTTGCCGCTTTCCTTGACGAATTCGACTACACGGGTGCCCGTAACGTCGAAATTGTAGGTGATCTTCAACTCCTCCATCGTGGCGGTTTTGTTTTCATACATGAAGGTGATGCCGGTGGTATCTAGTTTCTCGGTTTCAAGATATTCAAGACGGACGTTCTCATCCAAAACGAGCTTGGCCTCGATTACTTCCGCCTCGGTATAGTTCTTCGCGCCCATTGAGGCCCAAACGGTCAAGGGGGCAAAGGCGGCTACGCCGACGGCACCGATCGCAATATAAGCGATTAACAAAGGTTTCTTCATTTTATTTAGCCTCCTTTATCTTGACGATCTTAAAGAAGCTTCCGATTACGAAGAGGGCTCCTGATACGGCGAAGAGGACGCAGCCCGTTATGCAACGGGGAACGACCACCGCGTAAGTCTCCATATCGCCCATGTTGACGGTGAAATAGATGCCAATTGGGGTAAGGAAGGGGATGAGGAGTTTCGCAAAGCTAAAGAGGACGAGGAAGCAATAGGCCAAATCGATCAGGCTAAACCAAACCGGTTTGTCCTTATCGAGGAAGGACATCACCACTTCCGCGATGATGATGTACATCGCGAAAAGCGGGAAGATGATGACGAACCTATCGGGGGCCTCGTTATAGGCCTTGAAGGTCGATAAGGCGACGATATAGGCGACGAGAAGGACAATGAGTGAGACGGCGTAGAAATATAGGCCGATCCACGGAAGTTTTTTATTCTTCATCTTCGTTTCCCTCCTTTCCTTCGGATGAGACCGTATCGAAAGTTGGTTCTGAAGGACCTGCTACATCCGTCTTCTCCTTCTTCTTATAGATATTTAGGAAGACATAGACCCCAAAGACGAGGAGAGCGACACCCAAAGAGGACGCCCCTCCGACGATGAAGCCGATTTGCCATGGCGAGACGATCGTCGAGGAATCGATCGCGACGGTCGTTGCATCTAGGCCATTTAGGGAACTGCTATTAGCGATTGCATAAAGGTAATAATGCATGTTCTCCTTGAGGGCTTCGTTAAGGAATGGGTCGTTTTTGGTCTTGTTCGCGTAATCCGCCCATTTGGTGGAGAGGATGCCATCGGAATTGCCGCAGGCCATGAAGGTGACGTTATTGGCAACGCAATCCTGGGGGTTGAAGAAGTCGCCAGTTGCGACGAAATCGGTAGAAATCAGTCCTTTGAATCCCCATTCCTTGCGGAGGATATTGACCATCAAACCCGTGTGGGCGTTAACGCCGGTGCAGCCTAAACGGGAGAAGGAAGACATGAGGCCAAGCGCGTTGACATCATGATGTTTTGGCGAAGGAACGCGGATATCCTCGAACAAACCTTGGAAACCCCTAAGCTCAAGTTCGCGGGCCGCCTGTTCGTTCATGAATTGCGATAAGCCTTCGCGATATGTTTCCTGGGTATTGAAGGCGAAATGCTTCGCGGAGAGGATCGCCCCTTTCTTAAGGCCGCCCGTAACGAAGGCGGAGCCCATGATGTTCGTAAGCATCGGGTCTTCCGAATAATATTCGTGATTACGGGAATTGAAGGGTGAACGATGGAGGTTCATGCCGGGAGCCCAAAGGATCTTGCAGTTATCCCATAAACTCATTTCCCCAAAGCTATCGCCCTCTTCTTCGACGAGTTTTCTGTTGAAGGTCGCGGCGATTATCGGTTCGCAGGGCATATCGCAGGATTTATAGGAGAAATTGACGTCGGCCTTGTTCATAGCCATCGGACCAACCGCGCTAGCCTTATCGCCAAGGGTCTTGGTGAGGTTGCCGTTAGGTCCATCGGCCTGCCAGACCTCGGGGGCGTTGATGCTCTTGAAGGCCTTGCAGTTGCTTCCGCCCCTAGGAGCGAAATACATGGCTTCGTTGAAGGTGATTTGGTCGAGCAAATAATCCCATGATTCATCTTCATAAGCCGCGTTTTTGTAGTTGGCGATGACCTCTTGGGAAAGAGGGTTACCATCACTATCCTCCTCGAGGGAATGGTCGACTCCCCAGACCGTATTGACCTTTCCGGTTTGGAAAGCGTATACATGTCCCCCGTTATCGCGTCCTTTGCCAAGGTAGAGTTCCATGTCGGTGGTGATCTCTAACCCTGGGTAAGCGACGGGGAAAGTGGCTTCCCAATCTTTTCTTGAAAGGTAAGTGATCGTATTTGGCTTATAGAAATTGTAATTGCCGCTTTGGAGCTGATTGGAGACGATGACCTCGTCTTCGTTTTTGTTAAGGAGGGTATTGTTGATACCCGCGACGAAGCCACCCCTATCGCTAGAGGTGATGTCCGCTTCTTCCGCGGGGTTGAAGGAGAAAGCCAAATCAGCATTTGGATTAACACCGAATTCCTTATACACGAGAGCGGCATTACCCACATCTTGCCTTACGAGGATGTTATTCAAGGCTTCATGGGCCCCATTCCCCAAACCGAAATAATAAGGGGCGTCTTCAAGGATATATCCTCCGACTACGCCATCGTGGTTTTCCTTTTCCGAATAGGAAGCGATGTATTTCAAAGGAATCGAGATGGTCAATATCTCCTCATCGTTAGGAGCAAGGGTATCGGTCTTATCAAAGCCAACCAACTGGATCGCGCTTTTCTCGATGCCGTTGGTCCTATCGTAATCGGTGAACGGGGAGGAAAGGTAGACCTGAACGGATTTCTTTCCCGCGACTTCCCCAACGTTTTTGACCTTGACATCGACTTCGACCGCTTTGTTCGTATGGTTGTAGCGATTTGCAAGGAGAGTCGTTTCGAATTCGGTGTAGGATTTGCCATAGCCGAAGGAATAGGTAACTTCGTTTTCGTATTTCCATTCTCCGTCGTTTTCGCGTCCTGCCCCAACCACGCTTTTGGCGTTGCCTAAACTAGCGATCGCGTCCGCGTAACGGGTCTCATAATAGAAATAACCATCGTATATGCCTTCGGCCAAAACGACGTAATGCCCGTTATAGGCGGCCGTCGCATTGCCGGGATTCGACCAGGTGAAGTTTTGGCCGTCTTGGCTTTTGGCCCCAAAGTTCATGGCCGCGGGCGAAACGGAGGCGTCGACCGCGTAGATGTCTGGTAGCCCACCGGAAGGATTGCTCTTGCCGGAAAGGACCTTGCCCACGGCATTCATGCCATATGAGCCAGGGAGGCCAATCCATAAAATGGAGGATACCCTGTCATCGTTTTTGAGTTCTTCTATCTCCATTGTGACCGCGGAGTTGATTAGGACGACGACGTTATCGGAAATCGATTTAGCGACGGCGATGAGATTCCTTTCATCATCGGAAAGGTTAAGCGCGGACTTGCTGCCATCGCCGTGATTGGCGATGCCATTATCCCCAGGAAGGTATTCGCGGCCTTCCCCGCTCATCCTGCCGATCATGACGATGACCGCGTCGTTATATCTATCGAGCTCGGAGAATTCGCCCCTATCGACATGGGGTTCGTTGACCGCGAAAGGACCGCCCGCCTGCCCATTGGCTTCGCTGCCGGATGGATGATTCGGGAAGGGTTTGTTCGCGTAGACGTTCTCGCAGCTGGGATTAACGTTGATTTCCTCGTTCTTCAAGGCGTCAAGAAGGGTGATTGGGATATTGGTAAATCCACTATCGAGGGTGACGCTAGCCCCATATGTCCTCGATCCGCAGATACCTGCATAAACGTTCATTTCGCGGAAATCGGTGATTGGGGGGTCATCGGTATAGCCATCCCTTAAGCCACTTCTATTCGCGTTATTCTTAAAGGTAAATGCGCGCGAACCCAAAACGGTGACGTTGAGGGCTTGGTTTTCGGTTTTCCTTAATGGGAGAGAGGAATTGTCGTTTTTAAGCAAGACGATGCCTTCCTCTTCTAGTTGCTCAGCGATTTTTGCTCTCCTGCTCACTAGCTCGGTGGTGTTTTTGAAATCGCTAACGAAAGAATAGGTCGAGGCATCGCTAGATACGTTAGCGGCATAGTTGATGCCGAAGATGCCATCGACGAGGTTTTTATAGTCGGCCGAAGAGGTCGCGACCATCTCCACGGCGATCAAAAGCGAACCGGCAAAGGTCAGGAAGACGCTTAATCCTTTTATCCATCCTCTATTCTGCATAGGAGACCTCCAATTGATTAATCTTGATTAAATTTAACCACGCGTGCCCAAGTGAAATGAATAGGGGAGGGCAATTTTGGAAAAGATGCTGATTATATGTGGCGATTTGCCAACTTTTCCTTCCCAAATAATCTTTTCGGTCAGGAGATGGCGTCTGGGCAAAGCGTGACCCTGATTCCTAGTTTTTCGATATCCTCGATGATCGTTTTATCGAGATCGTTAGGAACGATGACAGCGTCGACACCCGTGATATCACAGGTTTTGAAAGTCTTGTTCTGACCAAACTTTGATTTATCAAAAACGAAGACTTTATGAGTGGAATTGGCTAGCATCCTCTTTTTGATTTCGGCGATATCGTAAGAAGCTTCGGAGAAACCGAAATCAAAGGAAACGCCGGCGCAGGAAGAGAGGAATAAATCCGCATGGAAGCCGGACGCTTGATTAATTACCGAGCTGCCTAGCGCGGAATTGGTATGGGGATGAACCTCGCCTCCAAGGATGATTACCTTGTGGCTTGTACGGGTGATGATCTCGGTCGCGATTCTTAATCCATTCGTGATGATAAGAAGGTTTTTATAGGCGTTAAGGAAAGGAACGATGAAAAGCAAAGTTGTCGAGGAATCAATGAAGATCGTCTGCGAATTCTTGATTTCGAAAGAGGCCTGTTTCGATAATCTTTTCTTTAAGGAAATATTTAATATTTCCCTCGCGGAGAAACTCGTCTCCTCCGTGCCGATTTCCCTAACCAAGGAAACGAAACCAAAGGAACGTTTGACCAATCCCTTCTTCTCAAGTTTGGTTAAGTCTCTTCTAATGGTGGAACCCGAGCAGAACACAAGGGTCGCCAAGCGGTTGACCCCCACCGTTCCGCGTTGTTCCAAGATCTCTAGAATTTTCTTTTCTCGTTCAATGTCATACATAGTTTTGGTAAATTGTGATTAAGTTTGATTAAATTATATCTTCTTGGTGAAAGTAATTCAATTACGCACATTTACCATTCTAGAATGGGGTAAACAATGGTAAAATTCAGCCATGATTAGCATCAAGCGCTTTCTTATCGATAATAAAAAAGGGAGTTTGTTCAGCAATTCTTTGCATCCGACTTTTACCTTTGTTATCGAAAACGATGATAACTTGCTCAAAGTTGACCAAATCGTTTTGAAGGTCAATGGACATGAGATAGACGCTTCTGAACTAACTAGATATACCTATGAGTTCGACGATTTGGATTATCAAAAAATTTATGAAGCCAACATCTCCGTCATATGCGGAGAACAAATCATTAGAGAGTCGTTGCACTTCGAGACCCCTCTTAAGGAATGGGATACACCCTTTATCAGCGATCCTTCCTATTCCTTCATCGAAAAGAAGGTTTCCCCTAAAGTTTTATCATTCAAAAAGGAATTCAAACTTAATAAGAAGGTTATCAGCGCGAGAGCCTATTTCACCGCGTTTGGGGTTTATAATTTCTATCTAAACGGAAAGAAGGTCAATCAGGAATATCTTCTTCCAGGCTTTACCTCCTATAAGCATCAACTCCAATATCAGATTTTCGATATCGCTTCTTTCTTAAGCGAAGAAAACGAAATCCTCTTCGATGTTGCTGGAGGCTGGGCGGTTGGAAGCTTCGTGATGTCCAGAAAGAACCGTATCAGTGAGGATAAGCAATCCCTTTCAGGGAAAATCGTCATTGCTTATGAGAGTGGCGAAATCGAAGTCATCAAGACCGATGAATCTTGGAAAGTGACTACATGTACCCCGTATTTATACGCTGACTTGTACGATGGAGAAGGCTTTGATGCGAGTAAGGATAGGGGTGATTTCCATAACGCCTCCATTTATCAAAC
This sequence comes from uncultured Erysipelotrichaceae bacterium, assembly GCA_947166565.1. GTDB lineage: Bacteria > Bacillota_I > Bacilli_A > RFN20 > CAG-826 > Alloenteromonas. The sequence goes on from CAMVEL010000009.1 coordinate 67,825, forward strand.
GCGTAATCACCCAGCACTCCTTCCTCATTATGGGGCCCCAATTATTAGGAAAGAAATCCGTAAGCCCACCTATTTATATAAAGTAGGAAACGCCCATATTTATGACTTTGGGCAAAATTTCGCAGGTGTCGTTTCCTTAAGAGTCAAAAACGGGAAGGCAGGTCAAAGGATCCTCGTTAAACACGCGGAAATCCTTAAATCCGATAAGAGTCTAAACACCTCCTTCCTTAGAAGCGCCAAAGCGGAAGTCCTCTATATCTGCAAAGATGGCGAGCAAACCTATTCCCCTTCTTTCTCCTATATGGGATTTAGGTATATCTCCATCGAAGGCATCGAGCCCGAAGAGATTGAGGTCGAAGGCTATGTCTTATCCTCGAATAACGAAGAGATCTCCTCTTTTGAATGCGACAACCCGTTGATAAATAGACTAAACGAGAACATCCGTTGGTCCTCCTTATCGAACTTTATTGATATACCAACAGATTGTCCCCAAAGGGATGAAAGGATGGGCTGGACCGGCGATATCGCGGTCTTCGCCGATACCGCTTTGTATAATTTCGATTTGGAGGCTTTCCTTAACAAATGGCTTAAGGACCTTCGCGCCGAACAGCTTCCTAGCGGAGGTATCCCAAACACCATTCCTAGCCAAGGATACGGTTTCCCCGAAACCATGCCGAAGATGGCCGTGGAGTTTTGGGGCGATGCCTGTATTTTCGTGCCTTTAGCATTATATAAGGTTAGTGGCGATATCAAGGTCTTGGAAGAAAACTACGAGACGATGAAGAAATACGTCAAGGCCTGCTTGTTCTGGGCTTCCTTCCTTTCCTTTGGAAGCCATCGCTATATTTGGCATACCCCTTCTATCTTCCATTTTGGGGACTGGGTTGCCCCGGATGTGTCGAAGATGAGCAAGTGGCAAAAACGCTCAATCTATACGGCTACTTGTTCATTGAAGAATTCGTTGACCCTTCTTTCCGAAATTGCCGAAAAGCTAGGTCATGAGGAAGATAGCAGGAAATATAAGGATTTATCTAAGAAAGTTAGTAAGGCTTTCAATAAGGTTTTGACTAATGGCAACGGAATCGCCAAGAAGGAATTCCAAACCGCCTATGTCCTGCCCCTTCAATTCGAGATGTTCGAAGGCGAGGCCAAACAAAACGCACTCAATCGCCTTGTGGAAATCATCGAGAAAAACGAATATCGGATAGGCACAGGCTTCCCTGGCACCCCCTATATCCTCTTTGTCCTCGCGGATAACGGCAGGGCCGACGTCGCCTATAAGATGTTATTAAACGAGAAATGCCCATCTTGGCTATATGAAGCCAAAGTCGGGGGGACGACCATCTGGGAAAGATGGGATGGCCTAGATGAAAATGGGGCTTGTTCCATCAAAGAAGATGGTACGGGTGGCATGATTTCCTATAACCATTACGCTTCAGGGGCGGTCGGTCATTTCCTCTATTCCCGTTTAGCGGGTATCGAAGCCCTAACTCCAGGGTATAAGAAGATTAGGGTTGCCCCACTTCTATGTGAGGATATCCGTTTAGTTAAGACAAGCACTTTGACCCCGTATGGGACTTTGGAAGTCAAATACGAAATCAAGGATAAATTCAGGATTGAGGTCAAGGTCCCCTATAGAAGCGAATGCGAATTGCATCTTCCTAACGGGGAAATCGTCAATTTGGAATATGGAAAACACAGTTTTGAAAGGGATTTATAAATATGAAGGACTTTGTTGAATCGAAATTCGTAAAGGATGTCGCGGAGATCACCGCGAATATGTATTCCCAAGGATGGGATGAAAGGAACGGCGGGAACATTTCCTACATGATCGATGAAAAAGACGTAAGGGAATATTTCCCCGTCGATAAATTCATTAGGGACATCCCCCTAGGATTTGAGGCCGACGATATCGTTAAAGGCGCTTATTTCCTTGTGACAGGAACCGGAAAATATTTCAAAAACGTCATTAAGGATCCTGAAGAAAACCTCGGTTTAGTTAAAATCGGGGATGACAAAAAGACCGCCCATCTTCTTTGGGGGTATCGCAGCGGAGGCAAATTCACGAGTGAATTCCCCGCCCATTTGATGAGCCACGCCGTTAGGTTAAAGGTTAACCCCAAGAATAGGGTCATCATGCATACCCACCCAACCTATACGATTTGCATGGGGGCCTGCATCCCAACCGATGAGAAGATCTTTACGAGGAAACTATGGAAAAGCAACACCGAAGCGGTCGTCGTTTTCCCTGAAGGCATCGGTGTCTTGCCCTGCATGATCTGCGGGACCAACGAAATAGGCGAAGCTACCGCGGAGAAAATGAAGGAACATCGCATCGTCTCTTGGACGAACCATGGCATCTATGGGGCGGGAGAAGATATCGATGAGGCCTTCGGCTTAATCGAAACGGTTGAGAAAACCGCCCAAATCTATATGTTTACTCTTGGTCATGTCGTTAACGAGATTCCCGATTTCGTTATAATTGGCTTAGCCAAATTATGGAATCTCAAAATGATGGATGGAGTCATCGAGGGCGAATAATGAAATATTACCTCGCGATAGATTTAGGGGCCTCAAGTGGGCGTCATGTCATCGGTTATAAGGAAGGAAACGGAATAAAGCTCGTTGAGATCTACCGTTTCCGGACTTTGATGGACGATTCAAGTGACGGCTTAGTTTGGGATATACCTCGTCTATATAACGAGATCATTTTCGGTATCAGAAAAGCCTTTAGGGAATACCATGAAATCGAATCCCTATCGATTGATACCTGGGGCGTCGATTATGTTCTTATGAACGGCGAGAAGGAAATCGCCCCATATTACGCCTATCGTAACGCGCGTTGCCAAAAAGCCGCGGACCGTCTCCATAAGGAGATGGAATTCAGGGAACTCTATCAGAAAACCGGAATCCAATACGCCCCATTCAATACGATATACCAACTTTTTGACGATAAGGAAAAAGGAAGGTTAGATGAGGCGACCGATTATCTGATGCTTCCTAGCTACTTCACCTATAAATTAACGGGCGTGAAGACCCGTGAATACACGAATGAAAGCACCACGGGTCTATTAAACGCTGAAAAAGGCGATTACGATTTGGAGATTATCGATAGGCTTGGCTTGCCGAGAAATCTCTTCGGGAAGATAATGCAACCTGGTTCCTTTGTTGGCGAATTACTACCTGAAATCAAGGAGAAAGTCGGGGGCAATTGCAAAGTCGTTTTATGCGCAAGCCACGATACCGCGAGCGCTTTTGAATCGATTGATGTTCCTAACGATGCCGTTATCCTCTCCAGCGGAACCTGGTCATTGCTAGGTATCAAAAACGATGTCCCAATCGTCAATGAAGAATCGCTAAAAAACAATTACACGAACGAAGGCGGGGTTGGATATATCCGTTTCCTAAAGAATATCATGGGCATGTATCTCTCCAATTGCCTTCTGAAGGAAATGAAGATGAACCTTTTGACCATGGTCGAGGGTTTAAACGCTTCTTCCTATAAGGAAGTATTCGACGTCAATGATCCTAGTCTCTCCGCCCCAAAAAGCATGAAGGAGGCTTTGCTGAACCTCTTGAAGAATAACCCGCCTAAAAACGATATTGACCTCTTCGTTTCGATATTTCGTTCCTTGGCGCTTTCCTATAAAAAGGCCATTGAGGAGCTAGAAGGAATTACGAAAAGGAAATATTCCTCCATCTATATCATCGGGGGTGGGGCCAAGAACGAATTCCTCAATAACCTCATTAAGGAAGCAACTGGCCTAAAAGTTATCGCAAAACCTATAGAAGCCACTTCGTTAGGTAACATAAAAATGCAAATGAAAGGAAACTAAAAAACCATGAGAAAAGAAGTAAAACAGGTGTATGTCTCCTACGGAATTGACATAAATAAGGTCTTGAAGGATTTAGCGAAGACAAGGATTTCCTTGCATTGCTGGCAACTTGATGACGTCAAGGGTTTCGAAAGCAACGGCGATCTTACGGGCGGAATCCAGACCACCGGGAATTATCCAGGTAGAGCTAGGAACTTCAAAGAGCTAACCGCGGATTTGGATAAGGCCCTTTCCTATATCCCAGGAAGCAAGAAGATCAACCTCCACGCGATTTACCAAACCGGGAAGATCGTCTCCCGTGATGAAGTCGGACCTGAGCAATTCAAAGAATGGGTCGCTTATGCAAAGCAAAGGGGCTTGGGCTTAGATTATAACCCCACCATCTTCTCCCACGAGATGTTAAAAGACGGGATGTCCCTTTCCTCCCCGGATAAGGAAGTCCGCGACTATTGGATAAAACACTGCATCAATGGGCTTAAGATCACCGAGATGTTCGGTAAGGAATTAGGCCAGAAATCCTTGATGAACATCTGGATTCCGGATGGCTTAAAGGATTCCCCCGCGGATAGGCTAGGGCCTAGGTTAAGGCTGAAGGATTCCCTCGATCAAATCCTTAATGGCTATAAATACGACAAGAAAGTGATGGATGTCTCCGTCGAAAGCAAGGTTTTCGGCATCGGGGTCGAAAGCTATACCACCGGTAGCAACGAATTCTATTTGAATTATGCTTCTAGCAGGAAGATCTGCTGTCTTCTTGATACGGGCCACTTCCACCCAACCGAGAACGTCGCGGACAAGATCTCCTCGATGTTCTGCTTCTATGATAAGCTCGCATTCCACGTCTCCCGTCCCGTTAGATGGGATAGCGACCATGTCCTAAAATTAAACGACGATTTGCAGGATGTCGCGGACGAACTCGTCAAATGCAATGGATTGAATAGAAGCTATATCGGGCTCGATTATTTCGATGCCTCCATCAACCGCGTGGCCGCGATGGTCATCGGGGCCCGCAACATGGAAAAAGCCCTTCTGAAGGCTTTGTTAACTCCTTGGGATCTATTGAAGAAAGCCCAAGATAGTCATGACCATACCAGGGTTTTGGCCCTTCAAGAAGAACTAAAGACCCTCCCTTGGGGAGAGGTTTGGGATGAATACCTCAAACGTCAAGGAATGGTAAGCGATGCCAAGATGTATGAGGAAATAAAGGAATACGAGGAGAAAGTCCTCCTCAAAAGATAACTTCAGAAGTTAGTCTATAGTTTCCCTTTATATAAGATTTTCCTATGGAAACCTTGGGTTTAGGGGTTTAAGATATTGCCTAGGTGTAAGAAACCATGGATGTCGTAGAGGTTCTTAAACACAGTTTTGAATGGACAATCCCCGCCTTATCGGTCGCGGTCCTTTCCTTTGTCCTCTCCTTCATCGTCTATTTGAGGCACCAGCCGATGAGGAGGAGGATTATCGCCTCGATCGCCTTCCCCTTTGTCTCCGTTTTCGTCTATGCTTTCTTATCCCATTTCCTCGCCCATCTTCTATATGGCCTAATCGATACGGTCGGCGACAAACAGTGGATCCTCGCTTTGTTGATGATTGGCTTCCACCTCGTTTTGACCCCCGTTTTCGTCTTGGCGATGAAATACGTCCTCAATACCCCGTTATTAAACGTGTATTTGATTTACACGTTCATGATCTTCTCCTATCTGATCACCCCTCTTATCGTCGATGGGCCCTTGTTTGGGTCGATCCTCCTATGCGCGCTGATAACGGGTTTGTTCTTCCTCTTCAAAAAGGACCTTAACTTCATCAGGCTTAACCATATCCCAAGAAAAAGCCTCATGGGATTGCATCTATCGATCGCCGTCACCTGGTGGGCCCTCCTTTTCCTTTCGCAAGGCTACATCGTCTTAGGATGGGATGGCCTGGCCGGCATTTCGATTGGGACCGTTTGGCTTTCGGTCGTCTCAGTTGCCACTTACGCGACCGAGATCATCCTTATCAAATCCAACATGCTCTTCATCCGTACATCAAGGGAGAAAGAGCTCGCCTCCTTAACCGATTCCTTCACGGGTTTGTTGAACCTCGAAGGCATGGTGGGCCGCGTTAAGGAAGAACTGACTGTCGGTTGGGCCAGGAACGCGGATACCTGCTTCATCTATTTCAACATCATCCATTATCGACTCTATAACGAGCAATACGGCCATGAAGAAGGCGATAAATTGCTTTTCGCCGTCCGCGACGCCCTTAGGGATGCCTTTGGGCAAGACGCGATCATCGCCCGCCATGTCTCCGATAGGTTCTGCGTCTTCACCAAAAATAGCAGAATCGAGGAGAAGATCGCTATGGTCGATTCGGTCATCAAGGCCATGCAGAAGGAAGTCCTCCTTCCATTTAAAGCCGGCATATTCCTAACCCCCGCTGGGTCTTTACCCCCGGAAACCGGGCCGATTTCCGTCGCGATCGATAACGCGGCCGGAACCGCGCGTGAGCTCCATGGCGACTTACGTAAATCGATTGGCTATTACGATGAGACCTTGAAGAAAGACAACGAATTCAAGAACTATATCCTCTCCTCCTTCGATGAGGCCATGAAAAAAGGCTATATCCGCGTATATTATCAGCCAATCGTCAAAGTGCCTGAGAACCGCCTCCTCTTCCTTGAGGCCCTCGTCCGTTGGGATGATCCCGAGAAGGGTTTGCTCTTCCCTGGCTCCTTCCTCCCGATTTTGGAAGCGAACCACCTTACCGCGGACCTAGATTTCTACGTCTTCGAACGCGTTTGCATGGATATCCGCTTGACCCTAGATTCCGGAAGGAAGAATTGCCCGGTCGGCGTCAACCTTTCCGCGATGGACTTCGAGAAGAGCAACTTCTCCCATTCCCTCCTTTCCATCTTGGATAAATATAGCCTTCCGAAGAACGCGGTCTATCTTGAACTCGACCAGCAAATCCTCCTTGAAGGTGACGCGAGTGGGGAGGAAAGAGCGAAGGCCCTCTCCGACGAAGGCTTCCAAGTCACCCTATCAGGACTTGGCGATCCCAATTCCTCCGTCGCCATGCTCAAAGACCGCAAATTCAATTGGATCAAGGTCTCCGGACGTTATATGAGGGACTTCAAGAACCAAAAGGCCAAGACCATCCTAAAGCACCTAATTGGCGTTGGCAACGCGCTTGGATCGAAGATGATCGTCGAAGGGGTCGAGACCAAAGACCAGCTAAATTTCGCCCTTCATAACGGCGTTTCGGGCGCCCAAGGCTATTTATATTGCCACCCCGCTCCTTTAGCGGAAGTCGACCGCGTCTTGAAGGAACTCAAGATCCCGATGGATGAACCCTTCATCGAATAGGAACGACCAAACAAATGCCCATTGGAAAATGGGCGTTTTTT
>CAMVEL010000010.1 GCA_947166565.1 uncultured Erysipelotrichaceae bacterium
GAATAACCTTTGGTTATTTAAGGGAGCGAAAATGGCAAAATCGTGAAAGTCAATTCAACTTATAACGATAAACATTTGATTTTTTCCTTATCAAAGATGGAAACTTAAATGGTCTTAAAAGTTTCTTCCGGGTTAGATTTAAACGTTATCCTGATACAAAAAGAGAGGAAAACATAGAATAGGAGGGAGGTAACAAGGATTGAGACTAGGGGGATTGGAGAGAAGGAAAAATAAAATGAGGATCCGAAAATTGTCGAGATGATATAGGCGACGAGCACTTCCATTGCCAAAAGAATCGCCAAAGACGGAACCAAAGAACGTAAGGTATACGATAAGGCGTGCATCCTCATTGCCTTTTTTCTGTCTTGTAAGGAAATCCCGAGTTTATGGAGTAAGGCATCCTCTTCCTTACATTCCTCCAAGGTGATGGACATCACCACCAAAAACAGAAGGCTCGCCATCAAAAGGGCAAGGAAGGAGAAGGCGATCAAAACCACTCCGATATAATCGGTAACCTCCTTCACGGTCGAACCGACCTCTTCGCTAGGATTAAAGAATCGGTAATCGCGAAAGGTATCCTTTAATGACTCGTTCGCCTTTTTGGCCTCGTCCTTGGAGGAAAAATAGAATACCGCCCCTTCCGCTTCCAAATTGAAGCCGGAGATTTTGGCTCTAGTCAAAAAGAAATCATGCGTCCAATCGTTTTCCACATATATGACATCGTGATCATTATGGACGATGCCGCTAACGCGCAATGGGCAAATCGAATAATCGGAGATTACTTGACCCCCGATTACGGCCCTGCTCTTCTCAATGCCGATATATATCTCCAATGGATTCCCCCATTTTTCGAATAGAGATGAGGACATTCCAACCTCATCGATCGATGATGGGGCTTTTCCTTGATCAAAGGCTTTCCTGCCAGCTTCAATCCATAATCCCCCGTTTCCTAGATAAGGAAGGCTTCCCGAAACAACTTCTGAAGGCAAGGAAAGAGGCAAATCCGCATCCGCTTTCTCCCTGATTGAGGCCTTATCGCAGGTCTCTTCCAGCATCGTCTCGGAGGAAGACAAAAAGACATTTGAGGAAAAGCCGGAGATCACCGATTCCGTATCGGCGAAAAAGGAGCCTTTGGCGATAGGTTCCCTCCCTATAATCGTCACTTCCTTTTTCTCCATTTCCTTCATTTTGGTGAAGGGCATGCCATATTTATCCGCGGAATATAGGTAAATCCTCTCCTCCTTCAAAGGATGGTCATCATCCACGATTGAAGGAAGATAATCCTTGTTCCCATATTCATAAACGAGGTTTTGGTATTCCCCTTCTTCTCGGCTTTTCTTTAGGAAGTCTGAGAAATCGCCTTTTAAGGAAAGATATGGGACCTCAAACATCTCTTGGGCGTTGGAAAGGTTTGGGCTCGTCTTCGGATGGAAATTCAATAAATCGACGAAGAACGAATGATTCCATAGCCGGTCGTTATGATAAAAGCAAGGGACCTCGCTTCGGACGACTCCGCGGATATCGAGGTATTCGCTATCGGCGAAATCCATCCCGTAATTAGCTAGATCAAAAACAAGCGTCGGGTTTTGATAAAGAATATATTCCCCTAAGGAATTGAAATCCCTATCGATGCCCAATTCCAAGCAAAGACGGAACATATTCTCATAAGGGAGGCCAAGGATGATTTCATTGGTTCTTAGAATTTCGTTGATACGAGGATAAACGGAGGTCTCATCATCAAGAAAAAGGAAGTCGTTCACATTTTCGACTCGGTAATAAGGGAGATTGATATGGGCTCCGTTTCGAGAAAGGAAACGGGCCTCATCCGCGTCAATAAACACATTTCCATAATCGGTTTTCAAGCTGACCCCATAACCTCCAAATGTTTCGGGATGGTCCAAGACCATTTGCTTGGCTTTATCTAATTCCAGAGAATAGATGTTCGAAATTGGGGAAGATGCCTTTTCAACTGGCTTAACAACCAAGGTGTTATTCTGGACGAATCCCCCAACGGCCTTATTGACCTCCTCCCCAATCGAAGAATGGATATAAGTCGCTAAGCCGAGCCCTAACATCCCAACGGAAATCGCGACGTTAGAGATATAACCGCGGATTTTCTTTGCTTTGATCAAAGACGAGGCGTGCTTATAAAGAAAGGAAATGGGCACATTGGTTCTTTCCTTTTTGGCTTTCAAACGAACCGAGGAAGGAATCGGGAAATCGTTGCTTCTTTCGCTTTTCTCTTCTTTGATGATTCTCCCATCCTCTATACGAATCAGCCTATCCGCGTATTTCTGCAACGTCTCCTCATCGTGGCTAACGACTATCACCAATTTGTTTTTGGAAATCCCACGAAGCAATTTGAATATAACCTCCGCGTTTTTTTCGTCTAATGCCCCGGTTGGTTCATCCGCAAGGATCAACCGGGGATCATTAGCCAGGGCCCTAGCAATGGCGACCCTTTGTTTTTCTCCTCCCGATAAAGTCATTACGCGCTTGTTCCTTTTCTTCTCTAGTCCGACGAAAAGAAGCAAATCCTGAACCTTCTTTTTTATTCTTCCACTATCTTCGTTATAAAGAGCAAGAAGAGGAAGACGGATGTTTTCGGCTACCTTCTCAAGGTCCAAAAGCTTGAAATCCTGAAACACGTACCCGATATTTCTTAGCCTAAACTCCGCGGCTTCGGCTTCGTTTAAACTGGTTAATGACTTTCCCAAAAGAACAGTTGAACCCATGTATTTTCGGTCCACCCCGGAAAGGATGTTCAATAAGGTGGATTTTCCTGATCCGGAAGGTCCAAGGATTCCAACCAAACCCTTTGGAGGAAAAGTAAGGTTTACATCATGAAGCGCATATGAATCCCCATATCGCTTATATATATGGCGGAGGATGACGAATTCATTCATCGCGAAGCTCCTTTCTTAATCCCTTTCTCATAGAGAAAAGAATTGGTATAGACCCAGAGAATAGGGCAATGAAAACGTTGATGGCAGAAAACAGTACGAGGAAGGCGGGACCCGAGAAATATGGTCCAAAGGAAGGGATATTAATCAAATCCCCTATCCCGAAATAGTTTTGAAGAAGAAGGTTGAACAAAAGCTTCAAGGGATAAAACAAGGTTATTGATAACAGACAATAGAGAATTGATGTGAGTCCGGATTCCAGCAAAAACGGGGTCACGACCTCGCTCTTTTTGGCTCCAAGTGAGAATAGCAACGCCACTTCCTTTCGCCTTTTTAGGAACAAGGAGAGGAAACTCATCGCGTTTATCCCTATTACTCCGAATAAGGAAATTGCAAATAACAGCCATAAGCACAAAGAGAATGCTTCAGACAAAGAGGAAAAACTATCGAAAACCATGAAGGCGTTCGAGGAAATAACTATGTTATTTTCTTCTTTTATTTTGTTATAAACATGATCCATCTCGTCAGGATTATGGAAGAATACCTTTTTGGAATTCTCATTAGCTAAGCCTAGTTCCAAGGCGTTAATCGCGTTTATTTCCTTTCCTAGATTCTCGGAATGGTTTTCTAGAATTGTCTTCTCAAGTTCGCTTTCCACCAAATCATATGGGTAATAAACCTTGGGTGTATTCATATAAGAAAACTCACCGATTATGCCTTTTATGGCAAAACGGTAGTGTATTTTGACTTCATCGTGAATGAACCCGTTATCAAGAGGAACGGTCAGATCAACCACCACTTCTTTGCCTATTGGGGAAGGATGGGATTTAGCGAAAACATCGTTAACGTAGCAAACCCCTTTTTCTAAGCTCGCTTCCCCTTCAACCAAAAGGCTTTTCCCGTATTCCTCTAAGGTCGAATCATAAATAGATATGAATGAAGCATCTGAATATTCTTCATCATCAAAGCTATAAAGAGGGGAAAGGGGAAAGAAAAACGAACAATCTGGATGGACGCTATAATTAAGCGGACCAAGTCTATCGTTTATTTCCTCGATCGTTGGGCGCTTTTCCCTAGATAAGGAAATCGGAGAATTCCCATAATTGATGATCTCTTTCTTGGAGATGTTTGCACATAGGTATTCTAGTGTCTCGCCTCTTTTTCTCTGCATCGCTTCCTTTGAGCAAAACAAATATCCAAAACTTAGGAGGATTGATAAACAACCCATTATCCCCGATAAGGCCGTTAGAATGTTTCTTCTAAAATCTTCTTTAAAAAATTTGCCGAAGAACCTAAATATCCAAAACGAGGAGACCCCCGTAGTTGTTTTTTCTTCTTCAATATCATCCTGAGCCTTCAGTTTTTCTTCGTTTACGAGTTTCCCATCCTTTAGGTGAAGGATTCTGTCTGAATAAGTTTCCACTAGTTCCTTATTATGGCTAACCATAATCACCAAAGCCGATTTCGAAGCGGAGGAAAGCATCTTCATAACCTCCTCCCCATTATGCGCGTCCAACGCCCCCGTAGGCTCATCCGCGAAGATGATTCGCGGCTTCTTAATCAAAGCACGGCAGATCGCTACCCTTTGCTTTTCTCCTCCGGAAAGGGTTGCTACCTCCCTTCTAGCAAATCCCCTTAAGCCGAACCTCAAGAGGATTGTCTCCGCTTTTTTAATGGCCTTCTTTCGGCTGCATCCTTGCATTAACAAAGGCAAGATCACATTATCCAAAACGGTGTCTTTATCGAATAAACCATAATGTTGAAAGATAAAAGAGGTCTTATCGCGAAGAAATCGGTTCTTTGATTTATCTGGAAGGGCATTGATATCGTCGCCTTTGAAATAAACCTTCCCTGCGGTTGGTTTTTCCATTAGGGAAAGAAGACATAATAAGGTAGATTTTCCCGAGCCAGATTTTCCTAAAATTGAAACTAGTCCCTTATCGGGAAAAGAATAGGTGAAGGAATCCAAAGCAATGACTCCTTCAGTCTGTCCTTCATAGGTTTTGGTTAGTTTTGAGCAAGATAGGGTTTTCATAAAGCGCCTCTACTAACTAATAGTGGGAAAAATCGAAAATTGGCTCAAAAAAATGCAAAATAAAAACGGGAACTTTCGTTTATCGCTACATGTCCCCGTTATTTTTTATGGAAGTTCTTCGTAATGGATGAGAGGTTTATCGTGCGAGCAGATGACCTTCTTTATCTTATGGTTGAAGGTGTCCCTATCTAGAAGAAGGATATTGCCACAACCTAAACAAACGATTTTCACATCGGCGCCCAACCTAAGTATTTGGAAGCAATGTGATCTCGTAGAACAAGGATGTGGCTTCTTCATCTCTATTTCGTCATAGAGAGAATATTCGATTACCAAGGCATGTCCTCCATCTTGACCGCCGCTGGAACCTTTGGAAGGCCAGGCATAGTCATGACCTCGCCGGTAAGGCAGACAACGAAATTAGCACCCGCGGAAAGATTAGCTTCCCTAACGGTGATCTTGAAGTCTTTTGGAGCGCCTAAGACCAATGGGTCATCGGTCAAGGATTGCGGGGTCTTAGCCATGCAGATATAGGCATCTTCAAATCCGAGTTTTGCATATTCCTCAAGCTGCTTTTCGGCTTTTTCGGTATAGACGACCCCACTAGCGCCATAGATATTCTTGGCAATCTTCTCGATTTTTTCCTTCAAAGGAGCCTTTAAGGGGTAGAGAGGCTGATAATGCGATTCCTTCTCTTTGAGAAGCTTTTGCATCTTCTTCGCTAGGTCAATCGCGCCTTCTCCACCTTTGAGGAAGCCATCGAGGAAGGAAACCTCGTATCCCTTTTCGTGGCACCACTTGGTGAGGAAAGCCACTTCTTCTTCGGAATCATCCGCGAAATGGTTGATGGCAACGATGCAGGGAACGCCGAAATTGGAGATGGCCTTAAGGTGGGCCTCGAGGTTACAGACGCCATTGGCAAGGGCATCGACGTTGGGATTCTTCAAATCCTCGAATGGCATGCCGCCATGCATCTTAAGCGCACGGATGGTCGCGACCATAACGACGGCATCTGGTTTGAAGCCGGCTTCGCGGCATTTGATATCAAGGAATTTCTCCGCGCCGAGGTCACTGCCGAAGCCGGCTTCCGTGACAACGATCGGAGCGAGTTTAAGGGCCAATTTGGTGGCGATGATCGAATTGCAGCCATGGGCGATATTCGCAAAGGGGCCACCATGGACCAAACATGGATTGTTCTCTAAGGTCTGAACGAGGTTTGGCTTGAGGGCTTCCCTCATGAGTTTCATGATCGCGTGGGTGATACGGAGATCTTCCACCCTGACCGGTTTGCCTTCGTATGTATAAGCCACGATGATGTTGCAAAGGCGTTTACGGAAATCCTCCGCGTCTTTGGCCAAACACATAATGGCCATCATTTCGGAAGCGACGGTGATAAGGAAACTATCTTCCCTTGGGGCGACTTTCTTATCGGATTCGGAAACATGGACTTTGCGAAGGGCCCTATCGTTCATATCCATCGCGCGCTTCCACACGACTCTAGAAGGATCGATTCCTAGTTCGTTGCCTTGCCAAATATGGTTATCGATAACCGCGGAGATAAGGTTGATTGAACTGGTTAACGCATGCATGTCCCCCGTGAAATGAAGGTTGATTTCTTCCGCTGGAGCAATGGAAGCAAGGCCTCCGCCAGTCGCTCCGCCCTTGACTCCAAACACTGGGCCAAGGGAAGGTTCGCGTAAGCAAAGCATGGCTTTTTGACCGATCTTGCCGAAGCCTTCCGCTAGACCAATCGAGGTCGTGGTTTTGCCTTCGCCAGCTTTGGTTGGGGTGATCGCGGTCACCAAAACCAATTTGCCGTTAGGCCTATCTTTCAAAGTTTCCATAATCGATAAATCGATCTTGGCCTTATATTTTCCATAAGGCTCGAGGTATTCTTCATCAATACCAGCGATTTTGGCGATTTCGTTGATTTTCGCTAATGCCATATCAGGCACCTCCTTATATCTTGGGGTTCTTTATTGAATAAAGAAATCCTAATGTTTTCGTTTCCCTTAATGGGCTTGGAAAAGTTTATCAAAAAACCATTCCGAATTATAGGGCAAAACGATTAATTTATCGTTTTATTAACGCAAGTATATCCTCAAGGTTGGAAACGGGCTTGAGGTCGAATTGATGGGCGAAGAAAGTAAGCTGCCTCTTAACGTAATTACGGGTGTTTTTCTTAATGAGTTCCTTGGTTTCCTCTAAGGTTGCTCTTCCTTCAAAATAAGGGATTGTTTCTTTCACCCCAATTGCCTGGAAGGCATGCGGCGAGGTTCCATATTTTTCAAATAGGGCTTTATTTTCATCAAGCAAGCCCATCTCGAACATTCTTTCCACCCTCTCGTTGCATGAAGCGTAGATATCTTCCCTTTCTTTGGTTAACCCAAGGAAAAGGCAAGGATAAATTGGTGCATGGGTCTGTTCTTTTTCGATTTCTGACTTCTTCCTTCCGCTTGATATGCAAATCTCGATGGCCCTAAGGACCCTTCTCCTATTATGGGGATGGGTTTTCCTCGCGGATTCTTCGTCCATAGCAAGCAAAACCTTATATAGTTCATCGTCATCCATCGATTCATAGGAAGAAAGATCGACTTTCCTTTCCTCCACGAATTCATAATCGTAAAGGGCGCTTCTAATATATAAGCCCGTCCCGCCTGCAATTATCAGATGAGGGTATTTGGAAGAAAGTTCCTCAATAGTCCTTCTCGCGTCTTTTTGATATGAAGGGGCGTCGTAATCTTTGGTTAATGGAAGGAAATCGAAAAGGTAATGCGAGACTTCCGCCATTTGGGATGGGGTCGGCTTTGCCGTAGCGATATTCAGTTCCCTATAAACCTGGAAGGCATCCGCGTTGATAATCGCGGCCCCAAGGGTCTTCGCCAAGGAAATCGCAAGGTCGCTTTTCCCGCTTCCCGTAGGTCCAGTCAAGACGATGATCAAGAGAGTATACCCTCCACTTCAAGAAGTAATGGCTCAAGTTCATCGGTCGCGGAATTAAGATTGATAACGACTGGATGGTTAAGGTATTTTTCCATCAATTCGTCATATTCCTTCTTGGCTTTCAAGGCTTCTTGGTTATCTTCTTTCGCGGCGAGTTTCACCATTTCGCGTTGCTTGTTTTCTATTTCCGCAAGAAGGGCTTTGATTGATTCGTCGTTATCGAAGTCCTCTTTGTATTTCTTATAACGGATAACCGCGTCCTCCTTTTCAAGAAGTTTCGCGGCATGTGAGGCCAAAACAAGGATCGGGTCATCGAGAAGGCGCCCCATCATCGAGAAGGCATGGCTTTCAAGGATCTCGACCTTAACCATTTTGCCTTTGAGGTAGCTTGGTCCATTGAAATGGACGAGTTTACCATTCTCGGTATAGCCAGATAGGATATCCTTATCCTTTTTGGAAGGCCCATCCACCAAAACCTGATAGGTTTTCCCGACCATCTGATCGGCATGATAAACCACTCCCGCCTCGATGACTTTCAATAATTCGTCGAAACGGCGATGCTTGGTCGCATCATCGACGTTATCGACCATCCTGGCCGCGGGAGTTCCGTTTCTTGGGGAATAGATGAAGGTGAACGCGGCATCGTATTTGACGATTTCGCAAAGGGAGAGCGTATCCTGAAATTCCTCTTCGGTTTCATTGGGGAAGCCAACGATGATATCGGTAGTGATAGCAACATCGGGCATGGCTTTCCTTATTCTTTCCACCAAAGAAAGGTATTCTTCCCTGCTATATCTTCTACCCATCCTCCTAAGCATTGAGGTCGAACCGGATTGGACTGGAAGATGGATGCACTTCATGATGTTAGGGTATTTAGCGATAACCTCAATCATGTCATCGTTGAAATCCCAGGGGTGGCTGGTCATAAAACGAAGACGGGGTATCCCTAATTTGGCCACTTCCTCTAGGATTGTCGCAAAGGAGGTGCCATCGTGGAAGTCCTTGCCATAGGAGTTTACGTTTTGGCCCAAAAGGGTGATTTCCTGGTACCCTTCCTTAACCAATTCGCGGCATTCGGCGATTATGTCTTCCTTTGCCCTTGAACGCTCGCGGCCGCGGGTATAAGGAACGATGCAATAGGTGCAGAACTTATCGCAGCCATAGGTGATGTTAACGAAAGCCTTGTATTTGTCTAGCCTCGTTGAAGGGAGGTTCTCAATGATGTCCCCTTGGAAGGAAAAGATATCGACGATGTCTTTCTTCCTTTCGATCTTCTCTTCGAGTAGATCAAGGATCTTATGGACGTTATGGGTTCCGAAAATCAATTTGACATAGGGATAGCTTCCCATGATTTTCTTAGCCATGCCCTCTTCTTGCATCATGCAACCGCAGATAGCGAGGATGAAGTCCTTGTTTTTGGAGGCAATAGCCTTATAACGGCCGATTTCCCCATAGACCTTCTCTTCGGCATTCTCCCGAACGGCACAGGTATTGAGGATAACCAAATCGGCTTTGGTGGATTCGTTTTCCTTCTTGAATCCCGCAAGCTCAAGATAGCCTGAAAGGATTTCCTCGTCCCTAACGTTAGCTTGGCACCCAAAGGTTACTATCGAATATGTTTTTCCCTTAGCGAATTCCTTGATGGTATTGGAAAGGCGGATATCCTCCTTGATCGTCAAGGGCTTTTCCTTGCGGTCACGGGCTTTTTTCATATCCGGCAAAGACTTATAAATGACTCGGCCCATAATCTAACTCCTTTCCATCCAAATAACATATCGGTTCGTAACCTACTACTTTTTCGCTTTCCTCATCGATATTGAGGATCGTTCCATAGACAACCATTCGGCCGCTTTCTGGAACCTCGATCCTGCCTAGGTCCTTAACAAACCTATCGATAACCGAACCAACGTCAAACCCAAGCACGGCGTCATAGGCTCCGCAATATCCAGCATCGCATTGGAGGAAGGTGCCTTTTGGGAGAAGGCGCCAATCCGCGGTCGGAACATGGGTATGGGTGCCAATTGAAGCGCTGATAAGGCCATCGAAATAATTGGCAAACCATTGCTTTTCCGAGGTGGCTTCACCATGGAAATCAACGATATGTATCCCCTCTTTTACGTTTTTGAGGAAGCCTTCGAAATAGGAAACGGGGTTTTCGACGCTTTCGGTCATGAAGACCGCGCCAAGGATATTGGTGACTCGGATTTTATGGCCTTTGCATTCAAAGACCTTGGATCCTTCTCCTTTTCCGTAATGGAGGAGATTCAAAGGCCTAATCAGTTTGTCCGCGTAATTGATATAGCGGTCGATCGCTTCTTTTGACCTATAGTGGTTACCTAAGGTAATGGCATCGGCAAAGGAAGCGATTCTTTCATAATCATCATGGGTCAATCCTTTGCCCCTAGAGGCGTTTTCCCCGTTGACGATAACGAAATCAACCCCCTTCTCCTGCCTTATTAGGGGCAAAAAATCGGAAGCAGCGGAAATACCGATGCTCCCGACTAAATCTCCGAGAAAGAGGATTCTCATTTTCCTCACTTCGCGATCTTTTCCGCGCGGAATTCACGGATGACCGCAATATGGATTTGACCTGGATAGGTGAGTTCTTCCTCGATCTTGTCCTTTAACTGCTGGGAAAGCAAGACGGCGTCTGCATCACCCATCTTGGAAGATTCAACCATAACGCGAAGTTCGCGTCCGGCTTGGACGGCATAGGCTTTCTCAACGCCTTCGAAGCTCTTGGCAAGGGTTTCAAGGGATTCGATACGTTTGACATAGGTTTCCATCGTCTCGCTTCTAGCGCCAGGACGGGCGGCGGAAAGAGCGTCAGCTGCTCCGACAAGGTGGGAGATGACGAACCTCGCGGGTTTATCGCCATGGTGGGATTCAATCGCGTTGATGACGACTTCGTTCTCACCGTATTTCTTGGCGATTTGGGCACCGAGTTCAACGTGGCTGCCTTCCATTTCGAAGTCGACGGATTTGCCGATATCGTGGAGAAGGCCGGCGCGTCTAGCAAGGTTGACGTCAAGGCCGAGTTCGCCAGCCATAACGCCGGTTAGATAAGCGACTTCCATGCTATGCTCGAGCTGGTTCTGACCATAGGAGGTACGATAATGGAGGCGACCAATGTAGTTGCAAAGCTCTTTGTTGATGCGCGGCAAACCGAGTTTGAAGCAAGCGTCCTCACCATATTTCTGGGTGGATTCGGCGACTTCCTTACGGCATTTGGCAACGACTTCCTCGATACGACCAGGTTGGATACGGCCATCGCGAACGAGGTATTCGAGGGCACGCCTTGCGATTTCGCGGCGGATGGGGTCAAAGCAAGAGACGGTGATGACCTCTGGGGTATCATCGATAACGAGGTCGACGCCGAGTTCGGATTCGAGGACCTTGATGTTGCGTCCTTCGCGTCCGATGATGCGTCCCTTCATTTCATCGGAAGGAATCGCAACGACGGAGACGGTGCGTTCGGTAGCAACGTCTTGAGCGTATTTTTGGCAGGCGAGAGTCATTAAATCGATGGCTTTGGCCTTCGCGGTATCGCGAGCTTCCTCTTCGGCGTTTTTGATGTATTGGGCGATTTCCATCGACATCTTGGATTCAACTCTAGCCATGATTTCGTCATGGGCTTCTTGGGTGGACATCCCAGCGACTTTCTCTAGTTCAACGAGGATGGCGTCGATTTTCTCATTCAATTCTTCCTGTCTCTTCTTATAGGCGGCAATGGAGGAATCGAGGGTCTCGGACTTCTTCTCGAGGTTGTTTTCCTTTTCGACGAGGGCGGCGTCACGGGCGTCGATCGCGTTGATCCTCAAATTGAGTTTTTGCTCCTCAAGGGCGATCTCGTTCTTACGTTCACGGGCGTTGTTCTCGGCTTCCTGTTTGGCTTCGAACAAAGCTTGCTTAGCTTCCAAACGAGCGTCTTTGACGATGACTTCGGCTTTGATTTTCGCGTCATGGATGATTCCATCGGCTTCCTTTCCTGCTTTGGATTTGGAATTCTTCCTAAGCAAGAAGAAAACAAGGATTGTTAGGCCGATAGCAGCCACGACGGCACCGGCGAGGATGCCAATCCAGGCGCCGGTATCCAGAAATAGTGCAAACATATTTATGAAACTCCTTATAATCTGCATTCACCAAAAAGCGCGCGGTCCCTTCCTGCGCTTTAGGAAAAAGCTGGGTAAGTTTTCATTTTCGTCACGTCCGAAGACGTTAGTTTATTGAGAATTCCCCTGAAGGGACACCGTTTTGGTTCGCCTAATTCTAACAAATACCACGCGCATATAACAGGCGAAATTTCCCCAAAAACGTTTTTTTAAGCTCAAAAGAAGCGAAAACTGATACATGTCCTCCACAAAATTATTTTTTGATGGAGAAGATTTTAGAAATAAAAGTAAAGAAAAAGAGGCAGGTTGAAGTTCTTTCCTGCCTCGATAAGGTTCTTATTCTTCGCTTTCCGCTGGACGATTGCCGCTTCTGATTTGGGCTTCAAGCGAGGCGGTCACATCGGGATGCTCGATAAGGTAACGCTTCGCGGCTTCGCGGCCGTTGCCAATCTTCTCATCGCCGATGTTGAACCAGTTACCCGATTTGGTGATGAGTCCCATCTTCTCACCGATATCAAGGATTTCGCCATATTTGGAGATGCCTTCGCCATAGATCATTTCGATGGTGCAGGCTTTGAATGGCGGGGCGACTTTGTTCTTAACGATCTTCACCTTGCAGGTGTTGCCGACGATGTTGGTGCCGTTTTTAATGGCTTCGGCCCTACGGATATCGATGCGGATGGAAGCGTAGAACTTAAGCGCGCGTCCACCAGTCGTGGTTTCGGGATTCCCATAGATGACCCCAACCTTTTCACGGATCTGGTTGATGAAGATGACGATTGTGCCCGTGCGGTTAAGGACACCGGCGATTTTACGCATGCCCTTGCTCATCAAGCGGGCCTGCAATCCGACTTGGTTATCGCTCATCATGCCATCTAATTCCGCCTGCGGAACAAGCGCGGCGACGGAGTCGACGACGATGATGTCAATCGCTCCAGAAGAAGCTAGCATCTCTGTGATTTCAAGGGCCTGCTCACCAGAATCAGGCTGGGAAAGGATAAGCTCGTCGATATCGACGCCAAGCTTTGCGGCGTATTCGGGATCGATGGCGTGTTCAGCGTCGATAAAGGCTGCACGCCCCCCTTTCTTTTGGGCTTCGGCGATGGCTTCGAGAGCAAGCGTGGTCTTGCCGCTGCTTTCAGGGCCATAGATCTCAATGATACGACCCTTGGGGTATCCGCCTACGCCGATGCAGTTATCAAGTAGGATGGAACCGGTTGGGACGACATCATAATCAACCTTAGGCCGTTCACCTAGGCGCATGACGCTGCCTTTGCCGAATTGTTTCTCGATTGTCTTTAGGGCGTCATCGAGGGCCGCCATTTTTTCGTCTTTGGGCGAGTGATTATTTGCCATTTGGATTTTTTCCTCCTACTTACTAATAGTGGATTTTTTCAAAAATCGTCCGCTATTTTTTCAAATTGATTCTTTTTCCTTTGGAAACAAACTTGCAATAAATGCAATCATTGCTTCGATCGTCGACTCTCTGATGTCGTTCCTATCCCCACCGAATTGGAGAGGGATGGTCCAAGCGGAGCCACGATAGACAAGCCCAAGATAGACACAGCCAACCGGTTTGCCGCCTTCTTCGACAGTCGGACCGGCATTCCCCGTGCAGGAGATCGTGATATCGGCCCCGAATCTCCTAGAACCGGAGACGGCCATCTCGGAAGCGACTTCCGCGGAGACGACGCCGAACCTATCGATGGTGCTTTGCCTAACCCCTAGTTCGACCTTCAATTTGGCGGAATAGGTGACGGCCCCACCAAGATAGACGCAGCTAGCCCCTGGGACATCGGTAATGGTTTTGCCAAACAACCCTCCCGTCAAGGATTCGACGGAAGAGAGGGTCAATCCCTTGGAAGAGAGCAATTCAAGAAGGAGACGGGCGTTCTCATTCATCGCTCTTTTCCTCCTTGAGGACATGTCCGTTTTGGATGACATAGATAACGCCGGAGATGATGCTCATCAAAGTGGCGATATAAATCATGATCATCGATGGGCGGACCCAAATTGGCCAATCCGCATCGAAATAGGAGAAGGGGAAGTCGCCAAGCATGATGAAGGGGAGGGCGATCATTTGGAAAACGGTTTTGAGTTTGCCGAAGATATTAGCGGCCACGACCTTGCCCTTTTGGGCGGCGACGAAGCGAAGGGTATCAACGATAAGGTCACGAAGGACCATGAGGATAACGCAGAAAACGGGAACGAATACATATCCTGAAATACCTGCGACCGGAACGGCGAAGAAGATGAGCATCGAATTGACGAGCATCTTATCGGCTATGGGGTCAAGGAATTTCCCTAACGTCGTGACTTGGTCGTTTTTCCTTGCTAGATATCCATCAAGCCAGTCGGTCATGGAGGCGACGATAAAGATAATCGCGGCCACTAGTCCCGGAACGGTGATGGTCGAATTCCCCAAGTATTGGTCACCGAGTTGACCGTTAAGGGAAAGGATGGTGCAGATTCCTAAGTAGATTAGCAAAACCGCGACCAGCACGATGCGGGAGATGGTGATTTTCGTTGGGAGATTGATTTTCTTCATAATCGGTCCTTCTTTTGATGAGTATCCGACCCGATAAGCCATGTTTTGTCGAGGACGACAATTTATCTCAGGTTGCCCTGGCCCCTCGCCCTTCAGTTCGGACTTGGTGCTTCCCCTACCAAATTTGGGTTTCTCGCTTGTGGGGTTTACCGCGTTTCATCCTGATGTCGCCATCAGGCTCGTCTCTGTGGCACCTTAGGGGTTCCCGCCTACAAGAGGCGTTCGCCCGCCGTTACGCGCTCCCGCGTACCCAGGCTTATTGATTCGCCTGGCGCAAACACTACAGCCATCGCAGACTGTGCGAGCATGGACTTTCCTCTACCTTTCGGCAGCAGTCGTCTGGGTCGGATAAAGAACAAATGCTTTAGGAATTAGCCTATTTGATGAGGTTGGGATCGGCTCCCCTTTTGAAGAGCTCGGTCTCCAATCGGCGGATGCGATTGATCAATTCTATGTTCGTGGAATTGACTTCATCAGTGTCTTTGACACCCGCTAGCCTCGAACTATATGAAGCGTTCTCGACTTCAAGCTTATTGATCTTCTCTTTCGCGTTGCGAAGGGAGGTTTCGAGACTGACCGTGTATTCCTTGGCTTCCTTGTAATAGGCTTCAAAGGCCCGATAGTCGCGAATGATTTGATCAAGAAAGGCATCGACCTCGTCGGGATCATATCCGTTCCCATGGGGAACAAAGGTCTTTTCGAGGATCGCTTTCGCATTGAGGCTGATAGTCGTGTTGTCATCCATAATCGCTACTTCCTGCTTATTATTATAAGCAAGATATTCAACTCTTAAAAGGAAATAAGTCAAGAATGTGTTATGATTTTTATCATGAAAGCATTGTTACAAGCCATCAAAAACCACAAGACCCTCGTCTTCTTCGATCTAGAAGCCACCCAATTCACTCATGAAATGACCGAAATCGCGGCCATCAAAGCCACATTGAAAGACGACGGTTCGATAAAGAAAGCCTTCAAGCCACTCCATTATTACGTGAAACCAAAAGGCCATGTCGGGGCTAGGGTTTCCGAGATGACGGGTCTAACCGATCAGTTTTTGGAGAAGGAAGGCGTCCCTTTCCGCGTAGCCCAAAAGGGATTGCAAAAATACGTTGGCAGGGATTACAAAAAAGCCCTCTATGTCTGCTATGGAAACCAAGATGGCGAAATATTCGAGCATTCCGCCGCGAACAACATGGATTCCTCAATGGAAGAAGCCTTGTTCGTCAAACATCATTGCTTTGATTTCATGCGTTTCCTTTCTAGGTTCGTCACCGGGGACGATGGAAATCCCATCAACTTGACCAAAGCCATGGATGTCTTTGACCTTCAATTAAAAGGCAAGGCCCATACCGCGACCAGCGACACCTATAGCCTCATGGCTCTTTACGATGCCCTATTCACCAAAAAGGAGATTCTCGCCAAGGAATACGGGAAAACCATCGCTAGAGGCAGGAACCTTCCAGAGCCATTTAGAATTCTCATGAACAAACTTCGCAATGGCGAAACGATCGATATGGCCACCTTCGACAAGATAGTTTTGGAGTCCCTTAAATGAATTATCCCGGCGGAATAAAACCAAAGCTCGCGGAGGATGGCAACGCCAACGCGAAGAAGAAAGCGAAAACCGGGAAGATCAAACCAGGGAACCGCGGAATGGATTTTGAAGCGGGCATCAATGAGACCAACGCCTATTACCTAGAAAAGGGTTTATGTCTGATTACCAAACGCCCCACCCCCATCAACGTCGTATCCGTTGACTATACCCATGGACCGAAGATCACCTCCGCGTATTTCGAAACTCAATCGACCACGGATTATAATGGCGTTTACAAAGGGCATTACATCGATTTTGAGGCCAAGAGCACCCATTCGAAAACCTCCTTCCCCTTAAGCAATATCCCCCCTCAACAAATAGAACACCTCAAGAGGGTTTTGCTTCATGGGGGCATAGCCTTCTTCCTCATCGATTTCGCCTTGCTTAACGAAGTCTATCTTATCCCCGCGGGGGATATCATCGCTTTCTACACGGAAAAACCACGTTCTTCCTTGCCCTTAAGTTGGGTTAAAGAAAAAGGCAAACTCGTTAAGCTAGGATACCGTCCTCGTTACGATTATTTGCCTTTGGTGGAAACCCTTTTCTTCCCTTCTTTGCATTGAACGGACAACGGACACGTCTCACATTGGGGCGAACGGGCGGAGCAAACCCGTCTTCCTAGGAATATAAGTTGATGATGCATCTTGATCCATCTTTCCTTTGGAAAGGCTTTTTCGAGTTTTCTCTCGACTACTTCAGGGGCATCCCCTTCTTTTGCTAGCCCCAATCTTATGGAAACCCTGGATACATGGGTATCGACCGGGATCGAAGGTATATGGGCGGCTTCCGCGAGAACAACATTCGCGGTTTTGATGCCGACACCAGGGAGACTCGTTAAGGTCTTTTTGTCCAAGGGAACCTCACCGTTGAAGTCTTCGACGATAGCCTTCGATAAGGAAATGATGTTCTTGGCCTTATTATGGTATAGACCAATGCTATGGATGATTTCCTCGACCTCTTTTATATCCGCCTTTGCCATCTCGACGGGGGTTGGATAAGTCAAAAAGAGCCTAGGCGTGACGCGATTAACGGAATTATCGGTTGTTTGGGCGCTTAAGGAGACGGCGACCAAACATTCAAAGGGCGAAGAAAAATTCAGCTCGCAATGAGCGGAGGGAAACATCTCGTCCAATTTATCAAGAAGGAAAGATTTATCAATCATCGTCATCGAGCCATTTGGTCTTGGCCATCTCAATGGTTTCCTCAATGGATTTATCCCAGTTATCGCTGACACCAGAATAGCCTTCGCGTGATATATCCCCTCTTCTCCTATAAGTGCGCAGGGTGCGGTCGATGGTCTTGAAGGAACGGCGTCCAGCGGCGATCGATTCCTCTAAGGCCGCTTTGATGTCCTCTTCAGTAAAGCCATCATCAAGCCAAGTCGAAAGAGTGGAATTTTCTAGTGGGGATAAGGTGCGGTTAAGGCGCTTTTCGAAATAGGCGTACAAAGAAGAGAGCAAAGCGCTTCTTTCCTCGGAAGCGAGGTTTTGCTTATCCTTGGCAACTGCCAATTGAAACATCTTGTAGAGTTTCTTTTTCAATGGTTCCAAAGTCGTGATCATGTCTTTCCCGTTCATCTCATAGGAAAGGAGCTCGCGCTTGATGAGTTCGGCGAGGATATCGTCGATTTCTTTTTGTTTTAAGGACATCTTCAAGGAAAGGATATCCGCGGTGATAAAGGTGTTGTTTTGCCTTAAAAGATGGTCGACGAGAAGAATTACCGCAAGGCTTTTCTCATCGAGGTCCAGTTTTTTGTAATATTCAAGCAACAAGTAACGGAAGTCCACGGCTTCCATCGATCCGATTTCGTTCATGGTTCTATTCTATCCTTTTTTGCTTTCCATTTTAATCTTTTCCGGATTGAGTTTTTCGAGCAGTCCCCGCATTTCATCAACGGCCTCTTGGCTTTCCTTGTCAATGGAAAAACCAAGTCTTTTGGCAAAGCGTTCCGCGCGAAGAATGCGTAATGGGTCCTCTAAAATCCTCCTTCGCGGATCTCCGATGAAGCGGATGACCCCATTCTTTAAATCATCCAAGCCATTATGGAAATCATAGGTTTTTCCGTTATGGTCGATATAGATCGCGTTGATGGTGAAATCGCGCCTAGAGGAATCCATTTCCATATCCTTAATGAAAACGATTTTGCTGGGATGACGAAAATCCCCATAGGAATCTTCTTTCCTAAAGGTGGTGATATCCATTTTATAACCTTCGAAAACGAGTTTTACCGAACCGAATCTAGCGAATGTGAAGTCGGCGTTATCCAAAAATCCCTTCATCTGTTCTGGGGTAGCATCCGTCACCAAGTCGAAATCGCGAAGAGGAATATCCAAAAGGATGTCGCGAGAGGTGCCTCCGACAAGGTAAACCTCAAACCCGTTTTTAGCGAAGAGTCCGTGCAGTTTTTCAAAGAAAGATGGGAGTTCCATAGACAAAGGGGATAAAAAACCCGGGTTGCCCCGGGTTTAAAGATTAGTCCCTAACTTAGTTGACTTTCTCTTTCAAGCCTTTGGAAGGTTTGAAAGCGACGGAGTTGGATGCTGGGATGGTGATCTTAGCGCCGCTGGATGGGTTGGTGCCGACACGGGCCGCGCGGACCTTCTTCTCAAAAATGCCAAAACCAGAGATTTTGACGGCTTCGCCACGGACGACGGCCTCTTCAATGAGGCGAAGAGCGGCATCGATGACCTTCTCGGCGTCGGTTTTGGAGATTTCGGCCTTCTCGGCGGCCAAACCGATTAATTCAGCTTTGTTCATGGACAATTCCTCCTATTGCTGATTTGAAGTGAGTAAAAGTTAACATTCCATCGGAACAAATGCAAGTTTTTTTCTTAATTTTGTGTTTTTTAGGCATTTCTTTTCTTTAGAAAAGTAATAATTCCGATGAAATCGGACAAATTCGCTATTTTGATATGACAATAATGTCAATTTTGTTTTTGGGGATTGGATGGGCTATTTTTTGCGACGGTAAATTATCTTGATTGGGGTTCCTTCAAAATCGAAAGTGTCGCGAAGTCTATTCTCTAAATAACGCGTATAGGAGAAATGGGCGAAGTTCGGCTCGTTGCAGAACATGACGAATGTCGGGGGGTTGGTCGCGACCTGGGAGACGTAATTGATCTTCAGACGGCCATGGTTGAATTCCGGGGTCGGGTTCATATTCTGGGCATCGAGGATAACCGTATTAAGAATCGAGGTAGGTACCCTTCTTGAGCAGGATTCATAAGCCTGATCGACCGCGGGGAGGATATTGTCCAATCCCCTTCCCGTCTTAGCGGAGACGAAAACGACCTTCGCGTATTCAAGGAATTTGAACCTCCTACGGAATTCCGCTTCGAAATCCTGCTGTTGGACGCCTTTTCCGGCGATATCCCATTTGTTGATGA
Source organism: uncultured Erysipelotrichaceae bacterium (assembly GCA_947166565.1). Lineage (GTDB taxonomy): Bacteria > Bacillota_I > Bacilli_A > RFN20 > CAG-826 > Alloenteromonas. The sequence goes on from CAMVEL010000010.1 coordinate 19,519, forward strand.
CAACGACGATTCCCTTACATTCATCAAGGGCATAGCCAATTACATGACGGTCCTGATCGAGGATGCCGGTGGAGGCATCGATTACCAAGATGGCGACGTCGCTTCTTTCGATGGCCCTCAAAGCGCGCAAGGCCGCGTATTTATCAATCGCCTCATAGATGCGTCCGCGCTTAACCAAACCGGCCGTATCGATAGCAACGTAATTCTTATCGTTATAGGTGAACGGGGTATCGATGGAATCGCGGGTGGTTCCGGCGATATCCTTGACGATGGTTCTTGTTTCTCCAAGAATCGCGTTGGTCAAAGAGGATTTCCCGACGTTTGGCCTTCCGATAAAGCAGAAAGAGACGGCATCGCCTTTGACTTCCTCTTCCTTTTCGGGAAGTAAGGATATGACTTTATCGAGCAAATCGCCAACCCCAATGCCGTGGCTTCCAGAAACCGGATAGGGGTCGCCTAATCCTAAGGCATAGAATTCATAGGCGTCCGCGAGACGGTCCTTATTATCGATTTTGTTGACGACGAGCAAAACGGGTTTACTCGTCTTATAAAGGATCTTGGCAACCGCCCTATCGTCTTCGGTGACGCCTGTCTTCCCGTCGACTACGAAAAGGATGACATCGGCTTCTTCCATCGCGATTTCCGCTTGGGCGCGGATCTCCTGCTGGAAGGGGGCGTTTTTGATTTCTATGCCACCCGTGTCAACGATTTGGAACTCTTTTGTTAGCCATTCGCCCTTCCCATAGAGCCTATCCCTGGTGACTCCAGGGACATCTTCGACAATCGAGGAACGCTCCCCGACCATGCGGTTGAAAAGGGTCGACTTGCCAACGTTAGGGGCTCCGACGATTGCGACTAAACCTAGTGGCATGGAACCTCCAAGCCGGTTTTGTCGGCGATGATTTTCAAAACGGCCTCGACCGATTCATCGATGGTGAGGTTCGAAGTATCCAAAGCAACGGCATCCTCTGCCTGAGAAAGCGGGGCAAAGGCGCGATGCGAATCAATGTAATCGCGTTTCTTGACATCAGCGACCACCTCTTCATAGGTGGTGGGGATGCCTTTTTCCTGGTTTTCCTTAAAGCGTCTTTCCGCTCTCGTTTCAACGGAGGCGATTTGGAAAATCTTAACAGAGGCCTTTGGTAAGACATAGGTTCCGATATCCCGACCATCCATGACGACGGATTTGCTTTCCGCCATCTTCCTTTGCATTTCGACCATAGCCAAACGTATTTCCTTATAGGAAGCGATATAGCTGACGTTTCCGGAGACCAGAGGTTCGCGAATGGCTCTGGTAACGTCTTCGTCATTGCAGAAAACCTTTCCGCCTTCGGCGAGTTCTATGGAAACTGAAGGGATAAGGGAATTGGATTGGGCTTCGCTTTGAGGATCGAGTCCGGCTTTTATGACCGCATAGGTAAAAGCACGATACATAGCTCCCGTATCGATATAGGTAAAACCTAGAATCGAAGCGACTTTCTTGGCGACAGTACTTTTTCCAGCGGCGGCTGGGCCATCAATGGCGACAGAGATGTATTTTTCCATAAAAGACTCCTCAGAACCCAACGAAGAAGGCGAAGAAAGCAACGAGCCCACCAAGAACCACCAAGGAGATGATTGCCTTAGCGACCCACCAGGCTTTTTTCTTGGCGAGATAAAAAGCATAGGGCGTTACCTGCCCTTCCTCAGGGGCAATATCGATTTCCGGTTTGCCCGAGGCGGCGGTATGGATGACCGAAGCGGGGCGTCCCATTGAGGCCAAAGATTTCAATTCGGACGAGGTCATCGTCTTGTTGAATTTGCCATCGTCGCTAAAAGCGTCCTCCGGCAAAAGGCGGATTGAGGCGCGGTATTTGGCATAGCGTTGCAGTCTCGTTTCCATAAACGCCAATATCATACCTTTAAATTACTACAATTTAAATTGTGGCTTTTAGGGAAAAAGGCTACTTTCTAAGCACCTTCGGGGTAATTTGCCGTTTGTATTCTAAACGCAAGTCATTATAATGAAGGCACATCAAAGGAGTTGTACCATGCCAAAGAAAGCAAAAGTCGATAACGATCTCTGCATCGGATGCGGACTCTGCGCCGCCGCCCACGGAGATATCTTCGAAATCGGTGATGACGGCAAAGCCGCTGCAGTCAACGAAGGCGAAGACGCCGATATCGCGGATGCCATCGAAAGCTGCCCAGTTCAGGCCATTTCCGAATAAGCTATCCCTTAATGAAATAATCCCCCGAAAAAGGGGATTTTTCTTTATTCGTTTTCGTTTCCAAGAAGCTTTTTCACGAAGGCTTCTTTTTCTTCTTCGCTCTCGAACCGGAAGGTTACCGATTTGGAGCGATCCCTAATTTCCTTTGCCCCGAACATTGAGGGGGTAAGCAAACTCTTGTTATTAGAATCTTTTGAAAGCATCTCCCTAACAAGGTATTCGGTCTTGCCAACGGAAAGTTTCTCTTTCTTTATCCGCTTGGCAAAGGGCACCATATCCTCCGCGTTGAGGGAAGCGATAACTTTTCCGTGTCCATAAGAAAGGTTTCCTAAACTTATCTCATCTTGGATTTCCTGAGGCAATTTAAGGATCCTGAGGATGTTTGTAACCTGGGGTCTAGAAATATGGGACAAGGTGGAAAGCGTTTGATGCGTGTAGTCGAATTCATCGATCAAGGCCTTATAGACAAGAGCGATTTGGGGCGCTGGACAATCCCTGGTATCGCGGTTATCCGCAAGAAGCATCAAAAGCTCTTCCTCATCGCTGACTTCGGCGATGACACAGGGTAAGGAGACGATGCCGACCTTCTTCGCGGCAATGAATCTTTTACGGCCAAGTATCAATTCATAACGTTCGCCTTTGCTACGGATGACAAGAGGGTTATAGAAACCCTTTTCCTTAAGTCCTTCTGCGAAGAAATCGATGACATTCTTTTTGATGGGAACGCTGGAAATATAGGAAGTATCATCGATTAAGGACGTCGAAATAAGCCTAGTCGGAGAACTTGCGTACTCCTTTTCCATGACGGCGATGATGTTTTCCTGGGAAAACTTCTCGATTAGGTCCTTTAAGGAAGAGGAGAGAAGGGACGAATTGTTATTCTTCATGGTCCATCACTTCCCTAGCTAAGGCGAAATAGGCGACGCTTCCTTGGGCGGAAGGGCGATAATGGACGACTGGCATATGTTTGGCTTGGGATTCCCCGACGGAAAGATTCCGAGGAATCGCGACCATGAAGGTATTTTCTTTGAAAAGGGAACGAACTTGCTCGGAGATTTCCTCGGCAAGACGGGTTTTGGCATCATACATCGTCAAGAGGAAACCCTCAATTTTCAAATCCTTGTTATGGTCTTGGCGGATCGTGTTTATCGTGGATAAGACTGACGCTAACCCTTCCATTGCGAAATATTCGCATTGGACGGGGACGATGCATGAATTCGCGGCTACCAAACCGTTGAGGGAAAGAATACCTAAAGATGGTGGGCAATCGATGATGATGTAATCGTAATCCCCCTCGATTTCGGACAGGACATCTTTAAGCATATAGAATGGTCTTTCTCTAGGCGATTCAATCAAGGAAACCTCCAAAGACGCGAGGCGTATGTTTGAAATCGCTATATCAAGCTGAGGATACATCGAATGGACGATGGCTTCTTTGATGCCCTTCTCGCCAAGGAGGACTTCCCTCATTGTAATGGAAATTATGTTGATATCAATGCCAATACCCCTGCCGGAATTCCCCTGGGGATCCAAATCCAATAAAAGAACCCTCCTCCCAAAATGGGCGAGAGCTGCTGAAAGGTTAATGGCGGTCGTGGTTTTTCCGACACCACCCTTTTGATTTGCGATAGAAATCACCTTTGCCATACTGACTATTTTATCCCAAAAACGATTTTTCCTCAAAGAGGATGCTTAATGATTTTTGCCCATTCACGGGGATATTTAACAGGCGTGTTTTTATACTTGTTGAAAAGGAAATTCATGCGCACGTCCCCGCTATTTGGCATAATCGTCTCGATGCGTTTGCCATAACGAAGGCCCAAAATTTCCAAAGCGTCGATGGCTTCTTTCATCTCCTCTTTTCCATTTTTTCCTTTCATGGCAATGACTTCCCCGTGAACTTTAACTAAAGGGGAGGCCACTTCGAGGAAAACATTCATTGAGGCGAACCCGCGGGAAGTAACGATATCGAAACTTTCCCTTTCTTCCTTCATATCTTCTACTCTGCCGACATGGAAAAAGACATTATCGAGTCCAAGGCTTTCCTTTATTTCCTCTAAAAAGAGGAATTTTTTCTTAGTGGCATCGATCAAGGTTACTTTCGCGGAAGGATAAGCCAAAGCCATAACCATTCCGGGAAAACCCGCCCCAGAACCAATATCGGCGATGCTTTTATTGTTGAAATCAGTCAAGGCACATGGAAGCAAAGAATCGTAGAAATGTTTTAGAAAAACATCCTCTTCCTCGACGATGGAGGTAAGATTCATTCTTTCGTTCCATTCCTTTAGTTTTTGGGCGTAAAGGGAAAGCTTATCGATATCCAAACCGGGGAGATTGATCTTGGCGTGGCGAAGGGCTTCGATAAGGTCTTCTTTCTTCATGCTTTCCTTTCCTTCCTTAAATAAAGTAACAAGATGGATAAATCCGCGGGATTAACCCCTGGAATTCGCGAAGCTTGGGCAAGGGTCAAAGGACGAACCATATTGAGTTTCTGTCTTGCCTCTAACCTAAGGCCATCGATATGAAGATAATCTAAATCGGTTGGCAAGGAAATACCTTCGGCTTTTATAAGGCGGTCGGCTTCCCTTCTTTGCTTCTCCAAATAACCTTCAAATTTGACTACCGTTTCCAAGGATAATACGGAATCGGGGGTCAATTTTATATCATTGAGGGCCGAGCATAATGGGGCGATTTCGTTATAGGAAAAGGTTGGTCTTTTGAGAATCTCAATGCCTTTGAATCCTTGGTTGTCATAGTCGAACCCATGGGATTCCATCAATTTCTTCAAACCGTCCTTGTCATCGATATTATTTGAGGAAAGTATAGTGATAGCCTTATGTATATTCTCTTGTTTTTCTTTGAAAGCGGCGTAGCGGTCTTCCTTCAATAGACCGACATCATGACCATATTCGCTTAGTCTAGCATCCGCATTATCGTGGCGAAGCAAGAGACGATATTCCGCCCTAGAGGAAAGAAGGCGGTAAGGCTCATCGATTCCCTTTGTTACCAAGTCATCAATCATAACCCCTATATAAGCTTCGTTTCTTTTCAAAATTAAGGGGGGCCTGTCATCGATTTTGAGGCAAGCGTTAATTCCCGCCATCAAACCCAAACCGGCCGCTTCTTCATATCCGCTCGTGCCGATAACTTGGCCTGCGGCATATAATCCTCGGTACTTCTTCGATTCAAGGGTGGCCGTAAATTCCGTAGGAACAATCGCATCATATTCGATTTGATAGGCATACTTAAGGAGCTTGGCGTTTTCCAATCCAGGAAGTGAATGGACCATTTCTTCTTGGACTTCAACCGGTAAGCCGGTGGAAAAGCCCTGCAGGTAATAGGAATCGTTATCGAGGTATTCTGGTTCAAGGAAGAGCTGATGACGCGGTTTGTCCGCAAAACGCGTTATTTTGCTTTCAATCGAAGGGCAATAACGGGGTCCAATGCCAACGATTGAGCCATCGAAGAGGCTTGATTCGCTTAAATGATCCATGATGATTTTATGGGTTTTCTCGTTCGTATAGATCAAATGGCAAGGCAATTGCTCAGAAAGGGGTGTGCTCTTTTGATTAGAGAAAGAGAAGCAAAGGACATCCTCGGAACCAAGCTGGATTTCCGCTTTCGAGAAATCGATGGTTTTCTTGTCTAGCCTAGGCGGGGTTCCCGTTTTTAGCCTGATTAATTCCAAACCCATCTCGCGTAAGGCATCGCTTAAACCAATGGAGGCCTTTTCCCCATCTGGTCCACCATCGAAATGTTCTCTTCCGCGGAAGATTCTGGCATTTAAATAAGTGCCTCCAGTTAGGATTATAGCGGATCCATGTATCGATTTTCCGCTTTTGGTCATAACTCCATAAACGCGGTTTTCATCATGGAGAAGCGAGGCGACTTCATCCTCTAAAATGGTAAGGTTTGGTAGTTCTTCTAAGGTCTTCTGAATGAAAGCCGGATAAAGATGTTTGTCTTGTTGTGACCTAAGACATTGAACCGCAGGGCCCTTGCCCGTATTTAGCATTTTTATCTGCAATGGCCTTTGGTCTGCGGCAATGCCCATTAGACCGCCTAAGGCATCGACCTCCCTAACGACCACGCCTTTCGCGCTTCCTCCGATATGAGGGTTGCAAGGCATATTCGCTATCATCTTTTTGTTGAGGGTGATAAGAAGGGTCTTTTTCCCTAAATTCGCTGAGGAAAAAGATGCTTCAACCCCGGCATGTCCACCACCTATGACGATGATATCGAAATTATCCATGGTGTCTCTAACCCACCGATCCGCTCATATCCATTTTAATGAGCTGGTTCAACTCGACCGCGTATTCCATGGGGAGTTCTTTGGAGAATGGCTCAATGAAGCCCATAATTATCATCTGAGTCGCGTCTTTTTCGGAAATGCCGCGGCTTTGGAGATAGAAAAGCTGGTCCTCGGAAATTTTGGAGACAGTGGCCTCATGTTCGAGGAATGATTCGTTGTTCTTGATTTCGTTTTTCGGATAGGTGTCAGATTTGGAGATGTTATCAAGAATGAGGGTATCGCATTCGACGTGGGACTTAGCTCCCGTCGCATCCTTTTTCACGCGGACCGTGCCTCGATAATTGGCTACTCCGCCGTTTCTGACAATTGATTTGGAGATAATCGTGGAGGAAGTATCTTTTCCTTCATGAATCATCCTCGCTCCAGCGTCTTGGTATTGCCCTTTGGAACCTACCGCGATGGTGATACAGCTTCCTTTGGCCCTATCGCCTTTTAATACGCAGCAAGGATATTTCATGGTTATCATAGATCCAATATTGCCATCGACCCACTCCATAAGGCCATCTTCCTCAACCAAAGCTCTTTGGGTAACGAGGTTAAGGATGTTGTTGGACCAGTTTTGGATGGTCGAGTAACGGCATTTGGCACCTTTGCCGACATAGATTTCGACGACGCCAGTATGGAATGAATCCTTGCTATATTGAGGGGCGGTGCAGCCTTCAACATAATGGAGGTCGGCCCCATCATCTACGATTATGAGGGTGCGTTCAAATTGGCCGGTTTTTTCATTGTTAATTCTGAAATATGACTGCAGGGGTTTCTCCAAATGAACTCCCTTAGGTACATAAACGAAGGATCCGCCTGACCAAGTCGCCCCATTAAGCGCGGCGAATTTGTTATCGCCTATTGGGATGACTTTGTTGAAATACTTTTTGAATAAGTCGGGGTAAAGCTTCAGACCCATCTCGGTGGAAAGGAAGATGACGCCTTTCTCCTCGACTTCCTTAAGCATATTGTGATAGACGACTTCCGATTCATATTGGGTGGAGACCCCGGCAAGGTATTTTTGCTCGGCTTCCGGGATTCCAAGGCGTTCAAAGGTGTTCTTGACGGTTTCTGGAACGTCTTCCCATGAGGAGGATTCGCGATCGGAGACCCTCGTAAAATAGGTGTAATCATCGAAATCCATGAAGGAAAGGTCTGGGCCATAGGAAGGCATTGGCAAAGCCCTAAAGGCCTTAAGGGCCCTTAAGCGGAAATCAAGCATCCATTCTGGTTCGTTTTTGGCCGCGGATATTGCCCTGACGACCTCTTCTGATAGTCCTTTTCCCGTAGTGAAAATCGATACGTCCTCATCATGGAAGCCGTATTCGTATTCCTTTTCTTCGAAAGGCAAAGATGAATCATTATTTTCCTTCATCGTGATTATGTCCTTTCAAAAGGTCGAGGAAAGCATCCCAACCGATGGTTGCACAGTGGATACGGGCGGCTTGTTTGGAGGTATTCATAAAGGCAAGGGCCTCTTCCAAGACGGAAGAATCATAAGGCTCTTCATGAATCATCGCGTTATATTGGGCGATTAAATATTCGGCTTCCTCTTTTTTCTTGCCGATAAGAAGATCGCAAAGGATATCGCTAGAGGCCGTGGAAATCGCGCAGGCGACGCCATTCCAGCAAGCGTCTTTGACCACCTCGTTTTCCATTTTCAAATAGACGTCAATATCATCGATGCAGTTGACAGAAGACGAATGAACGGTGGCGAAATCTTGAGAAACGGGGGTCATTTTATGTCTTGGAGAGGAATAATGATCCATGATGATTTCACGCATTATTTCAGGGGTTAATTCAATTGAAGTAGGCATTGAGATATTCTCCTTTGCATTTCTTGACCGCCTCAATTAGGCAATCGATTTCTTCCTTCGTCGTATAGAAATAGAAGGACGCGCGCACGGTCGCGACTGTTTTGAGGAAATCATTAAGGATCTTCGCGCAGTGCTGACCGCTTCTAACCGCGATACCACATGAATTGAAATAGGTCGCGGCATCCTGAGCAAAAACCCCATCGACGTTGAAGGTAACGATTCCGGCTTCGCTATCTTCGTTATAGATGGTCGCGACACCGGTCTTCTTTAATTCCTCGATGCAATATTTCTTCAACTCGCGCTCATGCTCGTTGATGTTATCCATACCAAGCGCGGATATATATTCGATCGCAGCCTTTAGACCAATGATGCCTTCAAGGTTTTGTGTTCCAGCCTCAAATCTCATCGGAGGTTCGAGGAATGAGGCGTCTCCGCACATGTCGAATTTGACGTTGTTGCCGCCTCCGCTCATGAATGGATCCATTTTTTCGAGCAATTCATATTTGCCATAAAGAACCCCGATGCCTGTTGGACCGCAGAGTTTATGTCCGGAGAATGATAGGAAGTCGCAATCCAAATCCTTAACATCTATCTTCATATGAGGAACGGATTGGGCACCATCGACAACAAGAATGATGCCTTTCTCATGACAAAGTTTGGCGATTTCCTTAATTGGAGTGACAAAACCAAGGACGTTTGTAACTTGGGCGATAGCTATGATTTTCGTTTTTTCGTTTATGGAGGCCTTGACGTTTTCAACGCTTAACATCCCGTTTTCATCAAGAGGGATAAAACCAATGTTACAGCCTTTGACTTCCTTAACCTTATACCAAGGTAAGACGTTGGAAGCATGCTCAGCTTCGGTTAGGAGAATCTCGTCCCCTTCTTCCAAATACTTCATCGCATACCCATAAGCGACTAGGTTTATGGAGGCCGTGGCACCCGAGGTGAAGACGATTTCAGTCTTTTTGGAATTGATGAATGAAGCAACGACCTCACGGGTTTCTATCACAACTTTGTCCATAACAAAACAAAGGTCATAATCACCACGATGAGAGTTGCTTGTAGCGTCGGTGTAATAATAATTTATAGCATCGATAACTTGCTTTGGCTTAAAGGTGGTCGAAGCGTTATCAAGCCAAACCAAAGGCTTTCCCTGCATCTTCTTATTAGGATTTAGCATCGGGAAATCAGAACGAATTTTCTTGATGTCGTAACCGTTCATACCCTCTCCTCAATCCGTTTGACGATAGCTTCCTTAAGGGATTCATCATCAACATAATTCACAATTGGTTTTAGATACCCAAGAACGATAAGTTTCTTTGCTTCATCTTTGGTTAGTCCGCGGCTTGTAAGATAGAAAAGATGGTCGTCATTGACTCGGCCTACACTGGCGGCATGGGAGGCCTCAATCTCGTTTTCCTCGATTTTCAAAACAGGGGAACAGAACCCTTGGGAATAACGATCGAAGAGAATTGCTTTAGCCTCCTGCCTCGTCGATGAACCTATGGATTCCTTTTCGATTTTGCTCGTCCCTTCGAAACGGATCACGCCATGGTCGGCAGCAATTCCATAGCAGGAAACCAAGGATTTACCAGCACGCCCTTTATGGAAGGCATTTACTTCAAAACGCTTGTTTTCATTGACGGAACAATAAGATGCGCAATGGAAATCAAAATTCGCGTTTTCACCGTTCAAATAAACGTCGATTACAACCTCTCCTGTCCAAGAACCGAAGTCTGCAAAAGCCACTGCAAAACTCGCATTATTTTCCAAAACTGCAGAGATTTTGCAGGGTTTTCCACTTTCGAGAGTAACTATGTTTAGAGATAGATTTTCACCTTCTCTGACAACAAAGTTTTCATCGACGATTTGATTATCAATTCTAATTAACGCCATAAAGGTTTATTTTCCTTCTCCTTCAATAGCGCTTCTCGTAACGCAGACACCGATTGAGACATCGTTAAGTGAAGGGTCTTCCTTCTCAACGGAAATACCAAGTTCGGTCTTAATCCATTCATATCCTTTTGTGTCAACCTTAGTGATGAGTTCAGGCCCTCCGCTAACCGCGATTCTGCCGTTGATCATGATGGCGGCACGCGTTGGATTGATCATGGTGTATAGCCTTGCATAATGGGAAATGACCAAGAAGCCCTTTCCCTTTTTTTGTTCTTCTTCAATGGCTTTTGCGACTATCCTCATCGCATCGACATCAAGTCCTGAATCAATCTCGTCGAGGAAGGCGAAAGTCGGATTCAAGAGTTTCATCTGGAGGATCTCATTACGCTTTTTCTCGCCTCCCGAGAAGCCTTCATTAAGATTTCTCTTGCTCATCTCGAAAGGCATTCCCATCTCTTCATAAGCGGATTCGAGGGCTTTGTAGAATTGGAAGAAGTTCATCGGCTTTTCCCTTCTGACATTCATCGCAGCCTTATAGAAATCCGCGGAATTGACCCCTGGGATTTCAACAGGATTTTGCATCGCGAGGAATAGTCCAGCCCTACTTCTCTCATCGACCGACATCGCAAGAACGTCATGTCCGTCAAGAAGGACTTCACCCTTATCGACGGTGAAGTTTGGGTTGCCCATAATCGCGGCGAGAAGGGTTGATTTTCCATGGCCGTTTGGACCAAGCAAAGCCAGGGTCTCCCCCTCGTTCAATTCGAGGTTTACTCCCTTGAGAATCCTTTTGCCCTTCACTGAGACGTGAAGGTCTTTGATCGTTAATGTTGCCATGGCCCTTCCTCCTAGCCGCCATATCATAGTCTTGCGCCAAACTTTGGACAACAAAAGTGATAATCCAAAAATGATTTTTTTGTCTTTTTCCCTTTTTCAAAGATTAATCTTTGTCTTCAAATTCCCGCCAAATCGGGCTTTTCCATTGACAATTCTCCCGTCAAACACCCTGAAAACACAAAGAAAACTATTGTTTTCGGGGAAGCAATTTATTGTTGTATCTAGACTACTGAAAGTATATACTTTCGCCGCATGTCTATGCAAAGACACAGGAGGAAATGAGTTACATGAAGAAAAAGAAACTCACCCTCGGCATTGCGGGAGCCCTTGTGGCCGTCTCAGGTTTGGCGGCTTGCAACGAGGTTACCTATAACGAAGGCGTAATCCTAAGTTACAAAGACAGCAGCGGAACATCGGTGAACTTCACCGCGAAGGAACTCTTCGATGATTACCTTCCCTCGAACTCCTCTGCTTCGACCGTCTTCAAAAATGTCAGGGAAGTCCTGATCCGCAACTACTACAACCAGCCGGATCAGAAAAGCGCACTAGACAAAGCCACTCGTGAGGCTAAGTTAAAAGTCAACGGCGTCCGTGAAAGTGCGCAGAAGAACGCGGATACCAACGGAACGACTTATCAAGTCGAATGGGAGAAGCTCCTTAAGAGCGAAGGCGTTGAAAACGCTGATGAGCTCTTCGATAAGAAGCTTCTAGCCGAAGAGAGCGATCTCTTCACCAAGAGTTACTACACCCAGTCGGCTTATAACGCGATTCGCGACGGCACAAGATGGACCTCGAACGAGAACGGCAACACCAATCTCAGCACCGACGAGCTCGTTAAGAAATACGGCCCCGTCACCAAAGGTTATCTCGCCGAGAAGGCCCCATACCACGTTTCCCATATCTTGGTGAAATTGACCTCGGCCTCCAACAACGAGCACACCCAGGACACCATCTCCGAGAAGGAAGCCCAGAAGCTTTCCGCGGTTGTCAAAGGCATCGCTGGCGTCAACAATGACCAAGCCGGTGTCACACCAGCCCTCAACCGTTTGCGTTTCGGTACCTTGGCTAGCGAGCTTTCCGAAGACGATGGCTCCGCCAAGAACTACGGCGACCTCGGCATCATGGACAAGAGTACTGGTTTCGTCCCAGAATTCAAACTCGGTCTTTATGCCTTCGACGCCCTTTACAACAAGCAAACCAAAAATGCCGCGGCCGATTCCTATCGCGCCACAGTTGCCAAGAGCATCCTCCCAGATGCCGAAGACGATCGTTACGATGCGGATGAAATCAAAACGAGCTTCGAAGATCGCGGCATCGGCACCATCCCCTATGGCGTCTTCGTCGCTTTAGGCAAGGATGAGGTTGCCAAGAACCCGAACCTCGGTTATCCAGTCAACGACAACTCCGCGACGTTCTATGCCCGTAATATCCTTTTCAATAAGTATATGAACAGCCACCAGATCGCCGTCATCACTCCAAACGAAATCCCCTTCAACCAAGCTGCGGGCATTCGTGATGCGAGCTGGGAGAAGTTCGACCAAGCCGAAGGCAACCCAGTCTATGCGGTTGAAACCGATGCGACCACCGGTCTTCCAAATACCAAAGGCGTTCCAAGCGCGACCTACGCTGCACTCCCAGGTTTCCAAACCGACACCACTGACGTCCTCGATGGCATTGGCAGCAACGTTCTAACCAATGAGAAAGGCCAAATCGTCATCGCCGTCCGTGCCGGTACTTCCGGATATCAGGGCATTCACTTCATCGTCGCCGACCGTTCGGCTCTCGTTGAATATGCTTCCTATGACGAGAACACCGGTGCCTTCAAGGAAATCGACAAGGCGACTTATGATGCCGACAAGGCCACCAAAGACGTCACCTCGGCTTCCGAGTATTACACCATGCTTGATCCGGCCCGTATCCCAAGTAACGATACCGCCGCTTCCAGCGAAGGCGCTGCCGATAAGTACTATCCATATTACAAAGTCGGTGAGAATGACTATGCCGCCAAGTCGACATTCGTCAACAAACTCCAGACCACCGCTCCTGACTACACCGCTAACGCCGAGAAAGTCAAAGACGCGGTCAAGAGCGTCGTCACCGATGACTCCAGCTATATCTTCGAGGAATTGATGGTCAAGGGTAACGTTACCTTCGCCGATAGCGAACTCGGACGCAGCCTCGAAGAACTCATCACCACCTACATCAAGACCAGTCGCAACTCCGCGACCATCGATGCGATGGAGAACTTCGATAAGGATTGGCGCACATACATGGAATACCTCGACCAAGAGGATGCCGAGCGTCAGATGAACGATAAGGGCAACCAAGAGCTCATCTCTGAGGTCTGCGCTATCGGTTATGGCAGCGAAGATGCCAAGAACGGAACTGGCCTTTGGGCCAAAGGAGGTGCCTGCTATGATGGCAAATAATTTCAAGAAGGCGCTTCTACTTCTTTGCTCCGCCGCGACCATCGGTCTCGCCGGATGCGGCGAAGTCACCGCCGAACTTCCAAAGGCGCTCCAAGATGAGAAGATCATCAACATCGCCGAGGAACTAACCGGCAATACCCTCCAAGACATCTACGAATCCCTCGTCAGCTCTGGCGATTCCAATTCCGAGAGGATTCTCAACAAGATCCTCTTCGCTTATGGCGAATCCTACTTCGGCAAATTCTACGATGATGGCAATGGCTTGGTCGACGTCTTCAATGACAACACCAAAGCCGAAGCCTTCCTCTCCAAGCAGAAAGCCTTCACCAAGAAGGAAGAAGTCGTCGACTTCGCTAACGCGATGGTCACCGCCATCCGCAAATCCTTCTGGGATGCCCGCAACAACTCCTCCTATCAGGAACGTTCGGTCTTCTATGAAGCCCTCTTCTATCGCGCGCAAGTCAATAATCTCTATCTCTTAGAGGATATCGCCGCGCCGAAGAGCAACATCCTCAACGGTGAGCACACCTACGAAGACGTCGATCTCTATTTCACCGACATCCTCGTCAATTACAAAGATTACATCGAGAGGAGCCTCCTCCCGACCATCTATCGCCGTGCCATCGTCAAGGATTACCTCATCAAGAACAACTACGGCGTCCTCGGTCGTTCCTATGCCCGTAAAGTGCAATTCATCGCCCTCCCGGATATTTCCTCCTCCGCCGCGGCGACTCAAAACCTGGTCCGCGCTTTCTGCGAGCTTAGCCTCGAAGCCGATGGCGTCTCCGACGAACACCGCGACCTCCGCTATCTCGATAGGCTCTATGCCGGCACCGTTGCCGCCGATGATGCCTTCGCGACTGCGATCTATACCCGCGCCGGCTGGACTCCAAGTGCCTTCGCTAATATCGCCGGCACCACCCTCGTCGACGAATCCAAGGTCTATTCCGAGACCCTAATGGGTGCGATCGTCAAGGATTACAACGAAATCGTCACCGACCGTAACCTCACCGGCACCACCACCGACTTCACCGGTTCTGGCGCCTACACCAAGGAAATCGGCCTTGAACTCAAGGAACTCGATGTCATCAAAGCCAGCAAGGTCACCGAAGGATGGTTCACCTCCTCCTCGATGAGCGGCTTGCTTAGCGACATCAAGGACCGTTTGTTCAAGATCACCGTCGCTAACGACGTCGATAACCCCAACATCAAAGACGCTGATGGAAATGGCAAAGGAACATTCGGCTATTATGTCAATGGCTCCTACTACATGGTTCCCGAGAAGTTCGAAAGAACCGAGGAACATCCATACGCGATCTACGATAAGAGCGGATCCACTTGGTATATCTGCCGTGTCGATCAGGCCGTCAAGACCTCGAAACTCTCCGTTGAGAGGGCTGATGCCAACTACGACGCGGACGATGTCGGACTTGGATTCGGAGAAGATGGAAAGATGACCCTCAACCAAGTCAGTTGGGAAGTCGCCGACCTCAGCGCCGATACCGATTCCTACAAGAACGCGGCCAACCAAGCCGTTGTCAAAGCCATCGCGATTGCCTATCACGATGACGACGTCTACAACTACTTCAAGAAGACCTTCCCAGATCTCTTTGATTAATAGTTACGCGTGATATATGCGCCCCCGCGTATGCAGGGGCGCTTTATTTTCCTTATTTTTGGATTACAATATAGGCGAAAAGAGGAAATAAGATGGAAGACGATATATTCTGTATGATCATCCGTGGGGAAATCCCCTCAACCAAGGTTTATGAGGACGAGGACGTTTTGGCGATCCTCGATATCTCCCAAGCCACAAGAGGCCATACCCTCGTTATGCCAAAAGCTCATTATAAGGACATGCTCCATTGCCCAGGCGAATTGCTTCACCGCGTCATGGACGTTGCTCAACGCATCGGTCAGGCCGCGATCAAATCCCTTGGGGCAAGTGGGGTCAATATCCTCACGAACGCCGGTCCTTCCGCGGGACAAACCATCCCCCATTTCCATGTCCACGTCATCCCACGTTATGATGTCGATACGGGCGGATTTGAGATTACGATGAAGGAAAATACCGACAAGGATCTTAACTTGCCGGTAATCGCCCAAGAGATTAAGGAAAAGCTCTAATCTTTTAGATTAAAACTATTTTAAGGATTCCCCCTATTCGTTTTCACCGAAGGGGGAATCTTCTTTTTCTGTGTACATAGGCTTATAGAAATAGCGATTGTCCATCGAGAAGATCTTGTTGGTGAAATCGCCTTTTTCCACGCCTTCATAAGCCTTTTGGAGAATCATCATCTTCGCATCGATATCATCGATCATCGAAACGATTTGGGATTCGCGGGTCAAAGGACGCACGGCCGCGCCGTATTCTGGGAGACCATGATGGGAAAGGAGGATATGCTCAAGGACGATTGCGACTTCCTTCTTATGGAAGGCAACGCTAGTCTTGTCCTTCTTTTCCTCTTCGCTTAAATCATCATAAGCAAAGTAACCTAGTTCCTTAGCGCATTCATGGATGATGTTGGCCCCGATCGATAAATGGCCTAAAAGTTTCCCTTCTAGGGTATAGGATGTCGCGATGAAACCTGAGAGCTCAATGGTTTTGCCAATATCATGGAGGATGGTCCCAGCGATTACGATATCGCGGTTGAGGACGGGGTAGATATCGCATAGGTGAGAGGCTAAATCCGCCATGGTGAGGGAATGGTAGATCAGACCGTGAAGGTAATTATGATGATTGCTCGCAGCCGCTGGCCAATCGCGGTACTTCTTATAATATTTGGCAAAGACCGCCTTCGTTAATTCGGATACGGCTTCGTCTTTGATGCTGGCGATATATTTCTTCAGCCTTTCATGAAGCTCTTTGACTTCCACTGGGGCCTTCGCGATTAATTCATCATAATCCGCGGTCAAGATATCAAGCTTGGTGGCCGCGAGTATCTTGCCTTGGAGTTTCTTGTCAAAGGAATTGGCCACGAGATCGACTTCGACGTAATTCCCTTTTTCAAGGGTCACGTAATCATTCTCGGTTACTTCCCATTTACGGCAATCAAGGGAACCGGAGGAATCGCTCAAAAGAACCGTTAAATACGGTTTGCCCGCGTTATTCACGCATTTCTTGCATTCGGAAACCAAGCATCTGATAACCGAACGATCCTTGTCGGTAAATTCGTTAAGCTTCATTGTATTCCTCCTCTATGACCCTCTTGATATCCTCATATTTGTATCCCTTACGGGCAAGATAAGCGAAGATCTTTTGTTTCCTTATATATAAATCCTCGAATTTGAGGAATTTGTTCTTGGCGATGAAGAAATCCTTCTTTAAAGACTCCTCCTCCACGTTTTTGGGGGTTGAGGCAAGGGTGGCTTCAAGGGCTTCTGTGGCAACCTCCCTTTCATAGCCCCTGGCGATTAAAGAAGCTAGGGCCTTCGCCTTTTTCCTTGAGGAAGGCGTCTTCGATAATTTCTTGTTCAAGGTTTCGACATAACGGCAGGCGCGGTCATATTCCTTTTCCTCAGGGAAAGAGAGTTTGGCGATGATCTCATTCGGGATACCTTTTTCCTTCAATTTGGCAATGGTTTTGTTTTTGCCATATAACCGAAAATCGGCGATGTCGTTGGCGTAGACTGCCGCGAATTCCTCATCGTCGATCAATCCGTCTTCTTTTAGGCGTTTGACGATGGAGCGGGCCAAATCGACATTGGCCCCCTTATGCAGTAATTTTCCGAAAATGCCATAGCTTGTATAAATCTCTTTGCCCAAAAGCCTTAGGGCATAGCTATAGTATTGATCTTCGTCGACGAAGGCGAGGAGCTTCTCCATTTCCGAAACGGAAACCTCTTTCCCTTCATATAAACGGAAATCGCTATAGGAAGATTCGGAGAGGGCGATTTTCTCTCCGGATTCGAAAATCACATACACGCCTTTCTTCTTTTTGCGGATTTTGATTTCCTTAATGACGTCACCAATATTTTTTTCTGACACGGCTATATACCTCTATGATGCGATTATAGAAATTTTCCATCGAATATTCGTCAAGGCTTCCAAGAGCGTTTTCGATCATGGATGCATGCCTATCGGGGGAAAGGGTCAACACTTCTTCTAATTTGGCGGGGAAATCGGCTTCATCGAAGAAGAATTTCCCGGTTTCGCCATCGACGATGGCTCCGGCGAGGTTATCGTCATAACGGGCGAGGACCAAAACCTCGGATGCCATAGCCTCCATGAAGGTTAACCCTTGGGTTTCCGATAAGGAAGCAGAGACGAATACGTCGCCTAAATGATAATAGTTTTGGGTTAGCAAAGGTTCCACTTTGCCTCCAAAGATGACTTTGTCATTGATGCCTAACGATAAGGCGAGTTCCTGTAAGGAATTCTCCGCAGGACCCCAGCCGACGATAAGGAATTTCGTCTTTATCTTTGGCTCTTTTTTTAGGAATTCCGCGTATCCGCGAAGCAAGACGTCGATACTCTTCTCTTCGGCGATACGCCCAAGGGAAAGAATGACCTTTTCGTCTTTGGCGATTCCCAAAGATTGCTTAAGGGAAGCGATTTTCTTTTTGTCGATGTTCTTTTTCGAAAAACGCGATAAATCGACTCCAGTGGGGATGACATCGATTGTCGAATCGATTCCGATTGAACGGAGATAGTCCTTGCTCTTCGCGCTAGGTGCGATTATCTCATCCATCAAGAAGCTCTTTCCCCTATAGAAAAGACGGACCACATGTCTAGCGAAACGGTCGAAATGGCCTCCCGTGACATAATAGGCGTAATCCTCAATCATCGTGTGGTAGGTATAGATTTTGGGGATTCCTAGTCTTACCGCGACGACGTTTCCGAAGATACCGATGCCGATATCGGTTTGGATATGGACGAATTCCGGCCCGAAGTTTTCAATGATCTTCATGGCCTCTTTGTTGTAGAAAGAGGAAATGCGATACCCATACACACGTTTTACGGCGATTCCAGGAATCCTTAAGACATCATCTTCAAAAGTAACCTCGTCATTGAAGGGGTTCGTGGTGACCACCAAAACGGAATGGCCGTGCGCCCTTAAAATGGAGGCGAGGTTCGCCGTACTTGTCGCTACCCCGTTAATCTCCGGAAGGAAGGTATCGGAAAACAAGGCGATCTTCATATGGACCAGCTCTCCCATTCTCCACCGTCGTCTTCCTCGTTTTTCTTGGATTTGCGTGGGGCCTTAGGCTTTTTAGGTGGGGTTTCAGGCTTAAGTTTGGTCTCGGAATTTGGTACTTCGATAACCGGTGGCTTATCGGTTTTGGCATCGCCGCCTTGCAATTTGTTTTGCAATTGCTTGCGGGACATCTGACGGGTTTCGTACATCGTTTCCGCGGAGGCTTTCCTCTCGGTCATGGTCGACATGGTAAGGGCGATGAAGGTTTTGCGGTTCGCGTAATGGATCGGCTCCTTTGGACGGGAACGATAAAGTGCCGCGGTGACGCCAGAAACGAGCAAGGGCAAATGGAAGGTCGCGGTACGCCAAAGGATTTGGGTGGAACCAAGGACGGCACCAAGTTTTTCGGCAGGGAGGACCGCTCCGTTATAAGTCGTGAAGTAATTATGGAAAAGAAGGGTATAGAAAAGTTCGGATACACCGGCGGAACCCGGCAAAGGCAATAAGCCCGTAACCATCTGGTGGAAGGCGCCCAGGAAGGAGGCTTCCATCATCTTTTGGAAGGAGAACGGCGTTTTCACGCATCCGGTCTCGGCGGTGCAATAACCTTCCCAAGCGTTTAAGGACATGCCCGCGAAATACGGGGCGCAGAATCTGCAGAAAAGAAGCAAGAGGAAAAGGATTAGGACGAGGATAACGACAGGGATGTTCGCGGAAAGCCTACGGAGCTCAATCTTGAAGTTCTCAACTTGCACGCGGAGGTTCTCTTTTGTCTGTTCGGGTTTTTTGACAATGCGTATCTTCCCCAAGAATCCGATGACGTGGTTGATGATGAAATTATGGAACCCATGCCAGAAAGACATCGTGAAAAGAAGGAAGATGACGGAGAGGTTAAGCAAGAAGCCAACGATGATCAAAGGAATCATCGGAAGCTCGAAACCGCCTATACGTATCGCCTCAATTCCTAAAATTGCATCGCGTTGGACGATAAAGGCGACGACGTCGAATATCAGCAATGCGGTTTGATAAAGGATAAACCACATGACGGCGATGGAGGCGGCATTAGAGACGATGATGCCCTGACTCTTCATCGTGTAGACCTGCATGACCTGACCTCCGCTAGCCCCAGGGGTAACGTCGGAATAGAACTGTCCGACAAGGGAGGTCGCTATACCCTGATGGATTTTGTACCTACGGGTATAAAGACGGCAGAAGATGAAGATGATGAAACCGTCGATGATGTAAGAGATGACAACGATTCCAAGCATCGCCATCAGATAAACCCAATCGGCTTCGGCGAAAGCCTGGACGATGAGGGAGAAGTTTGAATGTTCGACATCGCCGACTTTCGAAGTACCGGTAAGGGATAAGGCAAGCGAAATACCAGTCGCGATCAAAACAACGAGAATGTAAATTACATACTTCAGGGTTTTGTGCGAATCCTTTTTTGGTGATTCCTTACTGATTTCAAATTCTTCTGCGGCCATACGAAAACTGTCCGGGTCAATTTTAGCGCGAGCGCGCCTGAAATGAAACAGCCCCATAATGATTTTAGTTTTATCATACGCGCTTGCTCTTTTATAAGAGCCGAAAAAACGATACAATTTAGTATAAGTTCGTGTAAGCTGTATTCATTTGAGGAGGAAATCCCCTATGGCTGAAATAGACGAAAAGAAAAAAGAACGGTTGATGAAAAAAGGCCGCGGAAGGCCTTGGAAAAACTTTTTATGGTTCCTTTTGGGCTTCTTTACCCCAACCATTATCTTCGGAATCGTCGCTTCTATTTTGCTTTGGGCCGTCCCAATCTCGGCCATCCCAGGAGCTAGCAACGGTTTCTCTGAAGAAATTGCCAACGGCAATATTTGGAACTTCGTCACCAACTACAAAAACTATACCTTAGGTGACATTCCCTTAATTCAGGACATGCTTACGAAAATGATTGAGGACAACCAACTCGATCAGTACTTCACAGTCGATTTCGAGGCCCTTAAGGATATCAAACTCGACCAAGAATCCGTCAGAAGTTTCGATTACAGCAAAGCCATTACCGTCACCGCGACCGTCAACAGTTTGAATTTAGGCGATAAGTTCGGTGACTTGAAGAATATCTCCGCCTTTACCGAATGGGAAGAATACAAGGGCGAAATCAACACCGCCGACCCAGAATTCAATCCAAAGCTCTACTACTATCGCGTTTCCACCGGAACCCAAGGGCTTGGTTTAGCCGTAAAAGACAACAAAGGCAACGAATACAAACGCGCGTTTAACGACGACAAAACCCTTGTTGAGGGCGCTCATCCTCCATATTACCTACCAGCCCTATTCGACGTCGGCATCGTCGACATGATGGATATCATGGGCGAACGTTTCCAAACTTGCTCCGCGACCTCCTTGCTTGAAGGCCTCGGCGTTGAGCCAGGAAGCGCCATCTATGACATGGTTGAAGGCAAAACGGTAGGCGAATTGGCCAGCATGGACGCGGAATCCTTCTATCTTAGGGACTTCCTTAATCCTATCTCTGATTATCAAGACCTCTATGACATCATCGGCTCAGCGGTCAACAAAGAGCCCGAAGATATTCTTCTTGGCGATCTTCAAAACCTCGACACCCAGAACATCAAACTCACCGATGTTCTTAAAAACGGCGACGGCTCTTATGACGATATCCTAAAGATCCTCCGCTCCGGAACCGGGGTTGATACCAACGACCAATTGACCTTAGGCAAACTAAAAGACCTTTCCGTCGATAACATCCACCTCAACGACGTCATGAAATATGAAGTCGATGACCCAGCCACCCCAGAAAAAGAAGGCAACGAAGACCTTTATTCCATTTTAATCGACGCCACCAAAAAGCCAGGCGACCCAGAAGACTATGGTCCCGAGGATATCACCCTCGGCCGTCTATCCAGTGGTTTCAACGTCGATAACATCCACCTCACCCGCGTCTTAAAAGACAATGAGGACACGGAATTAATCTATAACATCCTCCGTTCCGCTACCGGAAAGGAAAACAATGGGGAAATCGTCCTCAACGACCTCAACAATTTCAATAAGGACACCATCCTCCTCAAATACGTCCTCGAGAATAACGCCGAGAACGAAGAGCTTTATGATATCCTCCTCTCCGCGGTCAAACGCGAAGGCGCAACCGCGGATGACCTCACCGTTGGTGATCTTAACGGCCTGGATACCAAGAAAATCAACCTTACCGCCGTCTTAGATCCAACGGAATCTAAGGATCTCTACGATATCCTCCTCTCTGCCTTGAAAGACACCTATATCGACGAGGATGATCATTCCCTTGGTAAGATCACCGTTGCTGATGATATCCGCATCGAACACCTCAAGGATATTAAGACCAACGACATCCAGTTGACCTCCGTCCTTCCTCTTGAAGAAGACGATCCATTGACCCCCGAAAAGGAAGGCAACGAATCCCTTTACAAAGTCCTTTGCGATGTCACGGGTCGCGTATATCCGACCGACATCGACCAAATCGTCGTCGGCGACCTTTCCAATTTCTCCACCGATAACATCCACCTCGTGAACGTCCTCCCATACGCGGAAGACGATCCACTCACTCCGGGTGACGAAGGAGAGAACGAGACCATCTACAAGATTTTGGTCAACGCCTGCGGAGCTGCCTCCCCTGAAGCTTTGACTCTTGAAGACCTTAATGGATTCTCCACCGATAACATCATCCTCGTCGACGTCATGCCTCTTGAATTAGACGATCCATCAACCCCTGAAAAGGAAGGTAACGAGAACCTCTACAAGATTCTTTGCGATGTCACGAGCACTCCATCCCATCCTCGTACATATCCTGATTCCGTCAATGAAATCAAGGTTTCCGACCTTTCCCATTTCAATACCGATAACATCAAACTCGACACCGTCCTCGATTCCGCCGATGCCAACAACGACAAACTCTATAGCATCCTAACCGATGTCACCGGAAAAGACGCGGACGCCATCACCATCGCCGACCTTAACGGCTTTGATACCGATAACCTCCACCTCGTCAACGTCTTGCCTTATGTTGGCAATGAGACCCTATACAAGATTCTCGTTAGTTCCACCGGTTCTGCAACTTACGAAGACATCACCGTGGCTAGCCTCAACAATTTCGAAACCACGGGCATCCTCTTGACCGACGTCTTGCCTCTCGAAGAAGACGATCCATTGACCCCAGGGGTTAAGGAAGGCAATGAAAACCTCTACGCCATCCTTAATGACATCACTGGCAAGCCATCAAACGAAATCACCGTTGGTGACTTAGGCAACTTCGATTCCGGTAAAATCCATCTTATCTCCGTCCTTGATTATGATGGTAACGAGACCCTCTATTCCATGCTTTGCGACGCTACGGGCATCCCGGATTACAACGACATCACCATCGACGATATGAACGGGGCCTCATTTGATACGGGCAGCATCAAATTGGTCAATCTCATCCCCGTCACCGATAACCCCGCCCTTTATAACATCCTCCGTGAGGCGACAGGTGCCGCGACCAACGAAGATATCACCGTCTCGGCCTTAAGCGGATTCGACGTCAATAACGTTTCCTTAAGCACCGCCATTCCTAACGATACGGGCAACTCCATCATCGATATCCTCCGTGAGGATAACACCGTTACCATTGGCAATATTGGCACCAAGATCAATAACCTAAGCCTTTCCAAGGTTTATGGTGGTGATAATGTCTTTACCCAGGATATCGGCGAGACCAACTGGCATGATACCTATGACCTCAATCCAGATGGTTCCTACACCTATAACACCATGGGGACGGGGGAATGGTACATCAACAGAAATTCCTCCGTTTGGCTACTATTCTGCTATGAGCCGGAAACCATCAACGCCTCTAACGGCAGGGTCACTAAGTTCGCCCCATCCGAACTCACCTTCGAAACCCTTGCTAACGATGCCGGTTCCCTTGCTGGAAAGATCACCAATTCCACGATTTATAACCTCATGGCCTGCGGAATCATTACCTACGATAACACGGCCGCCGACATGTTCTTAAAGCAGACCTTACAACAAGTAATCGACGCCGCCGGAGCAATGTTCTAATTCAAAAAAGGAGACACATGTATGCGTATTTCATTAGGCACGAACGCTAACGTCACCCCTCTTCCCGTTTTGATTATCGCCACTTATAACGAGGATGGCACCCCTAACGCGATGAACGCGGCCTGGGGCACTCAATTCGATAGGGATGTCATCTCTATCTATCTTTCCTCCCACAAGACCACGGATAACCTCAAAGCCCGTAAGGCCTTCACGGTTTCCTTTGCGACGGCCAAAACGATGAAGGAATCCGATTATTTCGGAATTGAGTCCGGTAGGAAAACCAATAAGATCATCGTCGCCAACTTCTCCGCTTACAAAAGCGAATACGTCGACGCCCCAATCATCCCTCAATACCCTCTTACCCTCGAATGCGAAGTGATGGAACTCCGTGAAGATGGCGAGGACGCGTATACGTTATTCGGCAAAGTCAAAAACGTCTCCGCGGATGAAAGCATCCTCACCAACGGGAAGGTCGATATGGATAAGTTAGAGGCTATCGCTTTCTGCCCATTCGATAACACCTATCGCCTCATCGGGAAGAAAGTCGGCAATGCCTTTAGAAGCGGCCTTCTCATCAAAAACAAGAAGAAATAAAGCTATCTAAAATTATTTCAAGCGGGGTCTAAAAACTCCGCTTTTTTATCCAAGATAAGACGGAAAAATGCAAGGTTAGGATATTGGCAAGATAATCCGCTTTATTTCGCAAACTAATTATCTATAATAATCGAGCAATTGGGAGCGCTTTCACCAAAAACGTCAGTTTTGATGGGCATTCCCTAGTTAATAGCAAAAAAGGAGAAAAACATGAAAAAATTGCTATTCGTCCTCGCAAGCAGCGTCCTACTTCTCGCTTCCTGCGGTGGCACACCCGCTTCATCCGGCAGTGCTTCCAGTGAATCCGAAACCTCTACAAGAGCCACAAGAACGAGGCCCAGCACCTCTAGCGATACCTCTGAGGGGAAGCCAAGTTCTTCCACCGAGAGCACTCCATCTTCCCAATCGAGCGTCTCTTCCTCTGTTGAACCATCCGTTCCTGAAGGAAAGAACATCGCCTATATCGAAGGCCTCAAATCCGGTGGAGAAGGCGCGGCTTATGCCGATCCTGGCTTCCTCTATGAATGGCATGGCGACGGCGGAGACGTCACCGGCTGGGCTTATAAGAATGGCGCTTATGAATTAGAATACGCCGCCGGTTGGGCCTGGTATGGCGTTCAGGTCTTCCTCCAGCTCCCATATGCAGAAGCTGGCGACGCCCTCCAAATCTATCTTGAGCTCAATACCGATATCGCTGGCGACATCACCATCAACGGCAACGTCGTCAGTCTCAAGAAGGGTGACAACAAAGTCTTGGTCTCCTCCACTCAAGCTGCTGGAAAAGCAAGTCTTTCCATGCAACTAGGCGTCAATGGTGGCGAGGCTCTCGCTGGCATGACCTTCAAACTAAAAACCATCGGCATTTATGATGCAGCCGCGACCTATCATAACGTTAAGTTCCAAGATGGTGACAAGCTTCTCAAGGAAATCGAAGTCCGTGATGGCAAAACCGTCGCCGCTCCTATCGTCGTCGCCCCAACAGGCAAATACTTCGCCGGTTGGTATGACGCTTCCTCCGAGAGGCTAACCGCCAAAACCGAGATCAAAGCCGACAAGGTCTACACCGTCAAATACGTCACCAAAGAAGAAGCCAACATCATCAAAGTCGAATTCTATCTTGGCGACAGATTGACCAACATCCAAGATGTCGTCGAATTCGGTACCCCTGATTTCGCCGCCCTTTCCATCCCATTTGGTTATGAAGTCATTGGATGGTACACCGATCCAGCCCTTACCACCCCATATGATGACGAACCAATTGAAGAGGAAACCAAGCTTTATGCCAAGGCCAACGTCAAGATGGTCACATACCGTCATGATTCCGTCTTCAATGAAGGTCAGGAAATCACTCATGGCGCCAACGGCGAATTCATCCTCACCTATCCAGACCATGGTTATAATCAGGGATGGCACATCCAAGCCAACTTCGAAGGTCTTCCACACGCTGATTCCGATACCTATCAGTTCAGTGTCGAATACAAACTCGACGCGGCCGCCGGTGGAACATACCAAATCTACGACAAGAGAACCGTTCCAGATTCCAATGGCGAGTTGGTCGTCACCTCCGAATGGAAAAAGATCACCATCACCTATCTCGGAAGCGAAGTCTATGAAGGCAATAAGTTCACCATGGAACTCGGCATGGTTCACCCAGTCGATCCAACTGGCAACGTTGTCTTACAAGTCCGCAACCCATCCGTTGGCATCGTTGACTAATTAAGCCCAAAAAGCAATTAGGGCCCGTGAGAATATCGCGGGCCCTTTAAGACAAAAAAGGAGGCAAAACCATGAATAAAGCATACACGCTACCACTAATTGCCATACTTCTTTCTTCATGTTCTTTTTCGCTTTCCCCAAAAAGTGAAAGCGAGGGACCTTCCTCACCTTCTTCCGAAACCTCTTCGGAAGTCCCTATTGAATCTAGTGAAAGCGAAGAGATTACCACCTCCGAGTCTGAATCGGTTAAAACTAGCGAGTCCAGCGAAGAGAAAGACGGCTCCATCACCACTTCTTCTAGTGGGACCATAGAGGACGAAGATTTCCTTCCATCCGAGGATTATGAGCTCGCCTGGAGTGATGAATTCGATGGGGAGGCGTTGAACACGAGGATATGGAGCCATGAAATCGGTAACGGCAATTGGGGATGGGGAAATGGCGAAGCCGAATACTATACGGCGAAAAACGACCGCATAGAGGACGGCATGCTCCATATAACCGCAAAACGCGAAGAGGCCCCCGATGGTTTCCAATATACCTCCACCCGCATCATCACCAAAAACAAGGTTCATTTCACCTATGGATATATGTGTGCCCGCATCTCTTTACCGGCCGTCACGGGGTTATGGCCAGCCTTCTGGATGCTCCCCGAAACCGGTTATGGAAGCGAAGGCACCACATGGTGGCCAACCAGCGGGGAAATCGACATCATGGAAAATAGAGGCCGCGTCAGCGATACCACCAGCGGAGCCCTCCATTATGCCTCTAACGGAACCGGCGGAAATCACACCTATGTCAGCGCTGAAACCAAAGTCGGTTCCATTGAAGACTTCCATGTATACGCAATCGAATGGCTTGAAGGAGAGATAATTTGGTCGGTCGACGGGAAAGAATTCCTCCGCACCGGACAAAATATCTGGAACCGCGGCTATGGCACCGGAGATGACGCCCCATTCAATAAGGATTTCTTCTTTATCCTTAACCTTGCTATTGGGGGACAATTCGACGGGAACAAAGAACCTCCTGCCAATTGGGAGTCTTCTGATATGGTCATCGACTATGTCCGTTGCTACCAAAAATAAGGCCGATTAGAAACAAATAAGTCAACCATCTTGAGTTAAACCAAGATGGTTTTTTGTTACATGGGTCATTTATTTTGTTATTTAACCATATAAAAATCGTCCCCGCGAGGAGACGATATATGACGCCTTTCCGTATTCTAATGGGCAGTCTTTTTGGATTTTTCATCTTTTAAACGTATTTAAATAAAAGGTTCGTGGTTTATTGAACCCCAAGCTTAACAATATCGAGCATTTCTCTTGGTGTAACAACAAATCGCTTTACGGGATAGTGCTTTACGTTACCGGTGATCAGATATGCTTCCGTCGTTTTTCTCGCGGTCATAACAATTTCGTAGAACACCGCATCATCGGGGTCTGGAAACAATTCATCTGTAGATGTTCTATCGAGAAAGATAGCGCGCTTTATGATTTCCTCGATCATCTTACCAATTCTTTCACCGGAAAACCCGAACTTGCTTCTTGTCAAAACCTCGCGATATTCGGAAACAATCTCCTCGTTGATCAAAGGAATGATTGGACCTTCCAATGCCAATTGGAGAACTTTGTCTGGAACAGAACCTGCCTTAAGCATAGAAGAGACAATAACATTGGTATCAATAACGGCATAATAGGTCACTTCCGCTTTCTCCTCTCGGCCCTAGCCAAGGCAATTTCATCATTAATCTCCTCCAATGTCATTTTGGAATTGCCGTTTCTTTCGGAGATTTCTTGCGATTCCTTCATGACTTCGATTGCGCCAGAGGCGCGATAAACGTTGTCAGAAAGGATCATCGGAAAAGGTATGCCTTTGCAGGCGACAGACCTCTTTAGAAACATCCTCATCGCAGATGAAAGATCGAGACCTAGATTCTCAAAGACCGAAGTGGCCTCTTTTTTAAGTTCGTCTTCAACTCTAAACTGAACGATTGCCATAAAATGTTCTCCCTTGTGTTTCAATTGTAAGACGAATAAATACAGTTGTAAAGTCAGTTTAAACCTAAGTCAAACAAAAAATCGCCCCCACGAAGGAGGCGATTTATGACGATATGAAGATTAGTCGACTTTCTTCCTGGCTTTGATAACAGGAAGAGCGAAGGAGAGGCCAATCCAAATGACGGAGCCACCGATGATGACGCCATCAGCGATATAGATCCAAACTCTCCAAGGTTTGGTCTTGCGGTTAGCGATGGAGACGCCAACGTCGAGTTGGACTTCGTCGAGGGACGTATCGTAATGCATCATCGTGTAATGGGTGTTGATGAAGGTCCATAGGACGTTACGAGCGGCCATCTTGGCGCAATAGACGTTAGTTGGATCGTTGATATTGATTGGCGAACCGGAGGTGTTGTTCGGATTGAGCCAGATATCGTTACCAGCGCGGATACCACGGGTTGGGTTCATGACGCCGTCACCGCCGCTCCAGTCGGTAACCATCGTGCCACGGAAGCCCCATTCCTCGCGGAGGATGGAGACGTTTTGGGCATAGCAGGAACCGCACCAGATGGAAGCGATGTTGTTGAAACCGGACATGATGGCCACGGTTTCGCCTTCCTTGACGGAGATTTCAAACGGACGGAGATAAATCTCGCGATAGGCTTGTTCGGTCGTCCAGGTGTTGACGTTACGTGGGTTGGGTCCTTCTTCCGCCATCGTGAAGTGTTTGACATAGCAATATAGGCCATGGTTCTTCGCGGCGAGGATGACTCCGGCAGCCATCTTTCCAGAGAGGACGGGGTCTTCGGAATAATATTCGTAGTTACGTCCGGAATATGGGGAACGATGGATGTTGACGCCAGGAGCATACCATCCGGTTAAGCCGGTGACACGGGCTTCCGCGGCCACCGCGGTACCCATTTGTCTAGCAAGATCCTTATCGAAGGATTGACCGATGAGGACTTCGGCTGGGAAAGCGGTCCATTTACCGTTATCGAAGCCAAGCTTCTTGCTGTTCTGGTTGAATCCGGCAGGACCGTCGAAATCGAAGCATTCGGGTTTGCCGATCGATTCGATCGCGGGGGTGCCGAAGCCAGAAAGCTCAACGGTCGCCTTGATTTCGTCACGGCTCATCTGATCGACGAGCTTGGTGAGGTTTTCGGAATCGTAATCATCACCGATGGAATCGATGAGGGCTTCGTCGAATTTGCCATCCTTGACGATGCGGAGGTTGCTTTCGACTCCGGTTACGGGCATTTCGGTCTGATCATAGGAAGTGTTGGTATAGGTCGAAGCCGAGGAAGCGGTGCTATTGGAAGCGCCGGCCGCATGGAGGGCGTTGAGGGTCGCTCCGAAATCGGAACGGGAGAGATATGATGGGGCGGTATTCAAACCGGTAGAACCATCTAGTGGGATTCCACCATAGGCATCCTCTCCGGTGAAGTGGTTCTTGACTTCGACTCCGGTCTCGGGGTCGACGTCGATTAACTGGTCTTGGTCGAAGGAGAATTTGACCTCAGCCGGGGCATTATCGGCAAGGGTCATAAGGGTATGGGCATCCTTATTGAAGGAAATACTGTAATTGCCTTCTTCTAATTCATAGCCCTTGAAGCCGTTTCCGTTCGCATCATAGCAATCGTAGGAAGCGAGGTCATAGAGCTTGAAGGTGCAGGTCAAACCGCGTTGGGTCTGGCCGGCTGGGAGAACGGCGGTCTTGCAGAAATCAAGGAGCTGGGTCGATGGCTTTTCGATGCTATCGACATAATATGGGGCGTGTCCATAGACCTGCATGACGTCCGCGCCTTCGAAGTTGCCTTTGTTGGTGCATTCGAAGGTAACGGTGATGTCTTCGGCGGGATCGAGGTCTTTTCTACCCGCGATGTCATTGCCCTTGCTATCCTTGACGGAATCGACCTTCCATTCGAAATCGGTATAGGAGAGTCCATAGCCAAACGGATATTGGACAACGCCATCATAACCGGTTCCATAGTCGTTATCGACATCGTCGAAGAAGCCTTCTTCGGCCGCGGTTTCATAATAACGGTAACCGACATAGACGCCTTCGAAATATCCGATGTTGTTGCTTCTCGCCTGATAATTGCTGAAACTTGGGCTACGGAATTGTGAATCGTAGACAAAGGTGTCGGCCGCGCGTCCGCTTGGGTTGATGTCACCAAAGATGATACGCGGGATCGCTAAAGCGCCGCTTTGTCCGACCAAACCAACGTTAAGGCAGGCTCCGACATCGTATTTCTCCAAGAAACCAAGTTCCATGGTGTTGGAGGAATTGATGATGACGGTGACCTTACCGAAGTTCTCGGTGACCATCTTGACGAGGGCCTCTTCTTCCTGGGAGATCGCTAGATAAGTACGATCGCTATCGAGGCCATAGCCTTTGCGGCGTTGGTTAAGGGGAATCTCACCGACGTTTTCACCGCAGACGCGGGATATGACGATAACCGCCTGATCGGAGAAGTCTTGGCAGGATTGAATAAGCTCTGGGGGATATAGCTCAGGGCCAGGTTCAATCAAGGTGATACGGGATGAATCGCCCGTGGAGAATTTTCCTTTGAATGAGGTGTTATCGTAATCGGTATAGAACTTCGTGAGTTCCTTGTTGGTTTCCCATCCCTCCTTCTCAAAGGCGTCGAGAAGGGTTACGCCAGCTCCGTCACGAATGGTGGATGAACCAGAACCAATGCCGGAGAGGAGGAACCCGTTATCGGTGCTCGCCCAACCAAAGACATTGACCCTGTAATCATCATATGGGAGGGTTTTGTTCTCGTTGCGCAAGAGGGCGATGCCGCCTTCTGCTAGTTTTTGGCAAAGTTCGTCACTCGCGGCGGAAGCCTTCTTAAAGTCTTCTGATTCAAATGAGAAATCCGTTTCATCGAAGAAGTCATCGATGATACCGCCGAGATTATGGGTGACGACCGTAGCCGTGATCATCGCCGCGGAGAGAACGCCGCCGACAATAATCGAAATAATCTGACTCTTTTTCATATCGTCGTCCTTTCTTTAAACCATTTGCTAGGCGGGGTGGCCCGCCTAGCAAAGGTTAAATTGATTAGTTGGATGGGGTGAAGGTAACAAGGGCCAAGCCATTACGCCAGCCATCGTTCTCTCCGGTATAGCCTTCGCCAATGGAGAGAACGTATTTCCCGCCAGTGACTTCGACAGTCGCTAATTCCGTATCCTTTGGGGCGTAGACGTTTGGACGATATCCGCTGCCACCGACTGGACCAAGGTGGAAGTAATATGGCTCGCCAGCGGTCAATTTGCCGGTGAGGTCAAGGCTGAGGTCGAATTTGCCAGAGGTCGCTCCTTCACTAGATGGGGTGACCACGAGGACGGTATCCGCGCCTTCGTTGGAGACATCGGTGCCGGAAGATAGATCCATGCAGTCCATGAAGTATTCTTCGCTGGTCTTGTTGGAGATGCCGGAATAGATTCCGCCGACATGGAAGACGGCCTTGTTATCGTCTTTGGTGAGGCTAACGCTATCCATGATGACATAATCGCCACCAAGATAATGGATACCAAGGAGGCCATTGCGCCATCCATCGGAATGGCCACTGACTTTGTAGAGGGAGGCGACTCCGCCGGTAGAATCGGCGACTTCCATCGCATCGTCATCGCTCATCCAAGCGAGGTTGGACCTATAGCCATCGTCTTTGACTGGACCATAGTGGACCATGTAGTCGTTGGTGGCATCAAGTCTGCCGGTGAGGTCGATCGTTTGGGTAACGGTGCCGATCTTCGTGGTTTCGTCGGGAGCGCCGATATTCAAGACGGCTGGGTTATCCTCTGGTTTGCTGACGCTAATCCAGCTATCAAATTGCTCGATGTCGACATAGAAGATGTCTTTTTCGATATCGGCTTCGGAATAGCCGCGATATGTACCCGTAAGGACAAAGAGGAGTTTCTCGTCTTTGACTTCCAATTTGGCGTGTGAATAGGTAAGGAAGGCGGCTTGGGTATCGAAGACCGTCAAACCGATGCAACCCCAGAATTTGGAGCCATCATCGCCGACACCAACGTTGAGGGAAAGCTTATAGGTCTTGGTGCCATCGACGACTGATTTGCCATCGTGCTCGGTGGTTTGGGTCAATTTGAGGTCGTTTGCATGTCCTGCGTCAGTGCCTTCGGTCCTTGGCAAACCGAAGTGGAGGGTATAACCAACACCCTTATTGGCGGCGCCGATGAAGTCGGTGACGTCAACGTCGACCTTGAAGCGGCCATTGCCGGCATCAAGGAATGTCATCTTGTTGTTTTCGTATGGGCGTCCCCATCCTTTGCCTCCGATATTATCGTTATATTGGAAGTCGATAAGGTAAGCTTCGTTAGCAGCTTCGGTGAGTTCGGCGGCGTTAGCGAATCCTTCGAAGCTTCCGAGGACGGAAAAGATGATCTTGTCTTCGACTTTGTTGATATCGGCGTCATCGCCTTGGAGGTTACCGACTTTGATATCGTAGGTCTTGGAGAATCCGCCATAGGTGACGGTGACGGTCTTGGTACCTACCGTGGATAGATCCGGGGTAGAGACCTCGACGCCGGTCTTGACTTCTTCGCTAGTTCCACCAGCAAGGGTCGCGCTGACCTTTAGTCCGCTGGAGGAGAAGGTCGTTCCAACGAGGAAGCTCTTCTTGACCGCGGA
Organism: uncultured Erysipelotrichaceae bacterium; assembly: GCA_947166565.1. Taxonomy (GTDB): domain Bacteria; phylum Bacillota_I; class Bacilli_A; order RFN20; family CAG-826; genus Alloenteromonas. Next base: position 52,186 of record CAMVEL010000010.1, read on the forward strand.
GGTATCGATTTCGATGCCGGTGACGGAAGCGGTCTTGATTTTGATGGTGACGTTGGTAGCTGGCATCGCAAAGCGATATGTGCCAGTGCTCGTCGGCTTTAACGCGGTGTCGTTATAGGTGACGGAATCGATAACGGTGTTGCCACTGGTAACGATCTTGAAGGTAATGCGTTGCCCTTCGACCGCGGATCCGTTTTCTGGAAGACCGGTGACGGTGATGCCTTCTGGAGCATCAACGGTGATCTTGTAGAAAGTGCCTATGGATTCGGAGGTTTCTCCACCACCAGGATTGTTTCCGCCTCCACAAGCAGCGAGCATCGTCATCGCGGAAAGAGCGAAGACGATCGTGGTCATGAGTCTTGTTTTTTTCATGATTGTATCCTTTCTTAATTGCAATATTTATAGCCACACGCACGTCATGTGTGCATGTGATGTCGGATAGAGATTATGGAGGGGCCGAAGGCTAATACGGCCCCTCCGGAAAGGCTAGATGTTAGTTGGAGGCGTTCTCGATGACGAGCGCGGTAATGGTGACGCCAGCATCCCAACCAGCTGCGACGTGCTTGAGGGAGAAAACTCTGCCTTGATAGCTGACGCTAGAAAGGGACTCATCAGGGAAGTTGGGCATGTCGTTCTGCTTGTTACCACAATGCCAATGGATGATATAGGTGCCATTTTCGATTCCGCTGATATCGCTATCGATTGTCCAATTGTCTCCGGTAACATATACAGTTGATTCACGAATGGTGGTTTTCCAACTTCCGCCATTCTCTTGAGTGTCATAATAGAACACTTTTCGTCCAGCATCATTTTGAATTCCGAATAGGCCAAGATGTGGAATTCCATCATCAAGGCGGACACGGGCGTTTGTGAATGTGGCAGTTGGGTTGTGCTCACCATCAACTCCGATGACTAAGCCAACGCAACCCCAGAATTCTTTGCCGTCAGTGCTGCCAGGATTGCAAACGAGGTCATAAGTCGCTCCATCTACAACCATGTTACTGGCAGTGAAGGATTCCGGTTTGAAGTCAGGGGCCTTGTCGTCTTTAAGATCACCAACACCAAAGTGAAGGGTATATCCACCTAAGCATAGGGAATCGACGTTAAGATAGAAGGTGGCTACACCATCTTTGATGGCCCATTTGTCACCGAAATCATGGGCGAAAGCGTTAATTCCGGACCAACCGTTGGAATAGTTTCCGTTACCTTCGAAGTCAACGTTCCACTTGAGGGCACGGAAAGCGGCTTCGGTGTAGTTTTCGAAAGCGACTTTGAATTCAATGGCCGCGGTACCAGTTTCGACTGGGTCTTCTACGACCTTGACGCTGTCGACACCCCAAACTGGAGCGTTCGCGGTTTCGACAGTGAGGGAGGCGTTGCCCCAGCAATAGATTGGGTCTTCGTCATGGCCGACGTTATAGTTGATGGTATAGGTTCTATCGCCGATCTTGACGTTCTTGGAAGCATCCTCATCGGCTTTGATCTTGAGGTCCATCTTCTGGAGGTCGCCGTTATTGTTTCGAACCATCTTGTGGCCGAAGTGACCGGTGTAATATTCGTCGGCGACTTCGGTGACGTCGCGGGTGAATGACCAGGTGCCTTCACCCATGGTGAATTCGATGGCGCCATTGGCGACTTCGGTCCATGGGCCAGCCCAGGTTCCGCCTTTATATCCGTTGACTTGGAAATCGGTACTCCAATCGAAGGATTTGAATTCTTCAGCAGAGAGAACACCATAGGTACCGGAAATGGTGACGATGGCTTTGCCTTCGACGTTAGCGATATCAACGGCGGTCGCGGCATATTCGCCGACTTTGACCTTGAAGGAAGCGTCGACGGTGCCATAGGAAACGGTGACATCAACTTCGGCTCCAGCGGTCTTGAAGTCAGCGGCGATGGTGTAATCGGTGGAAGTTAAAGGAACTTCACTGCCATCGCTAAGGAGAGCTTTGACGCCAAGTCCGGTTGGATCGAAGGCATCGCCGACCATGTAAACCTTCTTGACGTTAGCGGTGTCTAATTCGAGAGCGGAAACGGTCGCGACATCGGAGGAGGACTCGACCGGTGTGGTATCGGAGGACTCAATCGGGGTGGTGTCGGAGGATTCGACCGGGGTGGTGTCGGAGGATTCGGCCGGCGCGCCGAGGGTGAGCTCGAGGCCGGTGCCCTCGTAGAAGAAC
>CAMVEL010000011.1 GCA_947166565.1 uncultured Erysipelotrichaceae bacterium
TCGATAGAAATATTTTAGAAGACATAGTCTCTATTTATAGAGAATCAATATAATTTGCATAAACTATATTTATTATGAATAAGTATAACTGTAATAGAAAAACTGAAAAACTTTGATAAGTGTTTCTCCTTTAATAAAACTATTATTCGTAACTCTCGTGCTACCTATATTTAACTGATAAGCTAACCTTTGCTGCTTATGTCCGTGTAAGTAATATACATGATTCCTCATTTATTTTGAGGATTTTTTTATTTTGGATACCGTCTTTTTTCTTCTCACTTGTCCCTAGAGCATTAGGTGACCAAAGTTGAAAAGTTTCCTTTATTGGTGCGACTGCTCATCTCGTTGGTCCCATATGGATTAGCGAAAGGAGTGGAACTCTATGACGGAAAATGAAATGAAAAAAATCTACGAACTCAAAGAAGAAGGAAAAGGCTACTACGCCATAGCGACAGCTTTATCTTTGTCTCCTTCAAGTGTTAAATCGTTTTTACTAAGACATCCAAAATCAGAATCAGAAATAGTACACCGTTGCAAGAATTGTGGTGCTGCTATCAGTCAATTTTCTGATGGGAGAATTAAACGTTTTTGCTCATCGAAGTGCCATCGCGACTACTGGAATAAACATCGCAAAATCGCTGATAGGAAATCTACCTATCAATGCGAGTGTGAGGAATGTCACAAGGTATTCACCTCTTATGGCGGTAAAAGAAGATTCTGCTCCAGGACTTGCTTTCAACAGAATGAATCAAGAAAGTGGGGGAATAAAAATGGATAGAGTTAACTTAGAAAAATACCAAGCATCAATGATGATGGTGCTAAGCCTATTTAAACAAGGAATTATAGATGAAAAGGACTATAAGAAATCCGAGTCTTTTTTGGCTAAAAAATATTGTATTAATAAAGACAATTTATACCGTCTTAATAACTTGATATGTACCCCTGAAAGAGTGATTAATATATGTGAAGAAAGTAAAGGAATTTGCTATGCAAATTAGGACTATTAATCCCTATAAGAAATTACCTAGATTACTAAATGTCTGCGCATACGCTAGAGTGTCGACTCCTAAAGAAGCGATGCTCAATTCTTTAAACAATCAAGTGGATCACTATAAATCCTTTATCCTTAAAAACAATAAATGGAACTATGTGGGTGTTTATGCTGATTACGCTGTTACTGGCACTAAAAGCAGTAGAGAAGAATTTCAGAAGGTGCTTGATGAATGCCGTAAAGGGAACATTGATTTAATAATCACTAAGTCCATCTCTAGATTTGCAAGAAACACCTTAGACCTACTTAATGTTACTAGAGAACTAAAGTCCCTTAATGTCGATATTTATTTTGAAGCTCAAAACCTCAACCTTTTATCGAGCCAAGGTGAGTTTGTTTTGACTTTACTTGCTGACTTCGCTCAAGAAGAGAGTAGAAGTGCATCAGATAACTTAAAGTGGAGAATCAGAAAAGGCTTTGAAAATGGCTATGCCTGGAACCAAAGCATCACTGGTTACAAGTTTATTAATGGAAGCTTTGAAATCATTCCTGATGAGGCAGAAATAGTTAAAAAGATATATTCGCTTTATTTAGGTGGGCTTGGCTTACCGGCTATTGCAAAAGAATTAGATAAAAGTGGTGCTGTTTCTAAAAGAAATGCTGAACATTGGAATATCAATTCCATTAGAAGAATCCTTACTTGCTATACCTATACTGGCAATCTTCTTTTACAAACTACTTATAAAAACAATAACGTTGAAAAGAAAAGAATGGTTAATAAGGGAGAACTCAATAAATACCACGTGGAAGATACCCATGAGTCGATTATTCCTTTAGAGATTTGGAACAAAGTTCAGGAAGAAATAAAAAGAAGAGACTCCCTTATTAAACATACTTCAAAAAAGAAACCTTCGTTATTCGCTGGGATGTTAACTTGCTCGCACTGTGGTAAGCACTATACCAAAAAAGTGAATAAATATGGTTCCTATTACATCTGTCCAACCTTCTCACAGAAAGGAAAGGAATACTGCGCTAGTAAGCAAGTTAGGGAAGAACCACTTATTGAAGTAACTAAAGAGGTTCTTAGTCTTACTCAGCTAACTAGGGAAGTTATCAAAGATAAACTCATCGAAATAGTGGTTCACGATGATAACGTTCTGGTATTCAAATTAAGGGATGGTTCAGAAGTAAATAAAACATGGGCTTATCGCTCAAGAAGTGAATCATGGACAAAAGAAATGAAAGCCAAAGCACGCATTGATGGTGCTAAAGCTAGTAAGAAAGGAGAAAAGACATGCCAAGAGTAACAGTTATTCCATCAACAATTGATGCCTTAACGAAAGCACCTCTTTCTATTAAGAAAAAAAGAAGGGTATGCGCGTATGCAAGGGTATCGACTGATAAGGAAGACCAAGAGAACTCCTTCGAGGCTCAACAAAGAGTCTATACAAAGATGATAAACAACAACCCTGATTGGGAGTTTATTAGAATCTATGCTGATGAAGGTATTAGTGGTACAAGCATTAAGAAAAGAGACCAATTCAAGCAAATGATAGAAGATGCCAAAGCCGGTAAATTTGACTTGTTGATTAATAAATCAATATCGCGTTTTGGAAGAAATACGGTGGACACACTTAATACTGTAAGATTGCTCCAATCATTAGGCATTGAAGTCTATTTTGAAAAAGAGAATATATCAACATTTGATAGCAAGGGCGAATTCATTCTTACCATTATGGCATCTTTGGCCCAAGAAGAATCAAGATCAATTTCTGATAACGTCAAGATGGGCAAAAGATGGGGCTATCAAAATGGTAAATTCTCTATCCCCTATGGTTCTTTTTTAGGATATAAAAAGGGAGAAGATGGCAAAATAGCAATCGATGAAAATGAAGCTGCAACAGTTAGAGAAATCTATAGGATGTTCCTAGTAGAAGGTATGACTCCAGGTGGCATTGCTAAAGAGCTTAAAAAAAGGGGAATTAAAACTGCTAGGCAGAAAGATTCCTGGAGCAAAGTTGGGTTAATGTCAATACTAACCAATGAAAAATATAAAGGTGATGCCCTTCTTCAAAAAGGTTATGTTGAAAATTTCCTAGAACATAAAACAATAAAGAATAATGGAGTTCTACCGCAATACTACGTAGAAAACTCTCATCCCTACATCATTGAAAAAGAGATGTGGGAATTGGTTCAGTTGGAGATTGAAAGAAGAAATAAGATAGGTGCTGCTTATTCCGCCAGTGATATATTTGCCGCTAAATTAATATGTGAAGACTGTGGTGGATTCTATGGTAGAAAAGTATGGCATTCTGGTAGCAAGTATCAAACCTTCATCTATCAATGCAACAGAAAATTTGATAAGAGTACCAAAAAGTATAAGTGCCAAACTCCACATTTATACGAAAACGATATCAAAGATAAATTTGTTAAGGCCTATAACTTAGTTATGGGCGATAAAGAGTTCATCATCGAAGACTTGAAGGACTTGATTGAACTATTAACCGATACGAGCGAAATTGATGATGAACTAATCAAATGGCAAGTTGAATTAGATACCGTTCATGAATTAGCAGTAAAGTTAATAGATGGCAAAGCCAAGAGCAAAGAGAACGATGCCAATTTCGATAAAACCTATAGCGAATATCAGGCGAGACATGAAACGGCCAGAACTAAAATAGAAAGTCTTCAAAAAGAAAAGCAACTAAGAATCGCGAAGAAAACTAAAATGGAAACCTACCTAAAATACGTCATTGACCACCCAGACCATTTGCTTGAGTGGAATGAATCAACGTGGCGATTGATGGTGGAGTCAGCTGTGGTCCACAAAGATAAAACGATAACATTTAAATTCTATAATGGTAGAGAAGTTAGGGTTTAAGGCCTTAACTTTTTTTCTTTATGAGCATAATAACTGTGATATAATAAATAGCGTTCCGAAAGCTGATATCAATATTTCTACCAGTTTAGGTTCAAAACTCCATACCATCCCTTCATAATTGGGTGCAAAAATTGGGTGCAAATATCCCGATTGGGTGCAACTTCACGTAGTGATTGGGTGCAATTGTATCAAAATGGTTAAATGGAGACATCTTTGCGAAACAGGATTGATACAAAGCGTGTTAGTCCTTTTTTCTTTATTTCCAGCTGCCATGCTTATATTTCGGTGTTTTGGACCGTCCTCGTTCGATGGGCTTTGAAGCGCAGTTTGCCTTTTCCCGACCTTTGAGAAAAAGCCCGATGCAACCCCCTGCCGCAAGATAGTGGGGGTGTTGCACTACGGCACGAAACAGGAAGTATAATATGACCACGGAATCTAAAAGGCTTCAGGGCCTTTGAAAAGAGGTACGATGAACTCATTCAAGATTGATGGAATAGAGTATTGCATCGTCAGGAACCCGTATACCAATGGGCCGATGATAGCGAGGGTTGACGAGGGACAAATCGGGAATCGGAAGGAGATTTGCCGTCGTTTTCTGCGCGAACACGGGTGGACCGACGAGCAAATGAGGCCCAAGATCACCAATGATTTGGAACGCGCCATCAACAAAATCCTCAACGGCGAAGGGAACATCCCAGCCCCGCCTTTGGCTTCGACCCTATCGAAGGGGAGAGCGACGAGATCGACGAGAAGGGCTGCGCGCGACCCGAACATCCCCGAACCCTCGGTGGAGGAGGCCGAGCATTGGCTCGCCAAATGGAACGAGCTCGAGGATTACGTCGCCCAGGAACGCGCAATCGACAAACTCTTCCTCGGCGAGTTCAACTCTAACGAAGACCTTCAGAACATCCTCATCAAGTGCAGCGTCCTCAACGATTTCTACAGCACGAACATCTTCAAGATCTACCCCGTCGCCAAGCACATCCTCTCACTCCATATAGACAAACGCCTCAAGGAAGGCGACGCGACGCTCGTCGATGACATCGCGAGAATCGAGGTCGGCGGCAAGGAGAAGAACTTTTACTCGTTCGCCTCGAAATACTGCTCGCACCATTTCCCGAAGGAATTCCCAATCTACGATTCCTACGTCCATAAGGTGCTCGTCTATTTCCGACGGGTGGATGGCTTCGCCTCCTTCGAGGACGCCGATCTGAAGAACTACCCCAAGTTCAAGACGGTGCTGATCAAATTCCGTAGCTTCTACTACCTTGAGCAGTTCGATTTGAAACAGCTCGACCAATACCTGTGGCAATTCGGCAAGGCCCATTTCCCGAAGACTTATTACTGAATTCTGGGCGGAAGCGGAGGCATTTCATAAACCAACGGCCTGTGGGGGTATAATTTGCCCATCATGTACATATTCCCATTTAGAAAAATCAAAACACCAATGAGGCAACTAATTATCCAAAAGAATAAACAAGCCATTCACACCAAAGAGCAGTGGTTCCAGCTTGCCCCTCCCGAAGGCGGCGAGAAGCAGTGGGTTCCCCTCCACAGCGCTTATGAATTCGCGAGGTACTTTGAGCTTTGCGACGGTTTTGTCCCTTCGGCCATTGATTCGTTCCTCGACCAGCTGGGCATTCGTTCCTCGCGCTTCGATTCCGAGCCGGAGAGGATTACCAGCCTTTGCGAGCACGGTTTTGGTAAGAACGGCCCGAGGCACCATGACCTCTTGATGTGGAGCGACGAAGCGGTTATCGGCATCGAAGCGAAAGCGACCGAAACGTTGGACGAATATGTCACCGAAAAGTGCAAAAAGAACGGGGTGGTTCATTACACCGAAAACCAAAGGAAACGCTACCCTGGCCTATGCGAGAAATTGCTTAACAGACCCATCGAGGAATGTTCCTCAATTCGATATCAGTTACTTTCCGCTACCGCCGGAACCCTAATTGAGGCGGAGCGGCTAGGGGTCGGAAAAGCAGTCGTGCTGGTCGTCCTTTTCAAAAGCGAAATAGTCGACGAAGCCCATATTCAAGGAACGAGGCAAGACATAATCAACTTCTCCGAGTTCTTGGAAAGGCAGCCAAATGGTTCATATAGGACGCTCTTTAAGCCCGACATCGAATTATCGTTGGGGTTTGTGGTCGTTCCTTTGCGGGACGAAGAGGCGCCGCTTATAGAGAGAATCTAACGAAAAACCTCGATGAAATGTGGGGGTTGCACAACGGCACGAAATAAAGTGTATAATTGCCCACGGCGGCACGAATTGTATTAAAACCGTTCGCCAAAGCCATATGATTGAAACTTCCCCCAAAATTTTGCCCAAGCCAGGGTAAAATGGAAGGGGTTTTTACTATGGTAGAACAAGAAGGAAAAATGGAAGGAAGATTAACTAATCAAATATTAGTAAATAAAGATGATTATCAAGACGAATTTAAGTTTGATATTTGTCGAATTATTGAAGAACTAAATAAACTTCCTTTTGAATTTTATGTGAGCGGGGGAGTTATTTGTAAATACCTTCTAAAAGAACACTCTAGATATGTTAGAGACATTGATATTGTCACAAAGCGCGATTTAAAAGAAGTTGAATCAATCTTTAGACAACATTTGAACGTTGTCGAATTCGTTTCCAGCCATATCACTGAATTGTTTTTGGAAGAAACATTTATTTGCTTAATAAAGCTTGATGGAAAGATTGTGCAAATCGATGGCATGCGAGTAGATTTCTTTGATGAGATAAAGCCAGAAATATATAAAGTTAACGATAATTCATTCAAAGGAGTTCCTTTTGAATATCTTGTTGCCACAAAGATACTTGCGGTTACAAGTAATGTTGAAAGACCGTTTAAACATCTTGTCGATACTTATGGTGCTTCTTTAATTGGCCCTTCGTTGGTTGATAAACAAGAAATCAAAAAATATATGTTAACCATTAACGATTCTGAAAATAAAGCTAGAAAAATGCTTAAAAAACAAGAAATTGCTTTAAGTTTTTCCATAGAAAAAGAAAAAAGCTTTAGTGGATCAAAAAACCTTAACACTCTTCAAGCAGGATATAACGTTTCAAAAGAAACGATGGTTCAAGAAGTTAATAAATGGCTATCAACATTTAAGGATTTTATTTGTGTGACACATCTGTGACACCAACTATGTTAATATAAAAGCAGCAAAGGAGAACTTCGATCATGAAAAAAGAATTGTTAAAAGGCTTAACAGAAGAACAAATTGCTAAAGCTAAAAAATGTAAAACAAATGAAGAGCTTATCGCTCTAGCGAAAGAAGAAGGATTCACTCTTGACGATGAACAATTAGCCGCTGTTAGCGGTGGTGTTTGTAGCGAGTCAACAGTTGCTGTTACCTGCCCAAAATGTAGCACACATTTCAATGGTGGAGTATATAGAGATTCAAAATCAAAGAATCTCGGCGAATTTACTTGTCCAAATTGTGGCCATACATGGAAAGAACTTGTTTAGTTCTAGAGTCTTGCGAGTGATTACATCTCCTTGTCCTGAACTGAATAGGGGTTGACGCATAAAGAGAAGCCTTGTAACAGAGGCTCTTTTTATTTAGGCTCTCGACACAATCGTCGGGAACTTTTTTCTTGATAATGCCGATGATGTGCGTCTTTCTTTCTTTTTCGTCAAGATCGAAACACCTTCCATTAGCGGAATAGGTGGCGAATTGCGGCATTAATTCATACACGGTTAAGCCTCATTGACGCACGGAAGGGTCTCCATTCGCGCACGGTGGCAGAGATTGCGGCTGGTCAGCAAGACAAACGGCATCTAAAAAACTATAATTATCGGCGTTGAAAAGAGTCAGTACCACGCAGGGAATGCGTTCGCTCCCGCAATGGCTGCTGACGCTTTGAAGCAATTAGGTCAGAGATAGAAAATGGGCAGCAAGAATCCGATCGAAGGAAGATCCAAAAAACAAATAGATCTTATTTTGAGTTTGTATTTCACGTACGATATGGTGGCAATAATATGTTCCATCCTCCTTTTTATGTCGATCATCATCGTGCTTTTGCCTGGCCCGCTTTGGTCCAAAATCGTGTTTCCGTGCGCTTTTGCCGTCCCGGTCATCATTCGCTCCATCTTGACCGTCAAATTGAAGACGAAGTTGTATCAAAATGAAACCGTGACTATTTCTGTCAAGAATCCGAGAGCCAAGGTGGTAAGGACGCATCAAGGAGGCGACGTCTATGATTTGAAGGGCCTTAGGATAACGGGCGAGGTGGACGGCAGGGTTGTCTCCTTTTTCGAATATCCTCTTAAGGAATCGTCGACCGCCTTTTTTCGCGAGGAGAAGCGAATCAACAATTTAGAAACCGTTGAGCTGAGAGCCGTTAAGGGGACGCACGTCATTGATAACTTCTATCAAGAACGGAAGCGCAAGGCAAAAACCGCGGTATCGACTTACAAGAACTTTACAACGGGGAAGGAAAAGAAATTCAAGTTCGCTCCGATGGAGATTGAGAAGGAGGATCTCTCCCTCTTCCTTGGTTTGTTCTCCCTTTATGAGGAGCTCTATCTCCTAGGCCCATCGGAATCTTACGTAGTTGTTAAGCTGTCCGTGTCTGGCAAGGAGGAAGAACGCTACTTAACCATAGACAAAACGGCAATCGACGACGTTGACAAGACCATGGAATGGCTCGAAAACAATGGTTTTATCGTAGACGGCGTTGCCAAACTGCTTGCGATAATGGACATGAATGATCCGAGCGGTTTCTTTGCGGAACTCAGCGGGCTCAAATAAACCGAGCAGCTCATAACTGTTTGTTTATAGGAAAAAGCTGAAAACCTTCGATAACATCGGCTATATGCATCGGTTTTCGCCTTGCTATATGCAAATCGAGCGTCGCTATATGCAAAATGGCGGTTGCTATATGCAAGAGGAAGGAGGCTGTATCAAAAACATCTTCTTTAGCCACGTGAGTTAGCAAAAGGATTCGAACCGAATTGCAAGGTTTGAATTCTTTTTTGGTTGTGATAAAAGCGTTAGTGCGAAACCGACCTTAGCCTACTGTTGTTGGCCCCATTGTTTTTTGTTTTTGCTTGAGCGATAATATGGGTGTCCAGCAAGGAGGACGTTAAAATCCCTGCATCAGTCCGCCAGAGACTAAAAAACTGGCAAAAGATCGGGCCAGAGATCTAAAACCTGTCCGCGCAGTGCCGGCGACACTAAAAAACGCCGTTTTTATTTCACGACACATGGAACCGATTATTAGCTTCAAAGAGAGGATTCTTTCCGGCATCATCGCCGGGGCTTTGTCATATTCCTCGCTCATCGGGAAACGGATCGCAGTGAGGTCGCCATCGTTCAAGATTAGAAGCGAGTACGTGCTCAGATTCTTCCCTCGAAATTATCTTCACCTCACGGGCGTTTTAACCACCCTCTCCTCCATGGATTTCTATTCAAAGGCACTCGACGGCTCATTGTCACTTTCCGACTTCGACTGCGATTCGACCCCCGCCTTAAAGGGCACCGTCCGCTGCAAGGTCCGCAACCTTCAGAATATTGGCACCTTCTTCGAGCGTGCCACCAAGGTTGAAGAGGATTTCTCCTCCGGGAGCGTAAGATGTAAAATCGCGACCTCGGAAGGTACTTACACGCTCGGCTTCACGGGGACTTCTTTCTTGGTTCCGAACACCCTTTTGAACAAGGACAAGATCAGGGAAATGAAGCAGATTGTCGACTTTGAAATGATCATTCAGTGAAAACAGTATGATGACACCGACTATATTCAAGAGAAATGTATCAAAAACATCAAAGTCTGCCAAATAGAAAAACAAGATTGATTCGTAAGCGTCAATCTTTTTTCGTGGCACATCTGTGACAACTTATTTGCTAATATAAAATCAACAGGGAGAATTTGCATATGAAAGAAGAATTATTAAAAGGTTTAACCGAGGAACAAATTGCTAAAGTTAAAGCCTGCAAAAACCAAAAAGATTTATTGGCAATCGCTAAAGCCGAAGGTATTGAATTAACAGACGAACAACTAAAAGCCGTTAATGGCGGTGGTTGTTTCTCCAGTAATAAATGCCCAAATTGTGGTAGCAAGGACTATACCGAAAGACAAGTCGGAAAAGAACAAGGTGAAAGACTATGGCAAGGGGTCGATGAAAACTATATTCAATATAGATGTAAAAAATGCGGCCACAAATGGTATTAGTCAATTCCTTAATTGGTTATAATGTACATGAAAATGTGTAAACACATAATTTTAATTGGAAGGAAGTAAACTTATGTTTAAACCAAGAAAACATTTTATTGCTCTTCTTAGCTTAGCTCTTACTTTAGGCTCATGTGGTTCAAATGGCAATGATGAAACTTTTGCTATTAACGAGAAGGCGGTCGAAAGTGCTGTCGCCTTGACTAGCAAAGTTTTAACCAATGAAGGTGATTTATTAGTAGAGATTAAAGGTAATGGAGTTACTTTTAATCAAAACATCACTAATTCTCAAGCTCTTGTTAGGGATTTCTCTAAAGAATTTTCGGAAACAACAAGTAGTGATGAGGGTGATTATGTAACTTATGAGCAATTAAAATCTGTATGCGCGGATGATTATTATATTTCTACAAGCGCGAATTCAAAGAGTTTATATGTCACAATTCCAAATGCTTCTACTGAAAATGCATATGCTTTGCTTTTAGCTCCAAGCGCAAGTTCATTAGGAAAAATTGGTTATGCTTTATTCTCTAATATTTATTCCGAAGAAAACGCTAGCGAACTCCAAGTCAAAGCCTTAAATACAGATAAGGCTAATGGTTATTTCAATGAATGGAGTTTTGTCTATTCTTATCAAAACGGTACATTAGCAGATTCATTCGCAACGAATGATGTTATTCTTACCGGCGCATTTGAGAATTGTCATGTCTATTCTTTAACTAGCGATGACGCTCATATCGAGGTTAGAATCCGTGGTTTAGTCAAAGAAGATTCAACTATCGGTTATGTCGGCTTTAACGCCACATCCTTTAAAGACAATGATTCATCATTTGTCTTCCCATATCAAATCGAATATCCAACTGCTGTAATGCTCAATTACACATACAATGTTGATTTAAGCAATAAAGAAGCTTCATTTGAAATGGCTTTCTATGATGCTGAAGTTCCTTCTATAGTTTCTCCAAGTGATGTCAAAATTGAAGGTATTGTTTGTAAAGAAGCAATTCCTAATGTCGAAGATAACACTATTAAAATAATTTTAGATACAGGCGAATATGAATCGGCTGATGATTTCACCACTGCTTTAGAAGCAGCCTCTATCTCCTTCTATTTCCTTGGTTTAGTCACTATTGATCTAAGCTATATTGAACCTCAAATCGAGGCTAATGCTTATACAAAAGATAACAAAACATATTTGGAATTCTTCCCAACTGAAAAAGGTATTTTAGAAATCGATACTGAAAAATCATTAGCCGATTCATTATACATTCCTAGTATTGCTGAAGAACCTTTCTTCGATTTATCTAAAGCTACAATCTCTAGAAACCCAACTGGTAACGGTTATATTCTTGCATGGGACGGTGTCTCAGAAGAAAAGCAAGGCCAAATCATGATTTTAGATGGCGCCTTAACAGTTGGTGAATATGAAATCCCATTAATTGGTACATATTCACACTTCACATTAATTAGTTATTACACTGATGAACACGATAACGCTTTATTAAAGAATTACGTTTTTGCTAACAAAGCTGCTGAAGTTGATGATGGTAACATCGGTCAATTCGACTCCGAAATCACTCAGGCTGCCCACTCAGCTGGAACAGTTTTAGGTATTATTTCCGCAGTTCTTGGTGGTGTTCTAGGCATTCTAGGCGGAATCTTTGGTTGCGAGGGAACCGGACAAATGATTACTTGTGGTATTCTTGGCGCAATTTCATTCGGTATGTCTATTGCATCAATGCTCGTTGGAATGAACGAGATGGAAGAAGGTTTAAAATCCCTCGCTGAAGCCGTTCAATTCGTTTCTGGCAACGTCGTTGAAATCCGTCGTGACCTTATGGCACTTAATTATAAAGTTGATACCCTCATAGTTAAGGAACGTATGAATCACGATCAAGATATGTTCGAAAGATATCGTGATAGATTAACGGAATTCCAAAATAGATTTGAAAAACCAATTTACGATTTGCAAAGTGAATTTGGCGATATGACCAATGCTTATCTTGCCTCTTTATTTAAAGGCGGTGCAATCGGCGAATATAATTTCGGCGATACTCTTGATATTCATTATTCAAAGAGTGCAAAAGCAAAAGCTGCTGGCGTTTCTTATTTCGATGAAAAACACAATAGGCTTCTTGATGAAGATGTCGAAGAAGGATCTGTCAAAACATACAACATTAAATTCAATAATCAAGCTGAATTATTTGATAGCACCTATTCTACTTATCGAAAAGCAATGCAAATTAATGACTCCGTTAAAGTAAAAGCAATCACGGCAATTCAAGAAGGTCTTGCAAATGGCGGTGTTGTTTTAAGTGGTGATGACGCTCCAATAATTGACGATACAAATATCAAACAAACCGCTGAAGATATTTATCAAGCTTGTTTCATGAGATGTGAGTATCTTGCTTTAAGCAGAGAAGATAAAGCTAAAGAATATGTCGCTTATTTAACAGCCGCTGATGATTATTTCATGCGCTTCTCCGGCACTGGAAACTATGTTGGTGAAGCTGCGGCCTCATTCATTTATAAGATGCTCACTTTACAATACAATTTCCAAAGTGAAGTTGAAGAAAAGATTCATAATGCACATGCTCAATATGCTGCTAAAATCCTCGAGATTTATAACAACGCATTGATGATCAAAGCATATAACGACAACGTCTTCAATATGAATCGTATCTACACTTCATATAAAGCAGCGACTGATTATCTCCTTGAAAATACTTGGATTCAAAAATATGAAGGCGATATGAGCAAACTTCCACAAGGGGAAAACACACGTTTAGATTATTGCTATGTCACCGATTCATTCATTCGTATCGGCACTATTGAAACTAGATACAAAGTCTCTATGGATAAGAAGAATTTCCATGTTGATGGTACATATGCTTACGAAGTTAATCTCGCTGATCCAAATTTCAAAGCTGACCAAAAAGCACCAAATATGCTAACTCTTGCTCAACTCTCTTCCTTCCTTGTTAGCGCGAATAACGTCCGCGTAATTATGGAAAGAAAGAAAATGATTTCAGATGAATCCAATACTCAATATATCTTGAAGAATAAAACCTTGTTTGACTGGGATCAATATGTGAAGAATTGTCAAAGAGTATCGAGCGAGGGTGAACGGGCAACCGTTCAAGAAACCCTTCACGAAGGAAAACGATATGACATCAATATGCCACGTTTCATCTATTCCTATAACGGAGCAAGTGCAATTAACGCTGGTGATCCATTAACAACCGATTTCAAATGTTATCCATCACAAAGACCTTGGCCAGGTTCTGATTATTTCAAATTGCATGAACTAACCGATTCGTTCGGTAAAGGCACTAGAAAAAAAGCTGAAAAACAATTCTGGGATGGCTGGGTTATCAAAGGCGAAGTTGGAACCTTAGATCAAGTTAGCTATGGAGCGATTTCAAATAACATCAATAGATTAGTCCATTACCACGAAGCACATTGGTATTGGAGAAACGATGAACATTGGCTCTTTGAAGAATTCTATCGCGGTTATCAAACCAAAGATTGGAATGATCTTCATGTCGCATCAATGAATTTCGACCTTGCAATGATTATGGTCTTCTAATACAAAAACAATTCAAAATTAGTTATCTAAAAACAGTACCCCACTTGAACCATAGGTTCAATGATTCGGGGTACTTTTATGTTCTAAGATCTAAGGTGGAATAGTTGGCGATTTGCTCTTCGGTTAATCCTTTGAGTAGTTCTTCTTTCATTTTGGATTGCTCCTTACCTTTTTATGGTACCAAGTATGGTTGGCTTCGTGTGAGTTATAGATTCATATTTCTAAAATCACGTAAGAAAAGACTCGGCTGTTTGGTGCAGGGATTTCACTGAATCCTTTGCAATTCATCCAGCGATTCAAGCTTCTTTTGTGACTGACATTATAAGCTTAGCCCAAAAACGGCTAAGCTTTTCAATATCCTCTTTTACTTTTTTCTTATCTTTTTTATTTTGTAGTTGCTCAGCGTAATGAATGCACGAACCATATAATCCTTCAAAGAAGAATATCGATAAATAATCACTAGGAACATCATAACCAACAGATTTAATCGTCTCAGTTATATATTTATCATAGTTATTAGATAAAGCGTTTTTGAATATCTCCATCGGAAAAGTATCGCCTTTATGGATGAGGTTTCGGATTTGCTTATAATGCTTTGCAACCCAATCATAGGTAGCCAATATCGATTGGTATTCGATTTCTTCCTGATCGGTTTCTTTTCTTAAGATTTTTCTGTATGCTTCGTTATATTCTTCGTTGATTAAATTTATGGATGCGGCAGCGAGCAAATCGACTTTATCCTTATAGTAATGATAGAAGGTCATCTTTGTCTTATTGGCTAAAGAACATATCTCATTAACGGTGATATCGTGATAGTTCTTTTTCGATAATAGTTTGAATAATGATTTCTCAAATTCTTTTTTAGTTTTATCTGGATTTCTCATATTTATCGATTACGTTTATTTTTTACTCATTATACATCAATAACTTTACTTTGAATATTCGAAAGTATAGTTAAGGCTTGTTTCGCTTGAAAAGATATCAGGAATATATTATTTTCCTCAATGTATGAAATACATGCATAACAAGAAAGGAAATTTATCTATGAAAAAGAAATTAGTCTTAATGACGTCTGCTCTTATGACTGTCTCTCTTTTAGCGGGTTGTAATGCTCATGAACACTCTTACAAAGAAGTTGATGAAGTTGCTGCTACATGCACTGAAAGTGGTGTCCACGCTCATTATACCTGCGAAGGATGCGATAAGTTATTTGATGAAGACAAAAAAGAAACAACATTAGAAGCTTTAACAATCGCCGCTTTAGGCCATGATTACAAGTTCGACTCATTCGTCTGGGCCGATGACTATTCCGCCCAAGCCAAACACGTCTGTTCCCGCGACAACAAGCATGTCGAGATGCGTGATGCGACAGTCACTAGCAAAGTCACGAAAGATGCGACCTGCGAGGAAGATGGCGTTGAAACCTATACAGCGACATATGATGTTCATACTGAGACAAAAGATAAAGTATTATCTAAATTAGGTCATGCATATGGCGACCCTACATACGAGTGGAGCGATGACAATAAATCTTGCACTGCTACCGTGATTTGCGGAAATGATTCAGCTCACAAAATCGAAGAGACGGTTGAATGCACATATAAAGTATTAGAAGATGCAACAGAAGAAGCAGATGGAAAAGGTAAATATACCGCAACATTTGAAAATGAAATATTTGCAACTCAAGAAAAAGAAGTTGTTATTGAATCACTTCCTACATTAAGCAAATTGATTTTTACTAGTAATGGGGATGGTACTTATTCTGTTAAAAGTAAAGATAGTGATATTACTGGAAGAGTAAAAATTCCATCAACATATGGTGAAAGCGAAGCAGAAGGTATTGTTACAACGCTTCCAAATCAGGCTTTCTTTTCTGTTCCTAACATCACTGAAGTGTTTATTCCAAACACCATTATAACCATGGGGTCTGACGCTTTTTATGATTGTGAAAATATGAAAGATGTTCATTTTGAAGAAAATAGTTTTTTAGAAAGCCTTGGAGATTACGCTTTCCAAACGTGTGTATCATTAGTGTCGGTTACTTTACCAAAATCAGTTAAAACACTTGGCAACCGAGTTTTTGATGAATGTGATAATCTTGAATCGGTTGTTTTTGAAGAAGGTAACGAATTAGAAAGTATTGGCAGAGCGTGCTTTGAAAGCTGCCCAAAATTAAAAACAATCAAATTTGCCGAGACAAGTAAATTTACAGTAATTGATTATACATTCCGAGAATTGGGCGCTTTAGAAGAACTTGATCTTCCAAATTCAGTTGAATCTATTAAAACTTATAGTGTTCATGGATGCTCTTCATTAAAAACATTATGGCTTTCAAAAGCACTTAAAAGCATGGAAATTTATTCTATTTTTGAGTGCCCTATTGAAAATTTACATTTCAAAGGCACTGTGGAAGAGTGGAATAATGTAAGCAAGGAACATAACTATATTTATCACGTTTCAACTACTGTTGTTCACTGCACTGATGGCGATGCTGCTATTTAATAAATAGATATACTTAAATAGTATTGAGACCGATTAGGCTAACCGCCTAGTCGGTTTTTCATATAGTGAATACCGAGAGTTCTAAACCTCAAAAGTCGTATGCTTATCATGCGTCGGCGATGAGGGTCTAGACCCTCGTTTTCCAAACGTAGGCATGCGGTTGGGAAACGCGGAACACCTCGAGGATTATTATTCTTCCTTTAGTTTTGTGAGCATTTTCTCAAGGTCGTAGAACTCGTTGTAATCAAATGTCTCGTAAAGTGTGACACCGCCTTCATCATAATCGTATCCGTCTTTTTCCGGATGGCATACACGCAATGTTGAGGAGTGGTAGCAAGCTTGTCCGGAAGGGAAAAGGACCTGCCCGAGAACGCATTCGCCTCCGCCAGGTTTCTGTCCGATGACTTTCGCGAATTCCTGTTTATCGGCTAGGAAGGGGTAAGCCGTTCCACAGGAGAAAGCGGCGGGAGAAACAAGGAGGTAGATATCGTATTTGCCATAGGTGACGTCTTGCGAATCTATCTTGCCGTCGCGGTTCGTATCAAGCCTGGTCTCGACCGTCCTCACGGCATTCGTATGGATATCCTGAAGATATATCGTGGATTTGTTGTTTTTGGAGATGAGGGTGAGGAGGCTACCCATGGTCGCGGAAGAGCCGCCATCGTTAATCGACATATCGATAATGACGGTTTTCACTCCGCCCTTCTTATCGATTTCCTCAAAATGGGCCTTGCTTTGTAGATAGGTATCTTCTTTCATCGCCTCTTCGATACTAACGGTTGGTTTACCAGTTTTTTGATCGAAATAATTCTGGTAATTCTCGAATTTCCGCAAAGTGAATACCGCGGCCGTGCCGTCTTTGCTGTAACGGATATCGGTTTCCTTTAGGCCTAGTTCCTTGTAGACGGCCGCTCTTGAAGCGCCCAAGGCGTTTTCAATGGTTGCACGCGTATCGATGATGCTTTGGGGAATGTCTTTTGAGGCGCTTTCCCCCCAAGCCGTAGTTACCGGCACAACGGCGCTATGACCGTCGTTGAAGCGTTGGAACAAGTTGCAGATCGCGTCGGCTCTAACCGTGGGGTTTTCACTGATCAAATCATCATAATAGGTGGTGGATTTTAGATAATCCGCGACGGATTTGATATCTAGGGCGTATTTAAGACCATAGTAATTGTCTAAGACAAAGGTGATGATGTCCCTGTTATAACGCCTTAGGTACATCGGCATTTCCTTTTCCTCGATTAGTTTGCCCATGCTCTCAGGAATCGTATATGGGGTGTCGCCCTTTTTATCGATGAATTTCAGTTTGTTGAAGGTGCTAGGATCCGAATATTGATAAAGACGGTCATAGGCGAAGAAAGTGCCGACCGATAACAACTTAAAGAACACGGAATCAAGCAAAGCAAGAGGGGCGTATATCTCTTTTCCATAACTTAACGCGGAGAGTTCGGTTTGCCCATAAGAAAGGGCATAGAGGGCATTCAGATTCCCGATTGAGCCATTCGTCACCTTCGCTTCAATCGCGTTTGATGAATAGTCGGTATAGACGCCTTCCTGTAATATCAATGCGTAATCGCCCGAAATTATCATCTGCTTGTTCACACTATCAAAGCAGAAGGAGAATTTGTTTTCCTTGCGTGCGAAATTTATGACGTAGATTTTGCCATCGTCTTGCTCCCCTTCGATAACGGAAGCTTCCGAATTGAAGGCCTTTACGTAATCGGAGACTTTGACATAAGGCATATAAGGTTGGCCTGGAAGGAAGGCCAAAGGGAACGTTGAGGCCTCTTGTTTGCTTAAATCGATGCATTTATCCTCGCCGATTAACGAAGAATGGGCCTGGAAGAAGGGAACGTTCTTGAACGTGAACTTTGGTTCTTCCGCACCGTTTCCTCCGCCTTGGCACGAGGACAAAAGGAGAAGGGGGATAGATACAAGAAGGATATTGCGTTTCATATTGATACCAGCTTTCTTAACGTGCCCTATTCTAGAGAATAGAGGATAACTTGTCATCCGTTTGATTAAGAAAATAGGCCTTATTTCAAAATAAAACCCCATATCCGTTTTTGAGGAATATGGGGGGCATGTATCGATTATCGATGGCTTAGGAGATGGATGTTCTTGGCTTTGGTCTCTTTTTCTAATTCGGAGAGATATTCATTTAGCCTTTCCTCTCCGCTATTGAAGATGGCTTGGAAGGTGACCTCGACATTATCTTCCGCGCCTTCAACGGGAGAGGTGCTAATGCCATGGATCGTGCAATCGAAGGTTTTGCTGACCTTGATGATTCTTCCTAATATCGGTTCATCGGCAGAGGCGACGATCGTGATGGTTGGGCTATCCCTCGAAATCTTGGATTCGACCTTCTTGAAAAGGGTCAAGACAAGGAGGATCAAGACGGTTCCGACTAAGGCGATGATGAAATTGAAGGAACCGCAGGCAATACCGATGGTCATCGCGACCCAAATGGTGCCGGCGGTCGTCAAACCCTTGACTCCGCTATTGCGGTGCATGATGGCTCCAGCGCCCAAGAAACCGACGCCGGTGATGACTTGGGCGGCTAAACGCGCTACGTCGCGGTGGCTGCTGAAAACCTCGGGGAAGCCATAAATGGAAATCATCATGATGATGCAGGAGCCGACGCCGACAAGGAGGTGGGTTCTTAATCCGGCGCTACGGCCGCGCTTTTCCCTTTCGATGCCAACCGCACCGACCAGGATAATGGAAAGGACCAATGCCGAGAGGCAAAGGATAAGGTTTCCAACGGGCCACTCATTGACTTTCCAGTTGTTTAAATCTTCAACAAGTTTTTGATCAAAAGTAATCATTTTGTGCTATTTCCTTTGAGGATGCCAATAAGATACACCTATTCGCGCATTTTTCAAACCTCTTTGAACTTTTTAGATGACTCTTCCCGCCTATTTTGCCTTATATGGAAAGAGGGGCTAGAATAAAGTTAGGGAATAAACCAAAAGGAGCTTTTATGAAAAAGTCATTAGCCATAGTCGTTTTGCCTTCGTTGTTGCTTTTAGCCGCCTGTGGAGGTAACGCTCCATCATCGAATGCCTCTACCACCGAAGAATCCTCAGAGCCCGTTGAAAAACCGATTAATGTCTTCGTTCTTTCCGGTCAATCCAACATGGAAGGAAACACTCAATTTGATGATGGTCACGGTTATTTGGCGGAAGGTCTTGAAGAACTTGGCATTACGGATGCGGGAGTTTGCTACGAAGGAATAAAGGAAGTTCAGACGAGCTTCTATGGCGGCGGTGTTTTCAATATCGATAGTAACAAAACGGTCGCTTCCAATAAGGAAGATAAGATGGCTGGGAAATTCCTCGATACCGTTTTGGGCATGGGCGCGGATGAAAAGCAATTCGGTCCCGAAGTCGGCGCCGCGTATGTTTTGAAAAACCACGCTACGGAAGAAGCGCCGATTTACCTCATTAAGGCTGCCTTTGGCGGTAGTGGATTCACTTCGTCTTGGAGCAGGTGGAGTTGGGATACAACGGCCCAAACTAACCTATATAAGGACCAATTGAAGATATTCGTCGACAATAACCTCAAGCTTATAGAGGAAATAGAAGGAAGAAAGCCAACCCTCAAGGGCTTCTTGTGGCATCAAGGAGAGAACGACGCTGATAGAACAAACGGCGGGAAATACCAGGAACGTTTCGATCGATTATTCGGCCAATTCCGTGATGATTACGCGGATTACGCGGTCGATGGAAACGGTGAAAACATCGCTTTGATCGATTGCTACATATTCGATAAGGGCGATAGCGATGATGCAAGGCTGCCATCGAATGTCACCGTTGGGGATATCAAAGTCCTTAATGGAGCCAAGAAAGCCATCAGCGAGGAAAGGGAGAATAACTACATCGTCAATTCCTCTTGGCAATATGAAGGCGGCTTGAAACTCCAGGTCAACGAGAATGCAAGCGGAGTCGACCATGGTGGTGTCGGCGGACAGCATTACTGGGCCCGCGACATGTTCCGTTTGGGGATGGAATACGCCCGCATCATCGTCGATAACAAATTGTTGGATTAACATATGGGTTTCCCCTGAAAACACAAAGTCCATCAACGAAACTCTGATCGATTTTTGAAATTCGACCATTTCGCCTGGCCCAATGAGAAAGAAGAGAAGAGACGCCTATTTGTTTTAAGACGGAAATAATGGAAAAACGATGCATGCCCTTCGTGTTTTCAGATAAAAGCATTCCAGCAAGCATCTCATGAGGTCACTTACCACACGCGTATGTGTGTGTTAAAATCTTAAGCGCATACTTTGCGAGGTCTTTCTATGAAACAGTTTGAAATGGTCCTTGATAAGGACGAGAGAATCCTCAAATATTACAAGCCTAGCAAGAAAAGGTTTTTCATCTTCGGCATTATATCCACCATCCCCATGCTTTTGATTGGCAGCGTGATGATCATGTTTGCGATCTTTGGCTTCAACCAAATCGTCAAATTCTCCAACGAATATGGAGAGGTCGATATGAACGGCCCTAGGTTCATGCTTATCTTCAGCTGCATTTGGATCGCTATCCCCTTGCTTGGAATCTTTTTCTCTTTCTTCCGTTACGGCAAACTCGGCTATGCCGTTACCAATAAGAGAGTCATGATCAGCCATGGGACCATCGGGATTGATTTCAAATCCATCCCCTTGGACAAGGTCATCACGGTCGATGTCAACGTCAATCCCTTCGATAAACTTTGCCATCCCAATACCGGCAGCTTGATATTTGGTTCCTCCGTCATTTCGGTCGGCGGAAACGGGAACGTCAATTCCGCCTTATTCGTCTTTAGATACATAACTAATCCCTACGATGCTTATCGCGAGGTCAAGGAAATCCTCGATGACCCCGATATCCGCAACCCCCGTTATTAATAGAAAGGAAAAGAGAAAATGAAGTGTCTGCTCGATAAAGACGTCCTCACCATTTATTTGGAAGGGGAATTAAACTCCTCCAACGCCGATGCTAGGGAAAAGGAAATCCTAGCGGATATCGAAGGAAAGACCTTCACCCGTCTAATCCTCGATTTCTCTTTGCTTAGTTATATTTCCAGCGCCGGCCTCCGCGTCATCCTCAAATTGAAGCAAAAATTCGGGTATGTCGTCGTCAATGAGGCTTCCTTGGAAGTCTATGACGTCCTTTCGATGACGGGCTTTACCAACATCATGGAAGTCAACAAAGCCCTCAACCGCATTTCCTTGGAGGGCGCGGAAGTGATCGGAACCGGTTATTTCTCCACGGTTTATAGGATTAACAAAGACACCATCATCAAGGTTTTCAACCGCGTGAGCGACTCAAAACAGATCGAACGCGAACTCAAACTTTCCAAAGAGGCGTTCGTTTTGGGAATCCCCACCGCGATTTCCTTCGACGTCGTCAAAGTCGAGGACAAACTCGGCGTCAGGTTCGAAATGCTTGATTGCGAATCCCTAAGTCAGGCTTTCGCTAAGCGTCCTGACCAATATGATGCCTTGTTGGATAAATACGTCGGATTGCTAAAGAAAATCAACACGACCGAATGCCTTGATCCCGAGATTCCAGACATCAAGCAGTATTTCATACAGAAATTAGAGAAGATCCGTCCTCTCCTCGAAGACAAATACTACAAAAAAGCCAAGGGGATGCTTGAAGGGATCCCCGATGTCGATACCCTCGTCCATGGCGATTGCCATTTCAAGAACATCATGCTTCAGCAAGACGAATTGCTCCTTATCGATATGGATACCCTTTCCAAAGGACATCCGATATTCGAACTCGCCGCGATCCGTGCCCCATATATTTCCTTCGAAGAGGACGATCCCGGCAACTCCGAAAGGTTCCTTGGGATGCCGCCTGAATTCGTCTCCAAATTATATTACGACATCCTCCGCGAATATTTCGGCAAGGAAGACAAAACCATCGCAGATAAGATTGAGATAGTCACCGCCATCCATATGCTTTGGTGGAACGAAGTCAATACCCCCGAAGTCTCCGCGAGGAGAGACGGGAACCGCAAACGCCTTGTCGCCCTTTTAGACCGTTACGACGACTTAAATATTGGATAAAGCTATGGAAGACGAAGAAAGAAGACAATATCTAGAGAAGTACTACGATAACGAAGCCGACGCCAACCGAAAGATGTCCTTTGCCAATGCCTTTGGCGGGGGTTTTATGTTTGTCATCTGGATGCTTTACATCACCCGGGTTTTCATGGTCGCCGACCGTTATTTTATCCCCATCAATATCATTTTCCCGATAACGATCTTCATCCTTTTCTCTCCGCTTTTTTATCTTCGTTCGAAGACAATCCGCAAACCAAAATACAAATTCTTCTTGGTTTTCTCCTTCCTTTTCGTCGTTGCCGTCATAAACGTTTTGCTTCCAAAACACGGCATCCTCGCCTGGGGACTTTGCATTGTCGGAGTCAACCATTACTACAATCCAAAATTTGGTAGGGTAATCTTTGGCACGACCTTATTCTTAATGTTGCTTTGCCTATATATTGGCATGTTCCTTGGCGAATACGCCCCTGACCTCCTTGGCGAAGGCATTATCAAAGACGGGGCTATATATTGGCCTGGCGATCCCAAGGAACGTTACGACATGCTCCATCAGATGCTGCTTAACGGAGAAAACCGTTATCTAAAGGTATTCGCTTATTATTATTTGCCACGCGCTGGAATTCTGACCTTGACCTTCCTTGTTTCCGATTCTCTCAATAGGCGAACCTATAACCTCCTCGTCAAAGAACTCGAGGTCAGTAGGGATCAAGAAAAGGCGAGGGCGGAACTTTCGTTTGCCAAGGAAATCCAGTTCGCCACCCTTCCGATTGATTTCAAATTCCATAAATCATATGAGATCCAGGCTGAACTTATCCCCGCGAAAAGCGTTGGTGGCGATTTCTTTGACCATGTCGCTTTGGACGAAGACCATGTAGCCATCGCAATAGGTGATGTATCCGGCAAGGGCGTTCCCGCCGCCATGTTCATGATGAAAACCATCACCGCGCTTCGTAACAACCTTAAAAAAGACAAGACCCCCGCGCAGATTCTCAGCGAAGTCAATTCCATCGTCTATCAAGGCAACGATTCGAAGATGTTCGTTACGGTTTTCCTTGGAATCTTAGACGTAAAAACTGGTAAATTCGTTTTCGCTAACGCCGGTCATAATCCTCCGGTTATCGGAAAACCGGGTTCCTACCATTTCCTCAATTGCTCCGCGGGATTCGTCCTCGCCGGCATGGAGACCGCTTTCGTCAAGGACGAGGAAATAATTTTATCTCCTGGCGAAACCATCATGCTTTATACCGACGGCATCACGGAAGCTAGAAATGAATCGGGAGAATTCTTCGGTGAGAAACGTTTACTCGAACTTCTTAACGCCAAAGCCAACAATGATTTGCTTAAGACACATAGCGAACTGAAAAAAGGTATCCATGCTTTCGTTAACAAAGCCCCACAGAGCGATGATATCACCTACATTTCCTTACTATTCCGCGAGAGCGAATGCGATTTCGTGGAAAAAGAACTGCTCGCGAAAAAGGAAAACGTCGCCCCAATGCTTGAAGTGGTCAGCGACTTCACGAAAAAGAATTCTTTGCCTTCTGATTTCTCAAGAAATCTTCTAGTCGTCGTCGATGAGCTTCTCAGCAACGTCGCGAAATACGCCTACACGGATGAGCTAGGTTCCTTCTTCCTACGTCTTTCATATTCAAAGGAAAAGAAGGATTTCCAACTTACGATTGCGGATCGCGGAAACCAATTCAATCCATTTGAACATACGGGCGAAGCCGTTAAAGGCGAAGCCGCGGAAATCAAAGAAGGCGGCCTTGGCATCCTTCTCGTAACGAAGATGATGGACGAATGCGTTTACGATTACGTCAAAAGCAAAAACATCATCAACTTGCGCAAACGTTTCGATAAATAACCCTTTACCATTGGATTCATCACTATAAAATAGTGAGGCTATGGAAAGAGGAGCCGAATACCATGAGATGATGACGAAGACCAAAGTCTCTTCGCTTGTTATTCGTTTGGGCATCCCTACGACCATCACGATGCTCATAACCAATATCTATAATCTGGTCGATACCTATTTTGTCGGTACCTTAGGCGTTTCCCAGCAAGGGGCGACCGGAATCCTTTTTACCTTGCAAGCGATAATCCAGGCTTTTGCTTTCCTTTTAGGACATGGCTCAGGAACCCACGTTGCCAAGAAACTGGCGGAAAAAGACGTGGACGGGGCCTCTAAATTCGTTTCCACCGCTTTCTATTCTGGCCTTTTGGTTGGGGGCCTCCTTTGTCTTTTTGGGATTATTTTCCTCGAACCTTTCATGCTTCTTCTTGGGTCTTCGGATACGATTCTTCCTTACGCGAACCAATATGGCTTGTGGGTTTTGATTTCCGCCCCATTCCTTATTGGCTCATTGGTAATCAACAACAACCTCCGTTATGAAGGAAAGGCCTTCTTCGCGATGATCGGAATGGCTGCCGGAGCCTTATTGAACATCCTTGGCGATTTCGTTTTCATCAATTTGATGGGTTTGGGTGTCTTTGGGGCAGGCATGTCCACCGGCATCAGCCAGATCGTTAGCTTCATCATCCTCGTTGTCTTCTTTATAGTTAGGGGTCAATCAAGGATTACCATTAAGATGGTTTCCTTTGATTGGAGG
Organism: uncultured Erysipelotrichaceae bacterium; assembly: GCA_947166565.1. GTDB lineage: Bacteria > Bacillota_I > Bacilli_A > RFN20 > CAG-826 > Alloenteromonas. Next base: position 24,815 of record CAMVEL010000011.1, read on the forward strand.
CTTCATTTAGCGATTATCAAGGCAGGCTTCCCCTCTTTGCTTCGTCAAGGGCTTGCCTCGATTTCCGGTGGGGTCCTCAATAATCTAACCAAGCCTTTTGGCGATGCCGCGGTCGCGGCCATATCCGTCGTCAACCGTTATTCCAATTTCCTGATGTGCGTTGGGATGGGAGTAGGACAAGGACTTCAGCCTGTGGCGGCCTATAACTACGCCAGAAAAGAATATGGAAGGGTCAGGGACGGTTGCGTTTTCACCGTCATTTTCTCTTCCGGTGTTGTCGCCTTGCTTGTCATTCCCTCTTTGATCATCCCAAATATCATCGTTTCCTGGTTCAATGCGGATGCCGAAGTCATAGAACTAGGGACCTATGCCTTAAGAATCGCCGCTATTAGTTTGCTTTTCGTTCCTATATCGGTTGTCATCAACATGGCTCTCCAAAGCATTAGGCGTTCTTTCTCTTCCTCTTTCCTTTCAACATTAAGGAATGGAATTATCTTCATCCCGATTATCTTTATCTTGGTTAGCTGGGCAGGTTTAGGCTTCAAAGGAGTAGCTTGGGCGCAGCCAATAAGCGACTTGATAACATTCCTTATTTCTCTTCCTTTCTTCATCCTCTTTGTTAGGGAGATGGGGAGAAAGGAAAAGGAAAAGAAACAAGCGGAAGCCTGATTTTGCTATAATTCCTTAAGGAAGAACATACATATGGAGAAGAAAAAGAACGAACCCAAGAAGATGACCCTTGAGGAATATCAGCAAAAATATGCCAAAAAGCATAACACGGTATTCATCAAATCCGCTTTCTTCTTAATCTCTGCCGCGATCGGAATCGTGGTTTTCGCCGCGCTTTTCCTTATTGTCGTCCGCCTTTTCGATATCCACCAAATCGCCGGTTACATCGGGATTGGGGTCGCGGTTATCGTCTTCGGAGCCTTTTATGTCTATCCATTAATTCGCATCAGCACCCAACGAAGATTCATAACCGATGTCGATAGCCAAAACATCAAAGAAGCCAAAAGGCATAATAAAAAGATGAGGGAGGAAATCGCGGATGCGATGATCGATTTCTCCGCGAAGACGGAAAACGTCGGTTGGTATAAAGAAGAGAATATCGGTAAACTGGCTGTCGCTAGGCAAACAAACGATAATGCCGCTCTCAGAAGTGCTTTAACCAATATCTATAACGAGGATATTTCCAAGAAAGCCAACGCCATCATCAGGGATCATTCGGTGAAAATCGGTTTGGTCACCGCACTTTCCCAATCGGAAAGGATCGATACTCTCTTCGTCGCTTTGTATGAGCTAAACCTAATCAAACAATTGGTCTTCCTTTATGGGTATCGTCCATCGGAAGCCAAACTCATGCGTATCTATTCGACCGTTTTGACCAATTCCCTGATCGCCTATGGCTTAACTAGCGTTTCCTCCAATCTCGCCACAAGCGTGGTGAAAACAATCGGAGGGGCGGTAGAAAGGATCCCGCTTCTTGGTAATATCGTTTCAACCGTCATCGATTCGGCCTCCCAAGGTTTCATAAACGGGGGTCTGACGGTTGTCCTAGGCTTCCAAACGAAGAAATACCTTAACGATGAATTCAAGAAGCAGGAAATAATTGAGGAAATCGAAGTCATCGAAGAAGAAGAGAAGGCGATGCTTACCGAAGTTAAAACCGATATCGTCTCCGCCTATAACGAAGTCAAGAAGGAACAGAAGGCCGCCTCATGAACTATGCGGAACCAAAACTCTCTCTTATTGTCATCACCCATAATAACGGCGATTATTTTACCCGTGCGTTAAATTCCGCCATAAACCAGGATGCAACCTTCCCCTATGAGATAATCGTGGTCATGGATGACTGCAACGATTCCACCAAAGAAGTGGTCGTTTCCGAAAAAGCGAAGCATCCATGCATCAATTATTTCGAGGTTTCCTTCCATTGTCCTTTGAAAAACCGCCTCTATGGATTAGAGCAGGCCAAAGGCAAATACGTTATCTTCCTTGATGGAGACGATTACCTAGCCCCCAATATGTTTTCAAGAATGGTAAGCGTCATGGAAAATGAGAAGGCCGATATGGTCAACTGCGGGCTTTCCTATATCAAGAAGGGGAAGACAAAACCATCGAAACTCATAAAGAACGCGACTTATGACCGTAATTCCGCCTTAAAGGCCCTCTTCGCTGATACGACCTTCCGCGCCTTCCTCCATACGAAAATCTTCCTTAGGGAGAAATTATTGAAAATGGAATTCCTTGGGAAGATCGATATCCATAATTTCATGTTCGAAGACGCCTACCTATGCTTCCATTACCTATTGCTATGCGAGAAGGTCATTTCCATCAAGGACCATCTCCATTTCTACGATAAGACCAATGAGATGTCCGCGACCCATAAAAAAGGCTATTCCCGCTGCATCGATAACGTTTCCGTTAGAAGCGCGATAAGAAACAAAATCGAGTGCATGGGTGAGTCGGATTTAAGGAAAATCTTCCTCTCTTCCAAGATTAGGACAAGGCTTCTTCTTAGCAGCGATTATCTTCTTTCATCCTTCGAAGATAAGAAAACCAAGAAAGAAGTCCTCAGAAAAACCAAAGGCGATTTCAAAAACGCCTATTCCAAGAAGTTTGATAAGGAAAAAATATTCTATAAGGATTTGCTTTACTGATCCTCTTCCAACACTACCTTGCAATGGAAGAAATCGTTTTTGAAGTAGTAGATATTCCTTTGTTGTTCATAGGAAACCTCAAATTCCGTGCCCATTGGGATTTCCCTGCGGAAGAGGATGGCGATTTCCTTAACGGTTTTATTCTTCATTTCCTCTAGACCTATGGAATCAAGGCAAATATTGACATAGCTCGCGTTATTCAAATGGCCGTTTAGATCGACGAGACTATATTTCGCACTTCCCTTGAAGGATTTGGTTAAAGGGGGCATAGGTATGGCCATGACGGAAGGGAGTTCGTTCCCTTTCTCCCCGCCTTCGATCTTGATTTTGTTGGCTTTTGGCTCGATGAGTTCACGACTCTTCTCGTCGATTAAGGTCCAAATCGCGTTTCCTTCGATGAGGATTTCCCCAGACAAAGAACGGACGATGTAATGACGGGGGAAGAAATAATGCAAGGTAGAACCAGGATAGGAGATAAGCTCGATTTCCTCATCGTATTTAGGTAAACGCCTTACCAAAACTCTTTCGGAAGCGATGACCCAGAGGAATCCACGGTCAAGGGTTTTCGACCTCCCCATCCCAAGTTCTTCCGTATGGGCAATCGCGGCTTCTTGGAAAAGGCGAAACAAAACATCCATGCGTAGATTACGTTTAAAATCGACATGCTCCGCCCGAAGGACGATTTTATCTGAATAGGTGGGAATCATTTTTTCTTGCTAAGCTCTTTTTCGACCGCGTCGATGACATCTCCCAAGGTCATCATCTTCTCCCAACGCCTTTTGGGGATTGAGATATCGAAGATGGATTCGATTTTGCACATGATATAGACGAAAGTCATCGAGTCGAATCCCGCTTCCGTATTGATGCGGGTGTCCTCTTGTATTTCGATTTCCTCAAAGCCAGGTTGATTGGCCTTGATGAGTTCGATTATTTTGTTTCCGATTTCTTCTCTAGTCATTTTCGCTCTCCTTTAAGAGGTATCTTTGGACCTTTCCCGTTTTGGTACGGGGAAGGGGAGTTTCCACGTGTATTATTTTAGCAATGCGGTGCGAACGCGGGTATTGAAGGTTGAACTTTTCCACCGAATCCTCAATCCCCTCTAGCCCATGAACGAATAAGCCAAGCGATCCATCATTAAGCTTATCGATGGCAAAGTCCGACCCCGTTCCAAGCAAAGAGGCCAATTTGCCTTCATATTCAGGGATGAAGAGTTTGCTTCCATCATCAAAGACGATGATTTCCTTTTTTCTCCCGGTTATAAACAAATGCCCGTTCTCGAGTTTTCCCAGATCCCCCGTATAGAGGACGTTCCCTTTCTTAACCGAGGACGTTCCCTCTTCATCTTCGTAATAGCCTTTCATCAAGGTGAAATCGGATTCGACGATGATCTCGCTATCCTCCGCGATCCTAACTTTGTAATCAGGGCAGATAGTCATTTCGCGGGGATTATCCCCCAAGGAAAGGGCGATTCCTGAACTTGTCTCGGTAAGCCCATAACCAAAGCTAACCCTTATGCCTAGGCCCTTGATGCGATTCAAAACGGAATCAGGGCATTCTCCAGCCCCAATTAGGATTAAGCGCAGCTCCTTATTGAAAAGGTTCTTCGCGGCAAGGAATCCCGCCATTTGGGGGACAAGCGTGGTGACGCTAGGCTTAAATTCGGCGAAATCGAAGAATATATGCTTGAGCCCTCTCCCTAGATAGACCTTCGCCCCAAAGGATAAAGGCCATAGCAAGGAGCAGACAAAACCAAAGACATGGGATAGGGGCAAGACCGCAAGAAGGGAATCGCTTCTTTCCAAAGGCAATAACGAACCTCCGTTATAGGCCGCGCTGCATAACGAGGCTTCGGTTAGGACTACGGCTTTGGAGGAAGAAGTGGTCCCGGAAGTGAAAAAGAGGATATCGGCATCCGCGCATTCATAGTCTTTCTCCAAACAATCTTTAAGCTCTTCCACCAAATCCTCATCGCCGAGCAAAACGCCTACATGGGTAGCCTTAATTTGGCTTTTGAGGACTTCGGTATCATCGTCTCCGTTAAGGAGCACCAATTGCCTTTTACCTGCTAAAGAGAGGATTGAGAGGACGCAGTCGGGGCTGTTATCGACCAATAGTCCAACGACTTTTTCCTTAGGAAGAGGATACGAATCAATGGCCTCATTCAATTCGCCATAGGTCATTCGTTTCCTAACTTGGCCCACGAAAAACTCAAGGGCGGTATCCTCTTTGAAGCCTCTGCCCAAAAGCTTTTTGAATGACTTGAATCTTTCCACGCCTTTATTTTACTCCTAGTTTGATTTTGTCTGCAAAACTATTAAAATGTTCGTAACAATTTTTCTATTCGCACGAAAGGATTTGAAATGGAAAAAAACATTCGCATTGCCATTATTGGCGGTGGTCCCGCCGGTTTAAGCGCGGGTATGTATCTTGAACAAAAAGGATACGAAAATTACGTCATTTACGAAAAAACGGACCATGTCGGTGGGAAATGCCATTCTCCATCTTGGAATGGCAAACGTTACGAGATGGGCGCCATCATGGGCGTTCCTTCCTATTATGCCGTCCATGACGTCGAGCTTTTCGCGGGAGTCACCCACGATGGACCACGCCTCCACCGCACCTACCGTCTCCCTAATGGCGAAGTCGACCATCGCTTTGATAAGAAACTCTTCAATATCCCCCATCTTCTAAAGCTCAAAAAGCAAATCAAGAAGTTCGGTGAGATCCTAGAAACCAAATACAAAGGCTACGATATCTGCGGACACCGCGGCGTTTCCGAGGGAAGATATGAAGGCTTTGCCGTTAGCCCAGGCCGCGAACCCGTCAAGGGAGAAAACCCCAACCTCAAGGATTTGGCCCTTCCGTTTAGGAAATTCGTTGAGCTCAACAAGGTTCCGTTGGTCACCGAAATCTGGGTCCAGCCTTTCACCTCATTCGGCTATGGCTATTTCGACGAGATTCCCGCGGCCTATGTCCTTAAATACCTCGACTTCCAGACGATGATGAATTTCGTTAACGTCAACCTTTGGACTTGGAAGGAAGGCACCCAAAGCATCTATGAGGCCCTTAACGCCAAATTGAAGCATCCGGCCCTCCTCAATTCCAACATCACCAAGATCGTCCGTGACGAGAAGGTCACCATCACGGTCAACGGGAAAGAAGAAGTCTTCGATAAACTGATTATCACCGCGCCTCTTCAGATTGGCACGATCAATAACCCAGTGGCCCAAGGCCTCGATTCCTATCTCGACGTCAACGATAAGGAAAGGGAACTCTTCTCCAAGATCGATTACGAACGTTATGACACGATGGCTTGGATTACTTCCAAGGAGAAATATCCGGAAGCTTCCTTCTATGTCGTCGACAACATGACCCCCGAGACCCTAGGCCATGGCATGGTCTTCTACATGCGCTGGGGCAACGAACCGGATCAACCTCTTGTTTCCTATGTCCTCCGTAAACATAAGGACGAGAAGGAAAGCGTCGAGGAATATAAGGCCCGTCCAGAGCTTGAATACGAACCGACCAAACAAACCGTCCTCGAGGATATCAAGAAACTTGGCATCGACCCAATCGAGGAAGATGGCAAGAAGAAGATCATCTACGAATTCCAGGCCTATTATTTCCCGCATGTCTTCTCCGAGGATTATGCGAACGGTTGGTATGAGAAGGTCGAGGCCATGCAAGGGGAGAACAACACCTACTATGCCGGCGAAGTCATGAGCTTCGGCGACATGGATGAGACGATTGAATATTCCCGCGACCTCGTCGAGAGGTTCTTCTAAACCAATTCTAAAAAATGGCAAGGGGGATAGCGGTCACTATCCCCTTTGTTTCTTAAAAAGGAGCCATGTATATGAGCGATAAATCCAAATGCTTCAAAAAGAGTTATGACGTCATCGTCGTCGGCGGGGCGCTCGCGGGCTTAGCCTCCGCGCTCACCCTAGCCAAAAAAGGCCACGACGTCCTCGTCCTCGAGCAGCATAATCTGCCAGGCGGGGTTGCCACCTCCTTCGTCAGGGGTGGGGTCGAAATCGAAGGCACCCTCCATGAGATGATGTCTATCGGTCCAAAGGAATACCCATTGAAGATACGTAATTTCTTCGATGAGATGGGTGTCGATATCGATTGGCTTAGGGTTCCTGACGCCTATCGATTCGTCGATGACGTTTCGGGAGTCAACGTGCTTATTCACCCCGGCACCCATGGCGATATGGAAATCCCCGCTAAGGAAATCGCGGATGCCGTAGGCGATCCTGATGGCAAGGTCTATGAGAAGGTTCTTCGCCTTTTGAATCTTTGCCATACCGTCTACCAATCGGTGAATACACTTTCGGTTACCCATATGTCGAAGGCGCAAATGCTTTTGAAGCATCCGGAATTCGTCAAGACCGCGGGTTATTCGGCGAAGGAAGTCATCGATACCTTCGACCTTCCCCAAAAGGCCATCGATATCCTCTGCGCCTATTGGATTTATGTCGGCAACGTGATTGAGACCTTGCCGTTTACGATTTTCGCCTTCCTTCTTGGCGATTACCTAGGATATGGCTCTTATGTCCCACGTAAATTCTCCTTCGAGATGCCTTTGAAGATGGCTGAAAGAGCAACCGAGATGGGCGTCCAAATCGAATACGGGCAACGCGTCAGCAAGATTTTGGTCAAAAACGGCCACGTCGAAGGCGTCCGTCTTGAAAGCGGAGAGGAAATCGCTTCCCGTTATGTCGTTTGCTCCGCTTATCCAAACAAGGCCTACACCGAAATGGTCGAACCCCAAAGCGAGGTTCCAGAAGGAGCGATTAAATTCGTTAACGCGAAGACCCTTGGTCTTACTTGCTTCTCGGTCGTCATGCTCCTTGATAAGGATCCGGCTGAACTTAACATCAAGGACTACTCGACTTTCTATGCGCCAAATGGCATGGACCAAAAGAAGATATTCGAGGAAATAGCGACCCCAGGTCCCTATAATTACATAACTTCGATCTGCACGAACCTCGCCAACCCCGAAGCTTCGCCAAAGGGTACGTGCATCTATTCGATCACGACTTTGCCTCGTCCGGAAGGATGGTTTGGCGTAACCGAAGAGAACTATGAGGAAATGAAGAAAAAGAACGCCGAGCATTTCATCGACCTCGAATCCAAGAGGCTTGGCGTCAATCTTCGCGACCATATCCTCGAGCTCGTCATCGAGGCCCCGCCAACGATTTCTCATTATACCGGAGCCTTCCAAGGATCCGTTTATGGATACATGCATACGATGGATGACCATATCGTCGCCAGACTTCAGATGGGTGAGAAGGAGAACTACATCCAAGGCCTCTCCTTCGCTGGTGCCCACCAGATTTCCGGGGACGGCATGGGTCCTGCGGTCACAAATGGACGCAAGGGAGCCAAGATCATCCTCGACATGATGGAAGAAGACAAAAAGGAGGGCAAATAAATGAAAGTCAAAGGATTCCTCAAAGACGTCGGCGGCGCTTCAAGAGTCACCAAAAGAAGGCAGGCGGCTTTCGATAACGCCTCCTCCGTTCCAAACGCAGCCGATCCTATTGGAGCGGTAGCCAAAGCTCTCCACCCCGGTTTCATCGATCTCAAGTTAATTGAGATAAAAAGCGCTTCAAAAACGGCCAAGACCTTTGTCTTTGAAGCGCCCCATCTACCTTATTTCAAGGCTGGTCAATTCTTAACCTTGGTTCTACAGATTGGGGATTCCTTGGTCACAAGGCCATATTCGATCTCAAGCGCTCCTTACCAAACTAGGGGTGAGCATCCTACCGTGGAAATCACGGTCCGCAAGCCCAAAGAGAACGGCTTTGTCGCGAATTATCTTTATGATAATGCCAAAGTCGGTGATACCTTCAAAGGCGAAGTCGGATTAGGCGAATTCCATTATGAGCCCCTTCGTGATGCGAGACACGTCGTCGCTTTGGCCGGCGGAAGTGGTATTACCCCATTCCTTTCGATGGCTAGGGAAATCCGCCATGGGAAACTTGACATGTTCCTAACGATTCTCTTCGGCTCGGTCTCGGAAGATGACATCATCCTCCGTGATGAACTCGAAGCCTGCGTATGCGATAAGGTGCGTGTCGTCCATGTCCTTTCCGGCGATAACCCATCTTGGAAGGGCGAGAAAGGCTTCCTTTCCGCGGAGCTCATCAAAAAGTATTCCTCCGAAGACACCACCTATTTCGTCTGCGGCCCTCAGGTTATGTACGATTTCCTTGCCAAGGAACTCGAAAAACTGCGCATTCCCAGAAGGAGAATCCGCTTCGAGGTCTTTGGACAGGCTAGGGACATCACCAAATTCGATGGTTACCCAGTTGAGAAGAAGGACGAGGTCTATAAACTCACCGTCTGCATGGGCATAGACGAAAAAGAAATTCCAGCGAAAGCCAATGAGCCTATTGCCGTGGCTCTTGAAAGGGCTGGTTTGAAAATCCATACCGCCTGCCGCTCCGGGGCCTGTGGGTTCTGCCGTTTGAAGGTTCTTTCCGGGGAATTCTTCGTTTGCCCGGCAAATGATGGAAGGCGTCACGCGGACATCGATTTCAATTATGTCCACGCCTGCTCAACTTACCCATTAAGTGACCTCAAAGTCAGAGTCAACATCGACTAAGACCGCTAATTGAACATAACGCATGCCGCAAATCCAACAATGCATTGGAAAACGGTATGCGTTTTTGTTCGTGCGTTTAACTTATGCATGGTTTTTGTCTATATCTTTTTCAAATAATTGAAAAGCCCATAAATGTGATAAACATAAATGTGATAGAATAAGCTCACATATGGATACGGTTAAAAAAGGCTTAAGGAGTATAGCCAGATTTCTTGGTTTAAACAGAAACTCCAAATACGTCAATCATTACCTCATGGAGGCAAACGTCCGTTCAATGGTTTACATGACGGCCGTTATCGTTATCTTAGAGGTTTGGTTGATCATCTATCAACATGTTAAGGCCGATGGTCTTATCTATCTCTACAATCTTCCCGCGGATAACCCCAAGCATTATGATCCGGGGTTTGACGCCTTCTTCCTCTTCTGCTCCAACTTTGTCCTTTTCCTTCTTGTGGGTGCGAACCTTTTCGTCTTTGGCTTGACCTACCGAATGAAGGACACCAGGAAGCGCCTTATCATCAACCTCGTTTTCTCGGTTTTGGCTTTCACTTGGTCTTGGTTCATATTCTATGAAGCAAAGCTTGGCACCTTGATTTGGGACGCTCCTGAAGTTGCGGTTAAGTCAAACAGCTTGAAATCTGGTCTTGCGATTACCCTATATATCGTCGCGATGTTCATTTCCATTTCGGTCGCCGCCGAAAGCGTCGTCGTCTTGATAAGGAAGAAGACCAGTTCCTATTTCACGATGGCGATCATCGTTTTGTTCGCCATTATGTGTCTTGCTTTCGGCTTCAAGATCTCCTATGGCGATTACATCTCCTCCAAACCAAAGCAGATGATTTGCTTCTTCACGATGGCGATTTACGTCGTTTGCCTCCTCATTTGGCGTCCGTTCATCTCCGTTTTGATGAATGTCGCGATCTTCGTTGGCTTCTGGCAATTGCTTTCCAATGTCCCATTGAGGGAATCGACCGCCGCGGTCTTTACCTTAAAGGATGGTGACTTCGTCAATTACACGACGTTCGTAATATCATTGACGATGGTCGCAATCTCTATTTATCATCAGCGTCTTAACGAAGCCACCAAAGACGAAGAACTCGAATTCCTCGCCGATTACGATGAATTGACCGGCCTTCATAACGCCTCCTATTTCTCAAGGACCGTCGATGAACTCCTTAAGGTTCCCGACGTTTGTGAGAAGAACATCATCCTCTTTATCAACGTTTCCAACTTTAAAACCATAAACGACCAACGCGGATTCACCACGGGTAACGTTTTCCTTAAAGAAGTAGGTAAGCTCGTCGATGAGTCCTTCCCAAAATCCGTTACCTGCCGTCAAGGCGACGACCATTACATCGTTTTCACACCATTCGATGGTTTTGATGAGATAATCAAAAACCTTAATGAGAAGGTTAAGGAACTCGATAAGGAAATCCTTCCGGAAATCAAGGTCGGCGGATACCGTCCAAAGGCCAGCGAAGACTCAAGGCATGCCGCGGATAAAGCCCGTTATGCCTGCCATACGATCGGTCAGAACCTCACCGTTCATTATCGTGAATACGACGACAAGATGGATCAGGGCTATCACCTTATGCAATATGTCATCCACAATATCGATAAGGCCATCGAGCAAGGCTGGATCCGCCCATTCTACCAACCGGTCGTCTGGAGCAAGGATAAGAAGCTTTGCGGCGTTGAGGCTCTTGCTAGGTGGGTCGATCCCGAAAGGGGATTATTGCCTCCATATGCCTTTATTGGAACTCTTGAACAAACCAAATTAATCCATAAGCTCGACACATGCATCGTCGAAAGGGTTTGCCAGGATATCCGTAATTGTTTGGATAACAACCTTCCGTTGGTCTCTGTTTCCCTCAATTTCTCCCGTATTGACTTTGAGGTTATGGATGTCGTTGAAGTTCTTGAAGAAATAGTCGCCAAATATCGGATTCCAAAGGAATTGCTCCATGTCGAGATTACCGAAAGCGCCCTCAGCGATTCCGAATCGGTGCTTGCCAAAGCCGTCCGCGCCCTTAAGGAAAGAGGATATCGCCTATGGCTCGATGACTTCGGTTCGGGTTATTCTTCACTCAACGTCTTGAAGGATTATGATTTCGACGTCCTCAAGATCGACATGAAGTTCCTCTCCGGTTTCTCCACCCGTCCAAAGGCCAAACCGCTTATCGCCGCGGTTGTCGCTATGGCGGAAAAGCTAGGCATGCATACCGTATGTGAAGGCGTAGAGACGGATGAACAACGCGAGTTCCTTAAATCCGCGGAATGTGAAAGGCTCCAAGGATATCTATTCGGTAAGCCTATCCCCTTCGAAGACTTGCAGGATAAAATCGACAAAGGCGAATTCACGGTCTCGGATACATTAAGCTAATCGATAACTGAAAAATGGCACATCGCGCGATGTGCCATTTTAAAATCTTGGATTTAGATTATTCGCCTTCTCCAAAGATATCGGCTGGCTCAGATTTCTCTTCTTCCTGAGGGGCGCCTTCGTCTTTGTGTTCAATTTCAGGAGCCTCTTCTTCCTTCTTTTCCCCTACAGGGGCATTCTCTTTTTTGGCGGCTAAAGGAGCAAGCACATCGATTAGCAAGGCACCATAGAGAACATACATGCCGATTTCAAGGAAGGTGACGTTTCCGATTTGGGTTGGGGCACCGGTGAAATCGAAGATAAGGGAGAGGACGATGACGAGGATGACGCAGCCACCGAATAGAAGGGCAAGTCTCTTCAATAGATCGTTCTCGGTCAAGGCGTTAAGGATATAAAGCAACGCGAAGAGGATCGTAACGGTTAAGGAGATGATGGCAATTGTCCATCCGCTTGGTCCAAAGGCGGCGTTCCATTCAATGACGTTCGTAAGAATGATGGCGAACATGAATAACGGATAAAGGACGATGGCCGTGATATGAAGGCCTTTCTTCAATCCAGCGGACAATTTGTCAGGAACCACCAATGTGATAATTCCATACGCCAAATAATAGACGCTGAAGATGACGCCAATGATACCGATTGCTAGAACCGAGCCTTGGCCATTCAACGAATTCATGTAGGTTAGCAGGATAAGCGCGCCTAGCGTGATTGCGAATAGGGGTGTGAGAATCTGTTTTAGTTTTGTCATATTGTTTACCTCTTGAAGATACTATAGCACAGGAAAACAAACGCGAATAAAGGTCAAGATATCAAATTGCTTTTTATTACTTTAAAAGGTCGCTAAACTATCTACGCTATTTTTTGGAGGCAACAAAATGAAAGTCTACGAATCCGCCTACGAGATGATTGGTTCGACCCCGTTGCTCCACTTGAGGAATCTCCAAGAATTCTTGGGCCTCGAGGCGAACCTATACGCCAAAATCGAAAGTCGCAATCCCTCTGGTTCCATCAAGGATCGCATTGCTTTATCGATGATTGAAGATGCTGAAGAAAGAGGAATTATAAAGAAAGGATGCACCATTATCGAGCCAACTTCAGGCAATACCGGAATTGGACTTGCGAGTGTAGCTGCATCTAAAGGTTATAAGGCAATCCTGGTCATGCCTGAGACCATGTCCATCGAAAGAAGAAAAATCATTGCCGCCTATGGGGCGGAGATAGTCCTTACCGAAGGAAAGAAAGGAATGGCGGGAGCCATTGAAAAAGCCAATGAGCTTGCTAAGGAGATTCAAAATTCCTTCGTCCCAAGCCAATTCGATAACCCAGCCAATCCTTCCATTCATTATAGAAAAACCGGTATTGAAATATACGAGGATATGGATGGGAAGGTCGATATCTTCGTCGCCGGCATTGGAACCGGCGGAACAATCACCGGTGTTGGACAGTATTTAAAAGAGAAGAACCCAAATATCAAAGTAGTTGGGGTTGAGCCTCTTAATTCCCCTGTTTTGACAAAAGGAGTGAAGGGACCCCATGGAATTCAAGGAATTGGAGCAGGTTTTGTTCCTTCCGTTTTGGATACGAAAATCTATGATGAAGTCATTGATGTCCTTGATGATGATGCTTTCGCTAATGGCAAATTAGTTGGAAAGAAAGAGGGCATCCTCATAGGCATTTCCGGCGGGGCCGCCTTAACCGCCGCGATCGAAGTCGCTAAAAGAAAGGAAAACAAAGGCAAGAACATCGTTATTATCTTCCCAGATGGTGGCGATAGGTATTTCTCCACTCGCCTTTTTGATTAAATTATGAGAAACAAAAGAGTATTAACCGTCCAGGACATCTCCTGTTTCGGGCAATGTTCGTTGACTGTCGCGCTCCCTGTCCTCTCGGCTACTGGAATTGAAACGGTAATTCTTCCTACCGCCGTTCTTTCAACCCATACCGCCGGTTTTAAAGGATTCACTTTCCGCGATTTAAGTGAGGACATACCATCGATTATCGCCCATTGGAAAAAAGAGGGACTGAGATTCGATGGCCTTTATACCGGCTATCTTGGGAGCAAGGCCGATATCGATTACGTCAAGGAAATCGCAAAATCAGAATTGCTTAAAGGACCAACTATCGTTGATCCATGCTTTGGAGACCACGGGAAACTCTATGGTTTATTCGATGAAGAATACGTCAAAGAGGTCAGAAGCCTTTGCGATGGGGCCGATTACCTTCTCCCCAATATTACGGAGGCCTGTTATTTGTTAGGCATCGATTATATTGAGGCCGTCGATGAGGAAAAAGCCAAAGAACTGATACATGGGTTAATTAAAATGGGCGCGAAGAACGTTGTTCTTAAAGGCCTTAGCAATGGCAAAGGAACAATCGGAATCGCCGTTGGTAACAACGAAAAAATCGAATTCCATTTCCATGAAAAGCTTGATAAAGACTATCACGGAACCGGAGACGTCTTCGCTTCGGCGTTTGTAGGAGCCTATATGAATGGAAAAACTCCATTCGAAGCTGCGAAGATTGCCTCCAATTTCGTTTATAGATGCATTTCATCGACAATTGGCGATGATGACCATCCATATGGGGTAGAATTCGAACCTAGACTTGGCGATTTAATCAAGATGATTGCTAGATAATCTATTGTTCAAATAAAACTCATTTGGAAAGTAAAAAAAAGATACCGTTTCTTGGCAAAAGTCGAGAAACGGTATTATTTTTGAATTGGTTTCAGTTTTTCTTTTCGATTGGGTGAGGACCATCAACCATGAACTGAGCACCGATGATGTTTGGACCAGCGTGGTAAGCCGATATCGCGGAAGCGCACTGACCTGCCACGATTTCCTCAAATCCGAAGTCCTTCATGCGTTTTACGCATTCTTCGAATAATTTCATTCCGGCTTCGTCTAAGGTGGAATATTCCATTACGGCGCGGCGCTTATCGATGTTCTTCTGGGAAAGGATGTGGTCGAAGTAGTCTTTAACGACTTTCTTCTGAGGACCCCTATGGAGTTTTCCAAGAGTTAATTTGCCGTCTTTCCCACAGACTATTTCCGGTTTGATCTTAAGGATGTTAGCCCCAAGCATAACGACCTTGCTGCATCTTCCACCGCGGTGGAGGAATTCAAGACCATCGATTTGGAAAGAGCACTCGACTTTACCTCTTCTTTCCATGAGCTTTTCAACAATCTCGTCTGCGCTATATCCGGCATCGCGAAGATCGTTGGCGTAGAAAACGTAGACGGCGGTTCCGCCAGAAGCATCTAAAGAATCAACTATATGGATTCTAGGATTTCCATCAGCGGCGATCATCGCGTTTTGATATTGGCTAGACATAGCAGAGGAAATCGCGATATGAACGATTTCGTCATATTCTTCGAGTAACGAATCGAAATAGGCTTTTAAAGTATCGATGTTCGCGGCCGCGGTATGGCAGAAGTTCCCGGTTTCCTTTGTCCAAGCGAAAAGCTCCTCAAGGGTCTTTTCATTATCTTGGTAGGTTTCTTCCCCTTGGTTTATCTGCATGTGGACCGTGCGGATATTTCTTTTATCAAGTTCTTCTTGGGCAATATCGATTTGGTATTCGGCGGATATTCCTACTTTCATTTGTTTTCCTCCATTTTACTTAAAGGTAACGGCAATTAGGCTTGCTCACCTTAATGTTACCTAGTATTGAAAACTAAATCAATAAAAAACCGCGTTTTCGCGCGGTCTGTTCCATAGAATTGTTATTCGTTTGTCTCCGGTATTTCAGCAGGGGCTTCTTCCTTTTTCTTTTCCCAGGGGAAGGCTCTGATCTTTTCGACCACGAAGGAACAAATGAAGGCGGCGAAGGTGCCAATCAAGGCGCCCATAGAGACATCGGAGAGGAAATGAGCGCCGATGATGATTCTCGCAATCATCATGAGAACCAAATAAAGGAGGCCGATTCCAAAGAAGACGTAGTTATCGAATTTGAAACGTCTGCGCATCATATTCGGAAGATAGGCGATCGCTAGGAAGCTCGCGGCAAAACCGCTATGACCGGAAGGCCAAGATTTGAAGAAATCGTTGGATGGGTTCTTCCAAAAAGCGAATTGATACCAGTTTTTGAATTCATAGACAACGCCATAATGGGTTCCATCGTTCCACTCTGGATCGAGGAGGAAACGATAACGTGGACGTCCGCCCATCCCCTTAAGCAAATTGATGATGAGGACTTGGACAATAGCGGCGCCAAGGATGACGATGCCAACCCTAAGAGCCTCGTCTTGTTTCTTCATGTCGATGATAAAGAAACCCAATAAGGCAACCAAAGCCATTAATGCGGCCGAAACCAATAAAGCCATCCAAGATTTATCGAAACGATAGCCGTAGAACTTTGGATCCTTTCCGAATGTTCCAATAGCATCTGCGAAAAGGTATGTCGCAACCCCAAACGCCACCACAAGGATGGCGATGCCGATTATTTTGGAAAGGATGTGTTTGCGGAAGAAGGTCCCTGAGAACACAGCTACACCGCCGATAACCACAAGCCCATGCCCAAAGAATAACCCGAATGTTTCGAAAATCTTCCCGAATTTGTTTTCGGCGTTGAATAATTTGTGAGAAACATCGACGTCCTTCAAAGAGCCGACTACCAAGAATATGGCGATGACGACAAAAAGAGCGATGTAAATGTAAATTGGAATGGAATGTCTAACTTTGTTTTTCATGTGTCTTAATATAATCGTTTTCGCTTTGCTTGGGTAGTCTCCTTTAATTAATGCGTGTGCGGGAGAGGCGCATTATTTCTTGACCGCATATATGCGCTAGACATATGTATGCATAGCACTATAATTTGCACGCCTTACCGCGATTGGCGTATACCCGTTACGATAGGACCGTGTTTTAAAGAGGGGATTATGCTTGAATCGCTAGAAGAAGATAATAACGGCCATTTACCGAGGACGTGTATATGATTTTGACTTTAATCATCAGCATATCCGTTTTCGTTTTGGTCACTTTATCGGTTTTGTTTTTCCCTTCCTTTTCCATCAAAGGGCACAGGATAGGGACCTATTGGATTGTCGCCTTGATTGGGGCCGCTTTGCTTCTTGCGGCATTGTGCTTACCGATTGAGGAGTTTTGGAAGGGCCTAACAAGTAGTAGCGCGGTTAACCCCCTGAAAATCCTAATCCTCTTCTTCTCGATGACCGTGTTATCGGTATATCTAGATGAATGCGGTCTTTTCCGTTATTTGGCAAAGCTCGCCGTTAGATTGTCCGGTAAGAGCCAGTTCCTCCTGTTGGGTGTTATCTATGCTTTGGCGGCTATCCTGACGGTATTTACGAGTAACGATGTCGTTATTCTTACTTTGACCCCATTCATCGTATTCTTCGCCAAACACACAAAAATCAACCCCATCCCTTATTTAGTCGCTGAATTCGTCGCGGCCAACACCTGGTCGATGATGCTTTTGATTGGCAATCCCACGAATGTCTATTTAGGAACTTCCGCTGGAATCGATTTCGCTTCCTATTTCAGAGTCATGGCTTTACCAACTTTAGCGGCAGGGGTCCTAGAAATTGGCCTCGTTTATCTTCTTTTCTTCCGCCATTTGAAGGAGGAGATCGTTCCTGAGGAAGACGATTTCAAAATCGAGAGCAAGGCGGACCTCATAATTGGACTAATCCATCTTGGTCTATGCCTAGGCTTCCTAATCGCTTCAAGCTATCTTCCTTTTGAGATGTGGTTGGTGGCCTTAATCGCCGCTTCAAGTCTTGTCCTAACCTCCACGATTTATCATCTCCTTGACCATAAGCATTGGAGTTACCTAGCCCATACGGCGGAAAGGCTTCCATACCAACTTATCCCCTTTGTCATCTCGATGTTCGTGATCGTGGCCTCTTTGCAATATCAGGGGGTCGCCTCCAAAATCGGTGAATGGTTATCGAATACACATCCAATTTGGGGATATGGGCTCTCTAGTTTCCTCGTGGCAAACCTGGTGAATAACATCCCGATGTCCGTCCTTTTCTCCGTTTTACCCATCGGTCTGCCTGAAGCTAGCTATCTCAAAGCGATTTACGCGAGCATCATCGGCAGCAATATCGGAGCCTTCCTAACGCCCGTCGGGGCCCTCGCTGGGATCATGTTCTCATCATTGCTAGCCCAATACGATATCCATTACGGGTTCAAGGAATTCGTGAGATACGGCTTCCTTATAGCGATCCCCGTCATTTTGATTTCCCTAGCCGTCCTCCAACTCGTTTTGCCAGCCTAAATCTTTTTACTAGATAAAAAGCGTAGAGGCTATAAAATAGCGAAGTCAAAAAAAGAAAGGGTTTTCTATGTACAACAAAAACGCATGGGGAAAATACGAATCCCCAAAAGAAATCATGGATTTCGCGGAAGGCTATAAGGCTTTTATCAGCAGAGGCAAAACCGAACGCGAAGTCGTGAAACAAGCTATCGCCCTTGCTGAGCTTAGAGGCTTCAAGGACATCTATTCCTTCAATCGCCTTCGCACCGGCGATAAGGTCTATGTCACCAACAAAAACAAGAATTTCGCGGCCTTCATCATCGGCAAGGAACCGGTTTGCAACGGTCTTCGCGTCTTAGGCGCCCATATCGATTCACCGCGTTTAGACGTTAAATCTAATCCTTTATATGAGAATACGGATTTCGCTTTGCTCGATACCCATTATTATGGCGGGATCAAGAAATACCAGTGGGTCACCGTCCCCCTTGCCATTTATGGCGTTGTCTGCAAGAAAGACGGGACGACCGTCGAAATCGCTTTGGGCGATAAACCAGAAGACCCCGTATTCGGTATTTCCGATCTTCTTGTTCATCTTTCCGCGGATCAAATGGCTAAACCTGGCGTCAAGGTCATCGAAGGCGAAGACCTCGACCTCACCATCGGTTCGATGCCTTTGAAGGGAGTGGACGATAAACCGGTTAAGGCCAACATCCTCAAATTGCTCAAAGACGCTTACGGAATCGAGGAAGAGGATTTCCTCTCCGCCGAACTTGAGATCGTTCCGGCTGGACCTGCCCGCGATTATGGTTTAGACCGTTCGATGGTCGCTGGATACGGCCATGACGATAGAAGCTGTGCCTATACCTCCCTTATGGCGATCCTCGATAGTGGCGTTAACGAATACACGTCCTGCGCGGTTTTGGTCGATAAGGAAGAAGTTGGCTCTATTGGGGCAACCGGTGCCCAATCCAAGTGGTTTGAGAACGTGGTCGCTAGGTTGATTGCCCTCCAAGGCGATTATTCCGACCTCAAAGTCCGCAACGCCTTTGAACTTACCAAAATGCTTTCTAGCGATGTCTCCGCCGCTTATGATCCTCTTTATGCTAGCGTCAACGAAGCCAAAAACTCCGCCTATTTCGGAAATGGCATCTGCTTAAATAAATATACGGGTCGCGCGGGAAAAGCCGGATGCAACGACGCCAATCCTGAATATATCGCTGAGATCAGGGCCTATTTCGATGCCAACAACATCAACTTCCAATTCTCTGAACTTGGCAAGGTCGATGCCGGAGGAGGCGGAACCATCGCCTATATCCTTGGCAATTACAACATGAACGTCATCGATGCCGGCATCGCCGTCCTCAATATGCATGCGCCGATGGAGATTGTCTCCAAAGTCGATCTTTATGAAGCGTACCGTGCTTATAAGGTCTTCGTGTCCATCGAATAGCAACGATTACCCCGATTGGTTTTTTGACCTAATTCGGGGTTTTTCTATGGAAAAATGAGGTGAAAACCAAGGAAACCAAAAATATTTTAAAAATTTTTTAACTCGATATAATCGTTAGTAAATAGGAAACTTACCCATATAAATGGAAACTCAACGCAATTTTTGGGTTTCCTGATAGCGCTTTCATGGGTAAAATACCTAGGCTTCAGCTAGGAGGTAATTATGGCTGGAAATATGAAAAATAGGTTGTCCAATTCAACCTTCGACGGGAACAAGGTCCCTCGCCTAACGAAGTTCCTCTACCCGTTCTCAGGCATCTTCCGCGACGCCTGCTACGCCCTTGTCGGTAGCTTCTTGCTAACTTACGCGATGACTACCGGCGTTCTCTCTTCCGTCGAGTCGACCTATAACGCTCAATACGGTGTCATCACCACGGCGATGATGATCGCCCTTATCTGGGACGGCATCAACGATCCTATCATGGGCTTTATAGTCGAGAAGGTTCACTTCAAGCTCGGCAAATTCCGTCCGTGGATCCTGATCGGTGCGATTGGTAATACCATCTCCGTCATCCTCATGTTCCTCATCCGCTGCACTGATGCTAGCGGTAACCCAATAGGCGATGGCTGGGTCTTCGTCGGTTGCATGATTGCCTTCTATTTCCTATGGGACCTCTTCTTCACGATGAACGACGTCGGTTATTGGTCGATGCTTCCATCTCTCACCAACGATGAGAAGGAGCGCGCTTCCCTCACGTCCCGCGTCACCGTTGCCGCTTCGATCGGTGGATTCTTGATGACCGCCGCCTGCTTCCTTCTCCCAACCGCTTTCAAGAGCATGGGAATTGGCGCCGGCACCGTCTATGGCATCATCGCCATCGCGATCTCCATCCTCTTCCTTGTTTCCCAGGTTGCCGTTTTCTTCTTCTGCAAAGAGAAGAAGCGTGACCTCGCCCAAGAAGAAGTCTCCGAGAACACCAAGATCCTCGACCTCTTCAAGATCGTTTGGAAAAACAAACAACTCCTTTGGACCGTCATCGCGATGTTCCTCTATTACCTTGCTTGCGGCGTCTTGACCGGTGGCATTGGCTTATATTACTTCTACCTCAATATCGGTTATGGTTCTTGGCAAGGTGGCCTTGCGGCAACCCTTATCTCCGTCTTCTACGTCATTGGTAACGTCGGAGCCCAGATCCTCTATCCCGTTATCGCCAAGAGGATGTCCAAGCAGAAGATCCTTCTTATCTTCTCCATCATTGGATTCGTCGCTTACGCCCTCTTCTTCCTCCTTTGCGTTCCTGTTTTCGGCGAACATCCAGTCGCCTACAACGCGCTTCCTGCCACAGTCGACCCATCCCAGAACAAGTTCTTCATCGAAGACATGGGCACTGGCTTAGCTTGGGCGATGGGCGGAACGATGTTCCTCTATTACCTTATCCCACTCATCTTCTTCTTCACCCAAGGCATGATCTACATGGTCATCCTCATGATGTTCCAATCCGCGATCGACTATCAGGAATGGAAATTCGGCGAAAGGAAAGAAGCGGTTGCCTTCGCTTGGCGTCCACTCGACGTTAAGTTCTCCTCCGCTTTGCTCCGCGCCTTCCAATTCATGATCTTCGCCTGCGCTGGAGTCGGTGGTTACTTCACCGCCCTCTCTAACGCCGAAGGTATCTTCAATAGCGCTAACGCCAAAGGCGAAGCCGGTGAAGCCGCCATCACCGCCCGTGACTCCGCTATCTACGAAGCGTGGCAACACGTCGAGAGATGGCAGCTCGTCGTTTATGGCGCGATTACCGTTGGCATCATCCTCATCGCCATGGCCGCCGTCCTTATCATCCTAAGGAAGAAATACATCATCGACGAAAAACTCTCTGCCCAAATCGCCGCTGAACTAGAAGAGCGTCATAATAGCAACGCCGCCAAGGTCAGTGAAGAGACTCCTGTCGAGGAAGTTCCATCTTCCGAAGAAGCTCCGAAAGAAGAAGCCGAACCCGTTAAAGAAGAAGCGGTCGAAGCTTCACCCGAAGAGAAGAAAGACGAATAAGACACAAACCTCATGACGGGCCATCCAATACATGGCCCGTTTTTCTTTGCTTCATTTTACGCTTAACTTTGTTAAACTATTCCCGCAAAGAAAATGGTGAATGCTATGGAAAACGTCAAAAAGGTAATGTTAACGGGAGATCGCCCAACGGGCAGACTCCATATTGGCCATTATGTTGGCTCCTTACGCGAGAGGGTAAGGCTTCAAAACGAAGGCGATTTCGACGAGATGTACATCATGATCGCGGACACCCAAGCCTTAACCGATAACGCCGGTACCCCACAGAAGGTGAGGGACAACGTCATTGAGGTCGCCCTCGATTACCTTTCGGTTGGCATTGATCCGACCCGTGTATCGATTTTCGTCCAATCTCGCATCCCGGAACTTTTTGAGTTCACTTGCTATTTTAGCGACCTCGTCACCCTTTCCCGCCTTGAAAGGAACCCAACCGTCAAAGCCGAACTCGGCATGCGCAAATTCGGGGAATCGATCCCCGTTGGCTTTCTCACTTATCCAATTTCCCAAGCCGCGGATATCCTTCTTTTTGGTACGACAATCGTTCCGGTTGGCGAAGACCAGGCCCCGATGATCGAACAGGCTCAGGAAATCGCCCATAAGTTCAATATCACCTATGGTGAGGCCTTCGTTGAGCCAAAGATCATGCTACCTTCCTCCGAATCCTGCAGAAGGCTTCCTGGGACGGACGGCAAAGCCAAGATGAGCAAATCCTTGGATAACGCGATTTATCTTCGCGATGACGAGAAGACCGTCACCAAGAAGGTCATGTCGATGTTCACCGACCCCACCCATTTGCAAATCGATGACCCAGGCCATACCGAGGATAACCCCGTCTTCATGTATCTTGAAGCCTTCGCGACCGATGAGCATTTCGCCAGATTCCTCCCAGAATACAAAAACCTTGAAGCCCTCGAGGAGCATTATCGTCGCGGCGGGTTAGGAGACGTCACCGTCAAACGCTTCCTCGCTAACGTCCTCAACGATGTCCTTAACCCAATTAGGGCTAGGCGTCATGAGCTTGAGAAGGATATCGGCAAGGTTTATCAAATCCTAGAGGAAGGGACTGCCAAAGCGAGGGAGAAAGCCTCCTTCATCGCCAACATCGCCAGAAGAAAGATGGGCATCCTCTATTTTGAGGACCGCAAACTCCAAGAGAAGCAGCAGAAAGCCTACAAGAAGCTCCATGAGCAGGAAGAGGCCCTTGCCGCATATTTGGCGAAAAATAAAAAAGACTAAGTCTTTTCCCAAATACTTTTCAGAAATTTGAGCCAATTTTTGATTTTTCCCCCTATTAGTTAGTAGGAGGAGAAAAATGACTGGCATTCTCAAAATCGGCCGTATCGGCAAGAAAATCGAAGAAGCGATGGGGGTCAGCATCGCGAACGACCCCTCAATTTATGTTTTGGATTTGACCCTAGACGATTTAGCAAGGCGTTACCCAGAATCCTATTTATCGATTCTTTCCGAGGTTAAGGAAGCGATCAAAAAGCCCGATTCCTTTTCCTTCGATATCGAAAATGGGGTTCTGCTGTTCTTTCGCCTTATCCCTAAGGGAAAGGAGCTCTTCCTTCTTATCTCAAAGGTAACTAGCAAAGGCAGTCCGAGGAAATTCGTCCTCTCCTCGATTTCCGCTACGAAGGACCTATCTTTCCCAAAACTAAAAGAAGGCGGCCCCTTTTACCGCGTATAGCCTTATAATTCCCGTGTTATGAGAAAACGGGCCTTTGTCTATTTGGGTATAGCCATCCTTCTTTCTGTGCTTATCGTTTTCACTTCCACCAATTCCGGGGCTGCCCATTCGGAAGCAGGAGGAAGGATAATCGGCTGGATCAATACCTATATCTTCAATGGAAGACTTAGCCAGAATGAGCAATCCTCAATCGTTGGAATAGGGGCGAAACTATTCGGCCATTTCTCCCTCTATCTTCTAACTGGATTATTCTCCCTTCTTTTCGTTAAGGAATTACCACAAAAAGGGAAAAACAAATACATGGGTCTAATATCTTATGGATCGCTATTATCTATCTTAGGCGAGGTAATTCAGATATTCAGCCAAGGGAGAAGCCCGCTATTCAGCGATGTCCTTTTGGATTTCTCGGGATTCATCCTTATTCCTCTTTGCCGATATATCTTAAGTTTTGAAAAGCCCCAAGAAGGGGCTAGATAAGATAAGGATTATTCCTTAATCATTGCTTCTTTTTCGGTATTTCCCGGAGAAGATGTTATTTAGCATTACGATAAAGAAGAACAAGGCGACGATAAGGATGACGACGATCGCGATTGAGAGGATTGGCATCGATACCTGTTTCGGGTCAAGGAAGAAATAAGGATATTCAAGGCCTCCATCATACATTGGGGTATTCGTGAAGATATGTGGTCTAATCATGCAGAAGACCATGTAGAAGACCGGGAATATGGATAAGGCCGCGGCCGCCCCGTATTTCACCGTCCCCTTTTCATCGAAAAGGATCCAGTCAAGGACGGCGAATAACAAAAGGCATATCGCATAAGAGAAGCCTTCGGGGTTTTTCTCGTTGGCGATGGTGGAGAAGGTCAAAGCCAAATATAAGCCGGAAGCCATGATCGCGTAGGTTGTTACGGAAAGCTTGAAGGGCATATATACACCCGCTGGATAACCTTTGATGCCATGACGCATATCGATGAGGTTGAAAAGGACTTCCAAAGCCAGGGTGATGATATAAAGCACCCCAACCTGGACCTCGAATCTCATGAATCCCGTCACGAAACGGGAGATGGAATTAAGGTAAAAGGCGAAAAGGATAGATATCGCGATCAAGGCGGCGAGGCGAAGGGTAAGTGAGATAAAACGGTTACGGATGTTTAGCACGTCCCTAGTTTACCACGCATTTGCTCATAGGTATAATGCGGACATGCCTATTTCCTTGAATTTGAAAGATAACGAATACGAATATAAAGGCGTAAAAGAAGTTCGTGAAGTTGCTAGGGGAATCGTCTTGGACGACAAAGGGAACGTTGCTATCCATACGGTTTCCCGGGACGATATTTTCTGTAAGCAGACCTATTACGAGACTCCGGGAGGAGGAGTCGATAAAGGCGAAACCTATGAACAGGCCTTGGTGAGGGAATGCGACGAGGAGCTTGGATATGAGGTTGAAATCATCGCTTATGTCGGTGAGGTCAACGATTATTACAACCTTATAGGGAGGGAGAACCATAATCGTTATTACCTATGCAAACTCAAAAATAAGAGGGGCGTGCATATGGTTTCCAAAGGAGATAGCTTTATCAAAAAGACAGAATACCTTCCCTTTGACGAAGTTATTTCCTTGTTCGAGAAACAAAGCGACCGCCTTGTCGCTGGACTAGTCAAAAGGCGGGAATTGCCCATTATCAAAGAAGCGAAAAGAATCTTCTTTTCCCTTTAGCGAAGGCCTTATTTCGTTGTTGTATTCTTTTCTTCTTTCCTCTATATTATTACGCGCTGGCGCCATTGGTGAAACGGTGAACACACTCGGCTGTGAACCGAGCATGAACGGGTCCGACTCCCGTATGGCGCCCCAAAGAAGTAAATGCGACATTCTGATGGTATCGGGATGTCTTTTTTTATCCTTAATGGGTAAAACGTAATGACGATAAAAACTTGAGGCATATTTTTTTCATGCAAAAAACTCATCAAAAATACCTTTTAAAATTTCGCGCTGCGTAACCAGCAATGCAACTACGAATCCGCTAATGGTTAGGCTTTTATTCCTATAAGAATTTTTGTGGTTTAGTACCACTAAAATTTATAGAATTAAATAAAGAAGGTATTTGATATGTTTAATGATGCTGATGCAAGACTAGAAAAATTAGAAAATCTATATGATAAATATGATTCAGCCACAACCAAAAGTGAAAAAAGGCGTTTTCTAAATGAAATTCTTGAAATAAATCCAACTGATATTGATTCTATGCATCGGTTAGTGGATTTGCTTCCAGAAAAGCAACAACTTGACGCACTTTTAAAATTAAAAGAAGATGCTTGGCAAATTATCAAAGATAATTTTAATGATACCGAAGACCTATATTATGACTACGACACTAGACCATATATGTTTATTTTGATGGACTTATTAGGAAGATATGAAAGAAATAAAAAAATCGAAGAGGCTTATCAAATAATTAAGGAAATGATGGAATTAAATCAGGGTGATAATTTAGGAGAAAGATTCCATCTAGTGGCTTATTATATTGGGCAAAATAAAATAAATGAATTAAGAGACTTTGTTAAAAATTGCCCAGAGAATTCTAGTGTCGCCTTAAGGTTTGCTATTTTATATTTAGATAATCTTGCTAAAAAAGATAAAGGATTCAAATCACTATTTGATGAATTTCCTTATTTATACGCCTTAATAGGCAAGGAATTGTATTTTAAAAAATATCAATTTCAAACAATAAAAGGTTTGATTAATTATTATCGTCCGCATGGATTTTTTGAATGTTTTCTTTTCTATGAGATGCTTATCACATATTGCAATACTCTAACAATGTCTTTGCTGCAGCATAAATGTGCTTACTGTAAAGATATGCCAATAATATCAATTACCGAATCTTTACCAAGAAATACAAAATCATATCTATTCGCTCTTGTTGAAACATACGATGAGTCGTATGAAACTTTTTTGAAGGAATTAAAAGATTTTAATATAGAAGAAAAAGAGTTTTTAAAAGATTATGAGAAATTAGAAAAAATGCAAATTCTAGAAAAAAGAGAAGATAAGATATGTTTTAGCGAAGCATCTTATGCATTATTAATTTTCTATGTTAAAAAAGAAGAACAGACTCTAGATTATATAAAAGAAGTGATTGGCATTTAACATGAAAGTATATCGCAGAGCTATCAGCCCCATTTTTAGTAAATGAAATAAGAAGTTCTTTCTAGCGATGACAAAAGGTAAAAATTTTAAACAACAAATAGATTTAAATATGGTATTATTCGAACATTTTCTCTACATGTTTTAGATTAGAAATCACTATCTACTTCCATGTAATCATATATATAAATAGTTTCGCAAAATCCTTTATCCGCTAAAAACGCAATATATTTATCAAATGATTTGTTTCTTCTTTTAACTGTCATATTTATAACGCAAGAATCTTTTTCTTTGCTGGAATATATACAATTAGTGGATATTTCATAGCCTTCCATCTTTATTTCGCTATAAATACCAGAAAAAATACTATTACCACAGAATGTAATCGTTATTTTTCTAGCATGCTTTTTATGTCTTAGATCAATAATCTTATTCATAATTATTAGCCTTTTAGGGATGGGATATTAAAAGCAGGTGCTTTTTTACCACTGCGTTTAACATATCCATAAAACAAAATAGCTGCTACAAAAGAGCAGAAAACATCGGTAATAGGAGTGGCCCAAATTATAAGCTCTGGTCCAATAGAGTTATTTTCCATTTTTGAGATAGAAAAGAAGATAAACATTAAAGGTATATCTAAAACTCCTTTTCTTAATAAGGCTAAAATAAGACTTCTCCAAGGTTTACCGACAGCTTGGAAAAATGAAATAACTGTATAAGCAACGGCAGAAAAAGGACCGCCGATACACAATATTCTTAAAAATTTTGTGGCGTAAGCAATGGAATTGTTTTCGTGGATGAAAATAGTGGATAAAGGGGCAGCCCAAATAATAGAAATAATCATAGCTAACAAAGCAATGCTTATCGAAATAGCGCCACTAACATAGACAGTTTTCGACATCCTTTTACGATTTCCACTAGCCTTGTTGTAACCGATGATAGGCAAAACGCCTTGTGTCATGCCTCTCACGGAAGAATGAGCAAACATATTGATCTTTTTGGCGACTCCAATACCTGCTAGCGCGGCATCGCTTTCTGCTTTAACAACAATAACTGAACCGATTAAAGCATCAAGAATCATATAAGAAACATTTTCACATAAGGTCATCAAGCAAGCTGGAATGCCGACTTTAATAACTTCGCCA
>CAMVEL010000012.1 GCA_947166565.1 uncultured Erysipelotrichaceae bacterium
CTTCTAACTCATTATTTGCTAGCGATGCCATATTCAATATTGCAGTACGACCTGCCAGTGATTCAGATACCATGTTTTGTAATTCAAACTGATTGGAACCAGTCAAAACATACATGAGTGGAACTGGCACATTGTTTTGCAAACATTTATTCTTTTCACTATCCACCACTACTTTGATTGCATCTAGAAGAGGCGAGGCTTTTTGTATTTCGTCGATAATAATCGGCCAAGGATGTGCTTCTAAAAAGAGCTTTGGGTTTTTATTTGCCAGCGTTCTATTTTCCAGATCATCCAAAGAAACAATGGTCATTTCTTTTCCGAAAACTTTACCGGCAGTTGTTGTCTTTCCGACTTGTCTAGCACCATAAATAGTGATGACAGCATATTCGTTTTTTATCTCATTGAGTTTTCTTTCAATTGTTCTAATGTATTCCATATGATTCAACCTCGATCATATAATACAACTATTTTCGACCAAAACAACAGTGCGATGCGATTTTAGTCGAATAAGTATGTGCATCGACAATTAATGACAAAAAGATGGAATTGGACAATCCTGGGGTTGTCTTTTTTTTGATGAAAAAGATATAAAAAAAGTGGCATGGGTCGCCTCATTCCACTTTTTTTAGGATAGGTTTATTGTTCCTTCTTGCGGATCGCGGTGAAGAAGGCGAAGAAGCCCCAAACGGCAAGGCCACCGGCGAGGACGCCATCGACGACGTAGAGGATGACTTCCCAAATCGGAAGCTTATAGCCAAGGATCGTCGCGCGCATCGCGTTGGAATTGACGATCGCGTAGAGGTTGTTATGGGCAGCCCTACGGAGGCAATTGACGTCACCTGGGTTATTCGGATCGGCGGCTTTACGGCCGGCCCATGGCTTATCGGCGGTGAGGTTGAGGTCGCCACCGGCATAGATCATCTGGGCGTTATCCATATAGGCGTCGGTGTGATAATCGCAGATAACGGAACCGACGAAACCCCATTCCTTGCGCAAGACGATGGTGACGAGGTTATAATCGCCGCCGGTCCACTTCTGCCCGATACGGTTGAAGGAAGTCATGAGACCGCGGGTCTTGCCTTCCTTGACGGCCATCTCGAATGGCTTGAGGTAGAGTTCGCGGATCGCTTGCTCTTTGCACCAGGTGTTGACGCCGTTGAGGGAACGGTGGGTTTCCGCGTCGTTGAGGGCGAAGTGCTTGACGTTAGCGTAGACGCCTTTTTCCTGAACCTTCTGGATGAGGTGAGCGGCGAATTTGCCGGAGAGGAATGGATCCTCGGAATAATATTCGGTATTCCTGCCAGAGAATGGCGAACGATGGAGGTTGACGCCTGGGGCGTACCAACCGGTATAAGGAAGACCAGAGCCATTCGGACGCTGGGTATCGCCGATTAGGCATTCGTTACCAATCGCAGAACCCTGGGCCTCGACGAGATCGAGGTTATAGGTCTGGGCGACGAGGCATTCGGAGCAATAATAGCAGGTATCGTAGATTTCCGGGTTGCCCTGGAAGTTGACGATGCCGGTAGGACCATCGGCGGAGAGGGTCTTCGGGATGCCTAGTCTTCCAAGTTTCGCGGTGGTTGAATAGCAGCCTTCATTGAAGAGGTCGACCATTTCCTGGAAGGTCATCTGATTGAGGAATTCATCCCATAGCTCATCGTTATATTCCTTCCCGACGAGGTTTTTGAATGGGACGGTGAGTTCGGCGCCTAAGGTTGGCATGACCGAGAGGTCTTCTTTGTTGCCGGAATCGCGGTTATCCTCCGCGGCGATGAATTCCGCGGTGACGTTGCGCTCGTCATCTCCCGGGATAACGGGGAAGGTGCCCTCGAAATCGGTGCGGGAGAGGTCTTGCTGAATGTGGTCATCGCCATGCTCGAACAATGGCTTGACCTCATATCCGGTGACGGGGTCCTTATCGAATTTCTCACCAGAAGCAAGGTTCTTGGTGAAATGGCCGAAGTCGGTATGGGCGTTGATGCCGGCGAAGAAGGTGTAATCGCCTGCTTCAAGTTCAAAGCCCTTGAAGTCGTTATGGTTCATGTCATCGGAATCGAAGGAAGCGAAGTCATATGGGGTGACGTCGATCGTCAAGGTTTCCGAAGCGTTAGGCTGAAGCAAGGAGGTCTTGGCGAATCCGACGAGGGTCTTATACGGTTTTTCGATGCCTCCATCCGTATATGGGGTGGAAACGTAGAGTTGGACGACGTCTTTGCCAGCGACGGTGCCGGTGTTCTTGACGTTGATCTTAACGGAGAAATCCTTCCTCGCGTTAAGGGCCTCGCCCTCAAGCTCGGTGACGTTAGCGATCTCCCTTTCGAATGTCGTGTAGCTTAAGCCGTGTCCAAAAGGATAGACCACGTTTTGGTTATACCAGTTCTCATCGAGATGGCCACGGGTCTCATAATAACGGTAGCCGACGTAGATATTCTCTTCGTAATCGATGAAATAATATGGTTGTGGGGTGCCGTTAACGAAATAGTTATCGCCATATTCCCTTAGGTTATCGGAGAAATTCTGCCAGGTTGGGTCATTCTCATAATGGGTATAGATCGTATCGACGGTATGGCCGCTAGGATTGATTTTCCCAGAAAGGATCTCGCCTAAGGCCATGATGCCTTCTCCGCCAGGGGAGCCGATGATCATCGCGGCGTCGATCTTCGCGTTATAGGCGGGGTCGCTCGCGAATTTGAGAAAACCCATATCGATCATGTTCGAGGAATTGATGAGGACGATGACGTGCTCGAAGACGTTCGAATCGCAGATATGCTTTAGCAAATCGCGCTCGGCATTATCGAGTTCAAGGTAATGCCTGGCATCGTTATCGGCGGCTTTCCTTGGGAGGTCCCAGTTTTCGCCGGCGATACGGGAGAAGACGACGAGGGCCGCGTCCTTATATTGCGAATAGGACGAGGTGATGTTGTTCGTGTATTTCTCCTTTGGGGTTTCGCCCGTGCGGAGAGTGGAGACGCCAGCGTTATTCATCTCGGGGTTGCCGTCGCGAGGATCGCCGGAGGCCCCATTATCCTTATAGAAATTGATGAGGGTAGGGTTGACTTCCATCCCGGCGGCTTCAAGGGAATCGAAGATGGTCTTGGCGCTTTCGGCCGATTTCGGGGCCGCGGAGCCCGATCCGCCATAGACGAGGTTGACGGAATTCTTGCCGAAGACGGAGACTTTGGCGTTGGCTTTCAAAGGAAGCGCCTTGTTCTCGTTCTTTAGAAGGACCATGCCCTCCTCGCAGATTTCCTTAACGACCTTATTGCCGTTTTTGAAGGCATCCTCTTTGGTTTTGATGCCATCGTCGAGGACGAAGAGGTTGGCGTTTTCGCCTTCTTCGGTAATCGCCCTCTCGCCACCGATCGCTTGGCAGATGACCTGATGGTAGAGGCCGGTCGCGAGGACGTTAGCGACGATTAAAGTGGCCACGAGGACGGCGGTGGTGATGCCCCAAGCCCAAACCCTCTTGGCTTTGATTATTTTCTTGAACGCGTTCATGAATGCGCCCTCCCTAAACAAATATTAGTCGATGTTGGATTCCTTGGCAGTTGGCCAGGTGATGGTGTTGCCGGAATACATCTTCAAGCAGTCGACCATCGGAGCGGTCGAGGCGGCCGTGCCATAAAGGAGCTCGTCGTTATCGGTGATGAGTTCGATCTTGTTCTCGCCTTCCTTCAAATTGATGTTGCCGAGGACATAGTCGGTGAATGGGTAACGGGTGCCGCCTTGAGGAGGGACATGACGGAAGGTGAATGGCTTATAGGCCAAAGCCTCGTCGTTGATCTTGACTTTCCATTTTTCGTTGGTGATTTCGATCGTTTCCCTATATTCCGCGGATACGCGAATCGCGAAGACGACGTTTTCCTCGGCTTTATCCGCGACGAGATCGAAGGTAAGGGTGTTGCCTTTCATATAGAGGAAATGGACGAAGAAATCGTTGGAGGCATGGTAATCGCCATAGACGTCTTCCCCGATGAGGGCTTTGCCCTGGGTGCCGCCGGAATAGGTGGAACCCTGCATGCCAAGTCCATCGGTGATGCAGGCGCAGTATTCGGCCTCGAAAACAGTTTCCTTTAGGCTATCTGGAATCCAGAAGGCCTTGAGGGTGACGTCGCTATCCTCGAGGAATGGCATGTTCTCGAAATCGAAGATATGGCCGTCGGATTCTTTCATCCAACCGCCGAAGCGATAACCGGTGCGGGTTGGGTCGGCTGGCTTTTTAACCGAATCGAAGGCGTTGACCTTGACGACTTCGCTCGCCGGGCCGCCTTCATAGTTGTAATCGAAGGTAACCTTGTAGGCGCCTTGCGTAGCTTGGGTATCGGGGGTCGTCAAACCGGTGGCCTTGGAGGTATCGCTGCTAGCATCCGGGGTCGTCAAACCGGTGGCCTTGGAGGTATCGGGATTATTTCCGCCACCGCAGGAAGCGAGGACTAACGCGGAGAGGATTAAGGGGAATAAGGTAACTTTTTTCATATTGTTTGTAGGGCGATTTGGCCCTTCTCCTTTCTTGAATCAATTGGTTTTCCCAAATGTCTTCAGACGAATGACCTTGGGTCTAAATGCGTAAGCACCCGGGCACGTTAGGGTGTCCTTAACGTGCCCGGGTTCATTTTTGCTTAACTAGAAGCTAGAGGCGATTAGTCCTCTTTCTTCTTTTTGAGGATGATGAGTCCGGCGGCAGCGGCGATCATCGTGGCCGCGATGGAGGCCGTGGCGATGCTACCGAAGCAGCCTCCGCCTTGCTTGCCGCCGCCTTGCTTCTCATCGACTGCTTCTTCGAAGCGGACATCGATATAGAAGTCATAGCCGCGGATGTCGTTATCTTTCTCTAAGAGGAAGACGACATAGGTCTCGCCGTCTTTTTCGACTTTGCCCTTGAGGGCGCCGTTTTCATAAGCGAGTCCCGCTGGGAGTGGGTGACGTGGGTCGACCGAGATGTTGTAGCCTTCGAGGTTCGCGTTGAGGGTGACTGGGATGTTCACTTCTTCGCCGGCCTTGAGGTTAAGGGTGCGACGTTCGTCGAGTCCTTGGATCGTAAGGGCGTCTTTGACCCTCTGGACGAGCGTGGTGTCCATGGCGCCGCAGTTGACATACATCCAAAGTTCTTCTTTGGCGAGTTTACGGACGGCATACCACCAGGAATAGGATTCGCCGGTCTGGGTTTGGCCGTTTTCATCGGTGTATTTGAAGGTTGGGGCGCCTTTGCCATCAAAGGCATCGTTGCTCCAGACGCACTCGATTTCGTTGGCGTAGTTCGCGTTCTCTAACTGCGCGTTGCAGCCGGAGAGGGCGCGGTTGTTGATGTTCTCATAGCACTTATGGTTGAAGGAGCTATTGCCATGGTGATCCATGTCGGAGAGGACGGAGCCCTTGAAGCCCCATTCTTCGCGGAGGACCTTGGTGAGAAGAGGATAGGAAGCGGCGGTCTCCATGTTGCCGATGCGGTTATAGGAGGACATGACGCCACGGGATTTGCCTTCCTGGAAGACCATCTGGAAGGATTTGAGGTAGATTTCGCGGAGCGCTTGCTCGGTGAGGAAGGTGGAGGTGCCTTCACGGCCCTTCTCCTGATCGTTGACGGCGAAGTGCTTGAAATAGCAATAGACGCCTTTGTCGGTGGCGGCGCCAACGACGTTAGCGGCGATGCGTCCCATTAGGAATGGGTCGGCGGCATAATATTCGAAGTTACGTCCGCCGAATGGGGAACGGTGGGTGTTGACCGCTGGGCCGAACCAACCGTATTTGCCGGTGACGGAGCTTCCGCCACCTCCCCATCCCCAGCCACCGGCTGAGAAGTGGGCTTCGGTACCGACCATTTCGCCTTGGGCTCTTGCAAGCTCAACGTTCCAGGTAGCGGCGACGATTGGGGCGCCGAACCACCAGATCTTGTTGAACTGCGATGGGCCGTCGGAGTCGGTGGAGCTTGGTTTGTCGATGCTCGATAATCCTGGGTTATGGAAGGCGCCGTCCTCGACGAAGGTCTGGAGTTCCTTATAGGTGAACTCATTGAGGTAGACGTCCCATTCGGGGTCATCGAGTGGGATGTTCTTCATTGCGGCGAGCATCCTGCGGTTATCTTTGGAAAGAGCGGTCTTCTGCTGTGTCCAGCCCTTCTCCTCGAAGAACGCTTTGTCTTTGTAAGCCTCTTCGGAGACATAGCCGTTATGCTTGATATCGAGGTCTTCGATCCTGAATTCGTGGGTGAGGAATTCCTCGACGCGGCTGCCCTCTTTGACCTTGCGGGAGTCGAGGGTTGGGTGGGATGGGAAGGAATTGACCTTGGCTTCGCCGAAATCGGCACGGGTCATCTGGGTGAACTCGATGTCGTTTTCAAGTGGGAGGGTGGAGAAGAAATCGTTATCGGAGAAATGGTTCTCGACCTTGACTCCGGTATAGCGGTCCTTCTCGTATTTGAAGCCGCCCTCTGGGATGTTGAATTTGAATTCCTCAAACATCCTATGCGCGTCCTTATTGATGGAGAGACGGTATTCGCCACCATCGAGCTCATAGCCTTTGAAACCGTTGCCGTTCTTATCCGCGAAGTCGTAGGAGGCGACGTCTTGGAGGTAGAAGCTGAGCTTGAGGGTCTGCTCTTCGCCTGGTTGGAGAACTTTGGTCTTATCGAAGGCGCAGAGGACTTCGTAGGCTTTCTCGATCTTGCCTTTTTCATATGGGGCCTTGAAGTAGACCTGGACGACGTCCTTGCCGGCGACGTTGCCGGTGTTCTTGACCTTGACGGAGATATTCATTCTCCTTCTGTTGCTGTTGATGGTCGCGCCGTCTTTGACGTCGGAATCGACGATCGTCTGTTCGAAGGTGGTGTAGGAGAGGCCATAGCCGAATGGGTAGATGACGCCTTCGTTGCCGGCATACCACTTATCGCCCGCGCCTTTTTCCTTGGCTTCGAGATCCGCGTAACGGGTCTCATAGTAGCGATAGTCGACGTAGATGCCTTCTTCGTAGGAGACGAATTGGGCTGGCTTGACGCCATTGAGGGCGCCGGCGACGACATGATGGGCTTCGTCTTCCCATCTAGCGGTGGCGGAGGAATTCATCGGGCTGCCATCGGCACGGAGCATCGTGTCGTTAGCATAACCTTTGCCATCGATGATGTTGGTCTGGGAGTTATCCGCGAAGTTTTGGAAGGATGGATCCTGAGTGAAGTCGCGGGTCCAGGTATCGACGGTATGTCCGCTTGGGTTGACGGTGCCGTTGAGGATACGTCCGACGGCGGCCGCACCGGCAGAGCCTGGGGTACCCATCCAAATGACGCCGGAGACCTTGTCGTCCTTCTCGAAGCGGTCGCATTGGAAGATGTTACCGGAGTTGATGAGGATGACGACCTTGTTGAATTTGGTCTCGATCATATCAAGGAGGGCAGCTTCGTTCTTGGAGAGCTTGAGGATGTGGTCGGTGGTGTATGGATCGGCTGGGAAGGTGCTATCCTGCCCGTCGAAGTCACGGCCGTCGATCGTCTTGCAGTCCGCGCCTTCCTCACCGCCACGGGCGATGACCATGATGGCGGCGTCCTTATATTCCTCATAGGAGGATTCGATGCCTTCTGGGTAAGCGGAGAGCGGGGTCTCGCCGACGGTGGCCTGGGAGATGCCCTTCCAACCGGAGTTACCGCTTCTGCGGCCGCGTCCAGAGGCCTTTTCATCTTGATAGAATTTGGTGAGTTCGGGGTTAACCTCATAACCGGCTTCGGTCAAGGACTTCTGGAGGTTGTATTCGATGTTTCCGCTTCCGGCGCCGGAACCGCCGCCACCATATTGGAGGCTGGTGCTCGCTTTGCCAAAGACGGAGACTTTCTGAACGTCCTTGAACGGAAGGGTGTTGTCCTTGTTCTTGAGAAGAACCATACCCTCTTCGCCGATTTTGATGTTGAGTTCATGACCTTTGGCGATGTATTCGCTTTCGGTTGGGTAATCGGCGATGAACCTGTCGAGGCGCCCGAGGTCCGGTAGTTCGATGTTTCCGCTAGCGCCACCGACGGCACCGGCGAGCATCATACCTGCGAGGAGAGCGGGCCAAATAATTTTTTTCTTCATATGTTTTTCCTCTTTTACAATCTTTTACCGAAACTAGTCTTTGCCCCTAAATTCTCTTCCACGAGTAAGTCGCGGCAAAAATGTTTGGTTGATTGCTATATAAAGTTTCCGCGTTTTCACGCGTATAAAGACATGTCAAAGTTGCTATTCCTTAATGATATTTTTTGGAAGGCTTTTTTATAATCGCTAAAGCGATAAGTCAAAATAAATATAGACAATAACGGCAATTACTCTAGATTTTTGCCCTCAAGATAACGATTTTTGAGGAAGTGGAGGAAGAGGAAAACGGCATAGGCGAATGTTGCGATAAAAAATGTTATGTTGAAGGCGAAGAAGGCCGCGTTCCATTCCCCTCCTCCTAGGGATTTATAAAGATCGTTTTGGGTGAAATTGAAAAGGAAATGGAGGAAGAAGGCGGGCAACAAACCGCCAAGACGGTAAGCAATCCCAAGAAGAAGGCCAAGGAGGAAGGTATAGCCAACCTGGGCCAAAACCAAAAGGGGATCGGAACCTCCGAACAAAGCGAAAAGATGCATCAAGCCAAAGACAAGGGCGGAAATCAAAATATCGAAACGGCGGAGGTTGGTTTTGGCAATAGCCTCCATAAGGGCAAAGCGGAAAACCACTTCCTCGATAAGCGCGGTCATCAAAGTGAAGAGGACCCTCCTATCGATATCAATGAAGGAATGTTCGTTTATTTGGCTTGAAAATGGAAGGGAA
Source organism: uncultured Erysipelotrichaceae bacterium (assembly GCA_947166565.1). Lineage (GTDB taxonomy): Bacteria > Bacillota_I > Bacilli_A > RFN20 > CAG-826 > Alloenteromonas. Next base: position 8,778 of record CAMVEL010000012.1, read on the forward strand.
GAAAGGTTACCAAAGGCAATAAGAGCCAGGGGGAGAGTCAATAAAAAGGCCTTGAGAGTGCTTCTGCTTAATCTGAATCCGTCCCCGAAAAGGGAGAAGGCGATGAAGGGGAAGATAAGGAAGCGCAAGGTCCCCGTGAAGGTTTCCTGCTCCACAAAGCCAAAAGAGGGCACGCTCACCGCGAAAACATAAATGAATATCGCTAGAATCGCTCCATAGAAGGGTCTTTTCGCCCCCTCATCGATCTTAAATCGTCCCATCGTTAACTTCCTTTGGGAATCTGCCCTTCCTCTTCATCAACACCAAAACGATGATGTATATGATTCCAAGAACAACCGCGATGATGCTCCAAAACTGAGATGGGGTGAGCCCTGGGATGAAGCTTCCACGGTAATCGTCGCGGACGAATTCGATGAGGAAACGCCAAACCCCGTAGGAAATCATGTATATCGGCATCCCAAACGGGGTCTTCCATTTTAGCAAGAGGAAAAGGAGGATGCCGAATAAAAGCAAAAGGAATATGGCCTCGAACAAATTGGTGGGGACGACCTTATCCGCGGTGGTCTCGAAATGCACCCCATACCAAGCGTCGGTATGCTGTCCATAGCAGCATCCCCCAAGGAAGCAGCCGATCCTCCCTAAGCCATGGGCGAGGGCGATCGAGGATGGGGCCACGAGAAGGATGGTCCATAGGCCGTTTGGATAATGCTTCTTCCCCCAAAGGAAATAAAGAAGGAGGAAGGAAGGAACCCCAAAAAGGAGACCGCCATAGAAAGTCAACGACCAATTCCACGAATAATGCGCGGGGTCTTGGATGAAATCATAGAGGTTTTGGGTGAGATAAGCCCCGGCAAGGCCAACGGCGATCGCGACAAGGAGGGGGATTTCCAAATAGAACATCTTTCCCGAAGGAACCTTCAAGACTTTTCTAAAATAGAATTCAAAAAGGAAAAGCGCGGCGAAAATGCCAAGTCCTAGCATCAGGGCATAGCTTTCGATGAATCCAAATAGACGCGGGGCCATATAAAAATACTAACACATCTTCATCGAAGGTGTCCCTCCCTTCAAAGGAAGGGCGTTATCGGTTATTATTTGGGCTATGGAAAAAGAAGAATTGTTGATTTGCTTTGACGAAAAGGCAAAGGAAGACGCCCAAAGGGTCATAATGGCCTTAAGGGGCATCGGTTATCAGGTAAAGGAAGGCAACGGCCAAATCAAGGAAGGCGATTTCGTCTTGCTTCTATTAAATAAGGAAACCACCTTGGAAGGTCTATACCTTTCAAACCCATGGCTAAAGCAACAATTCGAGGACTCCTCCTTCCGCGGATTCAGGATGATGCCGATCATCCCGCTTCACGGGAAAAGCGAGGATATCGATACTTTATGGGAAAACGGCATCGGCGAGCTTTACGATGAACTCGTTTCAGGCGAATTCAAACCCTTTGGCTTGGATCTTGATGACCCTGCTTCCATCAAGGAATTCCACCGGGTTTACGAAGAATATAGCGAATAGCCTTAAACAAGAAAAAAACGAGTCGCCTTTTGGTCAATCCCTTGAGCGGCTCGTTTTCGTTATGTTTTTCTAAAAATCAGGTTTCCCAGTGATATCCGCACTTTTTGCAGGTGCAAACCCACCATTTATGGACGGGGCTTGTTTGGCTATAGGCGGATACGTCCGTGGAAGCGCATTTTGGGCAGGTGAAAGTCGGGGTGGAGCAGATCAATCCGCCTCCGCTAACCAAAGCGAGTTGTTCGTTAGTTAATTCAACCCCTTCCGCCTTGGCCAAAGAGAGGACTTCCTCTGGGTTCTTGCACGCCTTGACCTTGGCGATTTGCTCTTCCGTCAAACCATCGAATAAATCTTTTCTCATAGTTTTTCTCCTGAGTTGCCTTCATTATACTAGACGGTCGTCACAAAAGTGCCACGGCCTTTTTTACAATTCGGTCGAGGTTATTGGATAGATATCATGGATGGTTTTGTTTTCTTATTCCTTATGGAATCCTTTGACGGCAAGCTTCACGGCTTCATAACCTCCGTTATAGAGGCCTTCGCCCTTAAGCTTCTTGATGGTATTTGCCATATGGATTAGGAGGTCTTTGTCATTAAGGAGGCGATCAAGCATCACGTTCATCGTCTTGGTGTCCTCGCATTCCCAAATGGCATCCCCGAATTCGCGGCCATGGATTCCTCCATAGACCTCATGTCCTCCGATATGGCGCATGAAGATCTTGGGGATAGGATAGAAGACGAGCTCCGAGGGTTTTGTGACCATGAAGTCGGTGACCCTCATGAGGAGGTTCGTCGAATAAACAGCCTCGAAGATGCCCTTGTTATAGATGCAGTGGATGCCTTTTTCGTCTTTTTCCTTTAGGGAATCGACAAGATTTAGGACATCATCATAATTCTCGAAATGGGTGACGGTGAGTTCCTTGAAGGAAGGAACTTTATCGCAAAGATAATCATACATCGTCCTATGGTCGCCGAAATTGAGGAAGAGGGTGGCTCTATTTTCCTTAACCGCAGGGATGAGGTGACTGATCATCGCGGCGAACTGTTTGGCCCCCGCCCCTGCTCCTCCAACGGTCAAAAGAATGCGCATGGGTCGATTGGTTTTGGCTCTTTCTATACGCGCGTCACAATCGATTTCGACGTTTTCGACGAGTTCATGGTCGACGTAATGGCCGATTTCGAAGAGTTCTCCATCCGGGATTCCCTTCAACGGTTTCTTATCCATTCCGTTGAGGATCTTATACCCATAATAGGCAAAAGGGGTCTGCACGGCGTGGATCGCCCCTTCGGAAAGATGAAGGGCCATCGGCCAGTTATCGGGAATCGCGTTTACGACATGGGTAAGTCCCGCGTGGACCGCGCCTTGGCTAGGCCAGACGTGGGTCGCGACATAAGGGATATCCTTAGGGAGGTCATTGAAAATAGGGACCAGCAATTCGGAATTCTTTTGGTCCGCGGCATTATAGGAGATCTGACGGAAGCCCTCGGAATTGAGGGGTTCCCAGAAGAAATGGTTGAAGAGCTTGGATTTTTGGGAGATGCGGGAGGCTTTGGAATAAAGATCGTTTTGATAACGGATCATCTTCGATCCGGTCGCCTCGAAGGACGCGAGGTCAAGCCAATATGGCTCATATCCAAGCGCCTTCGCGCAGGAAGCGATCGCGATCGAAATCCTATAATGGCCAAAGCCCATGCGGATATTCCCAACCACCATCGCGTTAGAAGGGAAGGCGAAAGGTTCCTTTATTTCCTCATTGGAGACGAGATTCATGACACCCATCTTCGATAAGCAGGGGATTGGTTCGGCATTGAGGTGATAGACCTTATTGCTATCGTCCCCGAACTTCTTGATGAAGGAGGCTTTCTTCTTAGCGGCTTTGGAAACGGTTTTCTTGCTCATCTCGTTTCCAAAAATAACAGCACTTCTGTCTTTGATTTCCATGGTATGTCCTCGTTAATTCAACGGTTTTTGATCCCGGCGACTATGCATTTGGCCAAGTGGTTGATGGCTTCTTTGTAGGTGACTCCCGCTTTTTGGAGAAGGTCTTGGGAATAAAGCTGGTTAATCGAGGAGGTGAGGTAAGCTATAACCAAGGTTGGGTTGACGTCTTTCCTAATCCAGCCGGTCCTCTTGCCTTCTTCGATTAGCATGAGGGGGTAGACCCATTGGTCGGAATAGCTCTTGACGAGTTGATGGTAGACAAGCGGCTCATATTCCCTTACCTCGAAGACGCGGTTGAAATCGAGAATCGATTCGAAGGGGGTCTCGATGGTGAGGATTTCGAAAAGCTTTTCCTCCGGGTTCCTCCCTTCGGATTCATAGATCTCCTTCTGCCTTTGATGCACATAAAGGTGGCTGCGATCGATGATCGCGTTATAGATATCCGTTTTGGATGAAAAATAACGGTAGATGGTTTTTTTGGAAATATGGATTCTTTTGGCGACGTTATCAAGGTTGAGCTTGGTCCCATCCGCGTTGAATTCCATGATGAAAGCCTCGATGATTTTGGCCTTCACAGATTCAGGGTCTTCTCTCATTTTTCTGCCTCGAACAAAAACAAGTGCCCTTATATTACACTATGGAAACGCGAATTGACAATAAAGTTTCCTACATTAGGCGGTGACGTTGCGAAGGCCCAAGGAGAGGAGGTATTCCTTAATCTCCTTTTTATGGTGACCGAAGAGGATTTGGTGATGATTCCCCAAAGAAGATGAGAGGAAATAGGTGACGGGGGCATGCATATGGAGCTTTATTTGGGTACGGCATCTATCTTTCCGGTACTCGTTCTCGATCATCTCCCCTTCCTCACAATAGAATTCGTTGATCTCGGCATTGATCTTCAAAACAGTTATTGGACCCTTTGGAAGCTCTCCATGTATCCCAACCCCGATTCCCGATTCGAAATGGGTGTCCAAACAATAGGAGGTAGCCATATCCAGAGGCAATGTGCAATGGGCGAAATGGATATCGTCATGGAGGGGATTGATCCATTGGGGGTTAGCCTGGAAGCAATGCCAGGAAAAGCGCTTTTGCATCAAGAAGGCGGTCAATAACGATGGCACGTCCCCCTCGCATGAAGCGACGAGGCCGTCTTTGTTGAATAAGGCCAAAGCCAAGCAGGCGGATGAATGGGCCGCGGAAAGGATATCGAAACACCTAATCGTAAAAGCGTCCAATTCGTATTTGGCGACAAGGCGCTTTAAACCTTCGTAAATGCGTAAAGCCTTCCTTATTTCCTCCTTGGAATAATCGAATTCATCCACCCCTTCCAAAGAATCCATATCGACGGAGAGGATATTCTCGATGACCTCGCTTTCCTTGATATCGATGAGGTCGACGTTAAGGATGTCCTTGGCCTTCTTATAATCAACATAAGAAGAGATCAACCAATTGGAAGGTTCACCAAAAACGCCTAAACGGTATACTTTTTCCGTCTTTTTCTCGTTATATAGAGCTTCGATCCTATTTTGGATATAGAGGTTATCCCCATGGAGCACTTCGGCCCTTTTCCCGTTTTGATGGAGGAAAGTCAAAATCTCCAATGAGGCCGCAAGGGAATTGGAGGAACCATAGGTAAGAAGATAATAAGGGCCTTCGTAATCAGGGAAGACCTCGGATTTGAAGATCCCTTCCGAACCTCCGCTTTGGATGAGGATAAGCAGGAAATCCCCTTTTCTAGCTTCGTTGATGTTAGAAATGACCTTGAAAGAGTATTCCTTCAAGGCGGAAGAAAGGTCATTAAGCAGTGATTCCGAATCCTTGGAGATCATTCCTCCATGCGAAAGAATCGATTTGATGGGGTAGATTTTTATTTCCTTCATGGCTAAATCCTCGACATGAGAATTTTAGCACGTAGGGATATTGGAAAACAGGCGTTCGTAGACTTCCGATTCCTTGAAAACGCTTTTGAGGGTCTCGATTTCGTAATTCGGGAAGGAGATGGAATATTCCTCCTCCCCATCCTTGAAGACAAACGAGTAGAAACCCCTGACTAAGATGAAGCCGCTCGCGTTGATCACGGTTTTGTATTCTTTGTATTTCGGGGAATTCGGCTTTTCCGATTTGTTCCAGGAAGTGACGCTGACGCGCTTATTCGTGTACTCCAGGCGTTCGATTTTCGACAAGGGGAAGGCGAATACCGAGGCTTGGTCGGAGATGCAAAGGTTATCCCCTTCAAGGAAAAGTCATATTACAGTCCTGTGTAAAATGGCTCCGTATCCCTCACGGATGAATTTCCTTGCCGTTTGGGGTATAAACCAAACCATGCCGCGCTACCTTTCCATCGAAATTTTACGGCTCGACCGTTCCGCACATGATCAGGCGCGCGGCTTTTCCTTGCACCGTTGATCAGTTGCCTAACGCTCTGACGTTTCATCGAGGCCGTGATGGTACGGAGGGAGAGCCGCGCGTACAAAGGACGCGGCAAAGAAGAAAGGAGCATTTTCACATGCCAAGAAAACTTTACGTCGGCATCGACGTCGGCAAATTCAAGCACGAATGCTGCATCGTCGATTACGATGGGGTCGTCGTCAGGGACAGCTTCCCCTTCGACAACTCCAAGGAGGGGTTCGAAGCCCTTCTGAAAACGGCCACGGGGATTCCCGGGGCCGAAGTCGCCGCCATCGGCTTCGAGGCCACCGGCCATTACGGGGAGAACCTCAAATCCTTCCTCGAACGGGCCGGATGCCCCTACGCCGAGCTTAACCCCGCCCAGACCCATAGTTTCGCCAAAAGCACGAACGGGAACGGGCAGAAGACCGACAAGACGGACGCGAGGGCGATCGCGTCCTTCCTGCTCGCGACGAGGCAAGGCGCCTCCCCGCGTCAAGATTATGCCAAAAAAATGCTGAAGGTTCTATGCCGGCACAAGTCGTCGCTGCACAAGAGGAAGGCTGCCTGCTGGAATTCCGCCATGCGCTGCCTCGACGTTCTTTTCCCGGAATTCGTCGCGTTTTTGGGCAATGGAAACTCCGCCAGGGGGAGGAAGGCCGTCAAAAGGGCATGGGCCAGGTCGCTGCTTTCCAGGCACCCCTCAGCCAAATCGATCTCCAAGCTGAGCCCCGAGGCGTCGGAAAAGGCGAGGAGGGAATCGATGGGGTCGTTCTCCAAGGTAAGGTCGGCCGAGCTCAAGGCGCTGGCGAAGGCGAGCATAGGGGTCGATTCCCCGGCGATGGAATCCGTCCTGAAATCGGAACTGAGGCAGATCGAGTGGCTCGAGTCGGAGATCTCGAGGGTCGACGCGGACATCGAATCCTCCGTCGCCGAATCCGGGTGCAGGCTGCTGACCATACCCGGCATGGGCCCCTTCCTCGCCGGCGCGATAATGTCCGAGATCGTCGACTTCGGGAGGTTCCCCTCGGCCGATAAGGCCCTTTGCTACGTCGGGGCGTTCCCAATCGTCAGGCAATCGGGTGAGCACGAATGGGTCGGCTGGATGGCCAAGAAGGGGTCGCCGGCCCTTCGGTACGCCCTGATGCAGGCCGCGATGATGGTCTGCCTCCATTCCGACACGTTTTCTGATTATTACCAAAAGAAGATAGGCGAGGGGAAGGCCCCCTTGGTCGCTAGAAGCCACGTCGCGAGGAAGTTGCTTAGGGTGATGTGGGCGATGGAGACCAAGGGAACCGACTTCGATCCGGCCATGGTCTGAAATCCCGCCGGGCCGAAAAGCAGGCCCATCGGGTCGTTTTCGGCATGCCTAGACGCACGCCGCGGGAAAGAGAAATCAAAATAATAGTTGCATGTGCAAACCACGTTGTTCCTATTGACCAAAGCGGATTGGACGAGTTTTTCCTCGCCTTTGGAATTGGTTTTCACGAATGAGCAAAGCAAGTCGGCTTCCTTTGCGTCCTCCGGAACGTTGAGCTCGTCCTTAATCTCTTTGATGAAGCGGTCCGATTTCTCGAGGAAATCCGAAACCTCAGGGTCCTTCTTCTGCTTTCTTAAAAGAACGAGATGGGCCGCGATAAAGCCAATGCCAAGGAGGAAAATGCCCAAGCCTATATAGAAGATATAGCCCCTATTCTTCATCGCCTCGACGAAACCGTCTTTGGCAACGAACATCAAGACACATAGGAAGAGACCGGTAGCGAGTGCAAAGGCCCCAACGGTCAAAAGCCAACGGGGGTATTGCTTATCAAGGCTTTGCCCTTCCTGGAGGTGGCTTTCCACCTTAGTCTGGGTTTCCTTTGAAATCGCGCGGATTTCATATTTCAAACAAACGTTTTCCTCTGGGTTGTGGTGCATTCCGAACATGTCTTTCATAACTGCTCCTTTTGCCTAATCAAAAGACGGGCAAACAAAAATATAAGGCAAAACAATAATTGGAGGAAGTATGGCCTTTAGATTTAGAAACGGATAAACGAGCCGAACATATTACCCAATAAGGCCGAGACCTCATTGGTTTTGTTACCTTCGCTTGTCTGCTCCTGAATCATCTTGATGATCTCAAGACGGCTGATTTGGAAGGAGCCTTCCACGAAGGCGATGCCGACGAAGACGATGCCAATGACGGGAATCGCGAGGTCGACGATGATGTTATCGTAGGTCTTGCGATAATCGTAGAAGAAGATAAGTGGGATGATTAGAAGCATTGGGACGGTTTTCCCGAAGCCGATGCTGAGCGTCTCGTTGATGATGGCGTTAACATCAATATATTGTTGCAAATCTGGATTATGGCCCAGGTATTCCGCGGTAAGGTTATATTTGGAGACCACCATGGCGGTGAAGGCGATGATATCGATGATCGAGGCTATGACGATCATGATGATGAGGAAGTTAGCGAAATGGGAACGGTTGACGTTGCTCTCCGTGAAGCGGGCGTAATCCTCATAGGTCTTGCCTTTCTTGATGAAGAAGATTTCACGCCGCTTCATGAAGAAAGCGATGATTACGAAGATAAAGAAGGCGAACGGGGGTTTCGTGGTCAAAAGGGGATAAACGATTGGGGGGAGAAACATCATTCCGTTGGAGGCGAAGGTCTTCAAGAGGATGGAAGCGACTTCGTAAAGGATGGGGATGATGGCGAAAAGTCGGAAGATATAGATCTTCTTGCCTTGGAAATGCTTGGTTGGACGGTAATTGATGAAAAGGGTCAAGAAGGCGCAGAGGATCAAATCGATGAAGATGTTGAAGCAGAAATAGCCGTTCTTCGAGAAGAGTTGTATCAATAATTCCAAAGCATTTCCTTGCACCCCAAAGGCCCCGATATAGCCAAGGAGGTAATGGAAATACACGACGACGAAGAGGAGGAAGATGCCAACGGCCCCCGCCACATAAACGATAATGAGCCTGCGGTATCCGTCTTTGGCCACCAAGATTTGGGAGAAGGCCGCGATTAGGAATAACGGGGCGGGCAAAGCCGAGAAGAAAGTGAAAACGGTGGAAGCGACACCCGCGGCGTTATTATTCGTTAGTTGGGAATAGGCCCCAAGGATCATGCCGATTTGGGAGATGACGAGCAAGGCCCAACCGATGATTCTGAAATGACGGTAGGAAAGCGGTCCGCGGAATAGGCTATCGTTTTCCGGAGTGACCTGATGAATATCTTTTCTGCGCCAGGCCCGTTTTGGTTTTGTTAAAGTCTGTTCTTCCATAACTAATTTTCCTAAAGATTAGAAATCTTATAGATTGTAGCCAAGAATGGGCTTAACAACAACCACGCAAGAAAAAAACGTCCCTGACGATTTCATCAAGAACGTTGTAGCCGAGATTTAGTAATAAATGACGCTTCCTCAATGCCTATTTATAAATACCATTTTCGGAAATTGGTCCCGACATTACTGCGGACGCGATAGCCGATGGCGAGGACCATATCGAGATTATAATGTTTAACATTATATTGCTTACCGTCGCTGGCAATAGTTCGGAATTTCCGAACAGTTGCCTCTTGGACTAATTTCCCCCTTCCAAGATGTGCTTAATATGCTCGGAAACGTTCGATTTGCTCGAGTTATAGAGAGATACGATTTGCTCTTGGGTCAGCCAAAGATTTCCGTCGATCAGCTTGACTTCGACCTTTGTTCCGTTCGATTCGGTGTTATAAATAACGATAATGCCTTTGTCAGACATGGTAATGCCTCATTTGAGTATTATTGTTTTAGCCTTTTGATGAGTGTTTCTCAACTACACCGCAAGAAAAAACGTCCCTGACGATTTCATCAAGAACGTATTAATCATTTGAGTTTGTCGTAGGTTTTTAATACAATTTCCGGTTGCCGTGCGCGAGTTGCAACCCCCTTGGTCAAAAATACAACCCCCCCTCGTTTATCGAGGTTTTCATCTGTTTGGCATCGAAGGCGTTGTGAAGGAATGGTGTTTAGATGGGCCACCATTGAGCAGCCAGGTTCTAGTTTTTACCCGGCCCTTGCAAGGAACTTAACGTCTTCTTTGCCGCGCGCTAATATTTTCGTCTCAGTAAAAAGAGGATAGCGGTGAATCGGGCTCAATGGTTTCGTTTACACTTTATCGTTTATTGAGTGGCTGTTGCGATCAATCAAAGCCTTTATTTCTTCTTCCGCCTCAAGGACTTTAGCGACTACCCCAAAAACATATCGTCTGTCTTTCGTTTTCACTGTCAAATAACCGCAGTTATAGGGACCATGCTTAGACGACCATCTATGTGAACTCACATCCACTATTTCATCGAATCTATATAGCTTATCTTTTATGAAGAAACCGTCTTGAACAGCGGTTATTATGACTTTTGGGCAGCCTAAAGTTTGAATAAAAGAAACAAAAAAATACAAACCAAAACACGAAAACAAAATGGCAGGAATTAAGACATAAAGCGTTTTTTCAACCACGAAATAGATATAAAACAAAAAACCGCATAAACCCCAGATCACAGCAAAAGATAATATAGAAACAAGTAATCCTTCCACTCCTCTTCGCAAAATGATCTTTTGTTCACTCATGGCCATAATTATACTTTTTCGAAACCCAATTGTCTTGTGTCCGCCATATAGGCGGATCCCAGACGAAACCACGATATCCGTATGCGAGTGAAGCCAAAACGTGTGTGAGTTGCAACCCACTTTGACAAGAGCTTTTAATCAGCTTTTATTGGATAAGCAGTTTCCGTCATTGACTATATAATTGAAAAGTCGCATAACATCGATGTTTTCAATGAAAAAAGCTCCTGACACGAACGTATCAAGAGCGGATTCATTATGTGTCCTTAAGCAACGCGATAAATGACAAGTTTTTATCTATTGCAACGCGATAAATGACAAGTTTTTCTTGACACTTACATAAATATAGTATCTAAAATCGCCCATTATTGCCTGTTTTAAGCAAAATTTTCATTTTTTCCCTAAATCGACCGTTAAGCCTTTACATCTTAATTTTATATTTTTATGGCAGACGCGAAAAGACGCAGAAAAATGATTGTCAATAGATGGTGACCCCAAATTGCTAACAGGCTGTTTTTCAGCAAACCATGCAAAGCCCAAAGCTATTTTAGAGGATCCAAAATAAAACCGACTAAGCGGTTAGCCTAATCGGTCTCAATACTATTTAAGTATCTCTAGTTATTTGATTTAATCGGTTTTACTATGGATTAGTTAAATAGGAAGAAAACATCCTCTTTTTTTCAACTAAGCATAATTTAATTCAATTGATTAAAGATTGATGTCACCATCAGAGCAATGAATAACGCTAAGTTTGGTGTTTTGATACCAACTATCACCCTTTGACACGTTGTTCCACTCTTCAATAGTGCCTGCAAAATTGATTGTTTCAAAATTGGAACTGGCATAGAAAACGCTGTTTCCAATAGATGTGATAGTTTTTGGAATATTGATTTCTTTAAGGCCCTTTATGGTGGCGAAAGCATATTCACCAATTGTTTTTAACCCTTCAGGCAATGTAATGGAAGTAACACCCCAACAAGATTTGAAAGCATATCTATCGATAGCAGTTAAATTAATTCCTTCTTCGAAGACAATGCTACTGACTTTATAACAGCAATCAAAAGCGCTTCTAGAAATGGTCGTAACAGACTTAGGAATAAAAATCGAAGTAAGCACCGTGCACATATTGAATGCACCTTGACCAATAGTAGTTAATTGAGAATTTGCTTCAAAAGAAACTGTCGTAAGCTTAGTGCAATTATAGAAAGCGCGGAAATTAATAGAAACGATGGTGTTAGGGATTGTAACGGATGTGATAGCGGCGTTTCTAAAAAAAGCTTCATCTTCAATTACAGTAACTGGTAATTCACCAATCATAGATGGAATAACTACACTACCAGAGACCTCGGATGTAACCGATGCGATACTATAGGCAGTTCCCGCAGAATTGATTTTGATGTTGTAGTAAGAAACAACTTGTTTATCAAATAATTCACTTTCAAATTCTGCGCAGATGCCGAGGGTACCAGTATTGTTGCCACTTGGTTCGACGCCAACGCCAAAGTAAGAATTGACGGTTTCAGTGACCACATGTTCTTCATCATTTCCGCACACGATAGTCGCTGTACATTTAGTTTTATCATCGTTCCATTCATAAACTGGAGTTCCCCAATTATGTCCTTTTGGATTAAGAACGAGATTATATGTTTGCTTAGCAAAAGCAGGATTTTCAAATTCAACAGTATACTTTCCTTCACCACTATCAGTACAAGTGCTTGGGGTAATGACTTCATACGTTGATTGTTTTGTTTCACTTTCAACATGGTTTGCATCACGTTTACAAGTTCTGCTGGCGGTACATTCAGTGTGGTCAGCGTTCCACTCATAAGTAGGTTCATTCCAATCGTGGCCAAGTTTTTCAGCAACGACATTACTTAAAGGCTTTGTGCCTAATTCATCTTCATAGTTCTTCTCGCAAACTTTGCAGTGCCAATGTTCAATATTGCCGTCTTCTTCACATGTTGCTGGTTTAGCTTCAACATGAGTCATTGTGTGGCCTAAAGCTTCAATTGTTTGATTTTTGGTTTCAGAATGATCCAAGTAAGTAGCGGTCCATGTTCTAAGGCCTTCTTCTTCACATGTTGCTGGAGTTACTAATAAGTCAGCGACTTGTGCATCATGAAGTTCAACGTGAGTGGCATCATGAGAACAGACATATTTAGCTTTTGCAGCAAAAAATCCTTCCCACACAAATTCTACGAATTGATAGTCATGGCCAAGAGCTTCAACAGTTCCTTCTACTTCTTGGGTTTCAAATTCTTTGCTAGCAAATGTAGCGGTATATTTAGAAGTACCACTTGCTTCACATGTTGCAGGAATAATTGTAGTAACTTTAATACTTCCTTTTTCGGTTAAGACATGGCTTGCATCATGAGAGCAAACTGAAGTAGCTACGCATTCTGTATGATCTTCGTTCCAAACATAAGTTGGTTCTCCCCAGTTATGTCCAGTTGCAGGTAAAGTAATTTCATGAGTTTGAACTTCAAAAGCTTCGTTTTCAAAAGCAGCATCATAAACTGCACTACCATCTGCATCACATGTTGCAGGTATAGTCTCTGTGTAAGCAGAGTAGACTGTTTCAGTTTCGATGTGATTTGCATCGTTTTTACATACTCTAGTTGCGGTGCAAGTAGAATAATCATCGCTCCAGGTATAAGTTGGAGTACCCCATTCGTGGCCGATGGCTTCTAAAGTGATGTCCTTTGTTTGATCAACGAATGCTTCGCTGGTAAAATCGGCGGTATATCTACCCTTTCCATCCTCTTCGCATTTTGCTTCTTCAACCACTACATAGGTAGAATTGACAGTTTCTGTTTCTTTATGCTCTTCATTGCTTTTGCAGACTCTTTCCGCGGTGCAGGTCTTATTGTCTTGAGACCATGTATAAACAACTTCACCCCAATCGTGAGAGTGTTTATTACAACCCGTTAAAAGAGAGATAGCCATAAGAGCAGACGTCATTAAGACTAATTTCTTTTTCATATAAATTTCCTTTCTTGTTATGTATATAATTTACACATAAAAGAAATAATATATTTCTGATATATTTTCAAGCAAAACAAACCTTAACTATACTTTCAGATGTTCAAAGTAAAGTTGTTGATACATAATAAGTAAAAAGACATCCCGATGTAATCGAAATGTCGCTTTTTTTCGTATGGTCGGGATGGCCGGATTCGAACCGGCGATATCCTGCTCCCAAAGCAGGCGCCATAACCAAGCTAGACCACATCCCGGCCCGCATATTTTTCGTTTTTGTCATAACAAAATCAAGCATTATTTTTCATAAATGAAATATTTTTGTGATTTTCTTATGAAAAGGACCCATTTTTTGGCAAAAGAAAGCCCCGGATCAACCGGGGTAATCTTTCATTTGGAGCATCCGAGCAGATTTGAACTGCTGGTCAGGGAGTTGCAGTCCCTTGCCTTACCGCTTGGCTACGGATGCGCGGTGAAGATTATATGGCATCCACCCTTAACTTTAAAGCATTGATTTAAATTATTTTCTCCTTGAAGAACTTCTTCTCTTGCATTATATTTAAGCGCTGTCGTGAGAACACGACGGAAAACGCGCCCGTAGCTCAACTGGATAGAGTACCAGACTACGAATCTGGGGGTTGTGGGTTCGAGTCCCCCCGGGCGCGCCAAAAACTATTAATTTAGGGAATTCTGAGGAGTTCCTTTTTTTGTTTAATGACGTATTCCTAACCATCAAATAGTTCTTTTCTTTTTAAGAGATTTAAGAGAAAGATAGGTTTTTGGGTGGAAGATAAGGTTATTCTTATTCGAATTCCTTCGCACAGAGAACTAGATAATCACGAATGGTCAAATGCTGCGGGCAGGCTTTTTCGCATTTCCCGCATTTGATGCACATGCTCGCTTTTCCCTTATTGCCGAATCCAAGGTTGCCGTAATAGAAATCGGCATTCCAATCGTTGAAGGCCCGTTTCGTATTGTAAAGGGAGAAGATCTCCGGGATAGGGATATTCATAGGGCAATGGTTTTGCTCAACGCAATAACGGCATTTGGTGCAGGGGATCGCCGAAACGCCATTAATGATGTCACGTACCTCACCAATTGCGATCATCTCCTCGTCAGTTAGAGGCTCCGCGTCTTTGGTGGAGAGGACGTTATCCTCCATTTGGGGAAGGTCGCTCATGCCGGAAAGGACCATCGCGATCTGAGGGAAATGCAAGGCGAAGCGGAGGGCGTAGCTTGCATAGGAACCTCCTCCTAGGTTATCGAAGACCTTTTTCCCGGCGTCAGGAAGATTAACGAGACTCCCGCCTTTGACGGGTTCCATGACGATGATCGGCTTATTATGCCTTTTGCAGATGTCATAGAGTTTATGGCTTTGGACGCTTGGTGATTCGTAATCGAGGTAATTGAATTGGATTTGCACCACTTCTATCTCAGGATAATCGCTGAGGATCTGTTCCAAGACTTCCGCGGTATCGTGGAAAGAGATGCCAACGTGGCGAATAAAGCCCTGCTTCTTTAATTCAAAGGCAGTCTCATAGGCATGGCATTTTTTGAAGTGCTCGTAATTGCGGGAATTCTGCGCATGCATGAGGTAATAATCAAAATAATCGACCCCTGTAGCCTCTAATTGGCTTTTTATGAAGGGGAGGATATCCTCCTGCTTCTTGAAATAAGGCTCCGTGAGCTTATCGGTCAGGAGGTAAGCGGAACGCGGATAACGGCTCGTCAGGCATTTTTTGATGGCCTTCTCCGATTCACCTCTGATATAGCCATGGGCCGTATCGAAATAATTGAAGCCCGATTCGATGAATTTATCGACCATCCTCGAGAATTCCTTTAAGTCGACGTGGTCGCCTTTCATCGGAAGCCTCATGCATCCGAAGCCGAATCTTTGTTTAGCACCATCCAAAATCATAACTATCCCCCTTCGGGGACATTATAACTTAAGACGAAAAATGGCAAAGAAAAAAACGTCCATCCTTGCGAATGAACGTTATTGGTTTTATTTCCCGCTTCTAGCCGCGGCGACGGCTTTGCGTCTAGCGATTTTAATCTTGCGGGTCCTGAATTTGGCGATGAGCCCAAGAGCGATAAGGACCGCGCCTGCGCCGAGGATGATCGCGAAGATGATGACCCCTGCTATTGGGAGGTTGTTGCTCTTCACGTCTTCCCACATCGCGAGAACGAATTTGTTGTTGGCCCCGTAATCGGCCATAACGCCAAGCTTTGGCAAGAGCTCTTGGGAAGGATATTGGGCAAAGAATTGTCTTCCTGCTAGGGTCGTTTTCTCCCCGATGGTGATTTCCTCAAGGTCCGCGGTATAGAAGAGATAGGGATTCGTGGAGGGCGTGTCGCCTAATTCGCCTAATTCGTCGCGGTATTCATCGAGGTATTCGTCATCGAGGGTACCTTCGAACATATAGGTGAGGTCGACGGTGATCCAGCCTTCTTCGTCGGCGATAGCGTCCCAAGTGGCGATGCCATCAGGGGAACGGAAGTCGCCGTTTTCAAAGCCTTCCGCTGGGATGTATTCATCGTTTTCGTCATAGACGTAATCGCCTGCTTCCTCATCATATTGATAGAGCATTCCAAGACGTGGGTCATACCATTCCCTGACGAGGTCGAGGATCGATTCACCAGAGATCGCGGAGGTGTAACCGATGTAATTCATGTTGGAGGCCGCGACTGTTGGGTCACAAAGGAAATCAAGGAATTTGAGCGCGAATTCGCGGTTCTCCCCTTTGCATTCCTTCGGCATGACCCAGGTATCGAACCAGATGTTTCCACCGGTTTCCGGGATGGAATAATAGAGCTCGATGCCCCTTTCTTCTTCCGCGGTATCCATGGAGAAGACGGCGTCCCCACTCCACGCGAGGTTCATGCCGACTAGGCCTTTGACCATGTCTTCTTTGCCGGAGTCGACTTCGAAGCCGAAGACGTTTTCCTTAAGTTCAAGAAGGGTCTTCTTGACCTTTTCGACCGTTTCCGAATCGGAACGGTTGAAATAATCGTTGGTGAAGGTTTTGTTATAGCCTTCCATGGCTTCCTCGTATTTGCCGGGGATGAGCTTGAAGCTCTTGCTCTCGTCGAAGCAACCGGATTCGTTTAGGAGGTCGCGGATTTTCTTGTCATAGGTCTTCATTAAGCCGATCGCATAGGTATCGCGCATCGAATCCTTGACGGACATCTCGTTTTTGAATGTGGGATCCCATAAGGCATCCCAGGATTTCATCGCGAATTTGACTTCATCCTCCTCTAATCCCTTATCGGAGGCAACCTTCGAAGGGTTATAGAGGATACCAAGCGTTCCCCACATGTAGTCGACGCAATAATCATGGAAGTTCTTATCCTCGGAGACGATGGAGGACATGACGTTATGGATATAAGGGGGGCAATAGGCCGCGTAATTTGGGACCTCGGTCTCGATATCGATTTTTTGGAGCATCCCTTCCCTCATCATCTTCTGACACATATAGTCGGAAGCACAGATGAGGTCATAGGAGGTCCTTCCCGTTTGGAGGGAGGAATACATCGTCTCGTTGGTATCGTAGGTATCGTAGACGACGGAGACCTTTTTGCCCGTGGTCGCAAGCATATATTCCTCAAAGCCAGAGAGGACGTCTTGGAATTCGTATTCGTTTTCGCCGTCGTCGAAGGCGAAGGGTTCGGCGTCGCTTCCCGAGTTGATATAGTCTTCCGCGTTAAGGACATGGAGGACGACATCCCCTTGGCCTGAAGAGGCGCAGGAAGCGAGGCTAGCTGAGGCGATTACCGAAAGGAAAAGAAGGGAAAGCGAGCGGGACATACGTGCGTTTTTCATTTTTCAGCACTCCTTCCTCTCCGGGCACGGATCTTCTTGGCCGCGATATTGCGATGAATGGTGATGCCAATGACGATCAACAAGACGACGGCGAAGATGATGGTCGTGAGGGCGCGCATTGCCGGAGGAATCGGGCCCTTCTTGATTTTCGCTTGGACGAGGGTCGAAAGCGTATCGATGGTCTTATCTCCAGAGAGGAGTCCCGCGCCACGCGTGAAGGCCGTGACGATGAAGTCATCAAGAGACAAGGTGATGGAGAGGAGGAATCCGCTCGCGACGCCCGGCATGATTTCGGGCATCGTCGCTTTCCATAACGCTTGATGCTGGGTGCAGCCTAGGTCAAGGGCGGCTTCATAGAGGGCCGGATCCATTTGGATGAGCTTTGGCTTAACGGAAAGGTAGACGAAAGGCAAGGCGAGGATGATGTGGCCGACAAGAAGGGTCCAGAAACTGAACAGGTTGGCCCCACCGAAGATATATGTTCCGACGAAGACGAACATGACGACGAGGGAGAGGGCGATGACGATTTCGGCGTTGACGACCGGGATCTGGGTGACGTTTTCCACGACTTCGCGGGTCCATTTCTTCTTGGAATAGAAGACACCGATCGCGCCACAGGTTCCTAGAATCGTCGCGATGATCGCGGAGACGACCGCGATGATTATGGTGTTGCCAAGCGCTGTAAGGATCTCGGGGTCATTGAAGAGCTTGACGTAAAGCTCTCCGGAAGGGGCTCCCCAACTACCGATGATCTCGGTATTGGTGAAGGATGAAGCGATAAGAACGAGGATTGGCACATACATAAGGATGAGGACGAGCCAAATGACGGATTGGCCGACGACCTTATGGATGATGCGGTTGCGTCTTTCCTTTTTCGCGTTCTCGGTGAAAAGGGAGGATGAAGCTTCTCTTACCATAGTCCTGCTCCTCTCTGCGGCGCGCCATCGTTATGGAAACGACGGGTCGCGAACATTGTGATGAATATCATGACGAGCATGATGAGGGCCATGAAGGACCCTTGGTTCCACATCGATTGGCTGAAGTGGAGGTAGATGATGTTACCAAACAAGGTCAATTTGCCTTCCGAAAGGGTATCGGAGATGACGTAAGAGGACATCGTTGGCATGAAGACCATCTCAGCGGCCGAGACGATGCCGGGGACCGACTGAGGGAGGATGTTGAGGAAAAACGTTTGAACGGGGTTCGCGCCTAGGTCCCTCGTGGCCTCGATTTGGGCTTTGTCGAGCTTTATCATCGTGGTGTAAAGAGGGAGAATCGTGAAGGGTAGGTAGTTATAGACCAAGCCGATCATGGTCGCGATATAAGGATGGGTACCGCCTTGGATACCGATCCAGTTGAGGACGTCGCGGGTCGCGCCGGTGCGGAGGACGAAGTTAATCCACATCGGCATGATGAAGAGCATGACGAGGACGTAGTTTTGGTTGACCTTCTTATCCGCGAGCAAATAGGCAATTGGGTAGCCAATAAGCAAGCAGATGATCGTGTTGAGGATTCCTAAGAAGAGGGAGACCACCAACACGTTTACCTTCGTTGGGGAAGTGAAGAAGGAAAGGAAGGCCGTTCCGGAAGGGAAGACAAGACTTCCATCCGCGGCGGTGTCCGTGAACGCATAGAAAACGATGATGAGGATCGGAATCAAGACGAAGAGGACGAGGAAGAGGAAATAGGGTATGGTCAGATATTTGCGTTTGAAGGTGAAGAACCGCTTGACCGAGGCGCCACCTTTCTTACTGATTGACGGCATAGTCCTGGAGGTCCTTCTTCAATTTGAGGACGATGTCCTCTGGCTTGATGATGACCGAGACGAGGTCGTTTTCGTTCCATGAATAGGTGGAGTTGACGATGAAATCCTCTTCGTCATCGGTACGAACGATATAGCGATAGTGGTCGCCAATCCAAACGACCTCGATGATGGTTCCGTTGGAAGAACCGTTGGAGAGGTCATCGGAAAGCTCGATCTTATCGAGGTCGACGAGAGCGCGAACCTTCGCGCCGCGGAAATCATAGGTTTTGTTGGAAACGGGATCCAAAACGGTTCCGTCTTCCTGGAGTTTTCCGCCAGGAACCAAGGAAGCGACGTTGCAGGCGAAGGCGTCTTCGCCGAGGTAGACTTCGTTATCGGAGCTGATCTCGGCATCCTGATATTCGTTGACGGTGACGTCTTTGCGCATGACCTGGATGTTCTCGGGATCGACCCTCAAAGAGACTTCCGCGCCGACTTCGTAGGATTTGGTATCGCGGCAGGAGGCCTCGGATTTGCCGATTTCGACGACATAGCCGTAATGGACGCCTTGGAAGATCTTCGAAACGATCTTGCCGTTGACCATCCCCTTGCCTTTTTCGCCGATGATGAAGTCTTCTGGACGAACGACGATATCGACTTTCTCGTTGACGGGGAAGTCATCGACGCAATCGAAGGAAGCGCCGATGAAGCGGACCTTCTTCTTGCCGACCATCGTGCCGTTATAGATGTTGGATTCGCCGATGAAGTCAGCGACAAAGGCGTTGACTGGCTCGTTGTAGATGTCTTCCGGGGTGCCGATTTGCTGGATGAAGCCATCCTTCATGACGATGATGCGGTCGGACATCGTGAGGGCTTCCTCTTGGTCATGGGTGACGTAGAAGAAGGTGATGCCGAGTTTCTTATGCATGTCCTTCAATTCGATTTGCATGTCTTTGCGCATCTTGTGGTCAAGGGCGGAGAGAGGTTCGTCGAGGAGCAAGACGGCCGGCTCGTTGACAATGGCACGGGCGATCGCGACACGCTGCTGCTGGCCGCCTGACAAAGTATTGACGTCACGGTCTTCCATTTCGTCGAGATCGACGACCTGAAGGGCTTTGGTGACCTTCTCGTCGATGACCTTCGCGGAAAGGTGCTTCATCTTGTAAACGGGGTTGCCGTTTTTGTCGAGGGCCTGTTTGCCGGTTTTCTTGTCGATGACCGGAACAGGGACCTTCTTGAGTTTAAGCCCAAAGGCGACGTTATCGTAAACGTCGAGATGGGGGAAGAGGGCGTAATGCTGGAAAACCGTATTGACGGGCCTCTTATAGGGCGGGAGCAAGGAAATGTCCTGGCCGTTAAGCAAGATTTTGCCTGACGTCGGTAATTCAAAACCGGCGATCATACGCAACGTGGTTGTCTTACCGCACCCAGATGGGCCAAGGATTGTTATGAACTCCCCTTTTTTGACTTCGAGATTGAAGTCCTCGACGACGGTTGTCCCGTCGAATTGCTTCCAGACGTTCTGCAAGCTGATGATCGTATTTGCCTCCATGGTGTGACCTCCCAAATATTAATAAATAAGAAGACAAGATGTGGCGTTGAATACTTGGAAAAAGAAGAGTCCGTTTTTCAACGGCGAAATAATGGGGATAAAACACCTTTTTTGCAACACTTTTTTTCAATAATTTTTGGGGGTGAAAAATCGCATTTTCAAAAAGTTGGCTTTTCTTCGGCCTTATCGAAAAAAATCAAGGAAAAAAATCTTCGAAAAACACCTCCGTTTTTTCGCCTGTTTTTTGCTTCGAAAAACCGATTTGTTTTTTCAGCTTGTTTTTCGACCTAGTTTTTGCACGAAAACCAATCGTTTTTCTTCACCATTTTCGCTTTTCGAATTACAATAGCCATGTTATGAAAAAATCCATCCTGTTTTTACCGTTTCTATTGACCCCCTTATTCGCTTCTTGCGGAGGGAATGGACTAACGAAAGTCTCTTTGACCTTAGGCACCAAAATCGATATGGAGGCCAAGTTCGAAGGGAATTCGCACATGAGCAAAATCGATGCGAGTTTGCTTAAGAATCTTGTGGACACCAAGCAGAACTTTGTTTTGGTGGCCCATGCGAGCGAAAGAATCGATTGCACCTGCTATAGCGAATGGCATGATGATGTCCTTGCCCCCTATATCAAGCGTCATGGGCTTCTCGTTTATTTGATCGAAATGAGCGAAGTCGCGGGCGAAGGGAAGGAAAACTACGGTTTGAAGCTTAACGCCTTGCAGGCGACCTTGGGGATTTTCGATTCCGGAAAGCTCGTTTATCAACATGATACCGTCGATCAATCGAGCCCTTGGGTCTCCTCCTATAGGGATTTCGCGGATTGGATGGATGCGAGAATCACTTATCCGAGGATGTTCTATATATCCTTAGAGGAACTAAATAACAAATATAAATCCTCGACTCCATTCACCATCTACTTCTCCCGTTCGGGATGCGGGGATTGCTCCTATTTCACAGACAATTATATGAAGGAATATTTCACCAAGAACCAAACCCTTGAAGAAGGGTATGTCCTTGAATGCGACGTGGTTGGCATCCGTTATGTCGTTGGCGATGATGGGGTCACCTATGGGCCGACAACAGAAAAAAACCCAAACCAATACCAAATTGAGGCAAACGAGATGTGGAATGCCTTCAAAGTCGAATACGGTTTAGCCTATAGCGAAGATAACCCAGCTGGTTGGAATAGTGGATACGTGCCTACCTTATTCCATATCAACCCCTCCTCCAAAGGGGAAAAGACCGGGGATGTCATCGATGGGGCGATGGTTCTTTATAACGACTCCATTTCCGAGAATGCCATCTCCTCCACCTATTTCACCGCGGAAAGATTGGAGGAAGAATGCCTAGCTTACCTTAAAGAAAGCAAAACCGTCCCCGAAGAAGACAAAATCCTATTGGGAAAGAAGGTTGGAGAACAAGGGGAAAGAAAGGGCTCCGTCTACCGTCATGAAGAGCTCTCCAAGTACCATAACGCGATAGCGAAAGCCTTCTTCGACGCTTATCTAGGTAACGCAAAATAAGCGACCCATGCATCAAAAGAAGGCTTCCGAGCAAATGTCGGAAGCCTTTTTGTTATTCACTCATGCATTCAGCGATTTTCTCTTTGATGGAATTGCCTGAAGCGATGATGTCAAGCTGTTCGGTCGAAGTGTAATTCGGATGGATGATGTATTCGACTCCACGCGAGCCGACAACGCAAGGCAGGGAGAGGAATACGTCCTTAAGGTTCCCGTTGAACTCGTTCTCAATATAGGTCGAGACAGTGAGAACATGGTTCTCATCATTGAGGATGACGTTGAGGATTTTGCTTACCGCGAGAGCGACCGCATAGAAGGTCGCGCCTTTCTTGGCGATGATCTCGTAGGCCTTGTTCCTGACATTATCGTGGAGAGCATGCAAATTGGCGGCGGAGAATTGCTCAGAGCGGCCATAGCGGGAGCAATAATCGATCAAGGATAGACCGGCGATGGAGGTGGTACTCCAAGCGGCAACCTCGGAATCGCCATGCTCACCGACCACGAATGTATGGACGTTGCGCGGGTCGATATGGAGAATATCGGAAATCGCGGTTTTCATCCTCGAGGTATCAAGCACGGTGCCAGAGCCGAATATCTGCCTAGATGGCAAACCGAGTTTCTTATAGGCGAGATAAGTAAGAACGTCGCAAGGATTGGAGACGATGACCACGATCGTTTCGGGATTCAAATGCGGTTTGATGTTATCGCAAACCGAATTCATGATCGCCGCGTTTTTCTTCAATAAATCCATACGGGTCTCGCCTGGTTTTTGTCCAGCACCCGCGGTAATGACGATGATGTGGGCGTCCTCACAATCATCATAATCTCCGGCTTTGATGGTTTTTGGGGAGACGAAGCTCATGCCGTCGCCCATATCGAGGACATCACCCTCGACTTTGGATTTGTTAACGTCTACGATCGAGATTTCATTGACGGCATGACCCATCATCAAGGTGTAGGCCAAGGTGGAGCCGACCGCTCCATTCCCGATTATGACGACTTTTCTAGCATTGATTTTACAAGACATTTTTTTACCTCCGAGGCAATTATTCCATAAAGGAATACATTTGTCTTTAGTTTTGCTTCTTGATAAAAGAAAAGGCCGCATTAGCGACCTAATGGCACGTCTGTTTACTTGATTTCGTTTTCGTCATCGTCGACGGGGACAAGCATGTCTTCGCCCGCGCCGCAGATGGGGCAAACGCCATTCTCGGGAACAACGATCTCACCGCAGACGAGGCATTTGTACTTCTGGACTTTTTCTTCAGCCATAGGTCTTTTCTCCTTAGGCTTTAATTTTACCAAATACCTCTGTTTCCTTAAAGCACCAAGAAATAGATTTCCAAGGCCATCGAAATTGCTGCGGCGAGGATAAAGAAATGGAATACAACGTGGAATTTTGGGCTCTTCTTTTTTCCAAATGCGTAAAGCATAGCCCCCATCCAATATAGACAGCCGGATAGAAATAGCCATAAGCAAAATATAAAGCCTTTGGCTAAATATAACGGATAGAGGGCCAAAACGATTGTCGACCCTAGTCCAATGTACAAAACATACGATAGGACCGCGTATTTCTTTATGTTAATCGAATTAAGCACAATTCCTAGAATCGATAAGGCATAAACAAAGCAAAATACGAGAATACCCCAAATCTGCTGACCTGATTCATATAAGGCAACCAAGGAAAAGGGAGCATAACTTCCCATAATAAGGAGGAAGACACCATCATGATCGAGGATTCTGAACACCCTTTTTCCGTTGTTTCTTCCTAAGCCGTGATAAAGGCAAGAGAAGAGAAAGGTAATGAAAAAGGCAAAAAGATAGATGGAAACCGAAATAATAGAGATAACGGTTCCTCGTTCAATTGCCTTGATCATGAAGAAAGGCGTCATGATTAGAGCGGCAATGGCTCCTAAACCATGACTTATTGAATTCCATAGCTCCTCTTTTAGGCTATAAGAGGGTAATTCGACGTCGCGGATGCACATAATCAAATCCTCCTTACGACATCTAGTTTACAATACTAGTTCTTAATAATCAATAATCTAGTTTTAATTACTAGATAATGAAAGCGAGCCATATTTAGCGTTCAAATAAACTTCGATTTTAGGTTCAAAAAAAACTACCGTTTTGCTTTTAATCGCAAGAAACGGTAGTTATTTTCAATTAGTCGGCAAGAGTTCCCATCGGATCCCAAGGAGGTAGATGGGTTGGTTCTTTTTTGGTGGTGGCCATTTCCTTTTCGGTAAGCAAATCCTTCCTAACGACGGCTTGATAAACGAATTTTTCAAACCAGGAATCGCTCATGACGTAATAGCCATCGAGGCCACCGGTCTTGCCCCAGGAGTTCTCGATCTTCCAACGGGTTGGTTTGCCATCGACTAGGTCAACACCAACTATGAGCATCGCATGATTCATGGCGGAGGCCTTGAAATCAAGCATGTCGCCCTTATCAAAGTCTGGTTTGAAGTTTAGTCCAGAGACATAATCATAGGCGTTATCGTCCCATGCGAAGGAATCTCTATCCCTATAGAAGGAAACATCCGAGCCAAACCAAACGGGGAAGCCGCCTTTGAGTTGGGCGATGATGGCTTCTTTCATCCTCTTCATGGTGACGTTGAGGTGATTGATTCGTTTTCCCTCAATGACGTTTCCAAGATAATCGATGGTGAAGTTCTTGTTATATGGCTTATCGTCGGTCGGGGAATTGATGAGAGACTGGTATAGACTCATCTCTTTTCCAATGTATTTCTTCTTGAATTCAAGTGGGGTAAGGCCCATTTCAACATGGTATTTGTCCTTCTTATCCGTATAGGCGAAATCGAAGGTTTTTGGAGGAATGCCAAAGGCAGCGATGAACATGTTATAGATATCTTTCATCGCTTTTTCCTTTTCTTCCCTAGCCTCCTTGAGTTTGCCTTCCTTCACGAGCTTATGGGCGAGCGCGGCAAAGGCGCGAATGCGGCAATTGCACATGAAGTCGGTTTCGCGGGTATTCTCGGATTGGTATGTTTCGGGGAAGGCGGATTTAGGAAGAAGGCCGTATTTCTCAACGAGGTTCACGAGCATGTCCCATTGCCCTCCATCGGAAACGGGATCGTTGAGGATAAAGGCAAGAACACGGTCATCATTCGGCCTATCCGCAAGGGAAAGGACGCTTTCTAAGGCAAAATTGGCCTTTTCGATTTTATCGAAGAGGGAAATATAGTTTTGGGAAAGCTCGAAATTTGAGAGATTCAATTTCTTGGCGACGATTTCGCGAAGGAAGTTGAGGCCAGCGAATATCCAGCATCTGCCGGAAGCGCGTTGGTTGGTGACAGGCATCGTCTTCACTTCCACCGAGAAAGCCGGATTAACGTCTTTGACGGAGGCGGGGACGAAGCTAACGGTGGATAAGGCAGTTCTTGATAAGGCACTGCTTAAGACACGGTTGGCCCTATCTTTCATGAATTGTTTTTGGAGGGCATCCTGACTCGCCAGATCGAGGACCCCTTCTTCTTTCTTTTTCTTTGTAGTGGTCATAATCATTTTCCTTTAAAATATGAACAAACATTCATATAATAGGCTTCGTCAAGAACTTGTCAATCAAATTGCGTAGCAAGGAGGCAAAAACAATGGACAAAGCACTTCAAAGATTCATCGATTACGTCAAAATCGACACCCAAAGCGACGACACCTCGTTCTCGGTGCCTAGCCAAGCCAAGGAATTAGACCTTTCCAGAAGGCTAATCGCCGATTTGAAGGAAATGGGAATCTACGCTTATTTAAATGAATATGGAATCGTCTATGGAAAGCTTCTTGGTGAAGAGGGATTGGACCCAATTGGCTTGAATGCCCACGTCGATACCGCGCTTGAATGCTCGGGGAAAGACGTCAAGCCTCAGATCATCAAGAATTATGATGGTGGAGTCATCAGGTTAAACGACGAATATTCCATGTCCCCAAAGGAATTCCCGACTTTAGCAGACCATATCGGAGATGATTTGGTCGTCACTTCGGGCGACACCCTCCTTGGGGCCGATGATAAAGCGGGTGTCGCCGAAATCATGGCGGTCCTCGATTATTACGTCTCCCATCCTGAAGTTAAGCACCATACGATCTGCTTCTGCTTCACCCCCGATGAAGAGATCGGAAGGGGGCCAGACCATTTCGACGCGAAGGAATTCGGGGCCAAATACGCCTATACGGTCGATGGCGGAATCTACGATGAAATCGCCTGCGAAACATTCAATGCCGCCCATGCGGTCGTGCGCATAAAAGGCGTTTCCATCCACCCAGGGGAAGCCAAAGGGAAGATGGTCAACGCTTCCGATGTCGCCTTCGCCTTTGATAAGGCCCTTCCAGAAAAGAAAAGGCCTCAATTCACCTCGGGATACGAAGGATTCAACCACCTCGTTGGGATGACCGGCAGCGTGGACTATGCCGAGATGCATTACATCATCCGTAACCATGATTTAGGAAAACTCGAAGAGCAGAAAGAGGAATTCCGCAAAGCCAGGGAAGCTGCCCTTGCCTTGTTCCCCTCCGCCTCAATCGATTTGGAAATCGGCGATGATTATCGCAACATGAAGGAAATCCTTGACCGCAATCCAGAGGCTATCGAGAAAGCCAAAAAGGCTTATGAAAAACTTGGAATAAAGATTCGTTTCAACCCGATTAGGGGCGGAACGGATGGAGCGACATTCTCCTTCAAAGGTTGCCCAACGCCCAATTTAGGAACCGGTTCTTATAACCACCATGGTCGTTTCGAATACGTCTCGGTTAGGGAATTCAACACGATGATTGAGATTCTCAAAGAGATCGTCAAAGCCTAAGAAAAGCGTTCAAAACGAATTGCAAAAACCCTGCAATTCGTTTTTATTTTCCTTGCAAAACCCGAATATTTGCATGTTTTTGAATACGCCTATTTTGAGCAAGAAAAAAGGTGGGATTGGAGCCCACCTATTGATTTTCAATTTGGCTGGGGTGACTGGGATCGGACCAGTGTATGCGGGTTTCAGAGACCCGTGCCTTACCGCTTGGCTACACCCCAAGGCAAGAGAAAGTATACTCAACTAGGAAAACCGCGCAAGAGCGAAATTTCTCCTGCTTGCGTATACTCGTGATTTCCTATTTTATTTATTCCTCCGTTTTTTAGGCTATAATATTTATAGATATCAGGAGATATTAACGATGAAGATTCTCGTTGTGGGCTTTCCAAAATATGCTGACCAACCAGTGAATACCTCGGAACTTTTATTGCCGAGACTAAAAAGGGATGGAATCGCAACCGCGTTGTTGCCGGTTGAATACGATAAGGCGATTTCCGTCTTTAACGAAGCGGTCGACAAAGAGAAACCGGAGGCGGTTTTGATTCTCGCCCTTTCCCCATTCGTCCAACGTCCGACCCTTGAGACATACGCCTATAATCAGATGAGTTCCGTCCAACCAGATGAAGCTGGGATCGTGCGTCAAAACGAAGCCATCCATGAAGATGGCCTCCCCTCATATCAAAGCTCCCACGATTTATTCTCGCTCCAGCAATACGTTCTTTCCCAAGGTGAGAAGGTCGATATAGCGATTGACCCAGGAAGGTTCGTGGCTAATGCCGTCTATTACGAAGCCCTCTATAAGAAAAATAGCGCGGTCCTTCTCCACGTTCCAAGCGAGAAGAACTATGCGCTTGACGATACTTTAGAAACCGTTAACAGGATTCTTGATTATCTAGATTATTAATGCCTAAGCGGCATCGTAATGATCCTTATAGGAAGTAGAGCTCGCGGCTAGTCCCGAGCTCTTTTCATTTTTGTTTGGGGCATAATCCTCTCCGCCTTGGCGGAAGGAGGTCCCTTTGTATTTACGGTATTTCTTCTTTTTCTTAACCATTGCCCATCTATTTTACCTTTCATGAAGGAAAGGTTCGAGAGAAAAACGTATAATTAGGGAGGAGGAAAAACATGAAAGCCTTAATTACCTTAGCAAACGGCTTCGAACAAACCGAAGCCCTAACCACCATGGACATCTTTTGCCGTAGCGGAATGATTGAGCCAACCCTTGCTTCAATTGATGGGAATATCGAAGTCACTTCTTCTATGGGGCTTGTCGTCAAAGCCCATAAATTATTGAAGGAAATCAATCCCGATGAATACGATTTCCTCGTTCTTCCTGGAGGAAAGAAAGGTGTTGATAATCTTTTAGCGTCAAAGGAAGTCAAGGAATTGATTAAGGGCTTTAAGGATAATAATAAGGACGTGTATGCAATATGCGCAGCCCCAAGCATCCTTGGGAAATATGGATATCTTAAAGGACTTAACTATACCGTCTACCCAGGTTTTGAAGGCGATTACGGGAATTTGGTAAACGAAGGTGTTGTCCAAGATAAGAATATGATCACCGGCAGAGCGATGGCCTTCACGATTGATTTTGCCCTAAAAATCGTCGAAGCCCATTGTGGGAAGGAAGTCGCGGATAAAGTCCTATATTCCGCGAGAGGGCACATCTAGACTATTTCCAAAGGAAAAGCATTCTCTTTATAATTAGACCCATGAAAGCAAAAGATTTAGCAACCGCGAAAGCGAAGGTCGTTCATTTGTTTAACGACATGACCATTGATGAAGCCTTAAAGGTTCTTTTGAAGAGTAACCTCGCTTCCATTCCCGTTTTGGAAAGGGATAGCAACCGTTATCTTTATTCTCTTTCCGCCTTTGCGATCCTTAAGAAGGTCGCAAACGGAAGAGAAAATCCAGACGTATACAAAGAACCGATTTCTAGCGTCTCACTTGAAAGGTTCATCGTTCCCTGCACTTTGGATACCGAAATCGATAACCTGATCGATTTGGTAGTCAGTCAGAACTTCGTACCTTTAGTCGATGCTTCCGGAACCTTTCAAGGCATCGTCACCCGTAAAGCGGTTATCAATTATATGAGTGATAGACTTTCTGAATCCGAGGAATAAAAATGAACGATCAAGATGGAAAGAGCATGTTGCTCGAACAAAACCAGAATTCCAACATTAAAAAAGTTATTGGCGTAGTTTCTGGAAAAGGGGGCGTTGGTAAATCCCTCACCACTTCTTTATTAGCGGTTAGAGCTAGGCAAGAGGGAAAGAAAGTCGCGATTATCGACGCGGATATCACCGGTCCTTCCATACCAAAGATTTTTGGCTTAACGGAAATGCTTACGGGAACCGAGAAATCGATTTACCCCGCGAAAACCAAATCAGGGATCGAAGTCGTCTCCTTGAACCTCATGACCGATGACCCAGGTTCACCTGTTATTTGGAGAGGCCCAGTGATCTCCGGATTGGTAAGACAATTTTGGACCGACGTCGAATATGGCGAAATCGATGAGTTATATGTCGATATGCCACCAGGAACTGGAGACGTTCCATTGACGGTTTTCCAATCTCTTCCTGTTGATGCGATTGTCGTCGTTGCCACTCCTCAAGATCTAGTCTCCATGATTGTGGAGAAAGCTGTTAGGATGGCCGCCATGATGGATATCCCTGTCATCGGTTTGGTCATGAACATGGCTTATATGGTCTGCCCAAAATGCGGTGATAAATTATATCCGTTTGGAGAAGGTAAGGCTCAGGAACTTGCAGACAAATTCTCCATTCCATTCGTTGCTGAACTCCCGATCGAGAAGGAATTCTCCGAGGCCTGTGACAACGGCCAAATCGAGGAGAAAGACGTTCCTGAGATTGCCGAAATAAGTGAGGCCATTCATCGCCTCCACAAACGTTAAAACCGTTCAAAAAAACTTCTAAAACCCTGCAATTTTAAATCTTATAGCGAATTATTGCAGGGTTTTTCTTTTATCTACCTATTTGAATATGAATCTTCTTTTTTCATACTCATAAAGCCTGAAATTGGCCCGTCTGACCCGCCTGCTGATGGGAGACAGAAGAGCCCCTTGTTATTCCGAAAATGGAACCCCTTAATTGCCACAGGTACTTATACCAAATTTAACCAAAAGCATAAATAAAATTGGAAGCACTTCTATCAAAGCTTCGCCTATCTGTTCTATACGCTTCCTTCATCTTTCGTCCTTTTAAAAGTAGACTGCGATACAATGGATTATCAGTTTAGAAAGATTAGCTCATAATCAATTAGCCATCACAAATGAATACTTGTTTCGCTTTTATTTTTATTGACGAAATTCCGGATATCGTTTTAGCGAACAAAAAGGCTATCTCAACGATAGCCTAATTGCTTGTAGATATATAGCTTATTTCCGTTCTTCCGGTTTTAGTTTAGCCATGTTGATATGGCAATATCCGGCTGGGTTTTTATTGAGGTAATCCTGATGGTATTCCTCGGCCTTATAGAATGTCGCGAGTTGCTTGACCTCAATTTTGTAATCTGGTCTAAGGGCCTTTTTGAAGTAATCGAGGACGATTTGCTTGTCGGCCTCATCTTCATAATAGACCCCGCTGCGATATTGAAGGCCTTCGTCTTCGCCTTGCTTGTTAACCGCGTATGGATCAACGACGCGGAGGAAGAGTTCGAGAATCGAAGTTAATGGAAGGATTGATTCATCATATTCGATTTCCACGGTTTCAGCAGAGGTGTCCCTGCCTTCCTTTAGATCTTTATATGAAGGATTATCCAAATTACCGTTCGCATAACCAACCCGCGTGGAAAGGACGCCTTTGGCCATGGAAAAGAATTTCTCCATGCCCCAGAAACAACCTCCGGCTAGGTAAATTCGCTTCATTTTGATTATCCTCTTATAACAACCGTTTTTAGCTAAATAATGGAAAACGGTAGTTTATTCGGCGGCGACGAAGTTGACGATCAAAGCATCGATATAAAGAGCATTCTCGTGGCTGCGAACACCGAAATAGGTCGTTCCTTCAGGGAAATCGTCGAAGGTGTATTCGAGGACATTGGTGCTTTGATCATATTGGATCGAACCAGCCATCTTGGCACTTCCATCATACATCGCGGAGATATCAAACGCCTTGGTATCCGCATAGACATCAAGAACGCGGATTTGATAGGTTTCAGCGTTGAAAACAACAGTGATAGAATCAATGACCAAGTTATTTGGGTTAGAAGTCATTGTCAAACCGGAACCGCTCTTGCCGCGAAGTTGGATCGAATCATAGGTTCCAGCCGCGACGGCCTTATAGGAAACGCCGTTTTTGGCAGTGTAGGTTAGGGTGTTGTAGTTGGATCCGCTTGTTCCGAATCCAGCGCCAGTCAAAACATTGACATAATCGCCTTCTCCTGGAATTTCTGGTTGTTCTGGCTCTTCCTCTTCTGGAAGGGAGAAATAGACATCGATGAAGTTGCCGACATCGCTCCAGCCAACATCGACGGAAACCCATTTCTCGGAGTCTCCTTTGGTGTAATAACCATCATCATCCAAAACAAATCCATCGGCGACTAATAGCTCGATGTAATCCTCGGAAAGATCGTAAAGATAACCATCGTTGAAATAAATATCCCCGTAGCCCTCTTCTTCAAAGTACTCGCTGTAATCTGTCCAGCCGTCATTAATACCAAATTTGAGGAAAGGAAGAGCGAAGCCGAAACAATCGTTCATTAGCTTAAGATCCGCTTCGCTCCAAGCGGTATCAGAGGTCAAACTGTTACCGAAAGTATCGTTTGTATCATAGACATATACTTCCAAGAGAGAAGGTTCTTCATCGGCTTCATCGGCGTAAACTAAGGAAATATCGAATTCCAATCCGCTTTCGCGTGCTTCGTCAACGACCAAAGAAAAACTTCCAAATAAGGAATCGACATAATACTCTTGGTAATCGTTAGCGGAAAGAAGGTCGAAGAATTCTTCTTCATGAGTGGCTTCCATAACGATGAGAGCGTATTTCCAAGTCTCCTCATCACCTTCAAAGGAAGTATAGGCAAATCCATAGTCGAGGTCTTCGAGGAAAGCTGGAGCTTCTGGCAAAGTAGCATCGGTGAAGGCTTCCGCAGGGAAAGTATCGGAATAAGCGAGGTTCTCACTTGAATACAGCTCGCAAGCGAGATCGTACCAATCGACTTCTTCTTCGGAAGAGGAGGCCTCTTCACTAGATTCTTCGGAGGATTCACTTGGATCGACGGAAGGCTCAGATTGCTCTTCGGAGGAATCGCCAGATTCTACTGGGGATTCGCTACTTTCATCGCTTGTAACGGATTCAGCGGAGGTTTCGCTTTCTTTGGAATCCTCGCTGGTCAAGGAGGAAGAATCGCCCTGTTTGGATTCGCTGCTGGTGTTTGATGAGGAATTCCCGCCGCAAGCAACAAGCAACGCGGAGAGGGAAAGAATTAGGGGTAAGTATTTGATTTTCATAAATAACACCTTTCTTTTGCGGAATAATCCTTCACCCATTTAGGCAGTTTTTCAAGGTTTTTTGTTTAACAAAAATATGAAACCGCTTTTATGAAAGGAAACGCGATAAACCCAACAATTTTGAGTAACTGGAATTATTTAGAGCAAGACGAAAGAAGAGAGGTTTTTATTGAAAACTTCAAAATAATATTTTTTCGAATAAACAATCTTTGGCAAAGCCGAAAGAAAAAAGGTGCCATAGCACACATTAGGAACAATCGATTTTCGATACAGGGGTCGCTTATTTTTAGAATTGGATGCAATCAAGAGCGAGCATCACGACGAAACCGATGATGAATGACCAAACCCCAAAATGGTCATGCCCTTCGCTAGTCATCTCGGGAATCATCTCTTCCGCGACAACGTAGATCATACAGCCCGCGGCAAAAGCCAGTGCCCAAGGCATGATTCCTTGTATTTGCATAGCCAGGAACAAACCCAAAATCGCGGCAATAGGCTCGACTATGCCAGAAAGCATGCCGAAAACGAAGGCTTTTCCACTGGATCCCGTCTCCCCTTTTATAGGGAGGGAGACAACCGCTCCTTCAGGGATATTCTGTATGCCAATACCAATCGCTAGAAGCAAGGCGCCCATTAACAATGCCCCATTATTAGTTTGAGAAAGAGCAACGCCAAAGGCGATACCAACAGATAGGCCTTCCGGAACATTATGAATGGTAACCGCCAAAAACATCTTGGATGTCTTGGATATCTTTTTGGTTCTAATGCCCTCTTCTTTGTTTTCCTTGGCGTGGAAATGGGGGATTAGTTTGTCTATGCCCCATAAGAATAAACCGCCTAGGACTATCGATATAGCGACGACTACCCATGAAGGCATATAGGTGACTTCGCTTTCTAAGGCTGGCTTAATAAGCGAGAAGAACGAAGCGGAGAACATGACCCCCGCGGCAAAACCCGTGAAGACTTTGTTTAATCTCGGGGAGATATCCTTTTTACGGATGAAAAAGACAAAAAAGGCACCGAGGGTGGTGCAGAGGAAGATTAATGGTATTCCGATTAAAGGATACGCGAATTCCGGCATTTTTCTACCTCCAACCGAATAGCTTCTTTATTGCCTTCTCCTTCTTAAACGAGAGAACCCGATAACCGGATTCAACAAAGGCCTTTTCAAAATCCTCTTTTGTCAATTCTTCTTCCGAAAAAACCACAAGTTTGTTTGTTAAATGCGAGGCTTTGCTTTTCTTGGCTTTGATTTTCTTTTCGACCGTTTCCTCGACGTGGATCTCGCACATTCCACATCTCATCCCGTCGATGCTCAATTCGTATTTGTTCATGGTTCAACGGTATTTCTTATGATATTCCTTAAGAAACTTCTTCGATTTCAAATAGCAGGAGGCGCAGTCGCCGGTTGGTAGATTATGACTCCTTTTATAGATATACCTACCAACCAGCAACCCGATAAAGCCAAGTGAAAACACTATCGTTAAGACCATTAGCAATATCGATAGTGCTTCACCTGACATCTTTTTACTCCTTATGCGTTAGCTTTCGCGTCGCGTTTTTTGTTATAGAAATGGATTCCAAATCCAGCCCCGACGGCAAGCGCGATCATGCCGACGGTAACGGGGATCGCCCAAGCTAACGACTCGACTGAGAACATCGAGAGGAAGCAATAGACGAAGGATGAACCGATATAGGAAGCGGCAAGCCAGAAAAGAAGAGTCCATTTGAACTTTCCTTTTGGAAGCTCGGCTTTTGCGGTGGCACAGGCGGCAAAGCAAGGAATCGTCAACATATTGAAGGTTATGAAGGAAATGCAACCTTGCCAGGTAATGCCGGAAGCGGCAATCATGGCCGTAGCGGCCTCGATACCTTCTTCATCGGCTTCGATTGCGGCGATGGCATCAGGAGAAAGCGAAGTGATGACGATGGTCGCCATGGCGATAAAGGTGGCAATGACGTTTTCCTTGGCGATAAGTCCCGTGATCGCGGCAACCGCGAAGACAAAGCCAAGGGCGGTAAGCTGCGAACCAAAGCCAAGAGGCGTGAAGATCGGCTGAATGAATTGGCCGATACTTTGGAGGATGGAGCCTTCGAAGGTTCCAAGGTAATGCCAGTTCCAACCGAAATTGGAGAGGAACCAGATGACGATGGTGGAAGCCAAGATGATGGTGAAGGCCTTCTTAACGAAGTGTTTGGCCTTATCCCAAAGGTGGATCATCAAGGATTTGAATTGCGGTAAGTGGTAAGCGGGAAGCTCCATGATGAATGGGGCGGTGTCGCCTCTCATCGTGGT
Source organism: uncultured Erysipelotrichaceae bacterium (assembly GCA_947166565.1). GTDB lineage: Bacteria > Bacillota_I > Bacilli_A > RFN20 > CAG-826 > Alloenteromonas. The sequence goes on from CAMVEL010000012.1 coordinate 43,399, forward strand.
CTTCCTCATGATAATCAAGCAGGCAATTGCGGCGATTATACCTACAACATACATCGAATAGGTGATGACGTCAGCGTTAGCAAAGCCGAAATGCTGGACGATACCTCCGGCGATTGCGACGAGGATTGGGAGTTTGGCGCCACAAGAGAAGAAAGGAATGACTCTGATGGTCGCGGTCCTTTCCTTATCATCAGCTAGGGTCCTTGTGTTGATCATCGCAGGAACCGAGCATCCAAAGCCCATGATCATTGGGATGAAGGCGCGGCCGGATAACCCAAACTTGCGGAAGATCCTATCGAGAATAAAGGCGACACGGGCCATGTATCCGGAATCTTCCATGATGGAGAAGAAGAGGAAGAGGAGCAAGATCTGTGGCAAGAAGCCAAGGATCGCGAATAATCCGCTAAGGACACCGTCAGTAACGAAACCCGTGAACCAGGCCGCCTCTTCTGGTAGCCCTGCTTCCATCGCATTTCTTGTCGCTTCGATTATCGCGGAGAACGACATATCGAAGAAATTGAAGAGGATGACGCCGGGTGAATTGATTCCGCCGTCAGTCCAGAAGATGCCTTCGTAAATCGTTCCTTCAAAGCAAGGCGTGAATTGGACGCCTGCGGCATGGAGGAAGAACAAATCCTCGGCGAAGGTGAAATGGAAGACAAGGAAGAGGATGGCCGCGAAGATCAACAAACCAAACACCTTGTGGGTAAGGACCTTATCGATCTTGTCGCTTTTGGTCGTTTTGACCTTTGCTTCTTCGTTTCCCTTTTCTTCTTTTTCTTTTTTGATGATGACTTCAGAGAAATTTTTGGAAATATAATTGTATCTTTCGTCGGCGATGATGGCCTCGATATCGTCTCCGAAGACATCGTTTTTGATGGTCTTCTTGAACTCACCGACCATTTCCATGAGGTCTTGATGGTCTTTGACCTCGATCTCATCGCTTTCCGCGAGTTTGACCGCGTGGAATAAAGGATTGGCTACCCCTTTGCCCTTGAAGGCGATTTGAAGGTCGCCGATGAGGTGATTGAGGTCCTTATCCTCGATAATGGTGCGGCCGCTTCTTTGTTTGAGGCTAGCTTCATAAGCAGCCTTCATGAGTTCTTCAAGGTTATCTTCCTTCAAGGCGGAAACCTTGATGACGGGAACCCCAAGTTTCTCAGAAAGAAGCTTTTCGTTGAGGACATCCCCTTGTTTTTCCAAGACGTCCATCATGTTGATGGCCAAGACGACAGGAACATCGATCTCCAAGAGTTGGGTGGTGAGATAGAGGTTCCTTTCGAGGTTCGTGGCATCTACGATGTTGATGACGCAGTCTGGTTTTTCATCGAGAATATAATTTCTCGAGATGACCTCTTCGTTGGTATATGGTGAAAGCGAATAGATACCAGGGAGGTCGATGATGGAGACGTGTTCCTTTAGTTTCTTGTAAACGCCGTCTTTTTTCTCAACGGTGACCCCAGGCCAGTTGCCGACGTGGGCGGTTGACCCTGTAAGGGCGTTGAACAAAGTGGTTTTGCCGCAATTGGGATTTCCGGCTAACGCAAATCTTTTCATTGCTTGTCCTCCACTTCCAAAACCACCAATTTGGCTTCGCTTAGCCTAAGCGATAATTCATAGCCTCTAATCGTGATTTCAAGAGGATCGCCAAGCGGGGCTTTTTTACGTAAATAGACTTTCGCTCCAGGGGTAACGCCCATGTCGAAAAGCCTTCTGCGAAGGCGCCCCTCGCCCTCGACTTTTTTGATTAGGCCAGTCTCGCCTATTTCGAATTTCTCTAGTGTTTTTAGCATGATTCCTACCTTTCTACGCTACTAGAATTTTGGAGGCGATCAAACGGTCGAGAGCTAGTCTGCCATCTTTGACGACGAGGATAACTCCTCCATTCATGGAGGAAAGGACCTTGACCTTGGCTTTCGGAAGAATGCCGAGGCTTTCAAGGTGCTTCTTGTTCTTTTCATCAAGAAGGATCTTCACAATGGTGAGTTCCTCATTTAATGGTGCTAATGCAATTGGCATATTCGACCTCCTCTAGTTAGTTATAACTAACAATCCTCAAAAAAGAATAGTTAGTCTTCACTAACTTGGCAAATTATATAAGGTCGCCTTTCGCTAGTCAAATACAAAAACAAAGTTTATTTGCAGATGAATTTTTTGAGTTTTTGGAACGTATCTTCGTCGATGCCGTGCTCTATTTTACAGGCTTGGTCTTCCGCGGAGATTGGATCAACGCCGATTTTGATGAAGAAAGCCGTGAGGAATTCGTGTTTTTCCAAAGTCTTTTCCGCTACTTCCCTACCTTCTTTAGTCAAAACCAAAGAACCGTCTTTTTCCACGATTATGAGTTTATCCTGTTTTAGTTTTTTGACGGCAATCGAAACACTAGGCTTACTGAAACCAAGTTTATTGGCAACGTCAATCGACTTAGGCGAATGGCCTTCGTTCGATAATTGCAATATCGCTTCAAGATAATCTTCTCTAGATTCGCGTTTATCCATAGTTTTATTTTATCAAATCGGCATTTAAAAGCCATCGTTTTTTTCTTCTCTCAATGTCCTAAACGATGTAATGGGTCCCCTATTTTTAGAATAGGAAATCGGTTTTGGGAGCGCCTGCCTCGTAAATCATCTTGGAGCCGGTTTCATGGCGATGATGTAAAGATAGGCCTTTGTCAATCGCCATTAAACTGGTTAATTCTTCCCGCGAAGGTTTCGTCGGTTTCTCCCTTCCAGCAATCTCTTCTTGGCTTTCAAATGGCGAAAGTATATCGAAAACGGGACGATTGGGCTTTCGCAATTATAAATTCACAAATTTTTTATATGTTATATAATCGTATTATACGAGACTATTCGATAATGAGCACTTCCTCAGAAAAAACGAATTATTACAGCACCATAAGAAAAACTTGTTATAGTGCGAATATCATTTATTTGGTCGTCAGAGTCTTTTATCTCATCCTCTTCCTTATCGCCGGGTTTCATATCCTTGCGATAGTTGATGGAGTGACAATCGTCCTCTATTGCCTATTCTTCCTCGTTTTGAACAAAAGGAAGCATTATCTTTACGCCTTGCTTTGCGGGAACGAATTCTTCGTCTTTATCTCCGTGGCAACCGTAATGCTAGGGTTTGGCGCGGGCTTCCACCTCTATCTAATCGGCTTATGCGTCGTCTCCTTCTTCACTTCCTATTTCTCGAAAGCCAAGAATTTCAGGGGATCCATCGCTTGGGTCGGGCTTTCCTTAGCGATTTACCTAAGCCTATACTTCGTTACCCAAAACGTCGCCCCTTATTACTATATCGATAAGTGGCTCGAAACCACTTTGTTCGTCACCCATGCGGTCGCGGTATTCACCTTCGTCGCCTCTTACCTATGGGTCTTCGTCAAATACGCCTTATCGCTAGAAAACAGGATCAGGAATGAATCGAGAACCGACGAATTGACTCAAATCAGCAACCGTTATGGCCTCTATGACTACTTTGAGGATGAGGATAAGGATTCCACGACACTCGCTTTGTTCGATATCGATGACTTCAAAATCATCAACGATACCTATGGCCATGTCGTTGGGGACGATATTTTGAAAAAGGTCGCGGAGATTACCGCGGACACTTTGAAGGATGACTTCTTCTGCCGTTATGGTGGCGAGGAATTCGTCATCGTCTTAAGGGAAGGCAAGGAAAAGACCGTCTTCGATAAACTGGAAGAACTTAGAAAGAGGATTGAGGAAGAGATCTTCCATTACCGTAATACGGAAATCCGCATCACCATCACGGTTGGGGCGAGCGAATATAGGAAAGACCTGACCTTAGAAAAATGGGTCGAACTTGCCGATGCCAAGATGTATGCCGGCAAGGGCGCGGGCAAGAACCAAGTCGTAATCTGATAACCAAAAAAGGTTGAACCGCTAACAGGGGTTCAACCTTTTTGTTTGTTTAGTCTTCTTTAGGGGCGGCGCGGTTAGCTTCGTTAAGCTTACTCGCGATTTCCTTTTCTTCTTCGCTTGCGGTTTCGCGTTCCCTTTCTTTCTCGTTAACGATATGCATCTTCTTGAATGGAACCTCGATGCCGTTTCTCTTCATGAGGAGATAGAGTTCGCGTTTGATGTCACGGATGACCTGGAACCTATCTTCTTCTTGGCAAGAAGCAAAGAAAGTAAGGGTAATTCCGTTTTCCTCAAGCCCATTCGTGCCCTTATAGGAGATTTCCCCAATGACCTTCGGGAGGCTATGGGAGATATCGGGGAGGGCTTTGGCGAAGAGGGACTCCGCTTTCTCAAGGTCTTCTTCCTTATCGATGGTGAAATCGACCATGATACCTGAAGCAAGCCTAGAGAGGTTGACGACTGATTTAACCTCGGAATTGTTGATGGCTTTGATATTGCCGGCCCAGTCAACCATCTTGGTTGAACGAAGTCCGATTTCCTTGATCGTGCCGCGGAAGGAATCGATGACGACGATATCATCGACATCGAAGAAATCGTCAAAGACGATGAACACACCGGCGACGATATCGGCGATAAGGGACTGGCAGCCCAAACCGATGATAAGGGTAACAATACCTAAGCCGGCGACGATGGAAGCGATATCGACCCCCCAAACGGAAAGGATCATGCCAATTACGATGATCCAGAAAGCATAATGGAACAAACTCTTGATGAGGGAGCCAACCGTGCGGCTGCGCTTTCCTTTCCATGTGATCAAGGAAACAAGCAAGCTCAGCAAGAAATTAACCGTTACCCCAACCCCAAGGACGAATAGGGTCATGAACCAGCGAACCGCGGAATTGGCTAAGATACCACCGAGCCACGCCCAACCGTTCTTGCCTTCTCCGAAAAGGGTATCGGCGGCTTCTGGCACTCCCAGTTCCCTAGCGAAGAAAAGCATAAGAAGAATTAGGATGGAGAATACGGAAATCCCAAGCCCGATAAAGAAGAATACCTTCTGCCTTCTGGTATAGGACTTCCACCACGAGGTTTTGCCTTTCTGCTTTTTGTTTTCTTTCTCTTCCATAAAATCTAGTCTCCTTTTATTTAACTGTGACGGTGTATTTCAAAGTATTGATTCGATAATCGAAATTGTTGGTGGCCGAAAAATAAAGACGATATTCGCCGATATCATCGAGGGTGAAAACGCCATCATAGGATTTGCTTTCCTTTAATTCAACGCGCTCCTTCTCCTCCTCTTTTTCCGGTAAGACAAAGGTAAGATAGAGGGAGCATGTATAGTTTTTCGTTGTCGATAGGGTGAAACTATACGAAAGTTCGTGAGGGGTAACAAGAGAATAATTCTCTTTGGAGATCTTCGGACGCGACAAAACCGGATTCAAGGCCGCTAGACCAGCGACATTGGCCGAAGTCAATGTTGCCATGATGGCGATGATCTTCGGTTTGATATAGGCTCTTTTTTTCTTCGGGGCGGTCGCCTCCGTTCCAGAGATTTGGGTTTTGTCCTCCAATCTCCCTATATCGCTAGGAGAGTCGCCATAAACTAGGCCCTTCTCGGAACTAGGGCCATCGAAAGGCTTAACAAAAGCGTCCACTGACTCTGGATTGTTAAAATAAATCGGATTCAACGGAGAATTTGCCATCGACCAATTATAAATGCGAATGGGGTTTGAAGAAAGGGGCGGAAAAAAACAAAACCTCTCACTTTTTCTCCCAATCTCCTTTATTGTAATTAATCCATTTCTCTAACAATGGTTTGCTGTTATGGACATTAGAACCAACAATCGCTAAGCCGGGTTTGATATTGGCTTCCGGGGCATATTTCTTAATGTCTCTAACTATCGAAGCAAGGCCACTGCCTTCGTGAGTGGAAAACGGCATAATGATTTTGTTTTTGAAATCTAACTTTGATAATTGCGTGAACATCGGTTGAGGCAATGTCCCCCAATAGATTGGTCCACCGATAAAAACCACATCATAGTCATCGATATTAGGGAGTTCTTTGACTAATTCGGGCAATTCGTTCCTTCTTTGCTCGTCTTGAGCTTCTTTGATACAAGTCATGTAATCTTTGGAATAAGGGATTTTCCTTTCCACCTTGAACAAGTCCACTCCGACGATGGCTTTTCTTACACTTAGAGCCGAGAACATGATCTCCCTCTAGAAAGAATCCATA
>CAMVEL010000013.1 GCA_947166565.1 uncultured Erysipelotrichaceae bacterium
TAAAAGCAACATCTACTTCTCCACCAGTTTCTTCCATATATTTAATTGAAGCTAGCGTTTTGGGATTATTGATTTTAGTTAAAACATCATCCCATTGGATGCCTTCATGTCTATATAAATGCTGATCAAATCTGCTTTTTAATGTTTCTAAAATATCATTCATACTTTCATGATACAGTAAACAGATTACTTCTAATATGAATATTTAGGAAATTTGAGCTATTTGTATTTTGTCGTGCTTATAGACATTCGCGAACCTTAATTGGCGTTTATCCTATCGATCACGCTTTTCACAAGCCGCTCGTCCATCAGTTCCGAAATCGCAAATGTTTTCTTGCCGACATAATTCAACGAAGCTCCAAGGTGATATAAAGACTCGCCATCTATGACGATAAAGCGGTCGTGGAACGAATCGTCACTCTTAACGGTTAGAAGTCCATATTGAAGGTTGAATGCTTCCACGTCATCCTGCGTAAGTTTGGTCTTGGATGAAACGATTATTTTTGCCGGAATCGCGTTGTCTTTGCTCGAAAGAAAACCAAGCGCCTTTGCGTCGGCATAAGGGTCAACGACCGCAATGCTTGTTTTTGCCTTAGAAAACAGTTCTTTTATAAATACTCTAGCGTCTAAATATTCGCCGTCGAAGAAAACCTTTTCTGAGTCCGGGATATGTTCTTCCTCGATTTTGGTCAACCTCGAGTCGATACTTTCAACCTTATTTAGAAGGTTAATGTAATTCTCGTTGGTCACAAGAGTGCGGCTACTATCAACTACATAACCACGTAACAAATACTCTTTTAGGACAGAGTTTGCCCATTTTCGAAAAGCCACACCATTTTTAGATTTCACGCGGTAGCCAACCGAAATGACTACATCCAGGTTATAAAACTCAGTGGTTCTTCTAACCGTTTTGTTCCCTTCTGCTTGAACCGTTGCATTTTTTGCAACAGTTTGATTTGGTTCCAACTCTCCTTCTTTGAATATATTTTTTATATGTCTTGAAATAACCGATTTGTCGCGCCCGAACAAAAGGCACATCTCATTCAAAGAAAGCCATACAGTGTCCTCGTTTGGAGACACATTAACGTCAAGAATCAGACCGTCTTTTTCGAATCGAACCAATTCATATTTATCACTCATCCGAATGCCCTCCCATTAAACTTCGCTTAAGAACAATTTCTTCATCGATCTTTTCGCCCGTGATTTCAAAACCAACCGCCTGATATAGGGATATCACCCCCTCGTTTTTGCAATCGCAGCTTGTGTATATGGCATCGGCCTCGCCTAGGGGCTTTGTCTCGCACCACCCAACGACGCTGGTATATGGTGAATAACAAAAACCGAGCGATTAATTCTTTATTCCTCAATTAACGCACCGAAAATATGCTTTAGGACTTCTACGTTCACTAAAGTAAATCCTCTCCCTCGATTATATATATGGGTACAAGCGCAAAAATGGCCAAAATTGCGCAAGAGTCGCTTCGTTTTTTGGTCTGCCGTTATACCGAAATGAGGGAGCGATTGGTATAATGTGAGAAGACGTTGCCTAATGGGAGGACCGCTAAATGGACGAACTAGAAAGGATGCTAAGAGGAGAGGAATACTTCGGCAGCGACGAAAAACTCATGAAAATGAAGGCGGATACCCGCCGCTTTTGCGAATTGTACAACTCCTCCGAAGAAGACCAAGCCCGCCGAGCAGAACTCCTTTCCGCTCTTTTTGGCGAGGTTGGCGAAGGCGTCTTCATCAAGCCACCCTTCCATTGCGATTACGGGGTCAACATCTATATCGGCAAGAACTTCTTCGCCAATTTCGACTGCGTCTTCCTTGATGCAGGCAAAATCACGATCGGGGATAATTGCAAGTTCGGCCCAAAAGTCATGATCCTTTCCGTCACTCACCCCGTAGAACCAGATGCCCGTAGAGATGGAATCAACATCCCCATTGACGTCACGATCGGGGACGACGTTTGGATCGGCGCCGGAGCGATCATCTTACCAGGGGTCACCATCGGCGATAAGGCGGTGATAGGCGCGGGGTCGGTCGTCACGAAAGACGTTCCCGAAAGTTGCGTCGTGGGAGGCAATCCCGCAAGGATCATCCGCTATTTGGCGTCATTGGAATAGGCGCTGGCCTAAGCTTAACGATAGCCGGTGTGGCGGGTCGAACTCACTTATCCGCTTTTGGACAATTTTATCTATTCGTATTATGTCGTGTTTGAAATCATTCGCGAACAAAAACCATTTTAGCTATTTCTAAAATAGGCATGATAAAACAGATTACTTAATAGATGGTAAGAACCTTTTCTTTTTTATTTTTCTCAATAGTATTGAAATGACGATAATGAGGACAAAGAGAATCCCCGTCGTGACGAATTGTTGAATAGATAGTCCATCACTTCCGTTATAACCTTTTTCTGCTAACGTATATGAATCGCCAAAGAAACCGTATTTCATGTTTTGCTATGCAAACCAACGAAAAAGTAATTTAAAGAACTTGCTCACTTTCTTGTTGGATTCATTGATTTTGCTACTTATAAATTGAATCTTTTTCAGTTATTTCACGGATAACATGACAAGGATTACCTGCTGCGAAAGAATTTTTTGGAATTGATTTAACAACTACAGATCCTGCTCCAATAACTGAGCCTTCGCCAATTGTTACTCCACCACAAATCGTGACATTAGATGCAATCCAACAATTATCTTCAATTGTAATTGGTTTAGCATACTCATTGTCTGTGTAGTAGCCTTTATCACTTAAGAAAATATTTCTTTCTTGATATCTAAGAGGATGCAGAGGTGTTACGATACTCACTCCTGTACCAATAAATACATTCTTTCCTATTTTTACAGGGCATGTATCCAAAATAGTTAGATTGAAATTGGCATAAGAATTATCACCAATCTCAATAAAGCACCCATAATCAAAATAAATTGGACCTTGTAAATAGATATTTGAGCCGAGTTTTATCCCCATTTCTCTAAGTATCTCTTGTCTCTGTTCGGTCTCTTCTTCTACTGTGTTGTTATATTTTGAACATAGTTTATGAGCCTTTGCTCTTAGTTTAACCAATTCTTCATTTGCAGGGTCGTATATTTGCCCTTTAAGCATTTTTTCTTTTTCGTTCATGCGATTACTATATCAAAAAACCACAGACCAAGGCTGTCATCTGTTTTAGGTAAGTCATTTTGCCATTTTTCATTAGCGAAAAAAAGGTTGATATCATTCGTCAATCCGTTATTCATTTGTTTCACATTTTTACATGCTCAACTAGGAAAAACGCTTCCTATAAAAGCGGCTTCAATAAATCGTTCCACACTTGATATCCGTTAGAGTTAGGGTGGATTCCATGCTTTGGTCGCTCCTGGAAGGACATTAGCTCAGTTGGGAGAAGCTTCGTTCGCACGAGGAGGTTGGGAGGTTCGAGACACAAGAAAAGACCTCATAAGAGGCCTAATCTATGCTGGATAAGTCGTTTAGTCCAACTTTGGATAAGTGACTTTGGACAACGACACTAATTAATTAATTGAGAAACTTATTGCCGCAATGACGACACTTTAGCGTGTATTTATAATCACTTTTTCCGCCGTTTCCAACGATATCACAATAGTCTGTCCATCCACATTGTGTACAATAGGCAGGTTGAGCAGTAGGGCGTGTGCAAGTGCCACCACCGGAAATGGCCTCTAATTGCTCATCGGTAAGCTCAATGCCTTCTTCTTTAGCGAGCGCTAATATTTCTTCTTGGCTCTTGCACGCCTCGATTTTAGCGATCTGCTCCTCGGTCAGGCCCTTGAGTAATTCTTGTCTCATGTTTGGTTACCCCTTTAATTTAATCCAATTATATACAAAGGCTTGTCACAACAGTGTCACAAAAAGAAAGGCCACCCTGGATCTGAGGCAGCCCCGAAAAAAACGTTTATAAATCCTCTACAACGAATACCCAAGGCTTATATCAAAAGGCGCAATCAATAATTTTTGCAATTCTTTATTGTAGTTCTCAAAGAATGCTTTTATGGCCTTGCCATAGTTTTCTTTCGAATCGAATTCCCAAAAGGAGCCTCTAAAGCTTATTTTCCTTGGATGATTCTGCGAAGCGACAAGTATTCCCTTAAATAGATTCCGCGTTTCATCTCGTCTTCGGTTGCGTATTGCTGATGCTTGCTAAAGATATCAATCGCGTCTTTGATGGGTATCCATTTCGATTCAAGGCCGGCTTTTGCTTCTTGTTCGGTTAACTTGGCTTTGCTTTGCCCAACGATATTGCAAAGAAAATACTTACTGATGTATTTTTCGTTTTCGTAATATTCGTCTATTTCCAACACGCATTTGGTTGGGCCCACGACATATCCGGTTTCCTCGGATATTTCACGGATGATGCAACTGGTTTCATTTTCGCCTTCTTCTAGTCCACCGCCGGGAACCATCCATACATCGTTATTTCTGGCGTACACCAAAAGGATATTGTCGTTGCGAGTAACAATCCCACGACAAGCAACTCTGATATTTGAGTAGTAGCCAAAATAATTGTCGCCGCGAATCTCAATGAAGTCGTCATTTACCTGCATATTCCTCAATCCAAAACTTTGATAGATGGCTTTGTGGGCCTGTTTTTTCTGTTTATATATACTAAAGTATATGAGTTTTGCCATTTTAGGTACACAAAATCTCTTCAACAGGAGCACTTAATCGACGCTTCCGGCGAGTTCGAGGCACAAGAAAACCGCCCTTTCGGACGGCTGTCTATGGATACGTCGTTTTGTCCAACTGGGGACGATCGGATTTGGACTACGACAATAAACTCACGTGTTTGCCCTAAAATCCTTATCCAAAATATCTAGGTTTTGAACACTTATTTAGAAATCGCCTATGTAGCCGCATTTATTGCACATTCTTTGCCCGGCTCCTCGTCCATTGGGGGCCACATACACAGTATAATCATTGACGGCGCCGCATTTTGGGCATACAGCGGGTTTAGAATCGGTGAAACATCCGCCGCTAAAAGTTTCTAATTGTTCTTCGGTAAGCTCGATGCCTTCTTCTTTGGCGACTTTCAAAATCTCTTCTTGGCTCTTGCACGCCTTGACCTTGGTCATCTGCTCTTTGGATAGCCCTTTTAAAAGTTCTTCTTTCATGGCGAGGTCCTTTCTTTATTCATATGATACCAAGCGGCTCTATATGTGCGCTATAGACGAAATAGCACAGTCTACGAATCCATCCGCGCACCTTGTTTGGCAGCGTCAGTATCCTTAACGGAGTCTGCGATGGTTTTCTAACCCCGGAATCGATGGATTGCGATAATGGGCATCGGGCATATAGCCAATGCGCATTGGCAACTAGTCTTCGTAGCCACGGCTCCCTTCTCGTCTTTTTCGGGTCGCATAGCGGCTCGATTTAGATTTGGCTTTTCTTCTTATAAAGCACAGCCATAAAGTTTTTGTGCTTAGGAAGCATGAGTTTCAAGGCAAAGGAAAATTACATCCAGCCACTGTCCTCATAGCCCATAAACGCAAGCCTATCGTTGTGTAACGCTGTATTAAAAAGTCGCTCTATATTCTTTATGGCAGTCATCGCACATATAAATCAAAACGTTTGTCCCGTTTTCCAATGAAATAATAGGTCTTTTTGTCCCGTTTTCGAAAACTACGATGCAAAGGTAAAAAAGGAGCGTCGCAAACTACGCTTCCCGATTTTTTATGCCTTGAACCGGAACTGGATGCCGAGTTCTTTGCAGATCTCTGATGCAATGTCCCTCATGTCAAAGGTTTAACCGAACACGCAACTATCGGCATAGACGCGGTTCGTATGTCTGTGGTTGTCCGATTCGATCCATCCGCTTTTGTCTAAATACTTCCATCCACTATTTTGTCGTACAACTCGTCGTTCGCGAGCCCCTAAAACGCACAAAATAAAATAGGGTAAGATCTTTAATACCAAAAGAGTTTATTTCTTCAATTATTTGGTTTTTAAAGTTAAGAAATCTTTATTTCTTTCTGCAACACAGTTGCCGCCAAAGGGATGCCCCTGACACTTCTCGCAGCCACCACATTCGGATAATTTGTTACAATCTTTGCAACAATCGATTCCGCAATAAGTTTTTATAGTTGCTTTACCTCCCAGTGACCATATTTCTTTCCACCTACGCGCTCTAGTTTCCCGTCTTTTCTTAAGGCGGCAATAATGCTTTTAATCGTCCTTAACGAAACGCCTAATTCCACCGCTAGTTCGTCTGTTCTCAGAGTCGGATTACCTTTTAACAAACGGAGTAATCTAGCTTCTTTTGTCTCATTAAACACAGGAGAAAGAGGAACAACATGCAATTCTTTGTTTTCCAACCGGTTATTCTCATTTAATAACAAATTTTTGAGAAACTTAATGAGATACGTTCTATCTTCATGAATTCCTTTTTGTAAGTTTGTGTAGTTTGCCCTCACTAAAGAGTTTCTGAAATACCACGCGTTTTTAGCAAACGTGTCATTGGTTACATCAAAGCCTAAACTCCTTAAATATTTAATGGTAAATACCGCAGTAGTTCTGGTATTCCCCTCTTCAAAAACGTGAATTTGCCAAAGGTTGGCAATAAAGATTGCAAGATGCTCAACGATTTCATCCATTGAAAGTTTTGAATAATCAAACCGCTTTTCGATATCAAAATCATATTGAAGCGTCGCCTCTAATTCACGATAGTCCCCATAGATGACCGATGCGCCATCAAGAACCCATTCTTTTTTTGAGAAATTGTAGGTTCTTAATTGGCCAGGGTGTTCCAAAATACCTTCAAATAGAATTCGATGAATAGAAAGCAGCTGCCCAACGGTAAAAGTGAAATAATCCTCATTGATTATTCTAGCTATTCTAATCGAGATTTTATCAGCTTCCTCGCTTCTATCCCCCACGGCTGGTTTACTCTTGTAATAAGAGTTCACGATGTCATCTAATTCATCTAGCGAGATTTCGCCTTTTAAATATCTTTCGGATTCCTGAAGGAAATATGATGAATTCTTTAAATGGTCGACATCTTGAAGACCAATGCCAGTTTCCAATATGTAGCGGTTTGTATAATTATTTTCCATAGGAAAATATTATAATAAAATGCTTTAAAGTGCAATCTTAAAGTGCAACTTGCACTTAAAAAGAGTCAAGACACAAGAAAAGGCCTCGTAAGACACCTCATCTATGTTGGATAAGTCGTTTTGTGCAAAACCAGATAAGTGACTTTGGACGACGACAAAAGGTGTGGTTGTCTGATTCGATCCATCCGCTTTTGTCTAAATATTTCCATCCACTATTTTGTCGTGTTTTCCTTCATCCGCATGCCCTACAATTTTAGAATCGAGTTGTCTTTTCGCGAATCGACGACATCATAGACGACAACCGTATCGCCATCGACTTTATATAAGGCAACGTAGCGTCCATTGTGAATCGACATTTTTCGGATGCGGGCACCGGCAATCCTCAAATCTTGTATTTCCGGGTATCTTTCCGGAAACGATGATAGAGAGCGAAGCGAGGTCATGGTTTCCTCGTATAACTCCTTCGCCGCTTCTAAAGAGACGTTTCGAACAAAAAGCACGTGTTCGCTGATGCTGGAAAACGCCTTCTGCGTAATCGAAATCTTGAGTTCAGCCATTAACCGACAATCCTTTTCAGCGCGGAATCGAGTTCGTCCAAACTATAGTATTTCGCGCCGCTTCTCTGCTCTAACTCAATGTCTAAGAGCCGTTCTTTCAAGGTCAGGAGAGCCTCCCTCTTTTCGTACGCCTCTATAGACATAACAACAAGATCGCCCTCGCCATTTTTTGTAAGAAAAATTGCCTCTCCGGTTGTTTTGCAACGTTCGGAGATTTCGCTGTATTGGTTTCGTAAAGAAGCCGAAGGGAGAATGGTCATTATTGTTACCTCCTGACGATAATATTTTATCAAGATTTTGATATTTCAGCAAACGCGGCTTTTCTCATTACGACGCTTTAGAGAGACCGCAACAGGACGTTGCTACTATAACAAAAGGTTGTTTGATATGATTTCGCCGGAGGCAAAAACGATGGAAACAAAACAAATTCTATATGAGCTCAGGACCAAAAACGGGCTATCACAAGACGAGCTTGCGGAAAAGGTTTTCGTGACGAGGCAAGCGGTTTCGCGCTGGGAAAACGGAGAGACGGTTCCCGCAACGGAGACACTGAAGCTGCTCTCTAAGCTCTTCAACGTTTCGATTAATACGCTGCTTGGTTCTCCTCATCCCCTTTATTGCCAGTGCTGCGGCATGCCGCTAGATGATTCGATCATCGGCAAGAACGACGACGGTTCCCTAAACGAGGAGTATTGCAAATGGTGCTATGCGGACGGGACCTACACTTATGACAACATGGATGATCTCATCGATGTCTGCGTTCCCCACATGGCCAAGGAAGGATTTTCCGAGGAAGAGGCTCGCGCTTATATGAAGGAAAAACTTCCCAACCTCAACTATTGGAAACGCCATGACGAACTAAGCGATCAAGGGAAGTTCGACGCCTTTAAGAAAACACTAATCGAAGAAATAAACGGCCTGCACATCGAGGGTATGCCCCCAGTACCCAAGCTAAGCGCCCTCGTAGGCTCATATGTAAACTTGGAATACCCATTGTCTAACGGGGCGAAGGTGAAATTCCTCAACGATGAGACAACGTACCTAGGCACTCAGCTCGAGTCCGAAACCGACATGGGGTTCTGCTATGGCGTCGTGGCCAATGTGGATTTCATCCTTATTTGCACCTATGGCAAGGGGGGTTCTGATCCAAAACTTGTCATGTACAAGAAAAGATAGTTCCTGTTCTCGCGGGCAAGAACAATCATCCCCGTTGTGGATAAACGGGGATTTTTAACCTTGTTCGCAACGAGGAGGTCGGCGAGTTCGAGACACAAGAAAACCGCCCTTTCAGACGGCTGTCTATGGATACGTCGTTTTGTCCAACTTCGGATAAATGACTTTGGACTACGACAAAAGGAATAAAAAATGGTGGATCCGACCGGGATCGAACCGGCTACCTCCTCGTTGCGAACGAGGCGCTCTCCCAGATGAGCTACGGACCCACAGCCCGATAATTATAGCGAGGACACGTTCCCGTGCAAGCGTGGATTTCCGACACGCTTTTAGGGACAGCTGTCCCTTTGGTTGATAGACTTGTGGAAAGAATCAAATCAAACGATTACCAAATAGCCTCATAACCCATGTTAATAAATGTGGAATAAACGGAACGGAATTCCGCTTTCTTTTCAAGCGTTTTAATGAAACTTTTTATTAATAAAATGTTGGTAGTATGGGTAAGGGAAAAGAAAAAATCTATGCCGTCATTGACCTCAAAAGCTTTTATGCATCCTGCGAATGTGCGGCTAGGGGTCTTGATATTTTCTCTACTCCTCTTGTCGTAGCCGACAAAGAGAGAACCGAAAACTCTATCGTCATGTCGGTCACCCCATTCCTCAAAAAACAATATGGAGTGCCCAACGTATGCCGTATACGCGATTTGCCAAGACTTGAGAACATGGTCTACGCGACTCCGCGCATGGCCTATTACATAGAAATGTCCGCACGGGTTGTATCCATCCTTCTGGATTATGTCGCAGAAGAAGATCTCCACGTCTATTCGATAGATGAATCATTTATTCGCATCGACCCATATTTATCAGCGGCCAAAACAAACGCCGAAGGATATTGCGCAATGATCCTTAAATCAATAAAAGACGAGCTTGGTCTTTGTGCAACCGCAGGTATAGGCCCAAACATGTTTTTAGCGAAGACGTGTCTTGATATTGAGGCCAAAAAGAAACCCCCTTATATCGCTTATTGGCATTATGAAGACGTTGAGAAAAAACTATGGAAGGTCCATCCCATTACCAAAATATGGGGAATATCAACCGGAATATCCTCACATCTTTCACGTATTGGCATAAGAAGCGTCGAGGCCTTGGCCAAAGCGGACATTAACACATTGAAAAAGGAATTCGGGGTTATCGGCATCCAATTACATAATCTAGCAAACGGAATAGATGAGGCAGATATCCGTAAGAAATACATCCCAACGGAAACTAACCTCAGCGTTGGCCAAACGTTGATAAGGGATTATTCCGTTGACGAAGCCAAAACAATCATTCGCGAAATGAGCGATGAGCTGTGCCATAGACTAAGGGAGGCAAGGGCGAAATGTGCTACCGTTTCCCTTTATATTGGCTATAGCGGGCAAAACGGAGGTGGTTTTTCCAGACAATGCAGCCTTGATATCCCAACCGATGACGTCAATCAACTGTTCCATTGTGTTTCCTTTTTATACGATAAATTCGTGGAGGATTTCCCAATAAGGGGAATCAGCATCTCCTTTTCTAAACTAAGCGATGCTTCAGCAAGGCAATATTCCTTGTTTGAAGATGCTTATGAACTAGAAAATAGGCGATGCCTGTATCAAAAAATGGATGAAATCAACGCCTTATTCGGGAAAAATGCGGTTCTGAGATCCACGAGTTTGCTCGAAGAATCGACAATTAGGGAAAGACACGGACAAATAGGAGGCCATAAAGCATGAACGAAGAACGCGGGATGATGAAATACATGCCTTATCAATCTTTAACTGCCCAGGCAGCCTTTTTGGCGAAGATGCGTTACGAGAAAAACAAAACCCCTCGTCCGCTTATCTCTTCCGATAGGGCAGAGGAAATAAACGAAGTCCTCGTCAATTATGATGAAGAGGAAGTCGAGGCCCGTTATTGGGAAGACGGTTATATGTTCAACATTCGCGGAATCATCGCGAAAATATCGGCTACCTTTAAATTTCTAATAATCGGGGAAAAGGAAATCCCGTTCAAGAACCTCATAGAATTAACGAGAATCTAATCCCTATTTAAAAGGAAAAGTTCCCGCGAATGTTCTATACTTGTATAGGAGGCAAACCTATGGCCAACAAAGAAAAAGTCGATGAAAAAGACAAAGTAAAAGTCAAAAATCCCATAAGTGACGAAGAAAGAATGCAAAAGATCTGGACTGTCTGGAATCTGCTCGAGGCGGGTCTGCTTTTTGTGGCAGGCATCCTAGCAATTGTATTCGGCGTCTTGTCCAAGGCCGACGGCGGGGCCCCGTTAAATTCTGAAGCGCAGGTCATCGAAAACATCATACTTTATGTTTTGGCTTCCTTTATCATCCTCGATGGTTTGCTTAGAACCTTATTATTGGCGAAAAACTTCAAGCATAGCGAATCCTCGGCTTATTTGGTTGGTGGATTTGAAATAACCATCGGCATCGTCCTCATGATAATGGGATCTGGTTATTTCTTCAGCCTGATCATCAATTTCCTCGCGGTATTCATGATCGTAACCGGATGCTTGTTCCTCGTCGTTTCGATCGTGGCCATCCTTAAGAAAGTCGATAACATGGTCATGCCAATCCTCGAAATCGTCTTTGGGGCCATCATGATCGGTTTCGGCATCGCTCTCCTTGTCCTCTTCCACGCTGGAGATAACGTGGCCCGTAACCGCATTTCCTTTATTCTAATTGGCTCAGTTATGGCAATTGCAGGTTTAGCAATGGCTATTATCACCATCATTAGGGATAGGAAGAGAAAGAAGCTTCAAAAAGAAGCCAAAGGCGAAGGACCAACAGAAGTTTATGAAGGCAAGGAAAACCCTGCTTCAGAAGAAAAAGAAGCTGGACATGCACCGGAAAACAAGAAAAACGATTCTCATAAAGCCATTGATGTTGTGGCTGAAGACGTTAAAGTCATCGATCATAACGAGGTAAAAGAGATTCCTCTCTCCGACGACCATAAGGAATAATGAAAATGTCGCCTTCGCTTGAAGACGACATTTTTTTCTAACGATAGCTTATTTGTTTTTCGTCGCAAGAACGAGGTTTTCCATCAAGGAGATTCTTGTAAGAAGGCCGACTCCTCCAGGAACTGGAGTCTGCAATCTGACTGGCAAATTTGGGAGGGCGTCACCATGGAGCAATCCGTCTTCGCCCCTATTGATGCCAACATCGACGATGACGGCGTCTTCTTTGTATTTATAAGAAGCATCGAGGACTCCGATCTTTCCTACGGCGGCGATGATCAAGTCGGCGTGAGCGAGATAGAAGGCCTTATCTTCTTCGCTTGTTCTAGAATGAAGAAGGGTGACGTTGCAATCGTATCCCTTGGAGGAAAGAATGCGGGCAAGGGGTTTTCCAACGATATTGCTACGTCCAAGGATAACCGCGTTCTTCCCTGCGAATTTGAAGTCATTTGCGGCGAGGTAATCGACGATTCCTTTGGGAGTGCAGGGCAAGAAAGTTGTCAAAGCATGAAACCCATCCACGTCTTTTTTGGGATTAACCGCCAATTTGACCTTCTCTTCATCAATGTGACGGGGCAATGGCAATTGGACAATGAAGCCATCGACTGTAGGATCGTTGTTGAGTTCATCGACTTTTTTCAAGAGATCTTCCTCACTAATGGATGAACTTAATTCCAAAAGTTCAGCATCCGCACCAATCTCGGCCGCATCCTTCATTTTGCCTTTGACGTATGAAGCCGAAGCGGGATTTTCGTTGGCCTTGACGATGACTAACTTTGGTTTTCTCGCCATGGCGGCGATTTCTTTTTTCAGTTCTTCTTTGCGAAGAGCAACATATTCTTTGATTTCCATGGGATTATTATTGCAGGGATTCGTTTTCTTTCCACTACTTTTTTCTTAAAAAGAAAAACCGCCTTAGCGGTCAATCTCGTTTCATCGTCCTTAGAAAAGCAAGGCGATGGTCGCGGCGGCTTCCTCTCCTTCAGAACTGGAGTTCGAGCCGGAGGTGATGGAGATCATCAAGGCCACGAAGAGGAAGAGAACCGCAAATCCGAATGTTAGCCAGGTAACAACCTTTTCGGAACCACGTTCCTTGGTCTTGGCGAAGACGTTTAGTCCACCACCGGTAATAGCGCCGGAAGCACCCTCGGATTTACCGCCTTGGAGCAAGGAAAGAACGATAATGATGAGGGATATAACGATGAATATGATGTCATACCATTGCAACATATCTTTTCTCCTTTCCGCTGCAAAGCCTTAAGAGAATACACTTCTCACGCAGGATAATCAAGAATATCCATTAAATCTTTGACCTTATCGCCAGGTACTTTGGTATATCCGTGGCACCTATCAACGATAATTGAGCCTATCCCACCGGCAACCGCGGTATCCCCATCCTGCAATGAATCGCCGACATAACATGCTCTTGAAGCGTCTTTCACGCCCATATCGTCAAAAGCGGTAAATAGCAAATCGGGATAGGGCTTAGCCCTAACAACCCTATCGCTTCCGACGATTGTATCAAAAACGTTAGGAATGCCCAAAACCTTTAAAACGGTCGCGATATGGTCTGTCGCATTATTGGAAACGATGGCAAGGCGCTTCCCTCTTTTACGAAGGGTTGCCAAGACTTCCAGGGTTTCTGGATATGGTTTTATGAGTTTCATAAGCTCAACGTCATCCAAAGCATCCATGATGTCTTTGGCGAATTGTTGATACTCGTTATCCTTCACGCCCATTTGAATCGCGGTATCCAGAAGGGATTGATGGGTGAACCCTTCGATTTGTTCGTCGGTGACCTTTATTCCTAATGGATCAAAGGCCCTCCTAAACGTTGGGTAAAGGGATTCGAGGGAATCAAAAAGGGTTCCATCGAAATCAAATAGGTAAATGTCGTATTCCTTCATCCCCGTAATTCCTCCTTAAGCTCAAACATGATGTCCCTAAGTTCCGCGGCCCTTTCGAAGTCATATTCCTTCGCGGCCTTCCGCATTTCCTTCTCAATGGAAGCGATTTGCAGTTCAAGTTCCTTCTTGGACATTTTACCTTTGGTAACAAGAAGCTCGCTTTCCTCCGATTCGGCGTTATGCATCGGTGGGCGAATTGGTTTGACGATTGTGGTCGGTATGATTCCGTTGGCATTGTTATAGGCCATTTGGATCTTCCTTCTTCTATTGGTCTCGGAGATGGCTTCTTCCATGGATTCGCTATAGGTGTCCGCATACATGATGACTTTTCCGTTCGCATTGCGCGCAGCGCGTCCAATGACCTGTATCAAGGAACGCGTGGAACGGAGGAAGCCTTCCTTATCCGCGTCAAGGATCGCGATTAAGGAAACCTCGGGTATATCAAGGCCTTCCCTAAGCAAATTAATGCCAACCAGTACATCGTATTTGCCTTTTCTTAACTGATAGATGATCTCCGTCCTTTCAAGGGTTTTGGTCTCGTTATGGAGATAGGTAACCTTAATTCCCCTTTCCTTAAGGAAGGAGGTCAAATCCTCGGCCATCCTAATGGTCAAGGTGACGATCATCGTCCTTTCATTCTTAGCAATGCGGGCTTTGATTTCATCCATCAAATCCTCAATCTGTCCTTTTGTGGGACGTACGGAGATAAGCGGATCAAGAAGACCAGTTGGACGGATGACTTGCTCAACCACTTCTCCTCCGCATTTATCTAGTTCATAATCGCCGGGAGTGGCGGAAGTGCAAACGACCGAAGAAGGCATGAGGGCTTCGAATTCCTCAAAATTCAAAGGTCTATTGTCTAAAGCGGATGGAAGTCTGAAACCATATTCCACCAAAGTGAGCTTGCGGGAACGGTCTCCGTTGAACATGCCACGGATCTGCGGGATGGTTACATGGCTTTCATCAAGCAACAAAAGGTAATCCTCTGGCATGTAGTCGATTAAGCAATAAGGACGCTGTCCTTCTTTACGTTTATCGATATGGCGTGAATAGTTCTCAATGCCAGGGCATCTGCCGAATTCCCGCATGTTCTCCATATCCTGTTTGACGCGCATCTCGAGTCTTTCCGCTTCAAGAAGTTTTCCTTCGCCTTTGAAATAGGCTAATCGTTCTTCGAGTTCCGCGGATATAGTTTCGCAGGCTTCCTCGATCCTTTTACGTGTTGAAGCATGATCATAAGCAGGAAAGAAGGGATACGTATGATAGTTTTTGCGGATGACGCCAGTCAAAATATCGACTTCGGAAATCTTTTCGACCTCGTCCCCAAAGCAATCGATTCTTATATAGAAATCTTTAGTCGCAGGGCAAATGTCGATTGAATCTCCCCTTACCCTGAAACTTCCGGGTTTGAGGTCTAGGTTATTACGCGTATATTGGGCGTCAACGAGCTGGGACATTAAACCCTTACGGTCAAGCTCTTCACCTACACGCACCTCGAATATCAACCCTTTGTATTCGGCTGGGTCACTTAAGCCATAGATCGCGGCGACCGAAGCGACGATGATCGTATCCGAACGCGAAAGCAAAGAATTCATCGCCGAGGTACGCATCATATCGATTTCCTCGTTCATGACCGCGGTTTTATCGATATAGGTGTCACTGGAAGGGATATAGGCTTCTGGCTGGTAGAAATCAAAGTTTGAAATGAAATACTCAACCCTGTTATGAGGGAATAACTCCTTCAGTTCAGCATAAAGTTGAGCCGCGAGGGTTTTATTATGGACCATCACCAAAGTCGGACGATTAAGTGCCGCGATGATATTGGCGTCGGTAAAGGTCTTTCCGGTTCCAGTAGCCCCTTTTATAACCTGGATTTTCTTATTCTTATCTATGCCTTCAAGGATTTTCCTTATGGCATCGGGTTGGTCGCCCGTTGGAGAAAAGGGGGATACTAGTTCAAAAGGCCTATATTCCCTTTTAACTTCATAAGCCATTTTCGTCTCGCTCCGAATATTTGTTTTCCTTGCCGACGATAAACCTCTTGAGCAAAGAAACACGCGGCGTTGCGAAAGGAACGAAGCCTTCCCCATTAACGGAGGCGGAAGTCGTAACAATCATGAAGGCACGGTCATCAATCGCGGAAATGAAGTTCCTTAATTGTTCTGCTTCCTTCTTGACCAAAGCGACTTTGACAACTCTTTTTTCTTCTCCGGTGAATCCGCCCGTTGCAGGATAAATGGTGCAACCCCTGTCCATCTTTTCATTGATGTAATCAATAATCTTTTGGTGTTCTTTGGAAATGATTTCAACCGTTACGAAGGAGTTGCCTGAGACATAGAGGATTTGGATGGTTAAAGCCGCGATGAAGGCGGAAACTAGACCTATCAAGCCTATCGGGATGATATTTGGTTCAGCGTAACGGACGATGATGCCGATCAAAATAATCGAATAATCGGTGATCGCTGTTCCAAAAGACTCCTTAATCGGAGTGAACTTAGCCATGATGACGACAAGAATATCGACACCACCCGTCGATCCTCCTCCAAGGAAGGTAACGGCAACCCCGGCCCCAACGCAGACACCACCGAAAAGCCCGCATAGGAACATCCCTAAAAATGGTTCGGTAAAATTCTTCGTAAGGGAATCGGAAATGAAAGATAGCCACCCCGTGCGATAGAAAATGGCAAAAAAGCCAGGATAAATGATGGATGCCCAAAGGGTATGCGCGGAGAATTTCCAACCCAACACGGCTAAGCCAATGAAGAAAAGAATGATCTCAAGGCCAAATGTGACGATATCAATGACTTGGAAATTGATGCCGTTTAAATCCAACAAATACTGAATGGTGATACCAATGGAGTTGATTCCGCCGGTCATTAAGCCTGCTGGAACAAGGAAAGCCGCCGAACCAAAAGCCAAAATCAAACATCCAAGCGTGACTAAAAGGGTGTTTTTCACCCAAACGTAGATTTGTTCTTTTGTCGGTTTATTTTTTGGAAGAGCCACTGTTGCGCGCCTCCATCTCCAAGTAGGCATAAATGAAGGAATTGATGTCTCCATCCATTACGTTTCCGATATCGCCTCTTTCGTAATCGGTGCGAAGGTCCTTGACCAACTGATAGGGTTGGAAGACATAGCTTCTGATTTGGGAACCCCATTCATTCTTTTTTTGCTCGCCGACAACCGATTTAAGTTGTTTTTCCCTTTCTTCAAGTTTCATGGCCATAAGGCGGTCGGTAAGCATTTGCATACAGGTAGCCTTGTTGAATAATTGACTACGCTCGACCTGGCATGAAACCACAATTCCGGTCGGAAGGTGGGTGATACGGACGGCGGAGGAGACTTTGTTGACGTTTTGTCCGCCCGCGCCTCCTGAACGGTATGTATCAACCCTCAAATCCTTGGGATCAATGACGATATCGCTGACCTCGCCAAATTCCGGGATGACGTTTACAGAGGCGAATGAGGTATGTCTTCTCGCGTTTGCGTCAAAGGGCGAAATCCTCACTAATCGATGCACGCCCTTCTCGGATTTAAGCATTCCATAGGCATCTTCACCGATTACTTTGAAGGTCGCGGATTTGATTCCGGCCTCATCTCCGTCTTCAATGGAAATGATTTGGATCTTGAAGCCGTTCCTTTCCGCAAAGCGGGTATACATTCTCAAAAGCATGGAAGCCCAATCCTGAGCTTCGGTTCCTCCAGCGCCCGGATGGATTTCAACGGTGCAATTGGAGGCGTCGTATTCGCCAGAGAAAAGCAATTTATGATGCAAATCTTCGGCGACGGAAGTTAAATCATCCTCGCTGACCTCAATGAGTTCGCGCATTTCCATGTCGGATTCATCGCATATTTCAAGAAGGTCGACGATATCCTTATATGAATTCTGGATGGATTCGAGTTTCGCTTTTTTTCCTCTTAATGAGGAAAGATGCGCGGAAACAACGCGGGCTGTATTTGGGTCGTCCCAGAAACCCTCGGAGTTCTCTTTCTCCTCAAGCTCCGAGATTTCGGCGTCTATTTTGGAGAGGTCAAAGAGAATCACCGAGCTGCGAGACAAGCTCACCCAATCCTTGGGCGGTTTGTTTGAGTTCGACTAGCTCTTTCATACTATTCCTTTCAACTTATTCCTTTGTTTCGGCAATTTTGATATCGCTTGGTTGCTCGATTTCAGAAGTGGTTGGGTCAATCTTGACCGGTTTTTCCTCAACGGAAATCTCCTCTTCCTTGAAATCAGCTTTGGCTTCATGGACATCCTGCCCATCGTTTTGGACGGGTTCGGCTGGTTTGGCCTCGGCTTCGACAACCTTCCCGGAAGCCTGTGCCTCTTCGGTTGGGGCTGGAGCAGGTTCACGGATAACCGGCTTGAAGTTCATGAGGTAGAAAGCGGATTCCCTGGAGATGTTGTCGTTCATCTCGCGGAAAAGCGAATAACCTTCGTTGACATAATCCTGCAAAGGATTGGTTTGGGCGTAGGAACGTAAACCGATACCTTCACGGAGATGGGCCATGGTATCGATATGGCGGGTCCAGTTACGGTCGATGATCGTAAGGGAGATCTGCCTTTCGATTTGGTCGATGAGTTTCTTATCGATGGATTTCCTCTTACGGAGATATTGCCCATAGAGGAATTCACCAAGGTCTTCGCCGCCTTCTTCGACGGTCGCTTCATCATAGGCTTTCGCCGGGAAGCTTCCTTCAGGGACGAAGGCTGGTTCGATGAGCTTTTTCAAGGCTTCTCCGGAGATAATGCCTTCATCACGGCCCGTATTGGTGGCTTTCTTGGCTAGATAAGCACCGGTTTCGACAAAGAAGCTACGAATGAGATCCTCGATATCATCCGCCATCATGATGCGGTCGCGCTTGTCGTAGATAATCTGTCTTTGCTTTGCAAGGACATCATCGTAATCAAGGAGGTTCTTACGGGTATCGAAGTTGCGGCCTTCGATTTGTTTCTGGGCGTTGGTGACGGCGTTTTGGATCATCTTCATCTCGATATGTTCACTGCCGATGACCTTTTTGAAATATTCGCGCCTATTATCTTCGATAAACCTACGCATAAGCTCATCGTCGAAGCTGACGTAGAAGCAGGAATATCCTGGGTCGCCCTGACGTCCGGAACGTCCGCGCAACTGGTTATCGATACGGCGGGATTCATGACGTTCGGTACCGAGGACGCAGAGGCCTCCGAGTTCCTTGACGCCTTCGCCAAGCTTAATATCGGTACCACGACCGGCCATGTTGGTGGCCAATGTCACCGCGCCCTTCTCGCCCGCGTGGGAGATGATTTCAGCTTCACGGGCTTGGTTTTTCGCGTTCAAGACTTCGTGAGGGATGCCGGCTTGGGTCAACAAGGCGGAAATCTCTTCGTTGCTCTCGACCGAAACGGTACCGATAAGGACCGGTTGGCCTTTCTCATGACGGGCTTTGACCTCGGCAACGAGACCATTTAGCTTATCCATATGACCGGCGTAGATATGGTCGATGTCATCGACACGAATAACAGGACGGTTGGTTGGGATAACGACAACCTTCATGTTATAGATCTTCTCGAATTCCTCTTCCTCGGTCTTCGCCGTACCGGTCATGCCGGAAACCTTCTTATAAAGACGGAAGAAGTTCTGATAGGTGATGGTCGCTAAGACGGTGGTTTCCTGTTTGATTTCAACGCCTTCCTTGGCTTGGATGGCCTGCTGCAAACCATCGTTGTATTCACGGCCTTTCATGATACGGCCGGTGAATTGGTCGATAAGTTGGATCTCACGGTTGCGGTCAACCATGTATTCAACGTCGCGCTTCATAACATAGTTAGCCTTAAGGGCCTGATGGATGCGATGAACGAGCTCTTGGAATTCGGGATCGTAGAGGTTACGAATACCGAACATCTTCTCCGCCTTTTCGTTGCCTTCGTCGGTGAGGTTGACGGTTTTGGTTTTGATATCGAAGGTGAAATCGGTGTTGGGCTTAAGCATTTTGACGAAACGGTCAGCGACCTGATATTGCTGAGCGGCCGATTTCTTACCACCGGAAATGATAAGTGGGGTACGGGATTCATCGATTAATATGGAGTCGGCTTCGTCGACGACGCAGAACTTAAGCCCGCGGAGGACGCGTCCATCAAGGGATTGAGCCATGTTATCACGGAGATAGTCAAAGCCTAATTCGGAGTTCGTGGTGTAGGTAATGTCGCAGTTATAGGCTTCGCGCTTATCAGGAGCGGCTTTGGAGGCGAGGTTAATACCGACGGTCAAACCGAGGAAACGATAAATCTGTCCCATCCAGTTGGCGTCACGTTCGGCGAGGTATTCGTTGACGGTGACGACGTGAACGCCTTCTCCATTTAGGGCGTTAAGATAAACCGCCATGGTCGCGGTAAGGGTCTTACCTTCACCGGTACGCATCTCGGCGATGTTGCCACCATGGAGGACGAGGGCACCAACGATCTGGACCTTATAAGGGAACTGCTTGATCGTACGTCTTGCACCTTCCCTAGCAACGGCGAAGGCCTCGTATTTGATATCGTCGAGTGTCTTTCCGTTTTTCAACTGTTCTTGGAATTTTTTGGTTTTGGCGCGAAGCTCGTCATCGCTTAAAGCGGCCATCCCCTTCTCGTAGGACATGACGATATCCGCTTCTTTCATGTAACGGTTTAGCTCGCGTTTTTCGAAATGGAATATTGATTCAATTATGTTTGCCACGATAAATCTCCCTGAAATGAGCCGCACAATAATACCATTAGAGAATACTCTAATCAATGAAACGAAATCAGAATTATTTTCCTCGGTTTGTTGTCTTGGCTATTAATGGTTTTTAGTCTGCTAATTTTGCGTTCTCAATTTTGGTTTTCTTACTTCATCTCAACGGTTTTTCGCCCCCTTTCCTTAACGAAATCGCATATATGTTTTTGACCCCTTTTTTACGTAATTCACGATAGGCCGAAATGAACTTTTCCCTATTGAATGAGCAAAGGAACAAAACAATACGATTAGGCGGCTTTTGCGCGGTTTTCTTTAAAATCTGCATGGTTTTGACTTCGTTTTTCTGTTCATTAAAAGTTTCTTCAAACCATTCCTCGACATTAAATCCAAAAGGCTTGAAAATGGCTTCCGCCACATTGAAATTGGGGTCAGCGCCGTCTTCAAAAAGAGGAACGATCGTAAACCCGTGGAACCTCGTGAAAAGGAATGGCGCGCAATAGGAGATGAGGGCAGGGGCAACACCCTTCTCGTTTTGAAATAGGACCCGATCAAGGCATTTGTTTAGATGTGGAGATGAATCATAAAGGATCAAACAACGTAATCCTCCCTGTTTGACCCTCTTATATATCGGCGTTAGGGCATAAAAGCATTTTTGGCAAATGTGATTGCCGTCAAACACGGTGCTTCTCCAACTATTCTCCTCAATCCTTCCGCGACAGATTGTGCAAAAAGGTGTTGCAATACTCGATTTCCGAGATGGCTTTTTCAATCGCCTCGCTCCTTCTTTCAGAAACGAAGTAAACGTCTCCATAAGGTGCATCTATCTTCCTCCCTGCCCTTCCGGCTATCTGAACCAAACTCGCGGCATCATAGATTCTGCTGCTCGCGCATAAAACAATGACATTCAGGTTTTTGACGGTTACCCCTCTTTCCAAAATGGCGGTGGTTACCAGGAAATCATATTTGCCATTTTTGAAATCCTCGATTATCTCCTCCCTTCCGATTCGTTTTGAGGAGACATAATTCCCGTTAGGGCAAAAAGCCGATAATATCCGATAAACGACTTCGCTCATTTCGACGGAAGGTACGAAGATAAAGGTCCTATTCCCGTTTTTTCTATAAGAAAGGAGCTTGGCGATTATGAATGAATAACGGCTTTTCCCATGTAGCAGAACCGTCTTTGGAACCGGGATTGGATGGCGATGGAACCTCGTATGGAGGAGGAGAACCTCATTTCCGTTTTGGGAGAATTCCTTAACCAAAGCCTTAGATGGGGTTGCAGACATCAAAAGGCAATGTCCTCTAAGGGATTCCTTGAAATCGTTTTCGAGCACCTGATTTCCAGCGTAAGGGAAGGCATCGACTTCATCCATAACAAGAAGATCGAAGAAATCCTGGTAACGGAAGAGCTGATGGGTCGTCAAAACGATGCAATCGCCGGAAGTCTCGTGAACATGTCCCCCATATACAGCGACGATCTTATTGAAGGGAAAGGCCTTCTTCAGCCTTTCGTATAGTTCGATGACAACGTCCCTCCTAGGCAAAGCGAAGCCAACGTTTAAGCCTAAGCCCATCGCATATTGGATAACCCCATAGCTAACTTCGGTTTTTCCCGATCCACATACGGCATAAAGGAGGGTGTTCTTCCCGTTTTTGAAGTTTTCAACGATACGTTCCGATAGTTCCGCCTGCTCCTTTGATAAATCATAGGTGACCAGGGTCGGCGGAGGGGTTCCCTTGAAAGAGGTTCGACATAATTTATTGTCTTTGATAACGAAGCACTTCAGGCAATAAGGAACCCCGAGGTAATTGCCGATTAACGTTTCGTCGCGGTTGCCACAAAGGGGGCATACAAATTTTCTTCCCATACTAACTATTAGTGGAAAAAATCAAAAAATGGCTCAGATTTTTTTCTGGGCCATTTGAATTTGATGAATGAAATCAGCCGATTTCTGATACACGCCTGTGATGTTTTTCCTCGCTAGAAAAATTTTCTAAAAGGAAAATATCAACTCTCTTAAGGATGTCCTTGAGGGCCATGTACTTCTGTCCAAACGCCACCATATTGGCATTGTTATGCTCACGGAGCTTAGCGGTTGCTACATCATCATAGCCGATGCCGCAACGGATGCCGTTAACTTTATTCGCAGCGATAGAGATGCCTTCCCCAGAGGTGCAGACCAAGACGCCAAAATCTGCGAGCTTGTTGCTGACGGCTTCAGCGGCAGCCTTACCATAGATTGGATAATCGCAGCTTTTGGTGGTTTTCGTTCCGAAGTCCATAACTTCATATCCAGCCTGAAGAAGGTGTTTTCTAATAGCCTGTTTGGCTTTGAATCCACCATGGTCAGCGCCTAAAGCAATCCTTAAAGGATTGAGCCTTCCGTCGTTATGGGCGGAAACGATGTCTTCAAAGGCAACTGGACCTTCCCTTACCAAGGAAATTCCGTCGGTCAAATCGACAATCGTCGATGGGATATTTTTAACGCATTCGCCTTTGATAATCGCATCGATTTTTCCATCGAATTCTTTCTTAACTTCTTCGAGCGTGGTTAAGGGCGGGTTACCGGAAATATTCGCGGAAGGAACAAGAAGAGGAACACCGACTTCTTCGATAAGATTTCTAACGTTTTGATCTTCTGGAACTCTAATTCCAATAACCCCGGTTCCTAAATCAACCCATTGCTTGGTAGATTTTCTTGCATTGAGCAAAGCCGTAACCTCTCCAGGGAAGAATTTCTTAAGAACGGAATTAGCGGGAGCGTCTATTTCAACGTATTTAGCAGCCATGCCCAAACTTCCGCACATAAGGGTAAAAGGCTTATTTGGGGAACGCCTTTTGACTTCGACCAGGTTCCTATATGGCTCAGGTTTTGATGAGATGACCGCTAGACCATATACGGTATCGGTTGGGAAAGCGACTATCCCACCTTTTTTGAGTATACGCACCGCTTCTTTTTTGTTTTCCCATGTCAGGATTTTTGTTTCTTCCATAACAATTTCCCCCTATTCGCAGAATACGAAGAGGAACCTCGTGAGGCCATTTAGGTCCTCGATGAATTCATATTCGTATTTCTCTAGGTATTTTTCCATAAGCGAAATTAGATAGTCCTTAAGATCGTAGCCAATCTCAAAGCACATCAATAACGAGCCCTTCTTAACTTTCTTATAATCGCGGAAGATGTCTTCATATACGGAGGCCCCTTCTTCAAGCCATAAGGCGGAAGCTGGTTCATAGAGCCTGACCGATTCTTGGGCTTCTTCCTTGTTTTTGATGTAAGGGGGATTGCTGACGATGATATCGAGGTTCATGTTGGCCTTGATAAAGGGTTCAAGCGATCTTCCTTGAAGAGTCGAGATATTCATCCCGCTATCGGCGATGTTCTTTCTCGCTACTTCAAGGGCATCTTCGGAGATATCGCTCGCGGTGATGAGCCAGTTTTTGGCAAGGCTCTTCAGGGCAATCGCAATGCAACCGGAGCCCGTCCCGATATCCGCGACCACCAAATAATTACGGGGGTCATAATAGTCATAGATCCTTTCGCTGATTAAAGCTATCAACTCCTCGGTTTCCCCGCGTGGTATAAGGACCCTTCTATCGACGTAGAGACGATGTTTTAAAAACTTGGCTTCGTTAATTACGTATTCAAGGGGTTCTCCCTGCAAAATCCTTGCAAATCTCTCATCAAAACGTGAATCTGCAGGGATTTCATCGTTAAAGTGGAGATAGACGTCCGCAGGGGATGGAAGGTTCAATTCATACGCCAAAAGAAGACGGATATCGTTGGACATGACGCCTAGGGGTTTACCCTTTTCCAAAGCTAAACGATATACTTCCTCAACCTTAGGCATTCGTGGTCTCCTCAAGCATTTTTTGTTCTTGGTCAAAGTGGATCAAAGCCTCGATGATGCCGTCGATTTCCCCTTCCATGACGCGGTCAAGGGTATTAACCGTGAAGCCGATGCGGTGATCGGTGACGCGGTTTTGGGGATAGTTGTATGTTCTGATTTTCTCGCTTCTTTCGCCGGTTCCGACTTTGAGTTTTCTTTCCTGGGCCCTCTTGGAATCTTCCTGTTCCTGGAAGAAGGCGAAAACCTTGGCCCTAATCATCTGCATGGCGATTTCCTTGTTTTGAAGTTGGGCTTTCTCGGTTTGGCAAGCCGCCACCAAACCGGTGGGAAGGTGGGTGATGCGAACCGCGGATTCGGTCTTATTGACGTTTTGACCACCTGCTCCTTGGGAATGGTAGGTATCGATCTTCAAATCGTTGGGATTGATGTTGACCTCAACCTCTTTTGCTTCAGGCATGACCAAAACGGTCGCGGTGGATGTATGGATTCTACCGCTTGCTTCGGTCTTTGGGACACGTTGAACGCGATGGGCGCCACTTTCGAATTTGAGTTTGGAATAGACCAAGTCACCTTTGATAAGAACGGAAACGCTCGCATATCCTCCGGCCGCGCCTAAGGAAGCATCTAGAAGTTTAACCTGCCATCCTTGTTTTTCGGCGTAACGGGTATACATCCTAAGGAGGTCGCCCGCGAAGATGTTGGCTTCGTCACCACCGACGGCCCCACGGATTTCGACGATGATGTTCTTGTCGTCGTTAGGATCTTTGGGCAAAAGGAGGATTTTGAATTCGTCTTCCATCTTCTCCATCGCGGCCTGAGCCTCTTTCCTAGTAGCCTTAGCAAAATCGGCCATCTCGGGATCGTCTTCTAAAAGAAGCGAATCCTCTACATCCCTCTCCAATTTAAGATATTCCTCATAACGTTTCGCGGCTTCTTCGAGATTTCCCTTTTCCTTGTTGAGTTTGGTAAAAGCCTCGACGTCATTGACTATTTCTTCTTTTTCGAGCTCTTTTTCAAGGGCGTTATAACGGTCCCTTGTGGCGTTGAGCCTTTTTCTCATACTTTCTTCCATATTCGCAAGTGTTCCTTCTAACCTTGGAGATTATACCATTCTTCCCGCTTACTTATTAATGAGCAAAAATGCAAAAAGGGGCCTATTCATTCTTTGAAGAATGGGGTCGGTGGTTTATAATTGCATAGCAACATTATGGCTTACACCGCACTTTACAATAAATATCGCCCGAAGACATTCGAGCAAGTCGTTGGACAACAAGCGATTGTCCGTACATTAAGGAACGCGATCAACAACAATAAAATCGCCCATGCCTATCTTTTCTGTGGACCAAGAGGAACAGGTAAAACCTCTATGGCGAGGCTTTTCGCCAAAGCCTTGAACTGCGGGGAAGGCATCGGCCATCAATGCAATGAATGCGAATCATGCCGTTTATTGAACGAAGGTTCCCATCCTGACGTCGTCGAAATCGACGCGGCCAGCAACAATGGCGTCGAACAGGTCCGTGACTTGATCGAACAGGTCCGTTATAGCCCGATCAAGGGTAGAATGAAGGTCTATATCATCGACGAAGTCCATATGATGAGCCCGGGCGCTTTCAACGCCTTATTGAAGACTTTGGAAGAACCCCCGGAGCACGTTATCTTCATTTTGGCGACAACCGAGCCCCATAAGGTTCTTGCCACCATCCTTTCGCGTTGCCAACGTTATGATTTCGGGAAAATCCCCGATAAGGAAATCAAAGGCAAACTTACGGAAATCCTGAAATTAGAGGGAATCCGTTATGAAGACGGGGCCTTGGATGAAATCACCGAACTTGCCGATGGTGGGATGCGCGACGCCTTATCTTTGCTTGATCAAGCACTGGCATATGGAGGCAACGCCCTTTTGGAAAAGGATGTTTTGCAGGTCTTCGGCTTAACTTCCGTCAAAGAGAAAATCGACCTCTTAAAGATGGTAAGTTCAGGCGAAGTTGCCTCGGTTTTAGGTAAATTAGGCGACTTCCTCGATTCTGGTGTCGACATCAAAAGGCTTTCCGGAAGCTTGCTCGATATCCTTAAAGAGGAACTCATCTATAGAAGAGTGGGAGATGTTACCTACGCGAAAACGTTAAATCTTGATGAAGCTGAAGATTTATCTTCATATATCGATAGCAAACGGGCCAACGAGATGATTGACCTCCTCGTCAAAGCCCAAATCGAATTCAAAAACGTTTCCAACATCCGTTCTTTGTTCGAGCTTACCCTCCTTCAAATGACCACTTTGTTCGGCGGAGACAAAAAAGACGTAATCGTCACCCCGATTAGGCCACTAGGCAAGACCGCTCCCGTTATTGAAGAAGTTAAACCAGTTGAGGTTAAGCCTGAGCCTATCAAAGAAGAACCCGTTAAGCCGGCTGAAGAGCCAAAACCTGTCGTTAAGGAACCTATGATTGAGGAGCCTAAACCGGAAGCAGCACCAATCCATAAAGAGCCCGAATATGATCCGTTTAGGGATGGCACATACACGGGATCGGTGGCTCCTGCTTTCCTTTTCGAAGAGGATCCAAACGAGAAAAAGCCACAGGTTATAACTGAACCGGTTAAAGAAGAACCTATCGTTGAGGAAAGGCCCGTTGAGGCCGCTACAGCCGTTGAAGAACCTATAGAAGAGGTTGTTGAACAAAAGGAAGAGCCGGTTAAGCCAACCGAAGAGCCAAAACCCGTTGAAGTTCCTAAAAAGGGAGAACCCGTTATTCAAGAAACGCCTAAGGAAGAACCCAAAAAGCCGATGCTCAATGCTTCTTCTTTGCAGAACACCAAGATCGTCAGCGAGGGAACTCCAGTTCATTTGGACGACGAAACATGCATCAAGATCATGGTTCTTGGCGGAAAGCATAAGGCGGAACGCAGAGGCCTATTGGAGAAATGGGGAGAGCTCAACAGCCTTTCCTATGATATTCTCTGCGGGGAAGCCGCGACCCTTATTTCCAAAGGACAGCCGTATTGCTTATGCGGGGAGGCCTTGCTATTAAGTTTCAGATACGCCAATCAAGCGGAACGCATTAACCTCAAGGAAAACCAAAAAACCGTTTCCGAAATCATTTCCTTGCTTTTAGGAAGGAAGGTCTTCGTTTACGCGATTGATCCGCGAGACGTCAACAGGCTTATGAGCAACCATACCGCGAAAGCCCAACTTGGCTTGTTGCCAAAAGCCGACACCATAGTTTTAGAATTGCCTAAGGAGTAATTGAATATGAACCAAATGCAACAGATGCTACAAAACGCCCAACGTATGCAGCGCGCGATGGAAAAAGCCCACGCGGAACTCGCCGCGAAGGAATTCACCGTTTCCAAAAACGGAATGGTCGAACTTGTCATGATGGGCGACCGCAGCGTGAAGAGCCTTTCCATCGACCCCGATGCGATCGACGCGGACAACAAGGAAATGCTTGAAGAGACCATCGTTCTCGCCCTTAATGAAGCCCTTGAACAAATTCAAGACGCCTATGATGAAATCGAGGAAAAGATCGCTGGTCGTAGCGGAGTTCTTTTCT
Source organism: uncultured Erysipelotrichaceae bacterium (assembly GCA_947166565.1). Taxonomy (GTDB): domain Bacteria; phylum Bacillota_I; class Bacilli_A; order RFN20; family CAG-826; genus Alloenteromonas. The sequence goes on from CAMVEL010000013.1 coordinate 27,808, forward strand.
AATGAACGATTCCCCAAGCTTTGCCTCTTTAATCGATTCCTTCTCCAAACTTCCCGGAATTGGGGCCAAAACCGCCGAAAGGATGGCCTATGCCGTTTTGGAAATGAGAGAAGAAGATGCCCTGGAGTTTTCGTCTGCGATCGCTAACGTAAAACAAAGAATCCACAAATGTCCGAAATGCGGTTTATACACCGAAAGCGATTTATGTGACATTTGTTCAGACCATGAACGTGACCGTTCGACCCTTATCGTCGTCTCCTTCCCAAAAGATGCCTATTCATTTGAACGCATCAGCGGCTTCCGCGGCCTTTACCACGTGCTAGGAGGGGTCATATCCCCAAGCAAAGGAATGGGAATGGGCGAACTTGCCATCGACTCCTTGTTAAAGAGGATTGATGAAGACGAAGTCAAGGAAGTCGTCTTGGCTACCAACCCGACCCTTGAAGGAGAAACAACCGCTTTGTTCCTTGCCAAACTATTGGACGGGAAAGACGTCACGGTAACTCGCTTAGCCTATGGATTGCCAATGGGCTCATCCCTTGATTACGCGGATTCCTTGACCCTCTCGAAAGCTCTTGAAGGCAGGAAGAAAATCTAGGAGACAATATGTCGATCGGTGGATATATCAAAAACAAGCAACCCTTGGTATATCGCACTTTTTCCAATGCCTTAGAAAGCGGAAAACTAGCGCATGCCTACCTTCTTTTAGGAGAGGCTGGCACTCCGCTAAAGGAAGCCGCGATGTATTTGGCGAAGAGCGTCCTTTGTGATTATCCAAGCCCTTTGGCGGACGAAGAATGCATCATCTGCCGCCGCATCGAGATGAACGATTATCCGGATTTCATCTTCTATGATGGTGAGGAAAACAGCGTTAAGAAAGGCGACATCTCCTCTCTGACCGCCCTATTCAGCCAAACCCCTTTGGAAAGCAAGGGAATCATGGTTTATGTCATCAACCATGTTGAGAACATGACGGTCGATGCCGCCAATTCCCTTTTGAAGTTCCTCGAGGAACCTCCATCCAACACATACGCGTTCTTAACAAGCCAAAACGAGGCCAAGGTTCTTCCCACTATCATTTCGCGTTGCGAAAAGCTACGTCTCCTCCTTTCTAGCCGTAAGGAGGTTATCGAAGAAGCGAAAAACCTAGGTGTGAATAAAGAGGATGCCGAAATCCTTTCCCATTTCATCAACGACGCCGAATTATTGAAGGCGGAAACGGAAAACGGCGATTACCAAACCATCAAGGATGCCTTAGGCGATTTCCTTGATGCGTTGGTCCAAAATAAGGGGAAAGCCCGTTTCATTATGGAGACAAATGTCATCCCGGTTTTGAAAACCAAGCAGGGCCTGCGTCTGTTTTTCGATATTTTTGTTTTGATTTTAGAAGAGGCTATATCCAAGAAAAGAGGTTCGCCCATCTTTTTGGAGTCCTATGATACAATATTGACGGCGTTAGCGAACAAGCTTCCGCATCTCGAAGATACCGTCCTCTCCGTCATGACGATGAGAGGGGAAATTGAACTTAATATCAATAGCGGCCTTCTTTTAACACATTTGGTGAATGAAATCGCCAAGGAGTAGACCATGAACGATTCACAGCAGCAAGATAAATATTTTGTCGGAGTTAGATTTGCCGGCTCCGAAAAGTCCTACTACTATTCAACGAAATATTCCGATCTAAAAATCGGCGATTTGGTCATTGTCCCTTCAAACGACGTTACCGATATAGCGACCGTTTCCACCGCGGTTATGAATACCGCCGCCTATAAAAGCGATATGACCCTTCGTCCAATTTACCATAAAGCGACAAAAGCCGAGCTTAAAACCCACGAACAAAACCTCGCCAAAGCAAAGGAAGCGATTGCTATTGCCCAAAAAGAGGCAAACGCGAAAAACCTCCCGATGGATTTCACCTCCGCTTCCTATTCCTTCGATGGGTCGGTCATTACATTAGCCTATACCTCAACCGAATATCGCGTTGATTTCCGCGAACTCCTCCCCGTTTTGGGATCTAGGTTTAGGGCTAGGGTCAACTTAAAGCAAATCGCCGCGCGCGATAGGGCAAAAATGATTGGAGGCCTAGGTATCTGCGGATTACCTTTATGCTGCTCAACCTTCCTCACGACTTTCGAATCCATTGGTATTTCGAAGATGAAGAACCAGATGCTTGCCATCAACGCCCAAAAGTATTCTGGACCATGTGAAAAATTGATGTGCTGCTTAGCATATGAAGACGAAACCTATACTTTGGAGAAAAAAGATTTCCCACGTATCGGCCAAACCGTGAAATTGGATGAAGGCGATTATAGCGTCAATTCCTTCAATATCGTTTCTAGAACGGTTCGCTTAGTCAACGCAGATAAAAGCGACGTCAAGAACGTAACCCTTGAAGAATATAGGGACATGGAAAAAGGAATCTACACCCCAAAGGCCGAAGAAACCGTAACCAAGGAAGAATATCGTCTCCCCGATTTCCACATAGTTCCTGAACCCGCCAAAACCGAAGAGAAGGAAGACTCTCCAAGAAACGAGGAAAGGCGCGATAGAAATGACCGCAGGGATCATAATCGCAACGACCGTAGAGACCACCATAACCGCAATCAGAACAACCATGGCGATAGACGTTTAAATGAACAACGTCGCGATAATAAAAATCCCCGCAATAATAACCAAAACCCTGCAAATCCCCAAAGAAATGAGGGAGGCGAGGGAAGAAAAGATAACAATAGATTCCACCGCCATCACCGCCCAAAGGGTCATAACCGCCCAGAGAATAGGGGACCGAAAGGAACCGGAGAATGAGCGTTATAAAAGGGTTAAATTTCTCTCAAGATTCCCTTCTTTTAACATTGGTCGCCACCCCAATCGGCAACCTAGAGGATATGAGCCCGAGAGGAATCAAAGCCCTCTCGGAAGCTGACGATATTTTTTGTGAGGATACAAGAAATACCGAGAAGCTTCTTTCTTGTTTGAAAATTGGGAAGAAGAATCTCCATTCCTGCCACGATTTCAACGAGGAAGAGGAATCAAACAAAGCCATAACGCTAATAAAAGAAGGCAAGAAAGTTTGTTATGCTTCTGATGCCGGATACCCTCTTGTATCCGATCCAGGTTCGCGCCTTGTGGCAAAGGCTCTGGAAAACGATATTCGCGTGAGTGTAGTGCCAGGACCTTGTGCCGCCATAAATGCCCTTGTTTGTTCAGGCCTCGATTCGGAACACTTCTATTTTGAAGGGTTCCTTCCACCAAAGGAAAAAGCCCGCAACGATGAATTAAGGGAGCTATCGGAAAGAAAAGAAACCCTTATATTCTATGAATCGCCCCATCGTATTACAAAAACACTCATTGCCATGTGTGCTGTATTCGGCCCAAGGAAAGCCGTTATAGCAAGGGAATTGACCAAAGTTCATGAAGAATTCATCCGTGGCACGCTTCCAGAACTAGCAATTCTAGGGGAAGACGAGCTACGCGGAGAAATGGTCATAATCGTCGAAGGTAAGCCAAACGCGGCCGTTGAAGTTGACGATAACATGATCTGTCTTGCTTTACGTGATGAGCTCGAATTTGAGCGCAGCGGCAAAGAAGCCGTTGAAAACGTCGCCAAGAACATGGGCGTTAAGAAAAACCGCGTGTACGCGATTTATCTAAAAACATTCAAAGACAACAACTAAAGATTATTTAGGAGATGCGCCCTTGAGGCTCATCTCTTTTTTTATCCTCTTTGTATCAAGGATGAACGAAAGGATCACATACCCGCCATATAAGCCAATGCCAGCAATGGCAAGGACGATGCCTTTATTGAGTTCTGGGGTGAAATAGATCATCTCATAGCTTACTTTACCGGCAGGAGCCACAAAGCCCTGGAGGCCACCATCGACCCTAATGGATTGCAATTTGGTGCGATTTCCGCTTTCATCAATCGCGGTAACGTTCCAACCCAAATCGTATCCTAGCTGCGTGCTAATAATCCTCATCGAATCGTAATTCGTGTGGAACGTGTATCCGTTTTTCACTTTTTTAACGTCCTGTAGACGGTCTTCGTAAGCCTTATTGGTTATGGCGTTCATCTCATTGGCCCCAATGCAGGTAATACGATAATCGTTAGGATCCAATCTTTGGGCATTCTTGGTATCCGCGGAATCCAAATATGGCCAAATCAAGCAGATGTAGGCTACTTTGCCTTTGGCAAAGAAACCAGATGATCCTGCATAGCCTAACTGCCAATTTTCGAATTTCCCACCTTCCCCTAGAGTTCCAAAGGCGGATCCATCATAACCAAGAACCTCTCCGGAAGCCCCGTAGAATATAACGCGAGGTTGCTTAAGGAAATTCTTCTTGTCCAAGTTCCTTTGAGCCTCGTTTGTCCTCTTTGTTATAAGGAAATAAGCCCCTTCTTCGTCCTCGTTGAAATAGGTTCCAGAGGTCGGGCTAATCAATATGTGGTCTTTTCCCGCAACGGTTGAGGTCGCAGAGGTGATTTGGGCTTTCGAATCATAATGGTTGACGATGTATCCTAGGCCTTCGTTATAGTAAAGGGCGTTTTTGGACGCATAAAGATAATCGCCAGACTTAGGCTTATAATTCTCGAATTTCAAGCCGCTACCATTGCTTAAGACTTTCCTGCCGAATTCCTCATTTAAAGCTGCGGCGGTGATACCTTTGGTGTTTTTGATTTCGAAGATTTCGGGCAATTCGACTTTGTCGTCGATTATCGCCCCACGCATGAAGATCTCGCCGTTTCTAACATGGTTGGAATGGATGGCGTTTACGTTGCTACGGAAGGAAGAACCATAGAAATCGGAAGCGGTGCCGGCTTCGTTACGGTTCATTCTAAACAGAAGCGAAGAATCGACAGCATGCCCTAGATATGGCATATGCTGTTCATCAACGCGATAAACACGGTAATCGGTCCTGTTTTGCGAATATTCAGGCATTTCGACGGCTCCAAAAGGAACGGATTCGCCATTCCAAACGTCGGATCCGCTTGGGAGGTTTCTTCTAACAATATAACGATATCCGAGGGCGTAATCGGTGCCATAACGACGATCGCGGTAATAGCCAGACCACCCATAATCGGTAATGGCCGTATCGTTATAGGCCTTCCTCGAATTGACGATTGGGGTTCCAAGCATGTAATTCATGTAGCAGAATTCGATGTCATCGTAATTGATTAAACTATGGAAAGAACCTGAACCCGCTTCGCCAAAAGCATATTGGAAGTTATCGGTCGTATGGGCGTGATCTGTGTCGACACGGTAAAATGGTTCGCCCCGTGCATCGATTTTCGAGGCCACGTATAACGCGGAGTTCAAACTTTGTTCCCCGTTCATGTAATAGGTTTTCGTATTCCATAAGCCGACATAGAAATAAGCCGTGTTGCCCATGGCGATAGCTTCTGCGGCGACGAAAATCAGCATAACGTGGCTAAGCCACTTCTTCTTATATCCAACAAGCAAGACAACCGACTCAAAAATGATCAAAGCGATTTGATAGTAAAGGTAATAGCTTCTGATCAAACCGTTGAATGCATCGGTTGGAACCAAATATTCGCTCTTGTAGTAAGTGGAATAATTCACCCAATCGAATCTTCTTGATTCGAGCATCCAGAAGATAATGCAATAGGTCAAAATGGTCATAATAAGGGCCAAAACTGAGCCCGCTAAAGGTATCCACCTATTCGAATCCTTCCTTTGGTCATAAGCCCAGCAACCATAATGGACGATACTAGGAACAAGAACGAACAGCCATCTTCCATATCCGTTGCCAGAGAATCCGAAGAAGAAATAATAACCAAACGTCGTAAAAGCGAAGAACAAGCATCCGAGGATACCGAAAATGTGGCTTATCTTCCTTTGGGCGATGCTATGTAACAAACCTTGGAAGAAGAGAATTACGAAGGGCGTGTAGAAGAATATCGCCGCGGTCCAAGCATCGTAAGCATTGGAACTGTTGGCTCTAACCAAAGGAAGGGCGATAAATCCGCCGGTTGGATAGAAGAAGGATACAAGGCTCATCAATTCCCTGGCTGGGCTTTCTCCGACTTCGAGGAAGATGAGCTGGAAGAAGGTTCTGAAATCCTTGTTCTTAATTGCCTCTATCAACCCGTCTTTATAGGCAGCGCCGATACTCGCGGTTCTTCCAGTCATACTAGATAGGCGCAAAGACGGCAATAAAACCCACATGCAAAGCATGAGACCAATTGCAAATCCCAATATTCCGATTAATACCACCAGCACGTTATCTTTGGCTTTGCGCTCCTTGAAGGTCACAAAATAACGGAAGGCGGCATAGATAACGCCCCAAATACACATAGTGACCAAAAGGAGGAAACAAGAGACCATCATCAGGAAAATACCGATGCTTAGGGCTCCGACTTTCTTTTCTTTTAAAACCCTCTCGATGCCATAAAGGACCAATGGGACATAGGTTAAAGCACTGACAAACGTAGGGAAGCCAACCATGAAATTCAAATATCCCGAGAATCCGATGGCGATCGCCCCGAATCTCGCGGCTCCTTCGGAGATGCCACGATATTTGAGGAACATCCTTGAGAAAACAACCGCCAAGGTTAGTTTGGCAATGGTCGCCAAGGCAAACATTTGGGGAACGGCAGATCTAGGGAAGAAGGAAATCAAAATCATGAAAGGGTCAAATAACCCGTAATAGGCGTTCGCCCCGATGTTGTCCGACCCAAGGAAGGTTACGTTATCGTAAAGGATGAATTCCCCGGTCGTAAAGAAATGCCGCCATGTATCATGATAACTTTGGGCAAAGGGCAGGTATTGATGCGAATAGTCCCAGTTAAAAGCGCTGGAGAAATTATTCGTGGCCAAACCGAATATACACCAAAGGAACCCGACTACGATGGTGAACAAAACAAAGTAGAAGGGGCTCTTCCAATTCTTTAGGAAGGAGAGCTTTTCTTTCCAGAATTCAACGTCTTTGACGTTATTGAAAAAGGTCAGAACGCGAGTCTTAACTGGGTTTTGATCCTTGAATAACGCCATAAAGCCCTAATTATTCTCCTGTGGTTTTCTTTTCTTCGGTCTTCTCTTCTGGAGGGATGATTCCGATATGGTCGGATACAGGCAAGGAAAAGGCAATCCCCTGTCCTTTGGTGGACATGCCGGCCCCATCATTGACCGCAAGAAGAATCTTATCGCGAATCTCAATAGGCACAAGGATCATCACGATTTCCTTTTCCGGTGTAACCGTTACACCGAAAAATTGCTCAAGTTCCTTGTTTCCCGTTCCACGAGCGGAAATAACGGTGCCTCCTCGAGCGCCTGCAGCCCTTGCAGCAGTCATCACGAGATCGGTAAAGCCTTTGTTGACGATGCAGAATATGGCTTCGTATTTTCCATCATTCATTTCGGTCATTTTTTCTTTCCCCCTATGATTTTCTTTTTCTTCTTCTTTTTTTCATCGTCCTCAACGGCGTTTTCGAAGATTCTGATATTACCTAGCATCTTGTAAACGGAAATGGACATCACGCTTGTTAGATTAACGCAAAAGGCGATGCCTTTGGATATTTTGCTGACGGCAAACCTTTGTTCAATGCTTTTCCTTAGCAAATTCCATGTATCGTCGCGAATAATCGAGAAGACGATGACCTTCCTAAGCTCGCCGATACCGGTAACTTCCATCCAAGTGTTTAAAGCGGTGCCCCTACCCCTTGTCATAAAGCAGGCATAGGCTTCGTTTTGATAACAAAGCTGAGCAATTGCGTCCTCTTGTCCCTCATTAACAACAACACAGACAAGCAGCAATTTGTGAAGGCGATGAGTTTTATCGTAAGGCGTGATTTCTGCCATTATGCCACCTCCACATTCTCAAAATCGAAATGAATAACCTGCGCATCGTTTGGTTCGACAATACGCTTTCTCGCTTGCGAAAGCCTGATGTTTCTGTGGATGATGTCGACAACTCCTAAGCCTTGTAACACCACAAGAGGCATCATGGCCACCAAAGCAACCAAGCCAAAACCATAAAGATAGACGTCTTGCCCCCTTGCAAAAGAGAAACCAAGGCAATAAGGCAAAATGAAGGTCGAGGTCATTGGACCAGAGGCTACTCCGCCGGAATCGAAGGCACTCGCGGTGGTAATCGGCGAAACAAAGAACGATAAGGCGAAGGCTATGATATAGCCTGGAATTAAATAATACATGATGTCGAATTGGAAATAAGCGCGGATAAGCGTTAAGGCGACCGCCACCCCAATAGAGACCGCAAGAGTGATCAAGACATGGATTTTCTTGATATTACCTTCGGTAACGTCTTCGATTTGCTGGACCAAGACGTGGACGGCAGGTTCAGCCAAAACGCCAAAGACGCCAAACAAGGTACCGATAATTAATGCCAAAGGTAGGAATTTGCCATCGGACCCGAACCCTTGCCCGACCTTGGAGGCGATTGGCAAGAAGCCGTATTGAACAGCGGAAAGGAAAAGAACCAACCCTATGTAGGTAACAATCATACCGTTAACGATACGGAAGATAGTCTTTCCTGGAAGCTTAACGAAGATGCGGTCGTAAATGAGGAAGAAAATGAGGATCGGCCCAATCGATAAAGCGACGTTTTTGCTCGATTCGATTAACCCATGCGCTATATTTTGGCCCATATCAGTCCCAAAAACGGCAGGAGTATAGGTATTTGGAAGGTCGTTTCCAGTAAGTTTCATGATCCAAGCGATGATGATGACGGCGATTATTGGCCCGACAGAGCAAAGAGCCGTCAAGCCGAAGGCGTCTTCAGAGTTTTTGCCACCGTGGGATGCCGCTAAGCCAACGCCAAATCCTAAAAGGAAGGGGACGGTGACAGGGCCGGTTGTAACTCCTCCTGCGTCAAAGCAAATTGGAAGAAAGCGAGGATTGATCACATACGCAAGCATGAAGACGAGCCCGTAGAAAGCGAGGAAGAACATGTTGAGGTTTTTCTTAGAGAAAACCCTTGATACCCCAACGACTAGGAAAAGTCCAACGCCCAAGCCAATAGTGACGATAATAACTATCGAATTGATGCCGATTTGTCCTGAAAGGACAGCCAAATCTGGCTCTGCGATCGTTACGAGGACTCCAAGGATGAAGGTCATGGCCAAAACAAAGAACAAATTCTTCTTTTGCATGAGGGAACCACCGATTATCTGACCGATATCGGTCATGGATTGTTCGGTTCCAACGCTGAATAAACCCATTCCAACCACAACGGAGGCAGTCGCGATAAGGAAAGTGAAAAATTCGCTATCGGAAATCAGAAACTGAGGTTGGAAGGCGGTGCTAAAAGCAAATTTTTGGAAGAGGAAGAAAATGATGACGACGATCGCGATTGGCAAAGTCGAAAAGAGCGATTCTCTTCCTTTCGATAGCCAATAACGAACCTTTGTCATCTCTTTTTGTTACCTTTCGTAATCCCTTTTTTGTAGGCCTTAAAACCGGTTTTGCCTTTTTTTATCTTGGTTGCAGTCCGCGTATCGCGCATCGCCTTCTGCTTCTTTTCCGCCACCTTATTGACGTTTTTCGCGGAATCGCCGGTTTTTGAGAACATCAATTTTTTGAAATCCTCAGGCATGGGGGCTGTAAAATCATACACCTTCTTATTGAGAGGATTAACTAGAGTTAATCGATAGGCGTGGAGACCCAATCTATTGAGCGGGTTGGTGGGTTCGCCGTATTTATCGTCCCCGACAACGTAGAAACCACGCGAACCAAGCTGGACGCGTATTTGGTTTTTACGCCCGGAGAAAATATGGACATCCAACAAGGAATAGGGTTTTTTGTATTTGATCAATGTGTAATCGGTCCTAGCAAGCTTTCCTTTGGCCCGATTCTTGGTGACATAAACCAAATGGAGGTCGTTATCCGCCAAATAGTCCTCCAAGGAAGCTGACGGAGGGTTAATCTCTCCTTCGACAATCGCATAGTAGAAACGGTTTTGGACTATGTCCTGCCAAGATGATTGGAAGCTATCCCTAACCTCTGGGGTCTTCCCAAAAATCAAGACGCCGGAAGTGTCTTCATCAAGTCTATGGACTACGTAAACCCTGGCTTTCTGATTCCTTGCTCTAACGTAATCCGAGACCAAACGGTATGCGGTTTTGCCCTTTTCGCGGTCGGTTGCAACCGAAAGCAGACCCGAGGGTTTGTTAATCGCGATTATGTATTCATCTTCATAGATAATCGGCAAATCTCTGGTCTCTTTTTTGGCGATCGGCCTCTTGGAGATGATGACCGAGTCTTCTTCCACGAGCGGATAGTCGAATTGACTTACTGGAACTCCTCCTACCGCAACCTGATGATGGGAAAGGAGACTCTTGATGGTCTTTCTTGGCAAATCGGGACGAACGTAAAAGAGGAATTCCATAAGGGTGGTCTTCTTGTGGACCTCATATTCTTGGATTGAGGAAGGATCAACCAAGCCCTTTTTGGCGTTTTTGCTCTTTTTGTTGTCGTTTCGATTCATTATTTGATTCCTAGGAACTCTTTGAGTTCATCAAGCCTTTCGTTCATGATTTTTCTTCCATCTTGATATAGGGCCTCGATCTTTTTCCCATTTTTTTCAGCGCGGCCAATCGTTGGGGGAACTTCTGGGCAAATAACAAAGGCCTTACCTTCTTTTTCAAGGCGGAATATCTCATCCATGTCGTCGTTATAGAGAATGTATGAATTTTTGCAAGAAGCCACATACTCCGGATATTTGTGATACATGAGGCTATAACCAGCCCGCTTGAAGAAACCGGGTTTCTTTTTGCGGTATGCCCTGGTTCTTGTGAGGACGATGACCAATTTTTCATATCCTTCTTCCAAGGCTATTTTGTAAGGGACGGGACATTCGTTGCACCCATCGAGATAAAGCCCGTCTCCTACCTTGACTGGTTTACTTACCAACGGTAAGGATGAAGAAGCTGCGATGGCATCATCGAAATTGGGCCCACTTTTTTCAAAATATGCGGCCTTGCCCGTTTTCACGTCCGTTGTCCCACAGTAAAAACGGATAGGATTGTTCTGAAAGGCTTCGTAATTGAAGGGAATGGTCTTGGGCACCTCTTCGAACATGTAACGGAAATTGAAGAAAGACCCGTATTTTATCCGGTTATGGAAGGAAGCAAATTCCTTCTTTGGCATGACTTCGATGACGAATTGCTTGGTCCTTCCGATATCTCCCGAAACAAAATTGTAGGCGGAAAGGGCGCCTGCCGAGGTTCCGGCGATCATATCGAAAGAGATTCCGTTTTCGGCGATTACATCGAGGACTCCTGTGGCAAAAACACCTCTGGTGCCACCGCCTTGAACAATTAAAGAACGAACATTGCTTACCATAGGTAAAATGTTACATGTTAACGAGCGCAAACTCTAGAGGAAAAGATATGTTTTTGATTAAGATATCGCTTTTGCGATAAACTCGCACATCGCTTGGTTGACCTCAATCGATTCTTTTTCGTTGGGATCGGTGATGTTATGGACGTGGCCAATCCTCTTGTCGTCGCAATCGATATCCATGAACTGATAAGGGACGTTTCTCCCTTCCATTTCCTTTTTTAAAAGCAAACTTTCGGATCTCAGGAAATCGTTTTTACAAGTGGAGACAAAAAGAGGAATCGACAAAGTATCGAGGTATGTTCTTGGCGAAATCGATGACATGTATGCCTTATCTTTGAATCTTGGACCCAACAATCTGGTAGTGCCTCTTTCGGTCATCTTCGTCTCACCAATGCTGGCAAAATCATAAACCGGGCAATTAATCAAAACTGCTTCTACATGGTTTTCGTCAAAGCAATATCCCAACTTCTCAGCAACGTCTTTATTGTTGATAGCCAAAGCGAGGAGCAAAGCGAAATGGCCGCCAGCGGAATCTCCGGTTATAACGAATTTGTTGCCTTCAAGACCAAGCTCCCCAATGTGCGAAAAGATGTAATTTATGCATTCCGCGCATTCATCAATCTGCTCTTTCGTATCCTTATGGCCATCGTTTGGATGGTAATCGACGGAGATGAAATCAAAACCGTTTTCGACCAGTTTGGTTCCGAAAAAGAAATTCTCTTTTCTATTCCCAAAGATATAGGAACCCCCGTGAATATCGATTACGCAGCAGCCTTTCTTCTCACCTTTTCCGTAAATCAGATCGAATTGATTATAGAAATCGGCATTCTCTTCATAAGGGATATCGTTTCTTTCCTCGTAGTTTTCATGAGGAGGGAAAAGCTTTCTTCTCTTCTTGTTTAGTCTCTCGCAATAGGCTTTGATCAACATCACCGACAATAATCCGATTTTCATGACACGCCTCCACTATTTTATGAGTTTAAAGTGTTTAAGGGCCTTTTCGATCCCATCGTTTTCGATTCTATCGGTAACATAATCGGCGACTGCCTTGACCTCGTCCTTGCCGTTTCCCATGCAAACGAAAGTCCCGGTGGCTTTCTTCATGGAAATATCCTGGGTGTCGTCTCCAAAGGAGATGGTTTCTTCTTTTTTTAAACCTAGGTAATCCATAATGGATTGAATGGCTGCGCCTTTTTCATGGATTCCATAGCTTATGTCGACTCCCGATTCGTGGAATCTATACCATTCGAGGTGAGGGGCCACTGAATGGACTTCTTCATCTAATTCCTTTGGAAGGAAAAGGAGCATTCCCGTGCATTCTTCGCCTTTATAGTCCCTTATCTCAGGAACTTGATAAGTGTAGACGTAATGGTAGGAATCCACATACTCATCAGGAGGAGCAATGAGGAATCTTTCCAAAGGGGTGACGATCTCCGCGGTCCGTCCGAGTTCCTTCATCTTCTTGATGATTGCGAGAGTATCCTCTTCCTTCATGAGCATCTTGCGCACGGTTTTTCCGTTTGTTACCGAGATCGCCCCAGCGGAAGCAATATAGCCATCCCAATCGATGCCCAAATCGAAAATGCCAAACAAATCCATGGAATTGTATGGCCTTGCAGAGCAAATATAGACTTTGACCCCGTTTTTCTTTAGCTTTTTTATCGCTTCGATGCCAGAAGGAACATATCTTTTGGCCTTATGGTCATATAACGTCCAATCAATATCAAAGAAAGCGGCTTTAATCATCGGTCTTGAACCTCAGTTTCTTGGCTAATTCAGATAGTTTGCTCTCATCGACCTTAAGGACTTCCCTATCGTAAGTAACAAGGCCGTTTTCTTCCTCTTCGACATCGCAGAATTGGGTATACACAGTCGCGGACAACCCTTGTTTGTCGATTATATCGAGGAGAGTTTTCTCGTAGGTATCTATAAATTTCTTAGAAAGGGCGTCTTTGTCCTTCGTTTTAGCGTAATGAATGCCTTTGCCGCTTCCGGAATGATGGCCGGATTCATGATAAACAAAGCCCCCAAATTCGGTGAGGGAGAGGATTCTTGGGTCCTTCGTTTTCATCTTGGGCTTTCTGAAATAAATGTGTCTTGAATCGAAGTCTCCTGCACCCATATCGAACCATCCCGAAGTGGAATCTATTAGACGCGTGCCATCGAATTCGCGTAGTTTAGCCGTTAATCTTTCGGAATCGAATTGGCCCCACCCTTCATTGAAAAGGGTCCAAATACCAATGGAAACGACGTTATAGAGCCTTTCGACTACAAGAGGCATTTCCTTTTCGAAAAAATCACGTGATTCTTTATTCCTTCTTCCAAGGAGTTTATGCCTCTTGGTGTCATCAAAATGCCAGAAAACATAGGGGGCCGTATAAACCAATAAGGGGGTCGTATAAATCAAGAAGGCCTTGTATTTGGTCCCGGCGTTTACGAAATCCTGCATCAAGATTATTCCAAGGCGATCGCAATGGTAATAATAACGCATGCTTTCTATCTTGATGTGTTTACGGATCATGTTGAAACCAAGGCGTTTAGTCAATTCAATATCATCGATTAATGCTTGGTCACAAGGTGGGGTTAACCCTCCATCGGGGAAATAGCCTTGATCAAGAACACCATGGAGGAAATAGGGCTTGTTGTTTAAACCGAATACAGGTCTTCCGTTATACTGAACCACGGAGAACTTTCGCATAGCAAAATAACTTAGAATCTTATCATCATTAACAATGATCTCGACGTCATATAAAGATGGCTCCTCTGGAGACCAAGGGTGAAAATTCTGGCTTAAATCGATATCGGCGGACAAAGAGTCATCGAGATCGACGGAGTTGATAAAGTCGCCTTTATAGGAGATTTTAGCGAGGGCCCTAGTCGCCTTTCCTTCGAAAAAGGCTTGAACATGAATCGACTTTTTATCGAAATCAGGATCAAATTTCACCCTTTGAATGACTTGACTAGGAACGCTTTCAAGCCAGACACTGCCCCAAATTCCACTTGTGGATGTATACCAAATGCCTTTAGGGTTCCTAAATTGTTTGCCGCGAGGATATATATCGTTATCAACGTCATCGATAACGTTAACGATGATTTCGTTTTCGCCAGATTTTAATTCAAGGCAATCCACCGTGAAGGGAAGATATCCGCCTTCATGGTGATAGATCTTAACGCCGTTAAGAAAAACATCCGCGATTTGGTCAACGGCTTCAAAATGAAGAAGAACGCGATCTTTTTTAAAGCCTTCCGGCAAAGAGAAAACCTTCCGGTAATGGAGATATTGGCCTTTTTCTATCCTTATTTCCTGCCCTGATAGAGGGGTTTCCGGAGCAAATGGCACGATGATGCCTTGCATAAATGCAACCGGGGCATTTGGGTTATTGTCCACGGCAAAACCCCATTCTCCGTTTAAACAATAAAAGGATTCTCGCCTAAATTGCGGGGTTGGGTATTCGTTGAGTGGGTTTTTCCGGTCGACGGATTTCGTATATTTGCTAATCACGGGTTAATTGTAATTAAAAGGACGCCTAACTTCTATAAGAAGAGAAACAAAAGGAGTATGCTTTTGCAGGTACAAAACTATGAAAATTGCAGAAATCCAACAATCAATCAAAGAAATGTCCGCGGATGCGTGGGTCATTGTCGATTACGAAAACAGAAACCCAACCGTTGTTTCCTTATTAGGAAAAATGATGTTAACAAGAAAGGTTTTCCTCGTCATCCCCGTTTCTGGACGCCCATTTATCATCGCCCATTCTATCGATACGGTTTTTCTAAAAACAGACTCGGTTACCAAGGATTTCGATATTTGCCAATATAACACCTGGCAGGAGATGCTTGAGATAGAAAAAGAAAAACTCGCACCGTTCGAAACAGTCCTTATGGATATCTCCGACAAGGGTTTGTTGCCTCGCATTTCACTTGCGGATTATGGCTCTGTCGAATTTGTGAAAAGTCTAGGTAAGAAAATCAAATCCAGCGGGGACATACAGCAGTTATTGAATGCAAAACTATCTTTTAGGGCCTATGAATTGCAAAAACTCGCCTGCCGCAAAACATTGAAAATCAAAGACGAGGCCTTTATCAAAATCCGCGACGATATTTTGATGAACGGGGAAGCCGATGAATACGATATTCAGCAATATATCTGCAGGCGTTTCCGTGACGAAGGGATGGTCTATGACGAAGCTCCGATCGTCGCCATCGGGCCAAATGCTTCCAATCCTCATTATGGACCAACCAAAGACGAACATTCAAAAATCCATATGGGCGATTTGGTACTTATCGATATGTGGGCCAAAATGGATGACGAAGAAGGCGTGTATGCCGACATTACCTGGATGGGTTATGTCGGAACCAAGATTCCTAAGGAATACGTTGATAGATTTAACATAGTTAAAGCCGCAAGAGACGGCGTCATAGAATTCCTCAAAGAAGAACTCCCAAAGAGGAAAGTATTGGCCTATGAGGCCGATGATGTAGCAAGAAGAATCATAACCAAGGTTGGTTATGGTAAATATTTCATTCATCGCGTTGGCCATAATATCGGTGTAGATGTTTCCCCACATGGCCAAGGGGCCAATTTAGATAATTACGAATCCCACGATGACCGCGAAATCCTTAATGGAACATCCTTCTCAGACGAACCCGGTATTTACGCGGAAGATTTCGGAATGCGCAGTGAAACCGACCTCCATAACGATAATGGCGATTTGGAGGTCGTCGCTGGATTACAAGACGAAATTATCCCGATTCTAGCTTTGATTTAACGTGACATCCTATCAAGTATCGAATTGATTTCGGCAAGTTTGTCTTTTATTTCGCCTTCGTCTTTAGCGGAAAGAACACATCCTTCAAGATGGGCTGTGATAACTTGATTATTAACCTTTTTAAGCAAGGCAATCGTCGCGAGCAATTGATTTGAGACATCTATGCAATAGGCGTCTTCATCAACCATGCGCATCAAACCCTCTATTTGTCCTTTTGCTATGGCGAGTTGGTGTTTTACCTCTTGGTGTGACGCTCTCATTCAATAACTCCTTCGACGGTATACTCGGCATTTGCTAAAGCGGTTTTGATATCTTCTAAAGGAAGTTCACCCTTATGCTTGATCGTGACTTCTCCACCTTTTAAGACGACATCGACGGCTTTGATGCCCTCAAATGCCATCAGGATTTTCTTGACGGTGGCAACGCAATGATCGCACATCATTCCCTTTACTTTGATTTTGGTGGTCTTCGTTCCGAACATATGTTTACTCCTTCTCATCTGTTTTAGGCTTAAATAAGCGCAGCCTTAGCGCATTTAAAACAACTGTAACCGAAGATAAGGACATGGCGATTGAGGCTATCATTGGGGTTAAGACCAAATGGCTTTGGTTTCCAGTAAACCAATTCGGAGTAACGTTAATCGCAAAAAGGGCGCCTGCTGCGAAAGGAATTAGCAAAGAATTATAGAAGAAAGCCCAGCAAAGGTTCTGAATAATGGTTCTCTTAACTCTATTTGATAAAAGAATAGCTTTATAGACATCTAAGGGGTCGTTTCTCATTAGAACGATATCACTGCTTTCAAGGGCGACATCCGTTCCAGCTCCTACAGCGATTCCTACGTCAGAAATCGTCAATGCTGGGGCATCGTTTATACCGTCACCCACCATGGCAACGACATGCCCTTGATCTTTTAAGGACGATATAACCTGGCCTTTATTTTCAGGAAGAACCTCGGCATAGACTTTATCAATACCTAGCTCCTTTGCGACTATATTTCCAACCACCTTATTATCACCAGTTAAAAGAACAACGTTTTTGCCAGCATTTTTTAATAGATTTATGGTTTTTGCAGCGTTTTTCTTAATTTCATCACCTATTGCGAATAATCCAATTAAGCGTTCATTTAAAGCCACGAAAACGGGGGTTAAACCCTTTGATGAAAGACGTTCATAATCGCTTAAGGCGATAGAAATATCAATGCTTTCTGAGTCCATCAAGGCCTTGTTTCCGATCGCTAATCCATCCCCTTTCAAGCCTTTTCCTGGAATATTCTCAAATTCGTCAATAGAAATTTGGGAAACGCCTTTGTTGATGGCATATTCAACAATCGCTTTTGATAAAGGGTGAGATGACCTGCTTTCTAAAGAAGAAGCTAGCTCAAGAACCTTGTTCTCGTCTTTTTCATAACTAACGAATTCATGAACGTTCATCTTCCCCGTAGTCAATGTGCCGGTTTTATCGAAAACAACGGTATCCGCTTTAGATAGAACTTCAAACGCCGTAGCGGATTTGATGATAATGCCGTTTTCCGCGCCTTTTCCGGTTCCTACCATAATGGCAACCGGTGTAGCTAACCCAAGCGCGCACGGACATGATATGACCAACACCGATACCCCTAGTTGGAAAGCTAACTCTGGATCAGGTTTTCCAGAAGCCTCTATTGCCCCTACCCCAGTAAGAATCATCCATAGAGCAAATACCAGCAAGGAGAGCAAGATTATCGCTGGAACAAAAATCTTGGATATCCGATCGGCCAATCTAGCTATTGGAGCCTTTGAATTGCTGGCCTCCTCGACAAGGGAAATGATTTTTCCAATAGTTGAATCCTTACCAACTTCGCTGACTCGATAGATGAATGTTCCATCCAGATTAATGGTTCCTCCGACGACTTTATCGCCAACGCTCTTGAAAATGGGGGTCGATTCGCCAGTTATCGCGGATTCGTTGATGGTGGAAGACCCGGATTCGATAATTCCATCGGTAGGAACGCTAAGTCCTGGCTTAACCATTACCAGATTCCCCTCTTCCAAAGATTCCGTTGGCACTTCCATTGTTTCTTCGTCATTTACCAAGAATGCGGTTTCGGGTGTTAGGGCCATCAAGGAAGCAATTGATGAAGTCGTTTTTTCAGTTGCCTTGGCTTCGAAATATTTGCCGATGCCGACGAAAACGGGGATCATCGCCGCGGATTCAACATATAATTTCATCGAATAGTCCATTACATTCGTAGGGTTATTGTTAGCGATGGAAACGATTAGCATTACATAGGTATAAATTCCATAAATCACGCTCGCGGAAGACCCTAAAGCGACAAGGGCATCCATATTTGGGGAGAAAGAAAACAAACTCTTAAACCCGGAAACAAACCTCTTCCTATGGATTATTACTATTGGAAGAAGGAACAGGAACTGCATTCCCACATTAAAAGCGCAGACGAAATAATATAGATTCACGTTCGTCATCGACAATTTGTCGATTTCATCCATGAAATAGGGGATCATCGGGCCCATGGAAAAGACCATGAGCAAAACCAAAAAGACAACGCTTAGAATCAGTAAATTCCTTTGTTTACGCAAGGCGTGTATGCGTTTTTCCTGAATTTTGCGAATCGATTCATTAACGAAAACCTTCGCTTCGTAACCAGTTCCAACCACTGCTTGGATAATGGAATCGTCGTTTTGCTTTTCCTCATCGAAATCAACGACCATATTCTTACCCAAAAGGGAAACGTTGACCGCGTTAACCCCATCAAGTGAGCAAACCGCTTTCTCAACATGGGCTTGGCAAGCCGCGCACATCATTCCATTGACTTCGTACTTCTTTTTCATTAGACACCCCCCGGGGGTATCTATATTCTAAAGGTTTGTTTTGGATAATGCACGCTTAATGCATCAAAAATTAGATAAGCCTTGTCAATTGAAAGTCGTAGAGAGTGCCATCAATGC
>CAMVEL010000014.1 GCA_947166565.1 uncultured Erysipelotrichaceae bacterium
AGGGCTATGTTGCCCGAAAATGCAAAACCACCGGATTGTCCGGTGGATAATTATTTACGGTCCGTCCGGAGTCAAAAAAAGACGCATCCGATGCGCCTGTTTTTGATATTTTGGTGGGCCAAGCCGGGATTGAACCGGCGACACACGGATTTTCAGTCCGTTGCTCTACCAACTGAGCTACCGGCCCACAAAATATTAATTTAGGCACGTTTCCGTGCCTAAGTTAACTCAAGTGGCGGACCGTACGAGATTCGAACTCGTGATCTCATCCGTGACAGGGATGCATGCAAGGCCACTACACCAACGGTCCGCGTTCCGCGCCTTTCAGCGCTCACAAAGTATAAGAGTTAGACGTGTTTACTTCAAGCATTTTTTTCTTGTTGTTTTACAAGATGCCCTAAGAGGCAAAACACGGCTCTAAAGAAGCTTGTTCTTTTTCCAAGGACGGGCTTTCTTGGTCCATCCCTTCGCCTTCCAATAATCGACATCCTTTTTATTCCAACCGTTTCTTTGCATTAAATGCATTATGAAGAAGAAGACCTTTGTTTTAAGCGAAGGTTTTACCTTTCCGTTTCTCTTCCGGATTTTCTTAGCAATCGCAGAAGTAGCTTTATCGATCTTCTTAATTTTCTTCTCGTTTATGCCTTCCCATGAAGTCGCGGCGACAGGAATCCCGAAGCGATACGTTCTTCCTACTCCCCAATAAAACAAACTATCGCCCATATCCCTAAGCGTGGTCTTAATGCCTGCCCCAGCGGCTGTAGCAATAGCTACGCCCTGCTTTTTGAACATAGCTTCCTCTGGACGGTGAGCCATCCACATATAACCATAATGGTCCAACAGGGTCTTCATGGCCCCCGAAGCATGGAAACAATAGACGGGGCTATCGAGGATGATGAGGTCAGCTTCAAGAAGGGCGTTAGTTATCCTCATGATTTTGCTATGGTGAGGACAAAGGTTCTCTCCTTTAGTAAAACAAGTGGTGCAACCTAAACAGAATTCGTCAAAGTCTCTAGGTAAAAAGAATTCGATTAGCTCACCTCCGACCTTATCCGCGAGCATTTTGGCAACATGATAAGTGCTGCCTTTGTTGTTTGTACCGTTAATCAGGACTATTCGCATTTTTCGACCTCAAAATGACCGTAAGAATATACCATTTTCGAACGGAATAATTAATCTTAAGGGACTCAAAACACATGAAAACCCTATTGCTTATTCATACATTACGGAGCTTTTAATTGAAAGGTCGCTAAGTTCTTTATTCGGAAGGACGCGGGTTATAGGCATATAGTCCTGCGATATAAATGGGACACGGTCCGCATTGCGCGCCTTCAGGACAAGTGCAAAGGCTTTCAGTTTTGTTCTTATCAACGCTAAGGAACAAATCTTGGCCATCATAATCTTCCAAGGGAACGTATCTCCCGCCTTTATCGAGAACGACGTATTCGTTATCCAAAATATACCCACGTTTTATGTTTTCCGCGGTTTGACCAATCGTTGCATCGTCAACATGCACCCCGTATATGGTTGTTTTGCTTAGGGAATAATCCTTTATATTTCCTTCCACCGTGCATCTTGCAGGGTAAATGCTAAAGCAAACGTCCTCGGTTATATTGTTAATGGTGACGCTTAGCTGATCGCCAGCGACAAGAGGTTCCTCGAGGGTTAATTCGTCGAAAAAGGAATAGTAGTTGCCATCAAAAAGCAAAGAGGCGAGTTTCTCCCCGCTAGCAGTTTGTTTATGGTCAAAAACAAAACCGGCATTCAAAACAAAAGTCTTTTCCGTGTTAGGAGTAGAAGTCGAATTGCCGCATCCAGAAAGGATTAAGGGGAGTAACAATAAGGTCACCTGTTTCTTTTTCATATCTAAATTATATAAGGCGGTATGCAAAAAAACACCGAATTAAGGAAGGCACGTATAAAACAAAACAATCTCTTTGGATTTCTTATCCCTTTATGGTCTTTTTTACAATCTTGTATGATCCGATTGCCTTATTTGAAGTGATGACCATTTTGGTTTTGCCTCCCTTTTTAAGGGAGATAACATAATCGCCAGAATCGGGGTTATCGAAGGTCGTGGTTTCGCTTGAAGACAAATCGGTAAAGGTAAAGCAAATGGACCCTCCGTTATTTACCAGGGACAGTATTAAGGATTGTTCATATTCCTTATGACCGTTAAACACGTGATACCTATGGGTGGTTAGGAAATGGTATTTCCTCGATAAAATCGTCCTAAGTTTTTCCATAAATCTAATTTATCACAAAAGATAGGTGAACTCTAATCGGCCAATAAAAAGACAAATAAACTTATCGAGGCATAGTTTTGGTTGTCCACAATTTGAAGACAACCGGAAAAAATCGGCTGCTATAAATTCCTAAAAGACAATTCAAAATGAAAAACAGTACCGAGCTGTGTCGATACTGTAGTCTACGGTTCTGAGGAGATTGCTTAAGCGATACAACACATTTTTTGGATTAAACAAACCGTCAATAGAATCTAAAAACGACTTTGTTTTGCGGAGAATGGTTGATAGCAGTAGCCTTACCACGTTTCCAAAAGCAAACTTTTCCAGCGGGACTAAATTACGGAATTAAGAAATTATACCCTTCGCTTTTTTGAATTTATGTCCGCAGTGTGGGCAAATATAGTTGTAATAGTCATCACAACTAGAGCCATCGATGGTGCCACCGCATTTGGGGCAATCGAAATCGTTTAAACAGTTTCCACCACTGACTGCTTCCAATTGTTCATCATTGAGCTCAATGCCTTCTTCTTTAGCGAGCTTTAACAATTCTTCATGAGAACGGCATTCTTTTAATCGATCGACTTGTTTTTCGGACAAACCCTTAAGCAATTCTTCTTTCATATATTGGTTCCCCTTATTTATTTCCATTATATCAAGTCTTTCTCACAAAAGTGCCACAAGTAAAAAAAGCACGTTATGGATACAAAACGTGCATATTTTACATTTGGCAATAAGCGAAAGAAATGATACAAAGCTACAAATTCGCTTGATAAGAGACTACAAAGCTTTTTAAGAGGCTACAAAAAGTTCGAATAAGAAAAAACAAATTCATAAGAACAGAGCAAAAGCTATTTTATATGGTTTTTACATGAATCGCAAAGTTACTAACTTATTTCCAAGTAGCCTTTTAGAATATTAAGAAAATTGTAATGTAAATGTATCAGAACTGTTATAAATGAATATATTAATGGAACACAAATTAATATTTTCCCGTAATAGCTCGAATAAGCATCACAATTAAATCAAAAATAAAAGTGATTGGTGTGAGAACGCAGCACAAGATAAAAGAAATCGGTAATAAAGGAATGAACAAAATGACCTTAAAAACAATGTTGGAAACCGAACAATTGATAGCCTTGACAGGATCTATAAGGATTGATCCCCAAATAAATTTTGAAATTAAAAACATAAAAACTCCTTAATATTTCAAAGTGATTGGAAGCATAAGCAAATCAAGTATGAAAGTAACAGGGCAAAGCACTAAAACAATGGGAAGACAAATAATCCCCAAAATAAAGAAAACGATTTTAATCGGAACGCCAAAGCTATTATGTGGAGCAAAGCAATTTACTAAAATAGAAAATATACCTTTTGTTAACATGAATTTTGAAATATACATAGCACTCCCCTTTAATAAATCAATTATATTGAAGATTCCTTATAAAAACAAATTATTAAACTATTATCAACAAAAAACTGCTTCGTTCTAGAGAGCTCAATTGAAGTTTTGTGTGACTCTATTTCCATTTTTGAATTAAGTTATGAAAACAGTACCGATTATATCGATACTGTAGTTATCATCTGGTTGCGGGGGCAAGATTTGAACTTGCGACCTCCAGGTTATGGGCCTGATGAGCTACCGGGCTGCTCCACCCCGCGATATGTCTTACCCTTTCGGGCCACGAAACTTTACCCTAATGGTAAGTATAATGCAAGCAAAGATTTTCTTTTCCTTCGAGCTTCTTTTGAGACAAGGGGCAAACGTTATGGTACGATAGGCCTCGCCAAGAAGCAAAAGACCATGATCATCAACACAGGACAAAGAACGGATATCCCCGCCTTCTATGCGAAATGGTTCATTAACCGTATCAAAGAAGGCTATGTTTTGGTGCGCAATCCCTATTATCCTAGCCTTGTCACCAAGTTCCGCCTTGATAAAGATGTAGTCGATGTCCTTGGTTTCTGCACAAAGAATCCGCGACCCATGCTTCAATATTTGGATGAAATCAAGGACTTCGGGCAGTTTTGGTATATCTCAATCACGGGCTTCGAAAAGGACTATGAACCTAATGTCCCGCCTATCGACCAAGTCATCGATGATTTCAGATACCTTTCTTCTAGGTTAGGAAGCAATGCCGTCTCCTGGCGTTATACCCCGATTATCATCGATAACAAATACACGAAGGAAAGACATATCGAGACATTCAAATACATCGCTTCCAAACTCGAAGGCTATACGAACCTCGTCGCCTTCGGGTTCGTCGACATATACCCAAAACTCGCTAGAATCCATCCCGAGATCAAGGATTGCGATGACCAAACCAAAATCGAGATCACCAAAGCCTTCAAGGGCATTGCCGAAAAACACCACCTTGAACTTCGCCTATGCTCGAAGGAGAAGTGGCTTTCTCAATATGGCATCGATACCGAGGGCTGCATGAGGATCGAGGATTATGAAAGAAGCATCGGGCAAAGACTCGACATCAAGAAGAAGATGGAGGCGAGGAAAAATTACTGCGTCTGCTATTTATCCAATGATATAGGCGCATATAACTCCTGCTTGCATCTATGCAGGTATTGCTATGCAAACGGCGATGAGGAAGAGATCAGAAGAAACTTCGCTCTCCATGACGATAACTCCCCTTTCCTTATAGGCAACCTTAGGCCGGAAGATAAGGTAAAAGAAGCCAAACAAGAGTCTTCGATCGATAGGAGAATCACCCTCTTTTAAAGGATTCGCGGTGGAAACAAACATTTTTCTTGCACATATAAATCGCATGCGATATATTTAAGTCATCGGAGGTAAATCCCATGAGTTTAGCAATTCGTTATTTCACCAAAAGCAAGAAAGGCAATACCAAGAAAATTGCCGATTACGTCTCTTCCTATCTAGGAGTAGAGGCCAAAGAGGTTTCCGATAATCTCGAAGAGAAGGCCGATATCCTTTTCCTTATCAACGCCATGTATGCCGCGGATATCGATAAGGAGGTCAAGGAATTCCTGAAAGCCAATAAGGAGAAGATCGCATGCTTGGTCAACGTCAATTCCTCCGCTTCCGGGGCTTCGACCCTCAAGGCGGTCAAGAAGGTCGCCGATAAAGAAGGCATCCCCGTCAGCGAGAAGGAGTTCCATACCCAGGCTTCCTGGATCTTCATCAACAAAGGACGCCCAAACGAAGAGGACTTCGCCCGCCTTGGCGAATTCCTTAGCCAATTCAAAGAAGAAGAATAAAGTATGGACAAATACGACGGATTGAAACTGAAAAACCAACTCTGTTTCCCTTTATATTCGGTTTCCAATCTCATTACGAGGAATTATCAGCCTCTGCTAGAATCCCTTGACCTCACCTATACCCAATACATCGTCATGATGGTTTTATGGGAAAGGGAGGAGATCACCGAGAAAGACCTCGGGAAGGCCTTGTTCCTCAAATCGAACACCTTGACCCTTTTGCTAAAGAAGCTCAAGGCCAAGGGTTATGTCGACATTCATAAAGGGAAGGAAGATTCCCGCTATGTCTATATCTCCTTGACGGAGAAAGGGAGGGAACTAAAGGATAAGGCCGTCTGCGTGCCTTCCTCCATTGCCAAAACCATCAACCTTTCCGAGGAGGAAGCGATCTTCCTATATAAGATTCTCTACAAGATTCTGGAGGTAAACGAAAATGAAGGATTATGACGTTATCTTTATCGGCAGTGGCCATTCCTGCTGGCATGGGGCCCTTATTTTGAAGTCCTTAGGCAAGTCCGTTGCCCTTGTCGAAAAAGACCTTTTGGGAGGGACCTGCACCAATTATGGCTGCGATGCCAAGATCCTTCTTGATTCCCCGTTCGAACTGAAGGAAGGGTTAGACAGATATCAAGGCATCGGCCTAAAGCAAGAAGCCCAACTCGATTGGCCCGCCCTTATGGCCTATAAGAAACAGGTCATCGATTTCATGCAACCTGCTATGGAAGGCCTCTTCTCCCAATTCGGCTTCGATCTCATTAGGGGCGCGGCCGTTTTCAAAGACGCCCATACGATTGAAGTGGCCGGGGAAACCTATTCCGCAAAGAATTTCGTAATAGGAACCGGACAAGACTACATTCCCTTGGATATCCCCGGAAAGGAATATTTCCATGATTCCCGCGAATTCCTCTCTTTGGAGAAAATCCCAGACCATGTAACTTTCGTTGGAGCGGGAATCATCTCGATGGAATTCGCTTCCCTTTGCCTCTCCTTAGGCAAGGGTGTCGATATCATCACCAACACCAACGCCACCTTGGAGCAATATCCCCTTGAATACACAAGTCAAATCGTCGAGAAGATGAAGGCCCAAGGGGCGAACTTCCTCTTCGCTTCCTCGGTCAAGGAAATTGCAAAGGAAGAAGAAGGCGTCTATATCGTTAGAACGGCCGATGGCAAGGAAATCAAGACAAATTACGTTCTCGCCGCGGTCGGCAGGAAGGCCAACGTCGAAGGTATGAACCTCGAGGGAATCGGAATCAAGGCCTCCGCAAGAGGAATCGAAGTCGATAGCCATATGAGGACTACCGTCAAGAACATCTACGCTTCAGGCGACGTCGTCGATAAGAGGATTCCTAAGCTGACCCCAACCGCGGAATTCGAATCCAACTACATCGCCCTTGATATCGCTTTGCCCATAAACAAGAAAATTAAGTACCCCGTGGTGCCGAATTTGGTCTTCACCCTTCCCCGCATCGCCCAAGTCGGCGTTTCGATAAAGGAAGCGAATGAGAATCCAAATCTCTATAGGGTCGAGAAGGTGGAACTAGGGAAAACGATGTCTTGGCTAAACAAGAACCAACGTAATGAGCATATCACCTATGTCTTCGATAAGAAGAAGCATTTAGTCGGGGCGGCCATCCTTTCAGATGACGCCGGGGCCTATATCGATGTGCTGACCCTTATCATCAACATGAAGCTTGGGGTGAGGCAATTATCGAAGATGATCTTCGCCTTCCCCACCCAGACCTATGGTCTTATCTCTTCCTTGATCCCCTTGATGCTCAAGAAGTAAGGGGAAACGAAATTAGAAAGGTTAGATTTAATGTGGACCCCATGTCAAGGACACATTGAGGAAACGGCCTATTGAGAAACGGGAACCCCGAGCGAGGGGTTCCCGTTTTCTCTCGCCGCGGCGACGGGGACGGGAAGGCGGATCGGCTTCGCCAGGAGATATTCCCTGAATTCCACGGGCGTCATCTTCCCCAGCCCGGCCTGGGGCCTCCAGTTGTTGTAGTAGTCGATATAGTCGGCGATTTCCGCGACGACTTCGCCGAACGTAGAGCACCTCCTCAGGTGGAGCTCGTCCTTCGCGTGGCCGAAGAAGCTCTCCATCGGCGCGTTGTCCCAGCAGTTGCCCCTCCTCGACATCGATTGGCATATGGCCCGGTCGGAGAGGTGCTTCCTGTATTCCCACGATGTGTAATGGCATCCTTGGTCGGAATGGAGCAGGAACGTTCGCGGCAGCCAATCGACCGCGTCCAGCTTCCGGAGCATCGCGATGACGAACGGAAGGTCTATCGCCTCGGAGAGCGTCCAGGCGACGATCTCGTTGGTCGACGCGTCCTTGATGGCGGAGAGGTAGCACCTCTTCTCGCCGTGGGGCCCATAGTAAATATAGCTTATGTCGGTGAGCAGGTGCTCGCCGGGCCTGCCGATCGCGAACTGGCGGTTGAGCTTGTTGGAGAACACCGAGTTCGTCTGCAGCGCCTTCGCGATCATCTTCAGCGGATTGGCCCTCCTTATCGGGCATTCCAGGCCGTATTTCCTCATCAGCCTCCGGATTTTCTTCCTGTTCATCGAGACCCCGAAAAGCCTCGGCACCTGCATCGCGATCTGCCTCGATCCCTTCGCCCTGCCCTTGAATTCGTAGACGGCCTTGACGATGAGGAAATCGGCGTAGTCACTCGCCTCCCGCGGGTCGTTCAGGCCGTTCCGCCTCCTGGCTTCGTATGCGTAGTAGCCGGATCTGGAGACGCCGAGCTCCCTGCACATCCAGGCGACGTTGAGCCTGAGCTTCCCGGCGTATCTCTCCTTGGTCCTGTAGATTATCTCGAACCTTTCCTCGACGGGGATTTTGATGGCTGGTGACGTCGTTCCAGCCCCCGTATTTGGCGGAGGAAGTCGTTCTCCTGCTGCAGCATCTCTATCTTGGCCTGCTGCCTTGCGATTATCTCCTCCTGGGTGAGGCCCTTCGTCCTCGGCCTGCCCCCCTTCTCGTCGGAGAGCCCTATCCCGGAGTTCGATTTGGCAATCCAGTTGGCCGTGGTCCTCTTTATCCTTTTCTTCCCGATGACTTCCACGGGCAGCCCGTGCGACTCAAAGATCTCGTATCTGGTCTGCCCTTCGGAATGCAGGGCGATGAACTCCTCCATGAATTCCTTGGTGAAGGAAACGTACTTGGCCGTGGCTGACTTGACACAGGGGTTGGACCGAAGCAGCGAAACCTGTTCGTCCGTGAAGCGTATTTTGGCCATAAAGAAAACCTCCGATGAAAGTGTAATCGGAGGCAATCTTTTTGGTAGGCCCTTTTTCTAGACTGTCCGAATTACGGGGTCCAGTTTAATTTGCATCTAGCCTTTTTCTTTTATATAATTAAGTAAGAAAGGTAAGAAAAGTAAGAAAATGAAAAAGACTAGCGACAATCGCTTCATCGTCAGTGTCAAGGTGGGTCCCAAAGGGCAAATTACCATTCCGAAGGAGGCCCGCGACATGTTCGATATCAAAGAAGGCGATACCTTGATGGTGATGGGCGATAAATCCCGTGGTTTGGCCATCCTTAAGGCAGATGTTTTCTATACGCATTTCAAAGGAGTGGAAAATGGATAATATCTTGGTTTTGGATAAGGTCAGCAAGCATTATCCGACATTCGATCTAAAAGAGGTCTCTTTCTCGGTGAAGCCGGGGGAGATCATGGGTTTCATCGGCCGTAATGGCGCGGGAAAGACCACGACTTTAAAAAGCATCATGAACCTCATCCATTACGATGAGGGAAGAATCGAGGCTTTCGGCAAGGAGATGAACGAATTTGAGCTGGAGAACAAGCAACGCATCGGCTTTGCCTTAAGCGAGCTCAATTATTACCCCAACAAGACGATTCGCAGCCTCATGAAGGTCAACCGCCGTTTCTACCGTGATTTCGACGATGAGAAATTCGCGAAGGTCTGCAAATTATTCAACCTCAACATCGATAAGAAACTTGAGGAGCTTTCCAGCGGCATGAAGGTCAAATACTCGGTCGCGATCGCCCTTTCCCATAACGCGGAATTATTGATTCTCGATGAGCCAACCTCCGGGCTTGACCCCGTCTCGCGCGACGAGATCCTCGATATCTTCAGGGAAATCGTCAAGAACAAGGATAGGGCCATCCTTTTCTCCACCCACATTACGAGCGACCTCGATAAATGCGCGAGCAACATCACCTATATCCATGAAGGCGAGATTGTTTTCACGGGATTAAAGAAGGACTTCATCGATGCCTATCTTTTCGTGAAGGACCCTTCTAAGAATAGGAGCATCCTCCGTGATTACATCGCCTATAAGGAACTCGACGATAGGATCGAAGGCCTAATCGACATCAACAACAAGGATTGTTTCATCGAAAAAGGCATCAACCCCGTCGAACCCGATCTAGAACAGATTATGGTCTATTTGGAAAGGAGCAAGAACCATGAAAGCTTTACTCTATAAGGAATTCAAATTGGCGATGCATCCGATTTGCTATGTCTTCGTCTGTCTTTTCCCCTTCATGATCCTTATCCCTTCCTATCCGATCGCGGTAGGCTTCATCTACGTTCTTGCCGTTTACCCGATATTGTTCCTTGGGGCCAACAAAGGACAACAAAGCAACGATTTGCTTTTCTCCACCCTTCTTCCCGTCAGGAAGAAAGATATCGTCTTGGCGAGGATGATGACGGTCGCGATCATGCAATTCGCCTTCATGATCATCCAAGGGGCCCTAACCCCATTGGCGATCTACCTTACCAACACGATCAACGCCTCCGCCGAACCCGCCAAGCAACTCACAGTCCCCGGATTCCCCCATGAAGCGGTAATCTCCTCGATGTCATTCGCAATAGTTGGCTATGCCATCGCCGATTTGATCTTCTTCCCGATATATTACAAAAAAGGAAGGTCGATCGTCGCCTCCACCCTTCTTATGATCCTTGGTTTCGCCCTCTTCATGATGACCTTCACGGTCGTCTTCCCCTTCATTCCTGGATTTGAAGGCTACGTCAATTTGTTCTGCCGTTCCGGGTATCCCTTGCAACTTGCCTTCCTGGGTGTGGCCTTGGTTATCTATTTCCTCGTCCATATCGTGGTTTATATTATCTCTTCAAGGCGCCTTGAAAGAGTGGATTTCTAATACGCGGGTCAATTGTTTTTTTGATGGCATGACATCAAAAAGGGCGGGCAACCAAATTGCCCGCCCCCGCTTTTTTATTCAACGGCTTTCCTTTGATAGGAAATCCATTCGACGTTATTTTCGCTGGAAGCGATATCGAGGAAATATTCATAGACCCTATCGCGCAAGGCCTTCTTCCTATCCGGGATGGAGACGTTCATATCGGGAAGGAATGGACGGGAAAGATGGATGACGGGAAGCGGGGGCCTTGATTTTAGGAATCTCCTCTTACGGTAGGTCATGACCATCGCGACCACGGGGACGCCAAGCTCGGAAGGATAGACGAAACTCGAATCCTCAAAGGGCCTGATATGGGTGCAATAAGGCCAGATGTGGGCCTCGGGGAAAATGGAGATGACACGTTTTTTCTTGATGTGGTAATTGATGGCTTCCTTGAATTTGATGGATTCGGAAGGATTAAGGGGAACCGGCAATATACCGAGGGCCTTCAATAACCACCTAATGCCCCTGATGGAGGTCGCGTCTTGATCGGCGACGATGAAGGTCCTTTTCAACCTCGACGCGAAGATTTGAGCCGTCAGGGCATCGATTATCTGGGTATGGTTGCCGTAAACGAAATAACCGGTCTTCCTAAGTTTTTTGATGTTTTTCTTCCCCACGACCTTAACCCTCATGAATAACTTGAGGAAGATGAAGATCAATGGAAGGGCGATTACGTAATAGAGGAAGAAGGAGAGGGCGCGGAAAAAAGGATTTCGCGAATGGAACTTGTAGTTTTTGGGCAATTCCCGCCTTTTGATCTTCGTTCCCGCGAAATCGTCATTGAGGGGATCCTCGTAATAGACAACCCTTTCCCTTTTGGCCATTATGCGGTCTTCCCTTCGTATTCGGCTTCGTATTCGGCGATGGTCTTTAGGAACATCTGCTCCATTTTTTCCATCATCTTATCAAGGGCGAATTTCTTGCCCATTCCCAAATATGAATCCGCGTTTTCCTTTCTTTCCTTAGGATGTTCGATCCAATAATCGATATGCGCGGCCAAATCTTTGATGTTATCGTGCTTATAGACGTTGCGCTCATCCAAAGCGAATCCCGAAACCGCGGAGAGGGGGGAATCGGAAAGGACGGGGGCAATGCCCACGGAGATGGCCTCTAGGCAGGAGATCGCCTCCAAATCCGCGTAGGAGCAATGGCAATAGATATCCGTGTAATTGAGGATTTTCGCAAGCTCCTCACGTGTATGGAAACCGAATAAGGGGAAATTGGTGCAATATTTATGGGCGAGTTTCTCGAGTTTCTTACGTTTTGGACCATCGCCCGGGAAGATTAATTGAATCTCATCGCGATGCGAAGAATAACGCATGGCCTTGATGAGGTCCGCCTGTTGCTTTTCGTTGGAATACCTGCCGGTGGAGGTAATCACGATTTTGCCTTCGTATTCCTTTGGACGTTCGACCTCTTCGCGGGAGAAAAGGGCTTGGGTCCCGTTGGAGATTATGTATTCCTTGGCCCTCGTCTTATGGTGTTTCCTAAAGACGCTTCTCATGAATTCGGTCGGATAATGGATCGCGTCGACTTGGGAGAAGAGGCGGTGATTGAGGATGCAGTAGATCAAGAAATTGGCAAAGCTACGCCTCATCAAGCCGACGTGATTGGTGAAATTCTCCGCTTGGGTATGGAAGCTTGCGGTGCAGGCCACCCCATGGGCATGCGCGTATTGGGAACATAGCAAGGTGAGTTTGGAGGCGAAATTGAAATGGACGACGTCGCTATTGCGGATAAGGGCCAACAGGCCTTCGTCTTTGAAGGCCTTCGCGGAGGCCAGGGTCACCCCATTCCTTTTGACGTAGGAATCGAAAATGCCGAAATGGATCCTTGGGACGACATAATATCCATCAAGGCCTTTTTTGTCCTTGTCTGGACAAACTACATTGACTTTATGGCCCTTGGAACGAAGATAACGAACGACGTTCATCGTGGCGATGGTCGTTCCATTGTTTTCCTCTCCGAGGACTTCGCAGATAAAAGTGATAACCATAGTCAAAAAATACTAGGGCAATGTTATAGGCCTACGCGCGGTTTGTCTAGAAAAGATTTTCCCTTCCTTTAAAGGGAGGGAAGAGAAAAGGAGCGGAGGCCTCGCCTATTCTCCGATTGGTAGAGTTTTCTTTTTCAAAGAATAGAGAAGGGCAAAAAAAGGAAAAACGAATACATGCCCCGTTTATTTTAGGTTGATATCCAAGGAAATCGGACAATGGTCGCTGCCGAAAATCCCATCGTGGATTTCGTTGCCTTGCACATATTGGAGAAGCTCTTTCGAGCAAAGGAAATAATCGATTCTCCAACCGACGTTATTCTCTCTCGCGTGGAAACGGTAACTCCACCAGGTATAACGGATATCATCGGGATAAAGGTAACGGAAGATATCGATATACCCTTCTTTCAGGAGTTCTCCGAATTTACCTCTTTCCTCATCGGTGAACCCAGGATTCATGTGGTTGCTGTCTGGGTTTTTCAAATCGATTTCCTGATATGCGACATTGAGGTCGCCCGTATAGACGATCGGTTTCCTTTTGCTAAGGATTTTCAAATAGTCCCTTAGGTCATCTTCATACCCCATACGGAAATCGAGCCTTTTTAAGCCGTCTCCAGAATTGGGCACATAGGCCCCAACGAGGTAGAAATCGTTGAATTCAAGGGTTATAACCCTTCCTTCCTCGTCGTATTTCCCCTCGTTTAGTCCATAATGGACTGATAAAGGCTTAACGCGAGTCAAGATGCTGACTCCGCTATAGCCCTTACGGAGTTTGGAAATGGTCCCATAATATTCGTAACCTTCACGGGAATAGGGGAAAGCCAGTTCGCCTTCTTCGGACAATTTGCTTTCCTCGATTACCAAAACATCCGGATTCAGAAAGTCAATCGACTCCGCGAAATCCTTTTTGACGATGGCTCTGATGCCATTGACATTCCAAGAAACGATTCTCATTTCTTTTCTCCTTTCATGCCAACTTCATATCCTTTCGCGAGAAGGAATTCCTTCGTTTTCTCATCCATCGCTTCAAAGGAAAGGTAGACGAAGGGGTCGTCCCCGTCCTGAACGAAATGGAGGATCAGTCCATTTGGCAAGGCATAGGCGAACAAAAGATTCCCAAAAGAAAGGGATACATGTATCGATTTATAAAGATATTCGATGTGGTTTTCGTAAACCCTCATGGAAGGCTTCGTGGCCTTGTTGCCACTTAGGAAGGAAACGATGAAACCCGCGATCACCCCAAGGATGATCATCAATCCTCCGACGGTGAAGAGGACGATTTTTCCGGTCATATCCGCTTGAACGGCCCCAATGCCAAAGAAAAGGGTCGCAAAAAGGACGAAGGCCAACCCTCCGAGGATGAAGATAACCTTCCTCGTCGCGATAAAACCGATCCTTGTCTTAAGGAAGAAAGGAACTTTTTGGTCGATTTTCTCCGTCAAGGGTTTGGAAAGGCTATCCTCGCCTTCCACAAGCTTGATCCCGCAATGGAGGCAATATTCGTCATCTTTTCCGATGACCCTGCCGCAATGGGGGCATGTCCTATTCCCGATTCCCGCCATCAATCCTTCCTCCTTTTTACCAAAAACGCCTTGGCCTTGATGAAGCTTACCGAAGAGAAGGCGATTCCCTTAATCGGCAAGGCCACCGCGTAACGCCTTCCCCCAATATGTGTGAAAAGCAAATAACCTTCCTCGGTTTCCCTTGAGGCAAAACATTCGTCATAACGGATGAAAACCTCTAAGGTCACGTAATGCTTACGCTTAAGATAGACCTCATGCACCTCGATCCCGTTTTGCCTTATCTCATAGGAGGCTTCCTTATAATGGGAGAGGATGTGGCTTTTCGTGAACAAAGGGAAAACGAAGATAAGAACGGCTAGAAGGGTGATCAAAACGATGATAAGGACGAGTTCGGGGTCGATTCCATCCGCCGTATTGATGTCGATGAACATCAAAAAAGCGAAGAAGAGGATTAAGGCGATGATCACAAATATATAGGGACGATAAAGGTATAGCCCCCTTTTTAGATAAAAAGAATAATGGGGGAGGTTGCTCTTTTTCATGATGAGCTCATCGACGACCTCCGCCTTCCTATCATTTGATAGGTCCTCCTTGGCCTTCTTACCGCATCTAGGGCAATAAACCGCGCCTAAAGGAAGGGGGCGGAAACATTTTTCGCAACGTCCCTTGGCCTTAGGGCGATATCCGTTGGTCAAGGTGGCCTCATACCCTAAACCCTTGCGGATGAAGAGGTAGAGGAAAGCGAAAAGCAAAAGCAGATACCCCGCAACGGAAGTCGCGACATAAACGGTCGTGAAAACCGAGCCAAGTTCGCGGTTATTGAAGCCAACAAGCTGGAAAAGAGCGAAGAAAATCGCCGCGGTTAGAAGGCAAATAGCCCCTCCGCCTAGCAAAGAAAGGAATACGGGGTCGACGAAGAACCCGCGTTTATTCCTCTTCCGTTTCTTTTCCTCCAGACTTAACTTCTTCATTTGGCAACATAAACATAACGGCCTTGTATAAAGGTATTACAAGGATACCGCAGATAATCGCGTTGAGCTGGCTCGTCGCAAAGCGGATGATCGTCTGCGCGGCCGTATAGGAAACGGGGTAGTTCATGATTAACCCATCGAGATAGAGGATTCCTGTATCAAGACCCGAGATGAAGAGGGCGACCCCCATAATCGAGAGGAAACAAGGAACGATATGTTTGGTAATCGTATCTCCCTTCCTTTTGTAGATAAGGGCGATTAGCCCAAGGATCAAACCCCTTAAGGCAACCGGAAGCACCCATAAAGGAGTGGTGGGCGTCAACCCATAACCGGAGAAGAACACCTGGGAAACGAATTCCCCGATGCCCCCGATAAGAAGCGCGTCGATAGGCGAAAGGGCAAAGGCGGCGAGGGTGATGACGATGGTCCCGAACCCGATTTCCACGAATCCGGCCCTGACCCTGACCATTCCCAAAACGAGGAAGAGGGCCATCAAAACCCCATCTAAAGCAAGTCGACGAATCGTATTAGTCCCCATAATCAAACCTCCTAACTTTTTATGGGGGAGGTGATCCAGCGCCTTAATGACGAGCGGCGGCGGGCGTTTATCGCGGGGAAATCCCCCTTCGTATGCGGACAACCTCCCATCCCGCATCACTTCACGCAAACGCTCCTACTCTCGTCAGCTATGGACGAAAAGATTTTAACATGCAAGAAAAATTCTTACAGGAGCAATAAAACAAAAATCCGCGCCGCCCTAGAACATCCTAGGAAGCGCGGATTTCTCTTTTCGAGTGTTATCTTTTTTGGTAACTCCAAAGAGGGTAATTAGTCTTGATAATATTCCTGCTCTTCAGGGTAACCGAGTTCGGCGTCGATCGCATCATCATCAAAGATGGTTTCGATTTCGGCGAGCTCATTCTCATAGGTATTCTCTTCCATCGGGATCAACCTCCTTTTCTTCAATCGTCCCAAGAGCTCACTGCCCTTGGAACACCATCATCATAGTCTCGCTTAAAACCCTTTCAACACTGTAAGCGGTTACTGGAAACGCTTTCAGAAAAACATTCGATAAATGGCTTATAATTTCGCCTAAAATCATTTATATGATATGTTTTTTCATTCATTTTCATTAGTTTTCATGCCCTTTTTCCTCCTTTTTTCCTCACCTTATGAAAACGAAATCCCCTTTTTGGATGAAAAACGCCCCTCTTACCATCAAAAGAAACCGAAAATGGTTTATGCTTATATATAAGAAGGCCGCCAAATGAAAATCGATGAAAGCAAAAGATTCGTCTATCGCGCTCTCCCCAATAAAGGGGAGATGCTTTTGGCCAACGATGGCGATTCCTTCACCGCGCCCTTTTTCGAGGAGATCCGCTATCTCCTCCATAACGTGAATTCCCTCTTTTCCTCCTATCGCCTACGCGTATACCCCCTTTCCTATAAGGAATCGCCGATGGAAGTAATGAATAGGAACCTTTTCAAGAAGGAATCCTATCTTCTTGTCGCCTGCATTATCGATAAGGACATGAACATCCTCTCTTTCCTCCTCGTCGATAAATACGCGAACAGCCACGGCATGGTCATCGACAAAAAGAACCTCGAGGCGATCGTTTCCTTCTATCAAGGCGTCTATATCGAGGAAATCGAAGGCGAAGCCACCCCTTTGGATATCTTTCTCCCTTCTTTAAACGGGGATTTGTTTATCCCTTCCTCTGCAAGAAAACCCCTTAACTTAGGAAGCGTTAAGGGAAAAGAAGAGGACGAGGAAGAGGAGGAAGGGGAACCTCAAATCGAGGTTAAGAAAACCTTCGAGCCCTCGAAGAAGAAAAAGATCAAGGACCTCGGCCTTTCCAAGAAGCTTTATGAAGAGGAAAAGGAGAAAGCCGAGGAGGAAGAAGTCCAGGTCGAGGTTACGAAGACCGCCTTCGTCCCCAATAGCAAAAAGAAGATCAAAGACCTCGGTTCCTTTAACGAAAAGCCCTTCCCCAAACACAAAAAGGAAAATGTAAAAGAAGTCAATAAAACCACCCCCGTTTCGGCTCCAATTAAAGAGATTAAGCCAAAACCAACCCCCGTTACGCCTTCTTTTGTTCCCGTTTCGAGCAAAAAGCCCCCGAAGATCATCGACGAGAAGAAAACCTCCTATAGGGTCTTCCCCTCCTTGGTTTATCGTCCCCTAACCTCCAAGAAAGGGAGCCGTCTTTTCCTCTTTCTTCCATCTGACCCCCATAAGGAGAAAGTCATGGAAAGGCTTTCCTCAATCAAAAAAGCCCGTTTGGCCCCTAATTGCATATTCGCCCCTTCCTTAATGGAGGAAAGTTCCTCTTTCCTTAAAGGGAACGTCATTATCGATTTGGACCGTTATGGCCTATTCGCCTACGTCCTCGATCATAACGATGAGCCCTGTTCCTATCTTCTTTTCGATAAGGAGGATATAGGCTTTTGCTTTGCTTTACTTCCCGGGAATAACCCCCTTATCAACTTGGTCTCCCTTAATGGGATGGAAATAGAAGGCCACAAAGAAACCTATTACGCCCTTTTCGATAAGCTTTTCCCAAAGGCTAGGGAAAAGGAAATCGTCATCGAAGAAAAGGAAGAAGAGAAAGAGGTAATCGAGGTTAGCCTCGAGGAAGAGGAGGCCCCCTTATTAAAAAGCATTGAAGTCGAGGAGGAAGCGCCACTCAAGCGAATGGTCCGCCGCCTTTTCATCACGGCCCTTTTCCAGCGTCGCCTCGCCAAATTCCTCTCATATCATGGCAAGGAAGCGGAGGACATCATCAAGAGCATCTATGAATTCCTCCTAACCGCGGATGAGGAATCCCTCCGCCTTTTCCTTCTTGATGAAAGCAATAAGAAGCTTCAGGGCATTTCCGAAACCCCTGTTTATAAATTCCCCTTCTCTAGCAAAGGCGAATATGCCGCGGTGAGGATTATGTACACCAGGGGGGACGCCCTCTCTTCCTACAATAGGCGCTACGAAGATAGCGACTTCGTCATATTGACGATGTCCTACCAAAACGAGCATGAAAGGCAAAGGGAAATCGCTAAATCGGGCATCACCTATTTAGGTAAGCAATCAATCTTGGAGCAAATCCTTCTCGATAACGATTCCAAGGAAGGGCTTGATTACGTCGCTTATCCTAGCAAGGAGCAATTCCGACAGCTTGAGGAAAGCGAAGCCAACCTCCCCACGGCAATACTTGGTACCGCCGGAAGCGGGAAGACCTTGCTAAGCTATCAATGCTACCTCGATTTATCGAAGCTCTCCGGTATGAGGGTCCTCTATATCACTTACCAAAAAGCCCTTGTCAAAGCCGCGGAGAAAACCCTTAGGGCCATGGGTAACGAAGACGTTGACTGCATGACTTACCGCGACTTCATCCTCAAACTCTTCGGAAGCGAGGAGGCAAGCCACTTCCAGACCAAGGACAAATATCGGGCTTGGTTCTTCGATAAGGTCGATTCGGGATACGATAAGGAATTCGTCAAGGACGCGAATACCCTCTCCCCCAACAAGGAAGACGCCTTCATGGTCGCCTATTTGTTCTATCGCGGTCTTATCGAAGGCTCCTTCAAATCCGCGGAAAGGAAGGGAATCCTCGATGAGAAATCCTTCTTCAATATCGCCGAGAAGGAAGAAGGCATCGCCTTGGAACAGAAGAAGGCGATATACCGCATCGCCAAAGCATATGAGAAGCACCTTCAGGAAATAAACGGGATGACCGACAACAAATTCGCCTTGAAGATCATCGGATTCGGCCGTTTCCTCGGAAGGTATGACGCGATCATCGTCGACGAATACCAGGATTTGACGGAAATACAGCTGCTTTCGATTACCCGCCTCCTTAAGAAGGATCCCCCTCATCGCCTCTATCTATTCGGAGACGATAACCAAGCTATCAACCCCTCGATTCTCAATGTCTCCTCCTTGGGGAGAGTCATCATGGGGGCATTCGAGGATAGGCCAAAGCCTTCCTTCCATAGCCTTTCCTCTTCCTATAGGAACGGGCCCAACCTCCTTTCCTATATCAACGAGGTCCTTTCCCTCAAAGATAAGGTCATCGGGAAGGACAAGCAGGAAAACGCCCTTGCCAAGAAATCGTTTAGGAACGACGAAGCCGATGCCTTCGTCGTCACCTTATTCGGCAAGCCTTTGTTCCTCGAACTTCTTTCCCTTGTCCAAAAGCAATCCGCGGACACGGCCTTCCTCTTCCCAAGCGCCAATTCCCGCGATTTGGCCAAGAAGGAATACCAAGGCCTTTTAAGCGAGGATTTCCTCTCTTCCTATTTCCTCTCCATCGAGGAATCGAAGGGTAGGGAATGGGATTCGGTGATCCTCGTCTCCTATTTCTCGACGAACATCGGATTGTTCGAATCGATGTTGGGAGATAGGAAACTCGGGAGGCACAGCACCCTCCACCGCATGCTCTTCAACCGTTATTACGTTGGTTTGACCAGGGCGAGAAACCGTGTCTTCGTTTATGAAAAAGACGACATAAGGAAAACCATCACCTACGAAAAACTCCTACACGGGTTAAGCGAAATCTCCTCTAAGGAAGCGATAACCCCCTATTTTGAAAACCGTATCCCGGATGAGGATTGGATCAAACAAGGCGATAACCTCTTCAAGAAGGACGATTACGAAGGGGCCCTCCGTTGCTATAAGAGGATCCAAGATGAGGAAAAGGCGAAGCCCCTTAAGGATAAGGCCACCCTTTATATGGATATCTTCTTGGGGAGGAAGAGCCGTCAAGAAGCGATTTCATCCCTTTTGTCATATCGGGATTATCCCGCCTTGATGGATTATTATTTCGATAACGGCCTTGAGGATAGGCGGAGATTCCTTCTTTCCCTTACCGATCAATCCATCCCCTTAAAGGAGAAGAAGGAATTGCTCCTTACAATCTTCGATAGCCTTTATGAAGAGGAAAAACAAGTGTATGGGTCCGCTATAATCGGATTATATTCTTCCTCTATCAGAAGGAAGCTGAGGCGGAAAGGGTTACATAAAAGCGGTCAAGGCATTAAAATGCCCAAGGAGGAATAGACAAAATGGAAGAAAAAGGCAAATTGCTCGAAGGGGTCATTACGGATTTGGCCAAACTCGAGGAGGAGATCTCCGAAATCCTCTCGGTCGAAGAGGATTTCGCTTCCCGCATCGAATCGATCGATAAAAGGATTGAGTCCCTCCAATATAACGCCAACGCCCTCGATAACCGCGTCGGTAGGATTTCCTCTTTGCTAGAAAAACTCGAGGAGAGCTTTGCTTCGCTAGAAAACGTTTCCGCCAAACTCGACGAGGTCAACGCCAAGCTTTCCGCCATGGAACTCGATAAGCTTAACGAAAAATTAGACGAGGCCTCCTCCAAGCTTGAGGCCAAGAAGAATGAGAGGAAGGAAAAGCCCGAATCCCATTCGCTCATCAATTCCACCAAGAAAGGGAAGAAGAAATAAAGATGGCCATTCGCGATCAGGCGATAATCCATAAGACGATGTCCGCGATTAGAGGGAGGGACACGGGGATTGAGAAGGCCCTCCGCAAGGCCTTGACGGAAGAAGGCCTAAGATACCGCATCTATTCCAATAAGGTCATCGGCCATCCCGATATCCTTTTCCCTAAGGAAAAAGTCGTCGTATTCGCCGATTCCGAGTTTTGGCATGGCTATAATTTCGCATCCGCCAAAGCCAATTTGAAGACCAACCGCGATTTTTGGGTCAACAAGATCGAAAGGAACATCGAAAGGGACAAAGAAGTTAACGAAGCTCTGCTTTCCGAAGGTTATAAGGTCCTCCGCTACTGGGGGTTTGAAATCAATAAGGAGCTTCCTCGTATCGTCAAGGAAATAAAAGACGTCCTAAAAATGAGGCAAGAGGCCTTGGCAAGAAAAGGCAATATTCCTAAGAAAGACCGTACTACGCTAGGCTATATCCATTTCGACGATAAGGTCCTTTTGCTCTACCGCAACAAAAAGGAGAACGACCCCAATCAAGGGAAATACGTGGGAATCGGGGGTCATTTTGAAGAGGGGGAATCCGCCTTTGCCTGCATCAAAAGGGAGATAAGGGAAGAAACCGGATTGCTCGTGAAGAAAGCCATCTATAAAGGAAAGGTCTATTTCCTTAATGACTCTTGTCCAAGCGAGGTCATGTATCTATTCAATATCTTCGATGCGGAAGGGGATATCTCCTCTTGCGACGAAGGTACCCTTTCCCTCGTAAGAAAAGAGGAGGTCTATAACCTGCCGATGTGGGAAGGTGATAGGTATTTCCTGCCCTTGATGATGGATAACAAAGACGGGGTCTTCGAATTGACCCTCATATATCATGGCGACGAGCTAATCGACAAGATCGGACCTTTCTACAAGGAAAAACCGAAAAAGAAGAAAAGAGGTAAGAAACATGGACGGAATCACGATTGACCCGAAATCCCTAAGAAACGATTGCCTTTCCTTTGGCCTAGCCTCCTCGATACTTCAAAGGAGGATGATGGATTTAGGCTTAAAGGAGGACGATGCCTTAATCGCTTCCTTGTCCTTGACTTCCCTAATCCTATTTGGGAACGAAGGGAACAAGAATGTCCTCCTTGACACATATCGCGGCTATGCCAAAAGAACTTGGATGACTAGCGAACTGGAGGAAAGGGAATTCCCCCTTTGGGGAGAAGAGGCGGAAAGGAAGGAGGAACGCCTCGCTGATTCCTTCTTCGCCCCCTACGCCACCTTCCTTTCCTATGAGCTGAATAGACCGATTAACGATGTCATGGGTCCCTTGCTTTTCTTTTCCGGGGCCATCAAGGAAGATATCGAGGAAGGCAGGAAAAAAGAAGAAGGGGACTCCCATTACGATTCCTTCGCCCCGATAATCGAAAAGGTCCCCCTCAACAAGGAAGACCTCCTAAGCATGCTTATTTCTTTGAAAACGGCGGTTTGAACCTCGTCTTGTAATCGGCTATGATCCTTTCGACGTGGCGCTCGACGTATTCGTATTTCCTTACTCCCCCATTCGGGCAGATGTTATCGACGAATTTATCGTTATCCGCGTCATCCTCGAAATAGGAATGGATGACCCTTGCTACGCCGCCATGGCAGACGAGGAGGACGTTTCCCTTTATCCCAAGGGGCTTGATTTCCTCAAGGAAGGAGAAGGCGCGGTAGCAAACGTCGAGGTAGGATTCCCCGTTTTTGTTCCTTATCGCGAATTGCCTTCTTCTATTTTGGTATTCGCCCTTCCGCCAATCGGTGCCTTCATATATCCCGTAGGCCATTTCCAAAAGACGGTCATCGCAGACGATTTGGACGTCCCTTCCCTCCAAAACTATGGAGGCGGTTTCCTTCGCCCTATCTAAAGGTGAACAGAAGCAGATATCGAAAGGGATGTCCTTGGTTAGCTCTTTGGCCGCCCTAGCCTGCTCCCTTCCCCTTTCGTTAAGGGGGATATCGCAACGTCCTTGGACGATGCCTTCTTTGTTCCAATCGGTTTGCCCGTGCCTTATCAAATAGACGCTCATGGTAAGAATGTTAACCTGCTTTGGCTTGAATATAAAGGAAAACCGTATTTGGAATCGCTTTCTTTCACATAGTGAAGGGGAAAGGTGCTATATTCTTCTCGCTCGATATAGGACAAAAGGTCCTAATTGAAGCACGGGAGGCAAATAATGCTATTAGCCGTAGATATCGGAAACACCACGACTGTGGTGGGGTTCTACAATGGACCGAAACTAGAATATCGATATTCGATTCGCTCGGATTATGGACATTCTTTGGAGGAGATAAGTTCCTCCTTTTCCCTTTTCCTTAAGGATAAGGGCATCGAGAGAAAATCGTTTGAAGGGGCGATCATTTCCTGTGTCGTCCCAAGCCTCGAGACTTGGTGGAAGGCCTTGCTCAAAGACGAATACGGGCTACGTCCCTATGTCGTTGGGCCTAAGCTCAAGACGGGTTTAGTCATCAAAACCGATAACCCCAAGGAAGTCGGAAGCGATTTGATCGCGGATGCGGTCGCCGCGAAAAGCCTTTATGGGGAAAATGTCCTCATCGCGGATTTGGGAACCGCGAATAAGGTCATCCTCATTGGAAAAGACGGGGCCTTCGAAGGCTGCACGATCGGAATCGGCATGGGCTTATCCGCCCGCGCCCTCTCCCTCGACGCCGCCCTCCTCCCTTCCGTCAGTATGGAAATCCCTAACAGGGTTCTAGGAAAAAACACCCCCGATTCCATGAATTCCGCCCTCACATATGGGGTCAGCTATGAAATCAGGGGCCTATGCGACGCCATTGAAAAGGAAGCGGGCGTCCCCTGCAAGAGGATCATGACCGGAGGATACGCGAGATTCCTTAAAGACCTGCTTAACGATTTTGAATACGTGGACGAATTGACTCTTTTGGGCCTTCGCCTCATTTATGAGAGGAACAGAAAATGAACGAAGAAAACATCCGGGCCCTCGTGTCCTTTATCCTTTGCCTTGTTATTTTGATAACCCCGATGTTCCTTTTCCGCGAAAAGAAGGAAGAAGGGGATGACGATAGGGTCAGTTCCGTCCAAAGCATCACGATCGATGCCTTC
The DNA here is from genome assembly GCA_947166565.1 of uncultured Erysipelotrichaceae bacterium. GTDB lineage: Bacteria > Bacillota_I > Bacilli_A > RFN20 > CAG-826 > Alloenteromonas. The sequence goes on from CAMVEL010000014.1 coordinate 23,716, forward strand.
TTCGTCGCGATCCTCCTTATCCTCACCTTCGTCCCAAACCTCGGCTTCATCGCTATCGGCCCCGTTAGCCTCACCCTCCTCCATCTCCCCGTCCTCCTTGGGGCGGCCCTCTTCGGCTGGAAGAGAGGTCTATTCTATGGGTTGATGTTTGGAATGCTTTCCTGGATTAAGGCTCTTATAGGGGCCACCACCGTCTTAGACGTCGCCTTCCAGCATGTCTATATTGCGGTTTTGCCACGACTTCTTTTCGGCTTAGTCTCCGGAATCGTATTTTCCTTAATAAGGAAACTTCACAAGAAGGGCCCAAAAAGCCTATACTATGCCTTGGCAGCGTTCTTCCTAACCTGCCTCCATACCGTCTTGGTCTTCCTCTTCCTCGGGTTATTCGAGCCTTGGGTCAGGGATTGGCTCTTCAATCCGGAGCCGATCATCGCCGGAACCGGGATAAGCATCCTCATCTTCCTATCCATCGGAATGAGTGGCGAAGCCCTTCTTGGAGCGATACTTACCCCCGCTTTGGAGAAAGTCCTAACCAAAGCCGTCCCGATGCTAAGAAGGAAGGAAAGCCCAGCGAACTAAGATAAATAGAAAGTCTACTAGCCATGCCAAATTTCAAAAAACTCGCCAAAACCTATGAAGAAGACGCCCTCAAGGCCCTTCTTGAATTAGTCAGAAAACCCTCGGTTTATGATCCTGCCTCAATCGATGAGGAACACCCTTATGGGAAAGGGGTCAGGGAAGCCCTCGATTTCATTGCCAAACTCGGCAAGGATTACGGCTTCGAAGTCGATACCTGCGACCATCGCGCGACCGAGCTAACCACGGGTGAAGGAAGCCGTCTCATCGGCGTCTACGCCCATTCCGACGTCGTCCCCGCTTCCGGGAAATGGGATGAGCCCCCGTTTAAGGGAGTCATCAAGGAAAAAGACGGCAAGAAAGCCCTTATCGCTAGAGGGGCGACCGATGATAAGGGACCCTTGATCGCGTCTTTATTCGCCATCAAGCTCCTTAAGGACAATGGCCTCCTCAAGGATTTCCGCGTCCGCCTGGTGACCGGGGGAGATGAGGAAAGAGGTTCCAGCTGCCTCGAGTATTATTTCGATAAACTCAAGAAACCCCATTGCGATTATGGCTTCACCCCCGACGCCGATTTCCCTCTTATCTACGCCGAAAAAGGAATCTACCGGGCCAATATCTCCAGGAAGATCGACCTTTCCCCGATAATCGGCATCGACGGGGGAGTCGCCAACAACGCCGTCTGCGACAAGATCGTCATCACCCTTCCTACCGATAAGAAGCTCAACAAGAAATTATCCGAGGATAAGGAAATCGATATCAGTGAGGTTGGTGAGGTCACCATCCTTAACTTCAAGGGCAAATCCGCCCATGGCAGCACCCCGGAACTCGGCCTTAACGCCGGGCTAAAGGCCTTCAGGGTCCTTGGGGAATATTATGGCATCGATTACCTCGTCAACCTCGCGAACAAACTCGATGACCCAACCGGTTTAGGGTTCGATGGCAACGAAACGAGCAAGGAATTAGGCAAGAACACCTATAATTACGGCCTCTTCAAATACGATTCCCATAAGAAGAACCTTTCCGTCTCCGTCGATTTCCGCTTCGGCGAAGAAGCCCATCCGGATGAGGATATCGAGAAGATGAAGAAGGCGATCTCCTCCGATGTCGAGGTCGTCTCCAAATCGCGCCTTCTCATTTTCGATAAGAAATCGACCCTCGTCTCCACTTTGATGAAGTCCTATAAGCATATGACCCATCATTTCTTCGATAAGCCATTTGCAATAGGCGGGGGGACATACGCGAAGGAAGCCAAGAACATCGTCGCTTATGGCGGAGCTTTCCAAGGGCACCCCGGGAACATCCATTCCCCAAACGAATACCTCTTCCTTGAGGATCTATACAAATCCATCGCGATTTACGCGGATGCCATCTATTCATTAGGGAAAGCCAAATGAGGGCCAGAAGGAAGAAGTGGCTATCCCCTTACCTAGAATCCCATCCCGGGCTTTCTTTCGATTCGCTTTCTCTGGATGACCCCTTCCTAAAAGAGGCCCCCTTATATTTGGAAATCGGCTCCGGCAAGGGCGATTTCCTATTAGGAATGAGCAAAATCGAAAAGGGCCATTACCTAGGAATTGAGAAGGTCGCCCAAGTCGCCGCGATCGCGGAGAAGAAGAGGGTGGAGGAAAATAACGAGGACGTCCGCTTGCTCATCGCCGACATCGATTTCGCCTTGGAGAAGCTAAAAGACCTGCGTTTCAAGGTTATCTTCCTCAATTTCTCCGACCCCTGGCCCAAAAAATGCCATGCCAAACGCCGCCTGACCTACGCCCCGCGATTGGAGAGGATCATCTCCACCTTGGATAAAAACGGCGAACTCCGCATCAAAACCGATAACGAGGGGCTCTATGAATTTACCCTTGAGCAAGTGGAGAAATTGCCCTTAACCCAAATTCTCGCGACGACGGATTATTCTTTCGACGAAGGCCATGACGCGATGAGCGAATACGAACGCGCATTCAGGGAGGAGGGGAAGAATATCTTCCGCCTCATCTATAAGAAGGAGGAGCAAAGATGAATTATCGGCTCTATTACAATTACAAAACAAACGGGGACATCCTTTTCCTCGTGATCGACCCCCTTGCATACCCGGATGAAGTGAAGGAAAAGGACGATGTCGTCTGCCTTTATTCCAAAGGCGAGCTAATCGGCATCAATTTCCTTGCAATCGGCAAGAAAGTGAAAATCCACGCGGAGGGGATGATCGTCAATCCCTTGGATGAGGTTATCGATATCCTCAATAACGTCCTTAAGAACGCTTCCTTCGATATCGTCTTGCCCCATGTCCGCAATTCCTTCTACAAAATCGCCAAAGTCGAGAAGAAGGAGGAACACCCTCTCGATGAGAGAATGAGCATCCTCACCCTTGACCTAGGCGATAAGACCCTTTCGACCGTCACCCGTTACCAAAACGTCAACGAGGGGGATAAGGTCCTCGTCGCCCTTGATAACTGCCTCCGATATGACGGGTCGATCTTCAAAGCGAGGGTGGAAAGGAATATCCCAATCGAATGCGAGCTTTGCTCCGAAAAGGATGTCCGCCTTGGCGAAGAAAGCAAGGCCGCCCTTATTATCGATAAGGGGAATCCTGGCGAGGATTTCTTCATTTGAAAATATTTTCCTGCTTTTCAACCCTTGCAAAAATAAGAAAAAGATTCGATTAATTCTTACAAAAACGCCAAGTGACTAAACTTGACGTTTTTTAGTTTGAAAATATTTTCATATTTTCTTATAATAGGGCCAATCAAATACGACATACATAGGACCTTTGGCCTTGTCTTTTGGAGGAAGTCTACATGAAAAACGAAAAGGATCGCGTAACAATCTACCAGGTCGCTAAAGCGGCTGGAGTGTCTTTGGCTACCGTTAGCCGCGTCATCAACAAACAAGGCTCGGTAACCCCGGAAACGAGGAAGAAGGTCGAGGATACCATCGCTAGACTTGGCTATAAGCCTTCCGGCCTTGCCCAGGCCCTTGCCACCAACCGTTCCACCAATATCGGCGTGGTCATCCCTAGCGCGAACTACGTCTATATCTCCAACGTCCTTAACGGCATCACCGAGGTCGCGAGGGAAAAAGGCTATTCGCTCACCCTTTTCGCGACGACCCATTCCCGCGAAGAGGCCCTCACGATGATTGAGAAAGTCATCTCTAGCCACGTCGATGGAGCCATCATCTTCGATGACCAGCTTGACGCGGGCGATATTTCCAAAATCGCTTCCTATAACGTCCCCGCGGTCGTTATCGATGAGAAGGTAACGGGCGAGAAGATCGGCTGCATCATGTTCAATTTCGATACGACCCTCGCCAATTGCCTCAAGCTTTATTATTCCCGCGGCGGAACCCAGAAGATGGTCTTCCTCCACGTCCATAACGCCGGACGCCTCCTTTCCCATGCGGAGAAGCTTTTCATCAAGACCCATAATGAACTCGGCAAGGAATATAACGTCATCAACTGCGACGATTCCTATGCGAGGACCTATGCCCAGTTCCTCGAATATTTCAAAACCAACCGCAGCGGATTCTTCATCTGCTACCGCGATTCCATCGCCGCGGCCGTCATGAACGCCGCGACCGACTCCGGGCTTTCCGTCCCAACCGATGTCGAGGTCCTCTCACTTGTCGGAACCAAATACGCCCGCATCACCCGTCCCGCCCTCACTTGCTTCAATATCGATCTTAACGAGGTCGGCAAGAGGGCCATGTGGATGTTGACCGATCTCCTTAATGGGGACCTCGTCGAGCATTCCGCTAGATTCGACGCGGTCCTTTCAAGAGGGAATTCCACCATCAACAGGTCCGGCAACGACGTCGATTACCGTTGAAAACCATAATTTATGGTTTAAAATAGAAGTATGAACCTATATTGCGAGAACATGGTCAACAAAAGAAGGGCCCTAGGCCGTTCCCAAAGCGAATTCGCTTCCTTTTTGCATTATTCGGTGCAGACGGTCGCCAAATACGAATCCGGAGCCTCCGAGATGGATCTCGGCTCTTTGATCTATGCCGCCCGCTTCCTTGAACTCGACGTCGATTCCTTCCTAATCGGAGTCGATAGCAAGAACAACGACTTCGCCGACCATAACGATTTCGATCCGAATCTTTTCGCCTCCAACCTCGTCTTGGTCCGTAACGCCAGGAAGATGAGCCAAAAGACCCTCGCGGCCCTCTCCCTCATCTCTTCCCGCAGCTTGAAGAATTACGAAGCCGGGAAATCGATTCCATCCTTAACCGTTTTCTATCATTTCTGCAAAGCCCTAGGCGTAACCGCCTCCGAGATGCTATTCGAAGATCTCTCCACTAGACGCGAATTCCTCTCGGTGAAGAAGCGCTCGTTCCGCCCCGCGGTCGTGGCCTCTATCTTCTTTGCCATCGCCCTTCTTGGCTCTTCCGCCGTCATCGGAGGATCCTATCTTCGCTCGATGAATGAAGTGGATTCGACCATATCCCTTTCCTTAACCCGCATCGAAGGCTCCCAAAGCAAGAAAGGCGCGGAGATCAGGGAAATCAAAAAGCACGGTGGACTGATTACGGAAGAGAAAACCTTCGCCCCCCAATCCGCGAGGGAATTCGATTAATCGCTAATCGAACCTCCTATATACGAAAATGGGCAACTGCGTGGTTGCCCATTTTTGATAACGTTTCCGATTATTTTGGGAAACGGTATGCGTTTTTATTTGTTGTCGTAGCTGAGTTCGGCGATGAAATCGGCTTCCGATAGCCTCGTGCCATAAAGGTCGCCTTGGCCATAGGAGATCTCAAGACCCTTGAGGAAGAGGCGGAGTTCTTCGGAGCCGATGCCGTTGCAGGCGATGGTGAAGCCGTTTTCGGCGAATTCCGCGACCCTTCTGATGAAGGCGGTCGTTTCGGATTCGCTGCTACGCGCGTCATAGACCATATCCTCGGAGAATTTGATGTAATTGAAGCCGATCTTCTTGATCATCTGGGCCGTAAGGTGCGAGGTCGCCTTATAGGAGACTAACCACCAAGAGACATCGCCGCTTCTAAAGCTCGAGATGATCCTCGACATAAGGTCGCTATTTTCCTCGACGAAGCTCGCGGTTACCGCAATCGCGATCGTTCCTGGATAGAACCTATAGTCATTGAGGAAGCCGCTAAGACGGGAGACGAATTCCGAATGGAGGACGGTCGTCCCAGAAACTTGGAAGATGAAGTGGATATTGCGGTTGATGGTGAAGGTCGATTCCTTGTTGGCGGTGAAATACTCGCCAAGGGCGGACAAAGTCGTGAAATCGATGTCCGCGTTAAGCACGGCTTCTTCCGCGACTTTGCTCCATTCCCTGGTATGGATGCGTTCGCCGGAATCGCCCTTGAAGGTTGGGGAGATATAGGCCCCCTCGATATTGCCCTTATCGATAGAGACGATTGGGTCGATCGAGAGATTCGTTCTCCTTGTACGGGTCGATAGACGGATGAGGTCGAGGATGTAATCTTCCCTAAGCGCGCCACGGGCATGGCTTCTACCGACCTCGGTGACTCTGCCAACGCCAAGCCCTTCGCTTCTAGCGAGCTCACTCTTGATGAGGGCCATCGCCTCGAAGCTGTTCCCGGCTTCGTTAGGATAGGAGACGAGGGAACAGGCGTATTTGGGGGAGAAGGAGGTGTTGCCGACATATAGGGGGCCTTTGATGTTGCCCATGATCTCTTCGATAAGGGCGTAAAGGTCGGTCTTCGAACGGCTTCCGGAAAGCTTCATGACGAAGGTTAGCCCATCGTAGAGATAAAGCATGCCTTCATAACCATAGGAAATAAGCTCGCGCGTGATGGAGGACATGAGCCCACTCGCGGAGAAGGAGGCCTCGACCGCGTCTTTGATGATTTCGTCTTTGTTGATTAAACGGAAGGCGAACATATAGCCGCGCATATTGACCCTGATGTCGCGGTTAAGATCCATCGCGAAGGCCTTCGCGTTACGGATTTGAAGGGTCTTATCAAGAAGCGAGTTGGAGGAAAGGGAGGAGGTGGAGGTCTCTTCTTCCATCAAGATGGTCGCTCCAGGAAGGAAGCCGCTCGTTCTATCGGTAAGGACGGAACGGGTGAGCTCGTTATGGCCTAGACTCGAGACGATGACTTTGCCAGCCCCGGAAGACAATGGGCAATTGACGCACGGCTCATCCCTGTCGAATAAGGCCTTATAGCAAATCGCGCCCGGCTTAGCTTTCGGGACCTTGGAGGAAAGGGATTCGGTCACGTTGAGGATGACGTAATTCTCCTTCTCGACCGTATACATGTATTTATGGGTTTTGCTCGCCAAGGTATTGAGGATCGAGAGTTGACCGGCGAATTGCTCCTGCATTTGGACCGATAAGATCGCGGAAGTCAAAATCGGGGTGAGCTCATTGAGCTTCTCACGGTAAAGAAGCGGCATCTCAATCTTCTCTTCCGCGAAGAAATAAAGCAACCCGTATACGGTATTTTGCCAAACTATCGGGACGAGGAAGAGGGAATTGAAGGAAAGGGAGCGCATCGCGTTGGCCAAAGGTCCCCTTACGCCCTTCGCGTTATTGGAGAAGAAGGGGTAATCGAGGAAGCCCGCGTCGACGAAGGGCTTCATCACGTCTTGGCTGATATGGGTTCCAAAGGCGGTCAACCCCTTCACGCCCGTCTTGCCCCTTTCAAGAAGGTAATCGAAATAGTCGGTTCTTTGGTCTTTGACATAGATGCCTCCGACATCGAACCCGATGAGCGTGCCATAGAAACGGATGATGTCATTCAAAACCGACATCTGTTCCTCGTAATTCTTGGCCTTAAGCAACCTGACGTCAAGGAGTTCGATGTTTGCAAGGGCGACGATTCGCCTCGTGGATTCGTTTTGGAGGGTTGGGGAATAGATCTTACCATCGCCGAAAGAAATGATGCAGGCCCTGCCCTTATGGAGGTTCTCAATCGTGTGGGAGATAAGGGAAGAAAGGGCGACGAAGGGATAGATGCTCGCGGAAAGGGAGATACCATATACCTCAATTCGCTCGGAATTCTTCTTGGGGACCGTAATCGCAAAGCCAGAGACGAACCCTTCCCAGGTATTTTGGAAGGAGATGAAGTCAGTGACCTCGTCGATATAGATAAGGAGGGTACGGGTATCGTATCTTCCGATCATCGAGGTCGGATTCCTCAAACGGAGTTCCTCGTAAAGGGAGGTGACGATTTCCTCGGGAACGTCTTCCTGTTTGGAGACGATCGAAATCGCGATGAGGGAGCTTCTATAGGAGAGGTTATTCAAAACCCTTTCAGGAAGAAGGCCTTCGAATTCCTCCTTGTTGAGGAATCTCGCGATCGCGTTTTTCCTTTCCTCCTCGTCTTTGCTTAGACCCTTGGCCAAAATCGCGGAGAAGGAGGTAATGGAATCGTTGAATCTAGCGAGGAGGTTCCTCGTCAAATTGGAACGGAGCTTACGCCTTTCGAAGGCGAAGGTGCCTTTCGCGTAGGAATTAAGTTGCTCGGAGATGGCATCCCCAGTCATATCGATTTCCTTGACGAGCCTTCTTTCGAAGACATAACGGGTGATTGCCGTCGCGAAGAAGAGGGCGAAGAAGACGATCGCCACATATCTAAGGATCTTCATCTCCTCAATGAAGAAGGATAACCCAAGGCAGACCACCCCTCCCATGAACAAAGCGATATTCGCGATGAAGGAAAGAAGCTCGACCCTTCTAAAGAAGACGAGGTTACCACGCGAATGGGCGAGGTCGGTTTTATGTTTATCACGTTTTCTCATATTCCTCACATCCTTTCGCTATTGAGGAGCATACTCGTGAGGATACGCCCCAAATCGGGCATTGCCTCCAAAGTGGTGATCCTTTTTCTCAAGGCTTCCTCTTCGTTCCCGGCCACATAGGCGATGATCCTAATGGTGAGGAGGGAGCATTCATGGAGCGAGCAGGCAAGAGCTATGCCCCCTCCGATATGGTCGAAGGCCGATAGCCTCGTGGTCGAGGCGTAATGCCTTTTCTTCAAGGACTCGAAATCCTCCTTCTTGGTGAAGGAATGGTCGCTAGAAAGCAGATACCCCCTTTCGATATAACGCCCGCCGTTAGCGTAAGCCGCCGTTTCGGCCGAGCCGTTTAAGGAGGTGGAAGAGGAGAAGAAGGCCGCTCTTCCTGGGATTTGCCCGTATTCTGACTCTCCGTCAGCGGTATAATCGATGCCGTGTTGATAGATACGGTCCGCGATAAAGATATCGCCTTGCTTCAAGGTATCGTTCAAACTGGCCGCCCCACCGATGGAGACGACTAGATAAGGGCTTAGTTCGCGGATAAGGGCGTCGACTTGGATGCCCGCTAGCATAGCGCTGGGTCCAACGGCTGCGAAAGCGATGTTCTCAGGTCCAAGCGAGCCTTGGTAGATCGTTGGGCCTTCGGTGATTTTTCTGGTGAGGGAGATTTCCGCACGGGTCCTAAAATAAAGGATCGCGTCTTCGTCTTCGCCGATAACGAGGATCATAGGGCACCTCCTTCCTTCTCAAATGGGTTGTCCGCGAGGAGGGCATCGAAATGGGCCTTATCGCTAGGACGGGAGTAGTAATACCCTTGGATGGAGTCTAGGCCAAGGCTTTTGAGGATATCGTTTTGGGCCTTGGTCTCGACGCCTTCAGCGATGACGCTCATGCCGAAATCGTGGGCCATGTGGATGATCGAGGTGATCATCGAGACGGCCTTCCTATCGATTTCGATGTCGTCGACGAAGGATTTATCGATCTTAAGGATATCGAAGGAGATGTTCTTCAAGGAGGACAAAGACGAATAACCGACGCCGAAGTCATCGATGGAGGTCTCACAGCCGAGTTTCTTAATACGCCTGATGATATCGCCGATGAAGGTGAGGTTGGTCGCGGCAAGGGATTCGGTAAGCTCGATATCCAAGGATGCCGGATCAACGCCATTGGCCTTGATGGTCGAGTCGAGGAATTCAAGAAGGCCAGGGTCATAAACGGACCTTCTCGAAAGGTTGACGGAGATGATGAGCTTCCTTTGCCCTTCAGCCTTCCAGGCGGCTATATCGCGGCAGACATGCTCATAGACGTATCTATCGATTTCGACGATCTTACCGGAGTTTTCGCAATAGGGGATGAAAACGGCCGGAGGAAGAAGACCGCGTTTAGGATGTTTCCATCTTAGAAGCGCCTCCGCCCCATAATAGGAATTGGTCTTAAGGGAATATTTGGCTTGGTAATAGATGATGAGCTCCTCGTTTTTTAAAGCGCGTTCAAGCTCGGTATCAAGTTCCTTCTGACGCTCATCCTCTTCGCGTAATTCCTCTTCGTAAACGAGGAGGTCGTTGGAAACGCGGGAGGTCGCGTTCCTCCAAAGGGCGTAACGGCAGTTCTCAAGCCCTTCGGTTATCGTCTTTTTGCTTGGCGCACTCGCGCAGGAAAGAAGGAAGGAAGCGTAAGGGATATCGTCACGCTTTTCGAATTCGTTAGATAGAAGGAAGGTGGTTTTCCTGAAGTTATCGATGGTCCTATCCTCGTCCTCGGTTTTTAATCCCATGAAGTAGTTGTTGTGGTTATCGATCATAAGGATGATGCCCGGGAATTCGGCGACGGACTTCATGGCTTCGCTATAGACGAGCTCGTTGATCGCATAAAGCAAAGAGGTACCGACGGAAGAAAGCGTTCCGCCTCCGCCGATGTTCTTAACCGCGAAACCCAAGAAGATGTATTTCTCGCCTTTGTTCAATTTGACGCGTTTCATCGCGGAAATGAAGGATTCCTCGGAATAGATGTTGACATCCGCCCTACCAAAATGGGAAAGGAGGAAGTTGGAATCGTTTTTCAAAGCCCTCGCCTTACCGAAGGACAAAGCGATCGTGAAGGCTGAACCGACGGTTAGGACATAAAGGAGGAGGAGGAGGACGATCAACAGGGTGCGGTCGAACCAATTCCAATTCAAGATGATGGAGAGGAAGAAAACGACGGTCGCGACGATTGAAAGGAGGGCCACTCCAAAGGAGACCCCGATAATGACGTTAAGTGCTACGAGTCTTTTCTTAATCATCGCCTTTTTCCTCCTTTCCTTGTTCTTCTAATCTTTTGGCCTCTTCGCGTTCCTTTCGCATCTGTTCTTTGAGCTCGGCCTTAAGTTTTTCCCTTTCGCTCAATTCCGGTGCTTGGCTTGCTTCTTTCTCTTTTTCCCTTTCTTTAAGCATCTCCTCTTTCATCTTGGCCTTCATGGCCTCCCTTTCCTCGGGGGAAATATTAGAAGCAGCGGTTATTTCCTTTTTCATCTGCTTCCGCATCTTCTTCTTGATGCGTTCCTTTTCCTTTTCCCTCTCTTCCGCCATCTCGCGCTTCATGTCGAATTTGACGGTGAACATATAGACGGCTTTCTCATCGTTAGGATCGATGCCGGCTTCCGCCATCGCCGCGGCTAGCTCCTCGTTACGGGATTTCTTCTCTTTCCTAACTTCCTTAATGACATCGACGATAGATAAGGAACCGATGATAAGAAGAGGGGCAAGGACGAACAAAGGATAGGTGACGGTCGCATAGCCCCCAGGAACGGAAGGACTGACGAAGCTTAGGAAATTCCCAAATCCGGTCGAGGCCATCGTGACCTTGCCGACGACCTTATCGGCCTCGACTTCCTCGAAATAGGAAATGTCCCAGCCGTCGGATGATGAGGATAAGGAAGCGTGGAGGTTATCGCCTCTAGTGAGGAATTTGGGCTTATTGGTCTTATTCTCGACGTGGACGATATTGGATTCATCGCCAACGGGGGCGTAATCGATGGAGGAATTCGCGGGCACGATCGCCTTCACCCTATGCGTATCGAGCGCGCGTAAAGGTTCGTAATAGAAGGAGATGCAATCCCCCACCTTGATGTCGTTAGGATTGACCGAAGCGATGATCAAACCATCGCCCGATTCGAAATGACCGATGCTGAAGGAGGAGACGTCTTCGGCGACGATCATCGCTTCGCATCTTTCCTTCTTCGCCCCTTCCTTGGCCGCGCATTCCTTTTCGTTCACGGCCTTATCGACCGCCATGGAATCGGTCATGACATAGAGGAAGGAATGGCCGAATACGCTAGGGACGTTATAGGGGGAATTCCTTGAGGAAACGACCATCGAGATCATCACGAAGACAAGGAAGGCGATGACGACGGCCAAAAAGGCATCGATTCCATAGGAAACGAGTTTGAAGGTGCTTTTCTTTCCTTCTTTCCTAGCCATCAGAATATCTCCATGGGCTCTTTGGGAGTCTCTAATTTATCGATGCCGTGTTTCTCGGCCATTTCCTCGATCAATTGCAACGCCCTCTTGAGGGAGAGGTCGCTTCTAATGCGGAATAGCAAAGGCGTATCCGCGAATTTGCTTCCGGAATTCCTTTCAACCGGGATCGTTGAATCCTTATAGTCATCTGGATCAAGAGCGAGTGAAAGCTTGATGACCTTACGGCTTAAGGCGATGAAGGCATAACGGACGCGATGGGCGCTATATAAATCGCCCTTGATGGAGACGCGCTCGGTGAAATCGTATTCCGCGAGCTTATAACGGATCGTCGATAGCTTTTGCTTTAAGTCCTCATCCATCTCCGCGAATTTCTCGGGGAAGGTCGATTTCTCGATCACGGGCATTTCCTTTTTGGTGGGGATAACAATAGGAGTGGGAACCTCTACCTTTGCCTCAACTGGTTCTTGGATAGGGGCCTCAACAGGCTTTTCCTTAACGGGTTTTTCCTTTTTCGCTTCGTTAACGATAGGAAGGACCTCCTTGGGAGTATCGAGTTTATCGATGCCTTTCTTGGCCATCAATTCGTCGATTAGGGAAATAGCCCTGCGGTAGGAGAGGTCGCTACGTAATCTGAATAGAAGCGGGACGTCCGCGAGTTTTCCGCTCTTGTTGCGCTCAATCGGCATTGGGCCGTTCTCGTAATCGGCTGGGTCAAGGGCGAGCGAGACCTTCGCGTGCTGACGCGACAAGGCGATGAAGACGAGCTTCTCTCGATGCGCGCTATAAAGGTCACCCTTTATGGATACGCGCTCGGTCAAATCATAAGAGGCCAAATGCGCACGTAGGCCTTCGACTTTTTGGCGGATATCATCATCCATCTCCTCGTATTTCTCTTGGAAGGTGGCCTTTTCGATGACGGGCATTTCCTTCTTTTCGGAAACCACAATTGGAGTAGGAAGTGGAACCTCAACGATCTTGGGTTCTACTTTAGTTTCTCTCGCGACGGATGGTTCAGAAATAGGAGCGGATTCAACATGCCTATCCGCTTTTGGCGCAGGAATCTCGATTGGGGTGACTTCTTTCGGGCTTTCGAGTTTTTCGATGCCTTTCTTGGTCATCAATTCGTCGATCAGGGAAATAGCCCTGCGGTAGGAGAGGTCGCTACGTAATCTGAATAGAAGCGGGACGTCCGCGAGTTTTCCGCTCTTGTTGCGCTCAATCGGCATTGGGCCGTTCTCGTAATCGGCTGGGTCAAGGGCGAGCGAGACCTTCGCGTGCTGACGCGACAAGGCGATGAAGACTAGCTTCTCGCGATGCGCGCTATAAAGGTCACCCTTTATGGAGACGCGCTCGGTCAAATCATAGGTCGCGAGGTATTCGCGTAAGCCATCGACCTTGGCTTTGATATCCGGGTCGATCTCCGCGTATTTTTCCTGGAAGGTCGCCTTTTCGATAACGGGCATCTCTTTCTTTCCGGCAAATGGGGCAATGCCTGTATCGATTTTCGGTTCTTCAACGGGCATTTCAACCGGGACTTCGATGACAGGCGGCTCTTCCTTAGCCTCAACTATATGGGCGGCCTCTTCGTGGTTATCGAGAAGGTTAAGGAGTTCGAATGGCTTCTCGGTTTTCTCCAAGCCGTGCTTAGCCATCGTATCATCGATTAATTGATAGGCCCTTCTTAAGGAAAGCGGGCTCTTCACGCGGAAAAGAAGCGGGGTATCGCTCTTCTTCGCGGAGGAATTGACTTCCACCGGGATCGTTGAGTCTTTGTAATCCTCGGGGTCAAGGTTATAGGAGACCTTGATGGAAGATCTCGACATCGTGATGAAGACGAGCTTCTCGCGATGCGCGCTAAAAAGGTCGCCTTTGTTGGAGACCCTTTCGGACAATGGGTAATTGGACAGGTATTCCCTGAGGGAATCGATTTTGCCTTTGACCTCTTCGTCCGCGGATTGGTATTTCTCCTTGAAGGATTTCCTCTCGATTTCGAGGTTGAATCCTCCAGTGGAAGGCATCTCGATTGGAGAAGGAGCTGGCTTTTCTTCGATAATCGGTTCTGGTGAAGGCGCGATAGGAGTAGGCACAGGGACTTCGACAATCTTGGTTTCGATTCTGACCTCGACCCTGACTTGCTCTTTCTCTTTTAAAGGAGAAGCGAAATTCGGGGTTGGCCTTTCCTTGATGTAGGTATGCTTAAATAGAGGTTCGGGTTTCTCAATAACTGGTGCAGGGGTTGCCTCGATTTCTGGAGCAACGCTTTCTTCGACTGCGGAAGTTTCCACCTCGGCCGGTTTCTTGCCGATACGGTATTTATCCATCAAATCGTCGATGAGCATCTTGCCGCGACGGATGCCGAGCTCACTGCGGATGCGGAAATCAAGGGGCAAGGATTCCCCAAGTCTCCCCTTGGTATGGGTTAACGGAATCGCCGTATCGCTATATTGCTCAATTGGTAGGTCGAGGTTAAGGCGGATGTGTCTACCGGCGATTGTGAGGAGGATGATCTTCTTCCTGCCCTTATAGACGTTTTCGCCCTTATCGCTTGGGGTGATCTCGACTTCATAGAGGAGGATATGATCATGGATTTCCTGATACATCCTATAGAGTTCTTCGTCGGCTTTCGCGAGTTTTTCCGCGAATGAAAGACGGGTAATCCCGGTAAAGGCGGATTTTTCTTCCTCGACCGATTCCTCGATTGGAAGGTTATCTTCTTGGACTTCCTCGGGTTGTTGCTCTTCAAATGGCGGCAAGTCTGCCATGGCAAGGATATTCCTGAGGTCTTTATATGGGGATTCGAAATCTGGGGTTGGACCATTTGGAGCAAGTGGAGCATGGGCCATAACTTCCTCTTTGGCTGATGGGACTTCGCTGGTTGAAATCGGGATTCCTGCACCTTCTCCGCCGATTGGGCCTTCGATTCTTGCAGAAGGCGCGACCCCTTCGGTTGGAATGCCTTCTTTTGCAAGAGGCTTGGTCTCTTCGACAGGTTCGATTTCCTTTTTGGCGATAAGAGCCCCAAGGTCTTTGGAAGGCGAAGCAAAATTCGGGGTAAGCCCAAAGGGGGCTTCGAGGGCATTTCCGCCATCTTCGAAATGGCTTGGGAAGTCTTCTTCGTGATAGCCAAGGGCGGCCAGGTACTTGCGTTTTTCCTCTTTGATGGCGTTTTCGATTCTTTCGCGTTCCGCGTTCTCCTCGGCTTCGCGCTTTTCTCTGGCCTTTCTTTCCTCCTCTTCAAGGAAGGAAGCGAGGATTTGATCGAATGTAAGGGAGGGCGAAACGAAGTTCGGCATGCTGCCTTCTGCGATTTCTGGAGAAAGGTAGCCGTCTTCTTCGTGATGGGGGAAGTCCTTGGCGCGATATCCGAGTCTGTCGAGTTCGGCCTCGCGTATGATGCGGGCACGGAGGCGAGCGAGTTCCTTGTTTTCCTCCTGTTTCCGTTTCTCTCTTTCGAGGGCCTTGAGCCTTTCCTCCTCGGCACGACGTCTTTCCTCTTCGATGGCGGCAAGACGCATCCTTTCGCGTTGGAGCCTTTCCTCTTCCTCTTCCTTTTCTTTCCTTCTATTGGCCTCTTCGACGATGTCTTTACGTTTTTGTTCTTCGATGGCCGCGTCGATAAGGGCCTTACGGATGAGGTCTTCCTTGCGTTTGTTCTCCAATCTTTCCCTTTCCTTCTTGCATTCTTCCGGAGTCGGCATCAATGGGGTGTCGGGATCCGGACGTGCTTCAGGATAGGCGTCATAGAGGAATTTGCCGTTATAGTAAGTCTCGTCTTCGAGGGTAAACAGAACCTTCGGGACGATGCGTTTGGTCTTTTTCTTCTTTTCGTTTTCGATGACTTTGTCTTTGACGATGCGGGAACGCAAAGTAAGCATCTCGGCGACCAAAATGCCATAGATCGCCTCGAAATACTCATCATCGTAGGTCTGCTCGGTTTCGGTGACGTTATACCTAACACCCAAATCGAGGTAGTTATCGAGGAATTGCCATAAGGTGTAGCAGGCTTTGTAATCGGGCTGCTTCACGATCATATTGGTCATATGGATCGGGTTAGCGACCTCCTTTTGTCCTTTCATGAGTTCCATGAAGGGGGAACGCATATAATAGGAGCAACGTTCGCGAAGCGAATATAACCTGTTGAGCAAATCCTCGTTTTGCTCGGCCTTGCCTTCATCCAAAGATGGGGTGGAGACCTTGATGCGGGAATCTACCTCATATCTAGCCCCATCGACATCGGTTTCGGTATGGAGGAGGAGAAGGTCGGAGTCACGGGTTTCACCGTGGTCCTTGATGTAATTGACACGCCTTTCGATGAAGATCGCGCATTTCCTGATGAGGGTCATGACGAAACGGTTCTCGTAGATGCCGTAATCGACATCGGATTCGATCGAGAGGAGCTTCATCGGGGTGACGTCCCCCGTCTTCTTATCGATATCGTAGACAAATTGGGTATGCGAAGCCAAATGGACGACCGTTTGGGCGTTGATTTTCTTCGCACGCCCGGCATCCATGACGGTTGGGTCTTCCTTGATGAAGGAACGGGGCTTCGCGATGATCGCGTCGATATGGCTGAAGCCTTCCTCGAGCATCTCGACGAACTTCGGGTCGTAGTCCTTGTTTTCGATTCGGCTCGATTGGCCTACGTAGTTCTTGCCCTTTTCCTGTACGCGAAGAAGGAGCGCGCGAAAATCCTTGTCGTTACGGACAAGTTCCTCAATGCGTCCCAAATAGGCTTTTTGGGCGTCATCAAGGAGGTTAAGATCGTTTTTCTTTACGTCTTTCTTCGCCATGAAAACGGATTATCCTTAGGAGTTGAGTTTGATGAGGAGTTTGATTTTTTCCTTCGAACGCTTGAATTCGTTCCTACCGAATAACTTGGTTAATTCATCCTGCAATTCGGTGAGCTGGGTACGGAGGAAGGCCACGTTAAGAACCTCGAATTTCTTCAAGATCTTGGATTCGAAGATATAGTCGACGGCCTCTAGCTCAGTGCCTCCGCAAGCGACATAGCAAGGGACGAAGTCCCCGAGTTGCTTCATGATACGGTTACCGAAGGCTAAACGGAAACGCTCAATGACGAAACTATCGAGTTCCTGGAATTTCTTAAGAGTCGATTCGCTTAACGGGTGATCGATCTTGGCTTGGTCATATAGGCCTTTCCAATAGTCATAAGGAATGGGTAGAGGCTCGGTGAATGGAGCATCGAAGGCCACGCCTTTGTTATCGAAGAAGAGGGACATCGAACGGTCATAGACCTTGTCGGTGATGGTGAAGGTCGAGTCATCGTTATTGGCCGTACCGACGAAGATGATGTTCTGCGGAATGAGGAGTTTGCCTTCATGCAAATGCTTTGGATCATCCGGGGCGGGGGCGGCGACGAGGTTGATATTCCATTCGGAAACGTTAGGCATTTCCATGATGGAGAGGAATTCGGCGAAATAGTATTCGATACGGGCGAGGTTCATCTCGTCGAGGACGATGATGGACATATCGTCGCGGTAAGTGGCTTCATATACCGCGCGTAGGAACTCGGTCTCGGTGAACTTATGGGTGAAGTCGTTATAGTAGCCAAGAAGCTCGGACCTATCGTGCCAAGAAGGCTGGACGGAGCAGATGGCCGCGTTGAAGCGGAGGAACCTTCCTAAGCAATACGGAAGGGAGGTTTTACCGGTACCGGAGATACCTTCCAAGATGATGATTTTGGAAGTGCCGATAGAAGCAAAGAAGGCCCTGATGGCTTCAGGGGTGTAATAAAGCCTCATCTGGGAGCAGGCGAAATTGCGGAACCTCTCGCAGATGCCAGCCAAAGAGATGTCCGCGGCATCCGGGGGAAGTTGGGTGACCAAATGCGAATTCTCGTATTTTTGGTCGACGAGAGTAAGACGGGGGAAACGCAAGGTCCCATCGGCCTGTTTGGTCTCTCCTTCGCCTTCTTCGCCTTCTTCGGCACCCGCCGCGGCGCCAGTAGTCGCGGCTACGACCTCGCCAGTCCTAACAGGGGCGGCACCACCGAGGGTTTCGATTTGAAGTTGGAGGATCCTATCCTTTTCGGCGACGGCTTGGTAAAGCTCGATGTTAAGTTCTTCGATCTGCTGTTGGAGTTGCTCGATCGAGGCAGTGCGCTTATAGAAACGGACATAACGCCTGATGAGGTAGTAGATTAAATATCCCAAGCCTCCGATAAGCGCTGCGAATAGCAAGGCGAAGAGAGCGAAGAATATCCATCCAGCGACCCCGAAATCCGGCGAATAGTTCGCAAGAAGCGAGTTGTAATAATCGAATTCAGCCGGGACGACGGCCCAAGGGACCGCGTAGCGATCGACGAACCATCTTCCCAAATTGGAGAAAAAGGCGATGATCATTTCTTTGAGATAGGTGAAGTAAGCAGACATATTGTGTTGCCTCCTTTATCGATGAAGCGGATTTCCATTTTTTCTTTGACGTTGCTTAGTTATGGAATCCAAGGCTTAAGGAAGCTAAGTAACGGTATAAGCTTTTCTAGATGTTATCGAGCAAGGCGTTGAAGGTTAGGCCTAGTGCAAATGAGCCTGCTTGGATGGAATCGATCGTATCGGTATCCCATCCTTCGATATAGATGGTGACGACGACCCTCACGTCCTCTCCGGAAGGGAGATAGGCTAGAGGCTTCGTCCAGGTTGGGTCATTGAAGTTCTGATATTCCTTCAAGCAGAGGTCGGAGAAGGAGTAGGCCCCCTCTTCAACCGCGTATTCGCTTTGGGGCGAAGATATCCTGTATGTGCCTTTACGGTGGCTGGAATTGAAGCAATCCTGATATTCGCCATCCCCGATATCTTCTTCTAACGGCTCATCGGCATAAGTTGGTTCTTTGCCTTCGAGGTATTCCCCATAGCAGAGTTCTTTCTTCGAGGTGGAATCGTAGTCGTAATACCCTTGCCTATCCAAATCAAGCGGACCTGCTAGATAGGTATCACCGTTCTTATTGGGGTCCATGATCGTGTATCCCCAGGATTCCGAGAGGAAGGAGATACGGATACAATCGGTGATTTTGTCTAAATCCTCTCCGGAAAGGGCCCTATGGTGATTTAGGTCGGTCCCTAATTCCTCCGCCTTGATGCGGTTAACGTCATGCAAGGGATCGAAGTAGGAGGCTGGGTCGACATAGAGGTAGGAATCGTAGGAAGAATGGAAGTAGAACTCGAGTTGGATGTAATCCTTCTTCTCGGCGATTCCGGTCTTCCCTTCCGCGTGCAAGGCGGTTTGGTAACCTTGGGATAACAAGGGGTAATCGACCGCGGGGTCGAATTCCTCGTTGAGCCAATCGCTCTTGAACATGCTGGAGCAAGGACTGAGCGCTTTGTTGTTCTCGTATGTCGGGTCATGCTCCTTGATGTATTCGGGGTCGATGACCTCGCCATAATCGATGATCCCATCCGCGTTCTTCATGCCGATGGAGAGATTCGCATCGTATTTAGGCTTGATCTGGATCATCGTGACCTCGGCGGCGTTGGCGACCTCGAACCAGGCATAGGTCGCGGTGACGCTCGCGGCGAGGGTTACCGCAAGCGCTAAAAAGGCCGCGTACAAAAGACGAGGCCTTCTGATGAAGCTCTTCCTTTCCGCGTTGCCTTCTTTAGTCATAATCGATACCCGTTTCCCGCTCTTTTTCTTCTCACGAGCATATTATATACACGCGCGCAGTAATTTTTAATCGCCCAAAAAGAGCGAAATCGGGCGATTAAAAAAGGGTTGTCGTTGGTGAAAAGTCAATTGCTAGGATGAAATGGCCTTAGTCGATGACCGTATAATTGATGCCAAAGGCGATTTCGACCCCATTCGGCGGGGTGCCCATGCACTCTGGATCGTTGCCTTCCATCCAGCACAATATCCCGTATTGTCTGATCTCGTTGGGAGCGAGCTTATCCTCTTTATGGAAAAGGATGTTGCCCCCGTTCGCGGTCGTGGTCATAAGAAGAGGTTCGCAATATCCGCGAAGCTCCGGGACGGTGGAGACGTTAGGATTCCTTATCTTTGTCTTCTCACCATCGACAACCAGATCCTGATAGACGAAGGCTCCCTTGCATTCAGCATGGTCAATTATTCCATTATCCTTATATTCCGGGTCGGTCACGCCACGCAACGTGTTCGTGTTGTTCTCGTTTAAGGCCGCATAGACGGTGAAACCGAGATCGACACCCTCGCTATACGGGTTAAGCGGATCATAGACATTATCGAATGTCGCAATACGTAAATAAGAATAGGGTTCGTTGGCCGCGTTGGTCGGTTTGACATAGGCGGTTAAAACCATGTCCATATCAAAGGTGACGTCGCGGAAGGATTCGTTTTGCAGGTAATAGACGTAGAGGATCGCCTTCTGAACGGGGACTTCTTTGCCCTCCGAGCGAATGGTCTGCGATAAGCGGTGATAGCCGGTCGATGGATTACCGGTGAGATTACCTTCATCATCGACTTCGCCATGCATATGGGTAAGGGCCCATGTGTAGGCTTCCTCGGCCGCACAAGCCTTCGCGTCTTCCAAAGCGCCAGCGACCAAGAAGGACTGTTTGTCCCCTACGGCCGGGTTTTTGGACAAAGCGATCGTTGCGTCAGATACGTGGTTATCGAGCCTAATTGTGAAGTTGCCGGAAACGCGACCTAAAAACGCTACAATACCTAGCACCGTTACGCCCGTAAGACCAATCCCGAAAATCACGGCGGCGATCTTCTTCCTTCTGCGCCTTTTGGCGGCACGCGAACCCTTAAGGTAGGCGTTCATACGCCCAGGGTTCTGGTAAGGAGAGGGATAGCCCTTGTTTTCCGGAGCTTTGCTCTCTGGGGCTTTGTCTTTCGTTTCTTTGCTTTTCTTCGACAAGGTTAAAGACTCCCATTAATTGAGCAGGGGTGTAAGTCCATCATGAAAGTGTGTACGTTAAACGCCTTCAATTTGGGCGAGGCCCCTAGCTACACTTAGCAAAACTAACCACAAGGTATAGTTTTTGGAATTGCTGGCTTATGCCATCTCTTCTCCAGGGGTCCAAGCTTTCGCTTTACCATCAGGATCACTTCACCCGAGGAGTAGTTGTTTGACAATTCCATAGCCTCTTGAAACAAAAATCAGATGTCAGCCTAGTTGCCCACAAAGCCTGATTTGGTCTTTGTTTCTGCTTTGGTAACTGGCTGCCATCTTTCGAAGGCCCTATTAGCTTTGCGCCGCCAGGTTTCCCTGACTTTGCCTTTGTCGTGGTTATTTTCGTCTCTTTTCCTATGTGTGTCAATACCTTTTTGAATAAAAAATTCATTCGATGAAATCTATGTTTTGCGACATTTTTAGCATTTTTGTCATAATATTTTTCATTGTTTTGCCGTATGTTTTTCGCCTATTTTTGGACCTATCCGATTATCGATGAAATGGGTGTGCACATTGCCTAAACGGCAGTCCCAAGTGTTGATTCTAAGATCTCTTTTAGTTTCGGAATATCTATTTCGATTATGTCATAGACAACCCTATAATCAGTTTCTCCGTAATCATGCACGATTCTGTTTCTAAAGCCGGAAATTTCAGCCCAAGGGATTTCGTCGTGGTTTTCCTTGAACTTAATTGAAATGTTCTTTATATGTTCGGCCAAACGGATCAATCTAAGCATTATTGAATCGGTGGCCATAGTAGGTTCCCTTGAAGAGTTTTTATCGATAAACACTGAGTATCGTTCGATTTTATCAATTTCCTGAAGGGCTTGTTCCATGTAAAAATGGTCTGTTTTTCGGTTCTCCATATATCTTTACTCCATCTTTAAAGATCTCTTTGAGCAATTCGACATTACCTTTGAGATCATCGATCCTTAGTAGATCGACTTTTTTATGGAGCGAAGTTCTTAATCTCTCGATTAATCCCACGAAACGTAGCCCCGTTATCGATGTAGACAGGCATAAATCCACATCGCTTTTTCCTTCTGCATACCCTTTCGCGTAGCTTCCGAAGAGGTAACAGCATTCAATCTCGCCTCGGTAATCCCTATCAAAGATAGAGGAAACGATTTCCTGAATATCTTTTATAGAAAGGATCCCCTTTTCCTCGTTTATTTCGAAAGCCTCGTTAAGAAGCGAAACCGCCATCTGCCTTTTTAGCTTGTCCCCATAAAGCTCATCGTCTTCATACCTAATATATGTCCTTAATGGCATCGAAACGATATTCGCGGCTTTAACTTGGGTTAAACCGTATTTCCTTCTTAATTGTTTTAGGCTTATTGGCTGGTCCATAGGATGATACTCCTTTCAACCATATTGTAAATCACCATATGCCAAAATGACATAAGAATATTTCAAATAATGCCATAATGGCATAAATACAGTAAAAGAAAAATGCCATCGGTTTTCCGATGGCATTTTTCTTTTTTTGTTATTCGGCCTTTTCGCCTTTTTTCTTTTCCTCTTCTTCGAGCTCTGCCATGATCTCGGCCCTAAGTTCATCTTTGGCTTGGTTCCTAGCTTGCTCTTCGAGGATCTTCATCTCCTGTTCGGAGAGGTTGCTTTCCCTCTTGACCGCGTACATGACGATGTAGACGACATCGACGACGAGGATCACGAGCATTGGGACGACGATGATCAGGAAGAAGGGGGTTGGGTTGTTCTGGAACCATCCGATCATCGGACCGTTCTTCTCAAGATTCAACTTGGCGGCCTCGTTCCCGTATTCAGCGAACGTATGAAGCGTGGACATGACGAGGATGGAGACGATGAGGCAGAACACGATGAGGGCGAGTTCTACGGCTCCTGCGACTATCAATCCGATTTTCTTATTCTTGTTCATAATTCAAAAAAATCCGTCTTTTCGGGGAATATAATACCACAAAGCAGGATATTGCAAATCAAAAATTTCTTCCTACATACGCGTATACATTATTAATTAATAAGGAAACGGATACGCATAAAACTTTTTATTCATAAACACCAAAAGCCCTAACAAGGCCATGTAATAGAAGTGGTCAAACGATCAAATTAGCCTCAACTTGGAATTCTCCCAATCGATGAGAAAAAGAGCATTAAAAGAAGCGATCGAAAACAAACTTTTTTCAGACATTTTTCTAAAATAAGCCATTTATCGAAACTTTTATTTAAAAATTCCTTATTGCATTGATAACAAATTTACCTCTAAAATATTGGTGCGTTAGGAAAAACGCCTGAACGAAAGCCTCGTTCGGAACCGGTTCCGAAGCGCATTGCCCAAAACAAAATAGACGAAAAAGAAAACCATCAGGATCCCGTTGCTTCATTGCAACCTTTTGTTCGTCTAAGGGGAAATCCCAAAAACTGATTACACAACCAAAGGAAAAAAAGAATATGAAAAACACCAAGAAAATCGCATTGGC
>CAMVEL010000015.1 GCA_947166565.1 uncultured Erysipelotrichaceae bacterium
TCCTTAGGGGCCTATGCCGATACCTTCGTCGATGGATGTGGTGATAGCCATGAAGGCTATGAAGACCTTTCTTCTTATTTGGAGGATGTCTGCGAAGCTGCATATAACGCAGGGGTCATCGTTGTTGCCTCCGCCGGCAATGAATCTACTTGGCATAAATCTTATCCCGCCTGCAACTATAAGGTCATTGGCGTTGGGGCTACGGGAGATTGGGACAATAAAGGGAATTCCGATGTCCTTGCCGAATTCACCAATTATGTGAAATCAGACCAAACCGGTGAGGTGAATGTCGATATTTTGGCTCCGGGCTATTCCTATACCGCCCATCAATCGGGCACGCAATATTCCCCTACCCATATTTATGACGATATTCAAGGAACTTCGTTCTCTTCCCCTATAATTGCTGGGGCCGCTTGTTTATGGAAACAAAAAAATCCTAACGGCACCCCTGATCAATTCTTGCAAGAACTCCAATCTACCGCGGATGGAATCGGGTATTACGCCGATAAATATGTTCCTGTCAGCGGATGGTATGACGAGCTTGATGACGTAGGTCCTTCGGAAATCGAAAACGGAAGGCTCAATGTCGCTAATCTATTGGAAATTGATGAACCATTCGTTTCGATCGTTCAAACCAATCTCAATATCTCTATCGGTGAGCAACGTCAAATCGATTTGGATACCTTTAACGGCGTTATTTCCTATAGTTCTTCTGATACTTCCATAGCAACAGTAAATAACTCTGGTGTTGTAGAAGGTGTATCTGCAGGAAATGCCACGATCACAGTTACCGCTACTAAAAACAACAAAACCGCGACGACCACCGTTGCAGTTAGCGTCAACGACGTTATTTCTTGTTCATCCCTCTCTTTCGATCCCAAATCGATTACGATTGGCATAGGCGATACTTATGACGCCGAAGCGACCATAAACGTTTCTCCCGCTAATGCCTCGCGCCTTTTCCTTTTCGCTAGCGGAAATGAAAACGTTGCAACCGTCGATGAAGAAACGGGCTTAGTTAGAGGGGTAGGAGTAGGTTCGACTACGATTGAAGCCGTATCCGTTTATGGTGATGGCTATGACACCCTTACAGTAACGGTTGAGAACACGAATTTGCATACAGGGTCCATCTATTTTGGGAATGCGGATGGCAAAACCAACATCAACGGAGTAAGCATCAACGGAACTGATAGCCTATCAAATACATGGAGTATAACTACTGGAGGGACCTCCTCATTTACCCCTAATGCCGATTATTCTCAAATAGGTTCATCAAATAATCCAGCCTCCAACATCACTTTCTCGTTGACTCTTCCTTCTTCCGCGACATTTAGCGGTGTCAGCGCCTCCTTTGGAGGATTCAATAACACCGCCGGCAATATCGCGATCAAAGTCGGCTCAACCACCATCGGCAGCGGTTCGCTTTCCGCTTCAAGCGACGTCACGGTCAATAGCACTTCCTCAGCGGAAGGAACGAATTTAAGTATTTTGGTCACAAATATCAGCAAAGGCGTTAAAGCCTATGGAATTACTTATTCCTATACTTCTAGCGGAGTTGCGCCTTCTCCAACCGTTACCAGCGTTACTGTTAGCCCCTCGGTATTGAACCTCGATTTATATGGGAACGCTTCGGGCAGCCTTTCCGCGACCGTAAACGGAACTAATTCACCATCCCAAAGCGTCATTTGGTCTAGCGGGAACAATTCCGTTGCAACCGTTTCCAATTACGGCGTAGTTACCGCCTTAGCTACTGGAAGCACAACCATTACCGCTACCTCAACTGTCGATCCAAGCAAATCGGGTTCCTGTTCATTGACCGTTATCGATAGCACGCCTGCCCCAAAAACCCTTTCTTCCATATCGATTAGCGGATACGCGACTGCGTTTATCGTCAATTCGCCTTTCTCTTTTGGTGGCACGGTCACGGCCAATTTCAGCGATGATTCACATGAGGATGTAACTAATTCCTGTACATTTAGCGGTTATAACATGACGGTCGCGGGAAACTATACGGTCACGGTCAGCTATACATATGCCGGAACTACCAAAACAGCGACATATGACATAGTCGTATCCGCTTCAAGTATCAATCAATACAACTCCACATTCTCCTATTCTAACGTCGGAACCACCTGGTCTTTGACCAATTATGATTCCCAAAACCAATTCCTTCTTTGCCCTAATGGTAACAATTCGACTTCCATTGCTTTGATAAACGGAATATTTGAGGGCAAGGACATCATGTCCGATGTTGCCATCGCCATCGATTGCGCGACTTACGGAAGTGGAGATAATCCAAGCGAATCGACTTTCTCCGTCTATGGCGATTCCTCTTGCTCTTCTTCGGTATCGTCCGCAATGAGTGGCACGCTTCCAACTAGTAACACTTACAAGGAAGTCACATATACGGTTTCCCAAGCAAACGCTTTCGCTTCCTTCTCGGATGATTTGGCTATAAAAATTACAAAACCAGGGAAACAAATGAGGTTAAGATCGATTACCGTTTCCTTTGAATATGCGGTTTCCGATCCAAAGATTATCGCTAGTCTCTCTGCTTCTTATAATGGCGGGAACGTATTTGTCGGCCATAATTTAAACGAATCTGCCCTAACGGTCACCGCTTCATATACCAACAGTCAAAGGTATCAAGAAACTGTTTTGCCTAGCAGCGATTACACGTTGACCGGTTTCTCAAGCGCTTCCGCCGGGACTAAGACCGTCACGGTCACCTATATAGGTGCGTTAGAAGTAGAGACTGACCCAATGGCAACGACGTTCGAGGTCAACGTTGTCGTCGATAGCGTTTCAAATGTCACCATCACCAACAGCAAAACCTATCATCCGGGTGAGACCATCTCCAAATCCGACTTGACGGTCAACGTTACTCGTCTAAGCGGAGAAAGCGGGGTCGTCAATGACTTTACATTCGAAAGTGATGGATACCGCTTTACCTACGCTGATGCTTATAACGGCGGGGCTAACGCGACAAAGCACTTCACTATTTCATACGAAGGAATTGAGTATGGCTTCGACGTTAAGGTCAATAGGGTGGCTTATTCCCCAATCAATAACCCATCTACGACTTTATCCTCTTCGCAGTTCCATGCCTCCAACGTCTCTTCTAGCAGTGGCACCCCAAGTAATTCCAACGTCACGATTGGGGGGATTTCCTTTACCGTCACCACGAATGCCTATATCTATCAATCTTCCAGCACATTCTTCCTTTCCTTTGGAAAAGCTGCCGGTTCCATCTCCAACGCCAATCCGTTTGACTACGACTTGCTTTCTGTTGGTTTCAATATCAGGAGCGGAGCCAGGACGGATGGCGTTGTCTCCATTAGCAAAAACGGAGAGGATTATGTCCCTTATTCCATGGAAGAAACCGCGAAAGGCGGATACCGTTACTTCAAGATCGCTTACGAAGGCAGCAGCAGTTCCTATAGCAATATCTCCTCCATCACCTTTACTTTAAGAGGCCAAGATAATGTCGTTAACGTCGCTAATTACATCATGTATGAAGATACGGAAAACCAATGCCTTACCAAACTCGATCTCGCTTTGGACAAACTCATTAACATGTCTTCCTCCGACAAGAATACTTTCTGGACTTCCGAAAACTATGTCATAAGCTCCGCTAGGGAAAGGGTCTTAGCCTGGTCCGCCCATCAAGGAAAAGAGCTTATCTTCGAAGAGGGTCGTTTCCAATTCAATGGAGTACACATCGCTTCAGCCCCAATCATTTTCAGTGAAAATAATGACATGGGTGCCATGGTTTTCATCTTGTTAGCAACGGCATTGCTCTCATTTGGAGGCTATGCTTTCTTTAGGAAGAAAAGAGAAGAATAAGTAGCTTTCCAATTGCTTTTAAGGCCACTCGGAAGCCATGGTCTTTTCATATCGACAAAAAAGGACTTTGCACTTATCCTTTCTAAAAGAAAAACAAGGAAATCGCCCCGTGGTTCTAGGAGAGAGTTATGGAAGAAAAGAAAGTTGTGATTGAGGCTAAAAACCTAGTGAAGACATACGGGGAAGGAGAAGCAAAAACCTTCGCCCTGAATGATGTTTCCATCAATGTCTACGAACACGATTTCCTCGTGATCCTTGGAGGCTCAGGCTCAGGAAAGAGTACTTTCCTCAATATGATCGGGGCAATCGATAAAGTCGAAAGCGGCGAGATCATCGTCAATGGGCGTGATATCACCAAGGTCAATGACAAGGAATTGACTTTATATCGTCGTAACGAAATCGGATTCGTCTATCAGTTTTTCAATCTCATCAACGACCTAACCGTCTATCAAAATGTTATCTTGGCTCCTGGAAGTAGAAACAAAGAGAGGGCCGAGCGCCTTCTTTCACGCGTTGGTCTCCTTGAGAAGAAGGATAAATTCCCCCGTCAGCTTTCCGGCGGTCAACAACAACGCGTTGCGATTGCCCGCGCTTTGAACAAAGATAGCAACATCCTCCTTTGCGATGAACCGACGGGGGCTTTGGATGATGCTAGCGGAAAGGAAGTCCTCAAGCTTTTGGAAGAGATCCATAACGAAGGAAAAACCCTTGTTTTGGTTACCCATACACGCGAAATCGCCCAAATGGCGAACCGCATCATCACCATGAAAGGCGGCAAGGTTGTGAATGATGTCTATAACGATCATATCGTCAAAGCCGAAGAGGTCGAATGGTAATATGATCAGAATACTCTTCAAATCGTTTTTCAAAAGGTTTCTAGGTCTTTTCGTTTCGATGACCTTCGTTTCCCTTTTGGCGATTGGGCTTTTAGTGACGTTCGGAAGCACCCTTATAAATCTGGACGAACGATATACTTCCTACCTAAAGGAATATGGAAACGTTGATCTTCAAGTCGATACCTCCCTTGCTAGCAGAGAGGATTTGAATGGGGTCCTCCAAGCGGTCCCTGGCATCCAAAAGGCCGATGTCCGTTTTTCCCTCGATACCTATTTGAAAAAGAGCATATCCCCAACCGAAAAGACTTTGACCGCGCGTATTTTTTCCTATAACGAACCTGAAAACGACATCTTCAAAAGGTATATCCTTTCCTCCACTGAGCCCAATTATGAAAAAATGCCAGACGGTAGCTTCAAATATATGAACGCCGGCATAACCAGGAAGTTTGCCAAGAACAATTCCATCACCTTAGGACAAACCCTCGTCATTGGATATCAGGATGTTTACGTCGATGTTCATATCAACGAAATAGTCGAAACCGCGGAAGGCATTTACCCAAGGGCCAATGAGTACATTTGGAGCGATAACCAAGGCTTCGGCTACCTATATGTCGATGAGAAGGAATTCGGGAAGGGCATAACAAACCTTTCAAATAAAATCATCGCCCGAATTGAAAGCGAGACCACTGAAGAGGCCAAGGATAATATTAGGAAGATTTTCGTTGGCCTTATCGAGCTTATGGGCCTTCCAAATTTCCTTGATCCTTCCATTGATTCAAACTATGTTTCCGCTTTTGGAAATCAAATAATCATCCAAAACAAGGAAGGTTATACTCAAGATGAGGCGAAAACCGCGGTTGAGGAATATCTGGCATCCGAGGCCATTTCCGTCAGAAAGTCGTTAACTGGGGAGACCCTTCCTTACAAGGTTTATATGGCTAACGCCCAAAGGCAATTGACGGTCGGGGCTATTTTTCTCCCTGTTTTCTTCTATAGCGTCACTATGATAATCATTGGCTTGTTCATGAACCAAATAATCAAAAACATGACGAGCGATATGGGCATCATGATGTCTATAGGAGTAGGAAAATGGGACATCGTATCCATATTCCTCCTTTTTGCCTTCGTAATTGCGATGACCGCGGGTTTGCTTGGCTCGTTCGTCGGTTATGGATTGAATATCGTGATGACCTCGATCATGGCCGAGACCTATTCGATCCCCACTCTTGTCAGCTCGATTAATCCATATGTTCTTGTCGCCGCGATTATTGGTTTGGCGGTTTTCGCGGAGCTTGCGACCTTCCTCTCTTGCCTAGCGATTTTCAAAATCACCCCAAAAGACGCGGTTATCTCCAACGAATCCAAGAGGAAAAACAACGCGAAATGGGTCGAACGCCTTATCGATAAATCACCAATGAGCATCAAACTAGGGTTAAACTCGATTTTCCAAAACCCCAAGAGGTTCTTCGTTTCCTCATTCTCCATCTTTGCTTCCTTTGTCCTCATTATGCTTTGCTGCAACTTCTATGTTTCCAAGGAGACGATGATTTCCCAATCGGTAGATCAACGCCTAAATTACGATTGCCAGGTCTACATGCAGGAAGTCAGCGATCAAGCTCTCATCGATGAAATCAAAGCCCTCCCTTCCGTCGACAAATTCGAAGATTGCTATTACACATACCTGAAAGCGGAAAACGGGGATAGATCCGTCTATATCGAGACGCTTGGAATCAACGAAACAAGCAATTCGGGTTTAATCGCCATCCCCGATATCAATGGCATGGGTAGCCTAAATGTTCCTAGCGAAGGCATCATTCTCCCTACATCCGACGCAAGAGCCCTTGGAGTCAATATCGGCGATATCGTCAAAGTAGGCGGCTTAAATGTGAAGGTCGCCAATATCTCCTACCAATATTTCCATCCGATATCTTATCTAAGCAAGACTCAGATGGAAGCCATCGGAAAAGCCTCTACCTTATCAAAATATGTCTCAAGCTTTATAGCCAATTTAAACGATAAAGAAGCCTTTGAGGATTATTTCACCTCCAATAGTATCCAATGCCTAAAAGTATATACCAACAACCTTTCTAAAGACCTCCATGGTATTTTCGACGCCATCAACGTCATGATCTTCATCATGATCGCCTTCGCTTTTGGAATCGGTTTCATCATCTTGGCGATCATGTCGCAGAATTCTTTGATGGAACAGCAAAGGAGCGTATCCGTGTTGCGATTAATCGGTTTCACTGTAGGTGACATATCCACAGTTTGGTCGCTTCAAAGCGTCCTTCAAATGATAGCCTCCTCCATCATAGCCATACCCGCGGGTATCGGGGCCTCCATTTTGCTATTTAGCCTAGCTAGCGGCAAAAACCAGATTTATCCATTCATCTTCTCTTGGCCAGTCCTTGGAATTTCCTTTGGTTTTGTCCTTATATCTGTTTTGCTTTGCCATGCCTATTCGATGGTTTCCATCCGCAAATGGAATCTCGCGGATAACACCAGAAGCAGGGAATAATGACCCCCGTTTCCGAATATCTTAGGAAATGCTATCCGTTTTCAATATATTCGTTAGCATGATAGTCGACCCCTTAAAAGCAAAATGAATGTTGTTAACAAACCGCAAAAATTCCATTATTTAAACGAACAGGAGTCAACCCATGGACAAAAAATCCCATTTTCTATTGCTGTCATCTTTGGCTTTGATGGCTTTATCTAGTTGCGGAGGAGGCCAAGTGCCAGGGAGTTCCGCCGAATCGAGCGTCGAACCAGACCCAGACGACGGCAAAACCGTATCCGTCTTCGTCCTTTCCGGCCAATCCAATATGGAAGGGTCGACCTTCTACGATAATGGACACGATTACCTTCGCGCCGCTGGAGAGGCTTTGGAAGTCGATGTCGAACCCGTCTTCGAAGGAATAGAAGGGGTCCAAACAAGCTTCTATGGCTATTATCCATATCAAGGATGGGGTCAGGATGCCTGGAAGAACATCACCCCGCATTGCTCCAATACGGAAAACCCTCTTGATGGGAAATTCGAAGCCACCAAAGTCGGCATGGGCAACCGTGATGACCTAATGGGCCCGGAAGTTGGTTTATCCCTTGGGCTGAAAGACCACCGCAAGAATAGCCGTCCGATTTTCTTTATCAAATGTGCCTTCTCCGGTTCGGGATTCACCTCTCAAAACCCCACTTGGAAAACCCATGAGCAAGGAACGGAAGACCAACTTTTCGATCGCCTTCTCCTTTATACCCACAATAATCTCGGCTTAATCGAAGGCATGGGTTACAAACCGGTCATAAAAGGTTTCCTTTGGCATCAAGGCGAATCAGACGCGAACAACGATTCGGCCGCGACGGGGTATTTGGATAACCTCCGCCATCTCGTCGGTGAATTCCGCGAAGAATTCAAGGATTACGCGGTGGAAGGCAACGGGGAAAACATCAATTTCGTCGACGCCCTCATCTATGATGGCACCAGATTGACCTATGGCTCCGTCGATAAACTCAACGATTCCAAACTCGCCTTTGCCGAAGAAGGCGACCACAATTTCTGCATCAATACCTCAATGAAACGCGAAGGCGGGTTGCAACTCCAAATCGGCGGAGGATCCCAAAACTCCGATGTCGAAGGTTGCTTCAACATTTACCATTACATAACCAAGGACATGCTGAGGCTTGGACTAGCCTACGCGGATGTCGTCCTTGAAAACGGGATGCTCGACTAAGATTAAGCAGAAGCGGGCCAAGCGACAACTTGGTCCGTTTTTCTTTCCCTAGATTCTCTAAACACAGAAACGATTTTTCCCAAAAATAGTTTATTTCCTCATAAATGAGATTTTTCCCTACCTATATAAATACATATTCTTATCGCAAGAAAATCATATCAAATAATGCCATTTGAAAAGGTAAAATATGGACATAATCGCAAAAGCACATTTTCGTGTGTTTTGCCCTTATATAGCGCATAGCGCAAGAAAGGATAAAAGTATGGTAAAGCCAAAACTATGGTTGGGTCTATCAGCCGTCGGTGTTTTACTGACCAGCATGATCCTTGCTGGACAAAGACTTTCTAATGAATACGAAGGTTTGATCAACGACGTCCTAGGCCTTTCCACGCAGAAGATTTCCCGTATTGATTCCGACGAAGTCGAAGGCTCGGCCTATGTCGATGAGGATGGTTCCTTAAGCGACAGGGGCTGGAGGGCGATGATCAAGGATTCCTACAAATTCTGCGAAGAATGCGTCGAGCAGGGTTCCGTTTTGTTCAAGAACGCTGTCAAAGACGGAAAACCAACCCTCCCGCTAGCGGAAAACGAGAGAAACATTTCCTTGCTTGGACAAGGCAGTAAGAACTTGTTCATGCGTTCCGGTGCCGGCGGAGCTGCCCCGAACACCAACTTGGTCGTTAAACTAGACAGAGCCTTCGAAGACAACGGCTTCTCGATCAACAGGACTGTCTTTGACCGCTATTCCACGCTCAGCCAATCCCAGATGACGAGCCCTGGAACCAACGTTGAACACGCATTCAACAATTTCTATACGGATGAGATGAAGGAATCCTTCTCCCAATATGGCGATGCCGCTATCATTACCTTCGTCCGTATCGGTACCGAGAATACCGACCCATCCAATGGACAACTCAACCTTAAAGACGATGAAAAGAACCTCCTTAGGATGGTTAAGGAATATAAGGATAAAGGAACCTTTAAGAAGGTTATCGTCATCATCAACTCCCCGTTAGCGATGTCCACCGACTGGGTCGATAACGAGGAATTCGGCATCGACGCCTGCGTCTACATGGGCGTCCCAGGATATTATGGTGCTGGCGGAATCGTCCACGTTTTGATGGGCAAAGACGCCGATGGCAAAGTCGTCAATCCTTCTGGCCACGCCCCGGATTCATTCGCTTCCATCGCTAGTTCCTCGCCAGCGTATCAAAACTTCGGCAACAGCCAACTCGCCGTCTACGCCGAAAACGTCTATGTCGGCTACAAATATTATGAAACCAGGTATGCCGATGGCGTCCTTGGACAAGGCAACGCCCTTGGCACAGCCGGCGTCTCCAATAGCCAAGGCAATTGGAACTATGCCGATGAAATGGGTTACCCATTCGGATTTGGCCTTTCCTATACCAACTTCGACATGAAGCTTCTTGACGTTAGACATAACGCCGAGAAAGACACGATCGACGCGGTCGTCGACGTCACCAACTCCGGTGATATCGATGGCAGAGCCTCCGTCCAACTTTACGTCAATGCCCCATACACCGATTTTGATAAGAACAACGGCTTAGGCAAATCCGCCATCGCCCTTATGGCTTATGAGAAAGTACCAGTCAAAGCCAAGCAGACCCAAAGGGTCACCCTTTCCTTCGATAGGTATTTCCTCACCACCTATGACTATGTGGTCAACAAGACCTACATCCTTGAAGGCGGTAAGTATTACTTCGGTATCGGCAATGGCGCTCATGAAGCGTTGAACAACATCCTTTCTGTCTCCAACCCAGGCAAGGCCCTCGTCGACCACCTCGGCCAAGAATATCATGGCGTTTCCGACTGTGTGAAATCCCTTGATATCTCCGAAGACCGCCTCACCTACAAGAAGTCCCATTACAATCCGGAAATCGAAGTCACCAACCAATTCGATGACGCCGATTACAACTGGATGGCCGAAAAGAACGGCAGGGACAAAATCAAATATCTTGATAGACAAGACTGGGAAGGCACCTACCCAACCAGAATCTCCGTCAACCCCGCCACCAACGCCGATAGCAACATGGCCACCAAGTATCAACGCCCAACAGGCGATGATGCGCCGAAATACAAAGATGAGAACGGCAACGAAATCTATTCCAACATCGCCTATCATGACGATGAGGGAAAAGAGGTTCTCATCACCTTCAACGATATGACCAAAGTCCCGCTAGAGGGTGAGGTCAAAGAAGGCAAATTCGCTGGAAAGCAAGGCGCCGATATCTGGGATGCCTTCATCAAGCAGATGAGCCTTGATGACTTGGTCATCTCCGTCTCCGACAACCGTGGTATCCTCGACGTCAAGAAGGTCCAAAAGAAAGGTAACTCCGTTGCCGAAGGACCAGAAGGACTTCTCTCCAAATACCAATATGGTGACAAGAGATGGGCCACCGGTTTCCCAACCGGTCCGACATACACCGGAACCTTTGACCATGAAATGCAAAGGAAGTTCGGTGGATTCTATGGTGAAGACGCCCTCTTCTGCGGCGTTGCCTCCGTTAACGCCCCAGGCGCCAACATCAACCGTACCCCATATGGTTCCCGTGCCTCCGAATACATGTCCGAAGACGGCATCATGAACTACTATGTCGCCTCCAACATCGTCGGTGAAGCGAGGAGAAAAGGTTTGATTATGAACATCAAACACTGCTTCTTGAACAACCAGGAATCCGGCCGTCAAAGGATCCATACCTATTGCAACGAGCAGGCTATCAGGGAAATCTACCTCAAGCCATTCGAAGGCGCCCTCACCAGAGGTCACGGCCTTGGCATCATGACTTCCTACAACCGTATCGGCGCGACCTACGCGGCCACCCATGAACCTCTTATGATGAACGTCATGAGGAAGGAATGGAACTACAAGGGCTTCATCATCGATGACGCGCTTACCGGCTCCAACACCGATCAATACAGTAACGGTCCAGCGATGCTTTATTGCGGAACCGACCTCTTCTGCCTTGACGGTAACCGCGGCAGGGATTTAAGAAGCTACATCGATAGCAACAACGACGGCACACTCCTAAAGTGCTTGCAAAGAGCGAATAAACACATCATGTATTCGATCAGCAGGTCTTGGATGGGTGGCGTCAAAGTCTCCGAGGAAGAGCTCGAAGAATCCAGCAACCCATGGTGGAAGCAAACCGTTTCCGGGGCTGTCATCGGAGTGAGCGTCGTCACCGGTGGACTCGTCATCACCTATGTCGTCATGGAAATCCTTTCCAAACTCAAGAAAAAACCTGAGGCCCAAGGCCAATAAGGAGGTAACAGACAATGGAAAAGATTAAAGAGTTCTTCAAGAACAAAGCAGTCGGTTACTACATCGCAATCGCCGACGCCGTCTTGGCCCTCGTCTTGGCGATCATCTATTTCGCCACTTACAAAACCGCGATGGCTAACAACGCCGCCGCGAACATTCCGGAGACCATCGGCATCTTCCTCCTCGCGGGATTCGTCGTCGAATGCGTTCTCCTCGTCTTACCGCAATATAGGTTTATCCACGTTATAGCCTTGGTCATGTATGGCCTTGCCCTATATAAGGAAATCCTCCTCATCCCCGCCCTTATCGCCGACTGGGCCAACAACGTCTTCTACCAAGGTGGTAACCTCGGTACCAACGTCTTCTACCTAGTCACCCTTCTCCTCATCGCCATCTCCGCGATCGTCGCCGTCTTCTTCGGATTCTACAAGAAAGAAGAAGAGGCTGATGAGGATATGGCCGTTAAGAAGGGACAAACCCTTAAGGTCATTAAAATCGCCGCGGGTACCGCTTTAGTCGTCGCGGCCGTCCTCTCCAGCTCTCTAGTTGCCATCAACATGAGAAACGCCGCTAACCAAGCCGCTCCAGTCGATCCAGAACCGGTCGAACCACCGGTCCATGTCGAACCATTCGATCCAATCACCGATGATGTCAGGGCCAAAGCCGATGCTTACGCCTATGACTTCAAACCGGAAGAAAAGATCATCAAGGAGCAGGAATCCTACACCTACGGCACCGCCGAGCTCAACGCTCTTGGCACCGGCGATACCAGGGCCGACCACAACTTGGTCTACGTCTTCGAAGGTTCCTATGCCGAAGGTTATCAAGGCGACTATTCCGAAACCTATGGTTACCTCTACCTTTGGGATGACGGCCTCTTCGGTGGAAAGATCAGGGATACCAACGTCAAAGGCTATTGGTTCAACTCCTCGTTGACCGAAGGCAAAGACGAACAAGGCAACGATATCAAAGACTGCCTTAAGATGGTCTCCAACGTCAGCAAATACGAATCCATCATCACCGAACCGGCGACCGGCTTCTATGAATGCCACGCCTACGTCTACCTCAACATGGGTTGGGGCACCCGTTCCATGATTCTTAACGGATACGTCTATTATCCAGTCGTCGACCTCGCTATCGATACCGCTGAAACCGGCACCGAATTCAAAGTCGGTAAGACCTTCGACAGAAGTTCCTGGACCGCCAACCGCATCCTCAAGAACCTCAACTACTCCGCCGTCTTCAAAGCCTCTGAAGTCAGATGGACCGATCCAGCTGGAATGCTTGATGGTGGCAAGTTCGTCGCTGCCGGCAGCTACGACATCACCGCGACTTGGAATGGCCTAACCGCCACCAAGACCATCACGGTCACCGAATAAAGAACTTATTCAAAAAAACGTGGGAGCTCCTAACTTCCACGTTTTTATTTGCCTTAACGTTTTATCGAGGCGGCTAGAGATTGGAGTCTCTTATCTAGATCTCCTTTGGCTACGATATTCAACGAATCCTCGTAGGAGATGTAATGGCATAGCTTCCCGGATTTCTTCGCTTGGTACATAGCTAGGTCCAATAATTTCAGTTTATCGTCCAAAGACAACTCGTTTTTATCGTTGCTTCCATGGATTTCCAATAAGCCGTAAGAAGCCGAAACGCTTAAACCATCATATTGTTTTAAGGAGACTTTGGGGATGTTATGGAGATAAGCTTCCATGGAATTGATAAGACCCATCGCGTATTTAAGGTCGTTTTTAAGGACGTAGATCAGGAATTCATCCCCTGAACGGCGATAGAAGATCTCATCTTGGGAGGAGATCGAAATCATGAATGAAGAAATAAGGAGAAGGACATCGTCCCCCACGCTATGTCCATATGTATCGTTAATCTCTTTGAATTTATTCAAATCGAATAAGCATATGAATCCTGGGGTTTTATCCGCTTCAAGATGGGTTTTGAAAGTATTGAAATTGAATAAACCCGTAAGCCTATCTTTGAACTTTCCCGCGGCGTAAGTATCCAAATCGATATATCCATCTTTATTGAGTAAGAAAAGCAAAATAGATAACCCGTGCCCGTTCTTTTTGACCTTCATTAGGAAATTATGGGAGTCTTCGCCATACTTTAAGGGCAAGAGGATGGAAGTGGTTTTCCCGTTTTCAAAACAGGTTTGCAAGCATTCCCTGATCTTGGCTTTATATGCGAGGAAGCCAACGCCTTCGCAAACTTCGCTATTGTGGTCGATATTTTTGAGGATATCTCCGAAAGTCTCGAAATTTGGCATTCCCGCGATGGAAAAATCGGAAAAAAGGTATTCCAAATGGCCTTTCATAGCGTCGCCGCCGAAAGGCATATCGAGGAGAATCAAGGAACGGAATGAGGATAGGATGTCTAGACGTTCATCATTCATACAAATCCATTTTATCACAAAGATAAAAGAGGTGCAGGACGGCTTTTCAATGAGCAAATCATAAAATTTATGCCTAAAAAAGGGCCAATCCTGTAATTCTAGAAGCCAAGGAGGCTTTTTTCATATAGAATATGAGCGAACTAATGCGAAGGATTTCGCTCGCCTAAAAAAGGAGAACATACCATGAAGCTACGTCACAAGATCATCCGCGCGGTCGTTTCCATCATCCCTGGGCTTTCCCAGACTTCGGTCCCCGCTCTTGACGATGGAAAAACCACCCCGGAGGAATTCAAAAAGCTTTGCCGCGAGGCCGCTACCGAATCCCTAGTTTTGCTCAAAAACGATGACATGCTCCCACTAAATAAAGATACGAGGATTTCCATCTTCGGTAGATGCCAAATCAATTATTTCTTCTGTGGATATGGTTCTGGAGGAGACGTCAAAGCCCCATATAAGACCAATTTGCTTCAGGGCTTCTTTGAAGCGGGCGCAAAAGTTAATGAGGAACTAGCGAGCTGGTATCAAGAAAAATGCGCGGCGGATGTTCCTTATGACGGATTCTGGGGCGCTTGGCCTTATCATTATGATGAATTCAAGCTCGAAGACGAATTCGTTAAGAAGCAGGCCGCCAAATCCGATGCCGCGATCGTTGTCATCGGCAGAAGCTCCGGCGAAGACCGCGACACCAAATTAGTCGAAGGCTCCTGGTTCTTAACCAAAGACGAAAAGCGTCTTCTCGAACAGGTTACACGCGAATTCAAGAAAGTCCTGGTCGTCGTCAATTCCGGCGGATTCATCGATTTCAAATGGCTTGATAATTACAACATCTCCGCGTTGCTATTTGCTTGGCAGGGCGGTCAGGAATCCGGCGGATCCATTGCTGACGTTGTTTTGGGCATCTCCTATCCTTCGGGCAAGCTCGCCGATACGATTGCTAGGGAATACGATGATCAGCCCTCCAAAGACGAATTCGGACTTAAGAAAACCCATTACGTTGAGGACATCTTCGTTGGGTATCGCTATTTCGAGACCTTTGCCAAGGAAAGGGTCCGTTTCCCCTTCGGATATGGCAAAACGTATACCAAATTCGATATCGACGCGAAAGGAAGAGGCAAGGTTGAAGACGATGAGGTTATCTTAAATCTCAACGTCAAGAACATCGGCGAATTCCGTGGCAAAGAAGTAGTCCAAGTCTATTATGGCGGTCCTAAAGGAAAACTCTCCAGGGCCGATAAGAACCTCGTCCGTTTCTATAAGACCAAAGAGTTGCAGCCGGAGGAAAACGAGGAATTCGAGATCCGTTTCAATATCAAAGACCTCGCTTCATTTGATGATACCGGTGTCACTGGACACAATATGTGCTGGGTCGTCGAACCTGGTGATTACCCCATTTACGTTGGTTCCGATGTCCGTCATGCCGAAAAGGTGATGGATGTCCACGTCGATGAACTCCGCGTCATCGAAGAACTCGAAGAGGCGGTTGGCGTCAAGGAATCCTTCAAGCGTATGGCTAACCGCAAAGGCGCGCTGACCTTTGAGGACGTTCCCGTTTCCAAGGTTTCGGTCAAAGACCGCATTGCCACCCAAATCCCTGCGGATATCCCACAAACCGGTGATAAAGGCTTCAAACTAAAAGACGTCAAAGAAGGCAAATGCACGATGGAGCAATTTATCGCTCAGCTTAATGACGTCGAGCTCGAAAACCTCTCCCGCGGCAACCAAGGCGCGATGTTCTGCACCATCGGTATTCCAGGAAATGCCGGTGTCTTCGGTGGCATCACCGCGGATCTCCGTTATTATGGCATTCCGACCATGAACACCAACGATGGCCAATCCGGCAACCGTTTCCAGCACCATACCACCCTTCTCCCAATCGGGGCCGCGCTTGGCTGCACCTGGAACCCGACGCTCGTCAAAGCCCTTTGCGATGAAGTCGGCAAAGAGCAACAAGCTGGTGATTCCCAGGTTATGTTAGCCCCTGCCATCAACCTCCACCGCAACCCATTATGCGGCCGCAACTATGAATATTTCTCCGAAGACCCATATCTAACCGCCTTATTCGCGATCTCCTATATCAGAGGTATCCAGGATAATGGAGGTTCCGCGACCATCAAGCACTTCGCTTGCAATAACCAAGAGAAGCACCGTTGGTCCGGTGATTCCATCGTCTCCCAGAAAGCTCTTCGCGAAATCTATCTCCGTGCCTTTGAAATCGCCATCAAGGAAGCCAAACCGCATTGGGTCATGACCTCCTATAACAGGATTAATGGCATTCTCAACGCCTATTCCTTCGATTTGATTGACACTATCCTCCGTCGTCAATGGGGCTTCAAGGGCCTTACGATGACCGACTGGTGGGTTTGGAAGGAAAAGTGCCCGGATTACAAGCACATCAAAGACCATGGCTGGAGAATCCGCGCTGGCAACAACCTCTTCATGCCGGGTTCCGACCGTTTGAAGAGATTACAGCCCTCAATCTTCCAATGCCTCCACAAAGAGGACGGTCTCACCTTAGGTGAACTTCAACGTGCGGATATGGGAATTCTACAATTCATCATTGACCATTTCCCCGAACGCATGGACAATATATCGATTGCGATGGAGGACAAATATGACAAGTCCCCACGCAATAAAATGCCAGAATAAAAAAGATGAAACTACTATCCGTTGCCATTCCTTGTTATAACTCCGCCGCTTACATGCGCAAATGCATTGATTTTATGCTTGAGTGTGGTGAGGAGATGGAGATTATCATCGTCAACGACGGATCAAAGGACAGTACCCTAGAAATCGCCCGTGAATACGAGGCTGAATTCCCAACGATCGTTAAGGTCATCGATAAGGAAAACGGAGGACACGGATCCGCCGTTAATGCCGGCTTAGCCGCTGCAACAGGCGTTTATTTCCGCGTCTGCGATTCGGACGACTATCTTCAAGTCGACGCCCTAAAGAAGATGCTTGAGCATATGAGGGAATCCTTAGAGGCGGGAAATGAACCGGATGTTTATTTCACCAATTATGTCTACGACCATCAATTCGATAACACCATCCACGTGAATTCCTTGGCTAAGCAAATGCCGCCTAACCGCCTTTTCACTTGGAATGAGATGAAGCATTGGGGCGTTTCCGATTATATGCTCATGCAT
Organism: uncultured Erysipelotrichaceae bacterium; assembly: GCA_947166565.1. Taxonomy (GTDB): domain Bacteria; phylum Bacillota_I; class Bacilli_A; order RFN20; family CAG-826; genus Alloenteromonas. Next base: position 17,244 of record CAMVEL010000015.1, read on the forward strand.
TCGATGACTTTCAAAACGGAAAGAATCAGGGCCTCGAAGATGCATCTTCCAGAGCATTGCTTCTACGTTGACGAAATCTATTGTTACCAACCTTTGCCGTTCGTTGAGAAGCTTTGCTATCTTGACCTTGATTTGTATTGGTATTTCATCGGACGCCCGGATCAATCCGTTACGGTCGAGAACATGAAGAAGCGTTACATGATGCAGCTTACCGTCATCACGGAGATGTTCCGTCCTTACACCTACGAAGACCTTAAAAAACTTCCTAAGAAATTGAGGAAATACATGATCCACGTCCTAAGAATCATGACCACCGTCGCGATGGCTTATGTCTATATGGATAAAGGAAAGGAACGCGTTGAGAATTACCGCGCTTTCCGCAAAAACGTCAAGGCGATGAATCCTTCCCTTTACAAGAAGATTTTCCATCATGCCTACATGCCTTTCCTTCGCTCGATTCCACCTTGGCTATCCGTAAGGATTTATCCTTTGGGGTACCAATTCTTTAAACGCAAATTAAAACTAGGATAAGAAAATGGAACCAAAATATGATTTTCTGATTGTCGGCGCCGGGCTTTCGGGCGCCACGATGGCCCGTTTATTAACCGATAGGGGACATCGCTGCCTCGTTATTGAAAAACGCAATGAGGTCGGTGGGAATATCCATACCGACATCATCGATGACATCCCGGTCCATACCTATGGGCCGCATATCTTCCATACCCATTCCAAAGAGGCTTGGGATTTCTTCTGCAAATATACCGAAGTTACCCCCTTTGTTAATAGGGTCAAGGCCAACTATAAAGGAAAGATTATTTCCATGCCTTTCAATATGGCGACATTCGAAGCCCTATTTGGCGTCAAAACCCCAGAAGAAGCTAAGAAAGTAATTGAAGAAGAAGTCAAAAAGGAAGGGATTGCCGAACCTAAGAACCTTGAGGAACAGGCTTTGTCTTTGGTCGGAAGGACCATTTACGAAACTCTCGTCAAGGGATATACGGAAAAACAATGGGGCCGTGACGCCAAAGAGCTTCCAGCCTTCATTATCAAGAGACTCCCATTGCGTTTTGAATATAACGACAACTATTTCAACGACGCCTATCAGGGTCAACCAAAATACGGTTATACTCCCTTCGTCGAGAATCTCCTTGAAGGTGTTGAAGTTCGTTTGGGTGTCGATTTCCTTGAGAAGAAAGAAGAATACGAATCCCTTGCCAAGAACGTGATCTTCACCGGTCGCCTTGATGAATACTTTGGATTCTCCCTTGGTCGCCTTGAATGGCGTTCGCTTCGTTTCGAAACCGTTAAGAAGAACGTTGATTCCTTCCAAGAAACCGCGGTCATCAATTATACGGAACGCGAAGTTCCTTATACCCGTATCACCGAGCATAAGAAATTCCATGTCGCTTCCCCAAACCACACTTCCACGATTGTCACCTATGAATATCCAGATGCCTTTGAGGAAGGGAAGATTCCTTATTACGTGATCGCGGACGATCGTAACCTCGAACTAGCGAGAAAATATAAGGAACTCGCCAAAGAAAAACCGAACGTTCACTTCCTAGGACGTCTTGCCAACTACCAATATTTCGATATGGACGACGCCATACTTTCGGCTTTTGATTTGGCGGAAAGAATAGGATAAACAATTCAAACCTGTTTTCTAAAATCTTTGCAAAAATTGAATAATATTTATGTTTTGCAAGGAAAAAACAGGTTTTTTTGAACAAAAAATAAAACCCTTTTATCAATTGTCTTTGCACGCGCGTTAGGATTAAAATAAAGTGCTTCGGCGAAAGGGGCATTTTCGAATGGCTATATTTGCATTATCTGGACCCATTTCGGATATGGGTAATTACATCAATGTGGTATCGCTTGTCTTGGCGATCTTGGTTTTAGGAACCGGGGACTTATTCCTCTTCATTCTTTTCCGTCGCAACTTCCCGCGTATCTTCATCATCGCGACTGAGATCCTAGGTCTTGTCTGCTGGCTTATGGGCTTTAACCTACCGGCCTTCATCTGCCTTATGATGCTTTTAACCGGGACCATTTGTTTCTATGTCGCTAACGCGGCCGAAAGCAAAAACCTAACCGCCAATAACCTCAAAGGCAAGAACATTGATATCCCATTATTCAAACGCAGAAAGCACAAAGGCGAATCCCTTTTCAACCGCGAGGAGATGTATGGCAAAATCCAAACCGCCGTCATCACCATGTCAAAACAGAAAATCGGCGCCATCATCACCTTCGAGAAGAAAGATAACCTTGATGACGTCATGAAGTCCGGAACGATAATCAACGCCCCTGTTTCCGCTGAGCTTCTCCAAACCATTTTCTATGAAGGAACCCGCCTTCATGACGGCGCGGTTATCATCCGCAACGACATGATTGTGGCCGCTAGCGTTTATTTCACCCCGACCACCCGTCCCTTGACTGGTAAATTCGGTTCCCGTCATAGAGCCGCCATCGGCATTAGTGAAATCTGCGACGCCGTCACCGTCGTCGTTTCCGAAGAAACCGGTCGTATATCGATCGCCCATAAAGGTGAACTCACTACAGTGACACCAGATAACTTCCTTTCGACCTTCGAAGAAGCCATGGCCTTCCAGTCCGAACCGAAGAAAGATGATGAAATCTAATTCCATTAGTCAATAAAGCAAAAAGGAGAATAATTATGGCTACACCCCACATCAACGCTAAAGACGGCGCATTCGCCAAGGTCGTTTTAATGCCAGGAGATCCGCTTCGCGCGAAATGGATCGCCAGCACATTCCTTCATGATGTTGAAGAAGTGACCAATCTTCGCGGAATGCTTGGATTTACCGGCTACACCAAAAACAACGTCCGCATTTCCGTTATGGCTTCTGGTATGGGACAACCATCGATCGGCATTTATTCATATGAACTATTCACCCAATATGGAGTAGAGGCCATCATCAGGGTTGGAACGGCTGGTTCCTATCAGAAAGACGTTCATGTTGGCGATGTCGTCATCGCTAACGGTTCCTGCACCGATTCTAGCTGGATGCTTCAATTTGAACTCAATGGTGGCGTTTATTCTGCCGTCTCAACCTTCTCTTTGCTCGAAAAAGAAGTAGCGGCTGCAAAGAACCAAGGAAAGAAAGTCCATATCGGTAACGTCTTATCCTCCGATATGTTCTATAACGCCGATGGCTTACGCTGGAAAAAATGGGAAGCCCTTGGCGTCCTTTGCGTTGAAATGGAATCCTTCGCCCTTTTCTGCAACGCTGCGCGCACCCATAAGAAAGCAGGCTGCGTTCTCACCATCTCCGACTCCTTCCACAATGAGCCTCAGCTTACCCCGGAAGAAAGACAAACCAACCTCATCAACATGATTGAGATTGCAATCGAGGCCGCCGAAAAGGAGACCAATGCCCTATAATACAAGACTGACAATTTTTCTTGTTGTCGCTATTTTTAGCGTATGCATGTTATTGTTTTTCGTATTTTACGGCCCAATAAAAAGGTTCCTTTACAAGCATTTTACGGTCAGGATGTATTACCGCAATGTCAGAAGGGTCACCCTCGATAATGATTTCTACCTAATCAACGATTTCATGAATCGCACCGCGGATAGGGAGCAATTCACCATCGACCATATTATGGTGGGCGAGAAATTCATCTACGTCATCCGCGATCGTTATTATCCAGGCGCTTTATCCGCGACTGAGGATGATCCAAAATGGATTTTCTATAAAGGGAAGAAGACGAGGATGATTCCAAATCCTTTACTTATGAACCACCTTAGGATGGAAAGGCTTTCCCTTCTTACGAATCTCGATTTGAAATTGTTCGTTTCAATCGTCCTCATCAATAACGATTGTCTCATGACTCCAATGCAAAATACCAAATGTGACTCTTTCCTCGTTTCTTTGAAGAAGTTCCCAGAACTCATAAAGACCCTGGAAAACCAAAAAGACGTCCCGCCGTTAAACGAGGAGTCGGTTGCCGTCGCGGTTAAAGATTTCGCCCATTTGAATCTAAATAGCAAGAATAAGTAAGAAAAAATCCTCCAATCGGAGGATGCTTCAGTCAATCTGGAGCAGGCGACGGGAATCGGACCCGCGTATCTACCTTGGCAAGGTAGTGTTCTACCATTGAACTACGCCTGCATGTGCTTCCCTTGGGAAAGCCTGCATATTATAGACACGAGAATATTTGCGTTTCAAGTAGAAGTTTACTTCATACGCGCATATAATCTTCTCGCCTCAAGGAGGTAACCCATATGGCTACTAATGAAGAACTAGCGGAATTGCTGTTTCCGGACGTAAAAGACAGCATCGAAGATCTTGAGAAACGTTACCCTGCGCGCAACCTTCCAGAAGGAGCTCAGGTCACTCGTTTTGCTCCATCGCCAACCGGTTTTTTACATACCGGTTCGCTTTTCACCTCAATGATTTCCTATACGGTCGCCAAAACGACCGGCGGTGTTTATTTCTTCCGTCTTGAAGATACCGACACCAAACGCACCATCGAGGGAAGCGGCGATCTTCTCATCGAACAGCTCCATGAATTTGGAATCGATGCCGATGAAGGATATTTCAAAGAAGGCGATAAAGGCGCCTATGGGCCATATAAGCAGTCTGAAAGACGTCAGATCTATCGCACGGTCATCAAAGAGCTAGTTCGCATTGGCCGTGCCTATCCCGATTTCTGCACCCCTGAGGATTTGGACAAGATCCGCAAGAGCCAAGAAGCCAACAAAGTCCTCCCCGGTTATTATGGTATCTACGCGCGCGACCGTAACCTCTCGGTCGACGAAAGAATCGCCCGCATCAACGCCGGAATCCCTTGGGTTATCCGTTTCAAATCCAATGGTGACCATGATCGCAAAACCAAATTCACCGACGCTATCCGTGGCGAAATCGAATTGCAGGATAACGACACCGATGTCGTCATCCTCAAAAGCGATGGTCTTCCAACCTACCATTTCGCCCACGTCTGCGATGACCACTTCATGAGGACCACCCTTATTTCCCGTGGAGAGGAATGGATTCCGTCCACCCCAATCCATTTGGATATGTTTAGGGCCCTAAATTGGAAAGCTCCAAAATACGCCCACATCCCTTCCATCATGAAATTGGATCACGGCAACAAGAGAAAACTTTCCAAACGCAAAGACCCAGAAGCCGCTGTTTCCTATTTCCTTGATGAAGGTTATCCAACCAAAGCCTTGCTTGTTTACCTTATGAGCATCGCCAATTCCAACTTCGAGGAATGGGCTGCTGCCAATAAGAGCTTCGATATCTCCAAATTCCCCTTCAAAATCAAGAAGATGTCTCTCGATGGAGCCCTCTTCGATATCGATAAACTCAATTATTTCTCAAAGGAAGTCATCGCCGCCACCCCGATTGATGAACTTTGCAAGGAAGTAAAGGAGTACGCCGAAAAGCACGATGAAATCCTCTATAAGAGGATGGTTGAAATGCCAGAATATTTAAAGAAGATCTTAAATATCGAAAAAGATAGGAAGAATCCTCGCAAAGACTACGCTAAATATAGCGACGTTTCCCCCAATATTCGTTTCTTCTTCAAAGAAGAATGGGAAAAGATGGTTGCCAACCCCCTTCCCTTCAAAGAAAGCATTGATAAAGCAATTGTTAAGCAAATGCTTGAACTCGCTGCTAAGGAAATGGTCTTTGGCACCGACGAGAATACCTGGTTCTCCTGCGTTAAGGAACTTGGCGGAAGACTTGGCTTTGCAACCTCCAATAAGGACTACAAAGAGAACCCCGAAAAGTTCGTTGGTTCCCTTTCCGATTCCGCGGAAATCATTCGCATCGCCGTCACTGGATCTACTCAATCGCCCAATCTACATGAGATTCTAGAAATCCTTGGGGAGGAGGAAGTCCGTGCCCGCCTAAACGCCGTTGCGCAGGCTCTATAAAAAAATCTTTACAACAACGGGGTGTAATGGTAAATTACCTCCGCTGGCCCCATGGTCAATCGGTTAAGACGCGACCCTCTCAAGGTCGAATGACTGGTTCGATTCCAGTTGGGGTCACCACTAGAGAATAAAAGCCGTACGTGATTCGCGTACGGCTTTCATTTTTAGGCTTGTTTCTTCAGTTTGGTAGCAGCGATTCTTGCAATCTCTTCTGGGGTGAAGGAGTAGTTCTTTCCGCACCACCCACAAGTGGTGACGGTTGGTTCTTTTTGAGAGGCCATATCCGACAATTCCTCAACCGTAACCGTTTGGAGCAACTTGACGAATTTGTCTTTTGAACAATCGCAATGGAAGCGAACTGGTTCGTCACTGACTGTTTCAAATTTTTCATCTTTGAAAAATGCAGCGGCAATTTCTTCAAGTGAATCTTCTGCCAAGGCTTCCTTCGCGCGCGCATCACTATAGATATTATTGAAGTCTTGGGAGCTTGTTGGCAGCTTATGATAAAGCAAGGCAATAGCGTCAACGAAATCACCATTATCATCAAAGACTAAATGGGAATGAAAGCGGATGAGAGTTTGATCACTTTGCTCAAAGAAAGAATTAACACAATTCTCGAATGAAGAACCGTCAACGAAAATTGAAGAATGGTATGGAGTCTTCATCCCTAAGTCGGCTGTACAAGAAAGCATGTTAGAGGATAGATCACCAATGCAGGAAGGGTTAGCAATATAGCCTTTGACCTCGCCCATAGAATTGGCGGTTGCCATAATTTTCTTGGCGTCGGAAACGGTGTCCAATTGGAAGGTCAACAAAGAACTTGCCTCCTTCAAATTGTTACTCCGAAGAAGGGCGAGCATCATCATGTTGGACAGTAACTCGCTTGCCTTTTTGGATAACGGCCTAATGGCTGTAGCATCAAGAAGTACTTGCCTTGCCCTAACGACATAGAGTTGATGTTCCCCGTCTATGGAGATTGCGCGAATGATATGATCTTTTTCCATAACAGCCATATCTTACACTTTTTTCAATAGTTTTTGGGGTTTAATTAATATTGCAAAAATCTCACCAAAAATACTGTAATTGCAGGAAAAAAATAAAAAATGCGTGGTTTTTTAGATTTTATTTGAATGGTTCTTTAATTGTTTTCTAGGAAAGAAGGAAGCAAATAGAGTATCATTATTTTGCATATGGAAAAGGCGATAGTCCTGATATCAACTCACTCTGGGAGGGCCCACCCCAAGGAGACCGAAGAAAGAATCAAAAATGGTCTTTCTGATATTTTTGAATTGTCCTTTGTTGAGATTGGGGAGAGCTTCAAAGAAAGCCTTGAAGCCATTCTCCTCGATCTAAAAAAGATCCATACTCTTATTGTCACGGGCGGAGATGGAACGCTCAGAAACGTTTTGAATTTCATATATAACAAAGAATTGGATTTTCCAAAAATAGGATATATTCCTACTGGAACTTTATGCGATGCCGGCAAGAATTTAGGCATAAAAAGGAGCTTTAAAAAAGCCATTGAGGTCATTAGGGAAGGTAAGACTCATAACTATGATCTCATAGATTTTGATGGTGAGATTTGCTTTTACATGTGTGCCGTTGGAGCCTTCTCGGATATAGCCTATAGAACAAAAAGAAAAGATGTCGAGAGGTTTGGAAGGCTGGCCTATTATTGGCGTTCTTTCGTCACTGCATTCAAATATAAAAGAGTAAGAATTTCCTTCAGGGTGAATGGAAAAGAGTATTCAGTTAAGACTGGCTTTTTCATGGTTCTAAACGGTAAAAAAGTTGGTGGTTTTAAAGTCAATTCAAAAGGCAATTTTGATGATGGATCCATTGAAATCTTCTATACAAAAGGTGGGCTTTTTAACGGGTTAGTGAGATATTTCTTCCATGTTGGTGTACATCGGATTTCCGCTCAAAACGTGGATATTTTATCAATTGACGATAATGTTTGGTGTCTTGATGGAGAACGCGATGAGCGCGATATTGCACGGATTTCCGTTTCTAAAAAACAGGCTCAATTCTACGCTAAAATATAAAATAAGCTGATTTTTGCAGGAATATTTAAACTATATCTTTTCATACGCGCGCAAGTGCGCTAAACTTTTAAGGATTTCAACAAGGGGGTATTATTCATGAAAAAGAAACTTGTTGTAGAAGCCTTATTGAGCATCTTCTTCCTCGTAAGTGGGGTTGTCTTACTTTTCTTCCTTCCGAACATTCTTGGCCAAAACGCTTTCTTCAATAATTTCCGTTTGCTCCGTCCACGTCATGGGCTCAATAGTTTTGCCACCGCTTTTAACTTCAACGGCACTTCTGGAATCTTCCCAATCCTCATGATCTCCTTCATCGGGGTTGCTGGTGTTCTCCTCATTCTTGAAATCATCTTCATCATTTCCAAGAAGAAACCAATCTACCTTTTCGCCGTTCTTCTTCACATCATCGCGACCTGCGGATTGCTCTATCTCATCACCGTCTTCTTCGCTCCAAATTTCTTTGAACAAGGAGTCGATTCAATTGGTCTAAAAGATATCAATGGAAACATCCAATATGGCCTAGACGACAAGATGGGTGGTTATATCACCTTTGGCCTTGAGTATGTCCAACACGGCGCTTTAGGAGTCGGATGGCTTATCCTTTCCTATGTTCCTGTTTTGTTTGGTCTCATTGGTTTAGTTCTCTTCGTTGTCTTCGCGATTGGAACTATTGGGGCTTTAGCTACCATCGAGATGCCTGAAGCGGAAGATGACGAAGATTCCCCAGCCTCCAAAAAATTGGCCGGCGATGAAAAGCGCATCATCCGAGTCTACGAGGGCGATGTAGAAGAACCCGCTAGCGAAGGCTTGACCGCGGACATGCTTGCCGCCGATAAGAAACCTGAGGTTGGCATTCCTCCGGTTAAGGCCGACAAGGATATTGAGCCAACAAAGGAATCCGCTCCGGTTCCTATGCCTACCCCAATGCCTCAGGCTCCAGGTCTAAATGGTCCGTTCCTTATTCAATATATCAACACCTATGCCCCTGCTGGCGAAACCGTCAAAAACAGCAAAGAAGAAGAAAAGCCAACAGCCCTCACCGCGGAAGAAGTCAGGAAGATTATCCGCGACGAGTTGGAGGGGAGCAAAAAAGAGAAAGAGGCGACTCCAGTCATTGTCTCTGTTCCTGCCCCTGTCTCCGAACCAGTCAAACCTCTTTCCGCCGAAGACGTCCGTTCAATCGTCTCCGAGGAATTGAAAGCCGCGACCATCGATTCTGCTTCTGAAGGCGATGTTGTTATCGAACCAGGCGAATTACCTTTAACTATCGATGATGTTAAGCGCATTATCAATGAAGCCCTAGCTGAATCAAAACCAGCTCCTACCCCAGAACCCGTAAAGGAACCGGAACCCGTCAAAGAAGAGGCTCCCCTTACTGAAGAAGGAGTTCGTTCCATAATGCGCGAGGTTCTTGATTCCTATCATAAAGAAGAACCGGAACCAGAACCCGAACCCCTAAAAGCCCCAGAGCCATCTTTATCCGCCTCTGACATTCGTTCAATCGTCGCCGATGAAATGGCCAAGCTTTCCAAACCGGAAAAGAAGGAGCCGGCAGCTCTCTCTCCTGAAATGATCAGGGCAATTATCCGTTCGGAAATGAAAACCTCAGAACCGATTAAGGAAGAAAGACCTACCCCTATAACCGTAGTTATCCGCGAACCAGAGGCCGCTAAACCTGTTGAAGTTATCAAGCCTGAACCAAAACCGGAGCCCGCCCCTGCACCCACTCCGGCTCCAGCGCCTTCCATCACGGTTGTCGTTAATAACCCAACCTCGGAAACTAAACCAGCCGTAGAGCCAGTTATCGAAGCCCCTAAGCCCGAACCTTTGCCTATTCCTTCTGTTGCGGAACCAGAATCTAAGGACGCGGACGAAGAAGGAGGCGACGGCAAGATTATTCGTATCCCCTTTACGGATAGAATGAAAATGGCCGATGAGAACATGAAGAGCAACTACAATGAGCTCAAATCGGAAATACTTTCCTATGGCGTGAAATGCCGCACATCCAATTCCGGCGATACCTTCCGTTTGCACAAAGTCACTTATGTCAAACTGACTATCGCCGGCAAGAGCCTAAAACTCTACATGGCCCTTGACCCCAAGGATTACGCGACTTCAACCCTTCCGATTTCCGATGCTTCCAGCAAGAAGATCTACGAAGCCATTCCCCTTGTTTTCAAGGTGAAGAGCGATCTTTCGCTACGCAGAGCCAAACAGCTCATCGCCGATGTCTTTGATAAAGCAAACCTTGATCAGGGGCCGGTTGTCCCGCACAATTGGGCTGATGAACTCGCCAATTCCGAAGAAAGCGACGATTCAGACGAAGATTAATACCAAAACAAAAGCTCCTTTGTCTATGAAAAGGGGCTTTTTGTATGTATGATTATTTGGAGGAAAATCAGAATTGGACATTCCTTTGTGGCTTAGTATCATCCTTCTCGTAGTCGCGGTTCTATTCACCGCGTTCTTCTCGGGCGCTGAAACTGCTTTTGCTTGCGTTAACAAATACAAATACAAGGCTTTGGCTAAGGAAAACGACCGTAATGCCAAGCTAATCGTTTCTCTTATCGAGCGATTTGACTCAACCCTTATCACTGTACTTATTGGGAATAACGTCTGCGCTATTTTCATATCCGTCCTTTCGACTTTCCTTTTTGTTGATTTGCTCTCCCCGTATTTAAGTGAGATGGCCGTTTCATTAATCATCTCTATCGTAATGGCCTTTATCATCTTTCTCCTTGGGGATACCATCCCTAAATTAATCGCCAAGAAAATCCCTGATACCTTTGTAAAGGTATTCGTTTTTCCTCTCACCTTCTTCAAAATCATTTTCTATCCCTTGACGATTATCTTCAAAGGCCTCAATGCCCTTTTCCAAAAACTATTTAGGGGAAAGAAGGACCCCGAACTCACCGAGGATGATTTTTCTGATGCCGTCGATTTAGCTGAGGAAGAGGGATTATTTGAGGAAAACGAATCTGAAATCATCCAAAATACCCTCGATTTCGATGACACGCGTGTCGCGGAAGTATTAACTCCCTTAAAAAAGACGGTCATGCTTGATGCATCTGGCTTAACGAAGGAAAAACTTATCGAGTTCCTAAAGGAATGCCGTTTTTCAAGAATTCCAATTTATTACAAGAACAAAAACAAAATCGTTGGGGTCTTAGTTGTCAAAGACTTCCTATCTGAATATTTCGCATCCCCGAGAACCGCAAATTTCCTCGCCCATTTGAAGAAGCCCCATTTCGTAAAGCCTTCCATCAAAATGGATGATCTCATCGATTTCTTCCGTGAGAATCAAACCCAAATTGCTTTCGTTAGGAAAAACGACGTAATTTTGGGCATGGTTACTACCGAAGACGTTTTGGAAGAGCTAGTTGGGGCGATCAACGAGAAAGAAAACAAAATCGAAGGAGGCGCCAAATGAGTACCGCGGCGATTTTGGATATAGTCATCATTGCCGTTCTTCTTGTTTTCAGTGCTTTCTTTTCGATGTGCGACATGGCCTATTCGACGGTTAATATTAATAGGCTAAAAAAGTCAAAGGCAAGCACGGCAAAACTTGCTTTGAAATATGCTTCCGAATACGAAAAATCTATTACGACCCTTCTATTTTCAAATGCCTTTGTTAATGTAGTAGCTTCATCAATCGGCGCTTTGTTTGCTATAAATATCGTCAATGATTTCAATATTGATCCTTCTTATGGAGGGTTAACATCCACCCTCGTATCTTTAGGAATGCTTCTTTTGATTCTGACTTTCGGAGAAATTCTTCCTAAAGCCTTTGCCAAAGCCCATTCCTATGGCGTCTCCCTCTTCGGGGCCCCTGTTGTCAAGTTCTTCTCAATCGTTTTCTTCCCAATTGTCTTCCCCTCAACTTGGTTTGCCAAAACCATTACCAAACCGATTATCGAGAAATTCGACGACGATTTGCCTCCTGGAGACGAAGAGCTTTCCATCATGGTCGAGGCCATTGAAAAAGAGGGTATCATCGATGAGGATAACGCCGAGATGCTTCATAGCGCGCTCGAATTCAAAGACACCGCCGCCTATGAAATAATGACCCCACGTATGCGAATTGAGGGAATTGAAAGGAAAACTGACCTTATCCGTTTCGTTCAAGGAGGAGGGAAATTCAAGCATTCCCGCGTACCGGTGTATGAGAATGATTTAGACCACATCGTTGGTTATATCCCTGTCAAATCGCTTTATAAGGCCATGCTTTTTGAAAAGAAAGTTACGGTCGACTCTTTATTGACTGAGGTCCTAGAAGTTCCAAGAACCGCTGAAATCTCCTCTATCTTGGAGGAAATGAAGAAAGTCCATCGCCATATCGCTGTCGTCAAAGACGAATATGGCGGCACCGATGGTATTTTGACTTTAGAAGATATCATCGAAGAACTCGTTGGTGAGCTTTACGATGAGTCCGAGACCGTTAAGGTCGATATTGCCAAAACCCAGAAGAGGAATCAATTCCTTGTTTTGGGAAGTTGCAACATCGATCTCTTCTTTGAAACCTTCCACATCGATGAAGAAGAGAGGGGAGAAGGGTATGAGACCCTTTCAGGATTTATCAACGAGAGACTCGGCGATTTCGCTAAAGTCGGCGATGAGGTTGTCTTACTAAAAGTTGATATCAAAGTAATAAAAGCCTCCCCATATGTCGTCGAGGAGGCCTTAATCACATATCATCCGAGAAGGAAGAAGATTAACTAATTCGCTTTTCGTATTCCTTTTTATAAAGATCATGAATGAGTTTCGTTAATTCATCGATGCCTTTATCACTGGTGTCGATTTCAAAATCCGTCGGGGCTACGTTTTCTTTAGCGAAGGCCACACGATCGTTTTCTAATCTAGATTCTATCGCGTGGGCGTCATCAAGACGTTTTTCCATTCTTTCTTTGCGCGTTTCCTCGTTGCAAGAGAGAAGAAAAGTGATAATTGATTTGTCTTTTAACGCAAGGAAAGACAATAGACCGGACGGATCGACGATGACGACTTTATCGACGCCGATCTCTGCCTTAGAACAACCGTAGTAATTTCCGTTATAGTAAGTTGTCTCGACGAAGGCGTCTTCTTTTTTAAGGCGAAGGAATTCGTCCTGACTCACGAAATGGTAATCGATATGATTCCTTTCGCCTACTCGTGGTGACCTTGTCGTATGGGTCACCGCTTTTTTGATGCCGAAAAGGGTTCCTAGTCTTTTCGCGATTTCCGTTTTGCCACTAGCTGAAGCACCGATTAAAACTATCATGACGCAATTATAGTAGATGGCAACGGCATTTTCGACACATTTATAAGACGATTTTCCTCTTAGCCCAAAAAAGTTTTTAAAAAAGTTTTCATTTTTTTGAGCCAAATTTTGATTTTTTTCACTATTAGTTAGTAGAGGCACATTTTTGGAGAGCCGAATGAAAAGAGGAAAAAAACATGAACGAAAACAGTCAAAAAGTCAGACCGCGTTACGTCGCGGAAACCTTAAGGAAGAGGTTGCGTAGAAGCCTTACCAACGTAGGGATGAGCCCTTTGATGAGGGTAGAAGAGGTGGATCTATCCCATGTTTCCTTCCTTACTCCCAAAAAGGAAGTCGATTTCATCAGGAAGATGAAACGTTTCCTAATGGAATTAGATCCACTTGAACGCGAATTCTTCGACAAGGAGTTCCTCTGTTTAGGGGTCGAATATCGTTTTTGGTGGAGGTTTTATTTCAATAGCGATAGCGAGTATTCCTCCGAAATGAGATTTTTGGCTTATCGGGCTTACAAAACTTTAGGAGGTTATTTCGATGCTTAAAGGAAAAAGAAGTAGAAAGTTCTTACTAGTTTCCGCGACGCTGCTTTCTAGCTTCGCGGCTTCAGGGGAAAGCCTATTCGATGGGATTACCTATGATATAGGTCCTTTAGTGGCAGGATCCCCTCTTACCATTCGTTTCCGCTATACGAATAGGGATTTGCCGAGATACGAGTATTCATGGACCCTTTATCAGGATTCAAGCAAGGCCAAAACACTTTATTCACAATTAACCAAATCAGGGGTTTTGAGTTCTTCAAACCCTGAATTCTATGATGAATCTAGCGTCCCCGCCTATTATACGAAGGTCTATTCTAGCGTCTTCCTTGTTATCAACTTCAATTTCAAGGCCAGCATCTTTTCACAAACCTATCCTCTCACGGCTTCATGGAATATCGAACGGTTTGGCGATCAAATGGTCCTAGAAGACCCGCAGGAAAACAAAGTCTATGACACCTATAGGTGGTGCAACCGTTTCTCAAACGGAAATCAGCTTAAAGAAAGCGACCTTTATCGGATTGGTTCCTGGAGTAAGGATAATGGTCAAAAACAATATCATGGGTTAAATATTTCCTCTTTCACAATCGGCTTTCATGGAGGGATCAACAATTCAAACGTCCTTTCAGGAAAAAGCGATTTATACATCTTCTCATATCCAGACGAATGGACCGTTTTCCCAAAAGTCTTCGTAAATGGGAAATATGCTGCCAAAGTCCCTTTGGTATTCGAGTATCTTTCCAACTGGACGAGCGATCAGGGGGTCCTCTTCCGCATATATAAGGTTCAGACAGAGTTTTCCTACTATGTCTCTAGGCTTGATTATTCGATGTATTCAAGCACTCCGCCAATAAATGATTATTTCCGTTCAAATGACGTTTTCATTCCGACTAAAAAAGGCCATGACGATGCTTTGTATCAATGCCAATTAAATCTTTATGACCTGACGGAGTATAGGGACAGGATCACCGTCAATTTCATGGCGAACAACACCGGGAAGTTCTTCGGAAATTGCGTCGAAGCCGATTACTGCGTCGCCCTAGGATAGGAGGAAAGCCATGGTACATATTTTGGGTTCAACCATTATTATGGTTACGATTATCCATTTTTTCTCGGTCAACTACACCATCTCCAATATCGAGAGGGCATATCTAGGATTATATAAAGGAATCGCCGAGAATTCGGTAATCGTCTCCGATTCAACTGGGGCGGAACTTAACGAGCCCGTTTTCTCAAGGACGACTTTCACCGCGAACGTCAAAGCCTATTGCGAATTGGAGGTTAAACCGATTTGCAAATATTCGCTTTCCATAAACTATTATGCCAAATCCGGTCAATCCGGACTTACCTCTCCTTACAAAGCGAAGGTCACGATCACTTTCTATCCAAAGATGTGGAAAAGAATCTCCCGCGTTGCCACATTCCAAATCGTTAAGGGGCTAGAAAATTATGGATAATGACGAGAAACTCGTGGCCTTCATGGAGAGCTCTTTCCTTTCCGACCTTCTAAGGGAGAAAGCCGTGACCGATATATCTTGGAATGGCGAATCCATCTTTTATATGGATAACGCTTATGGCCGCAAAAAAAGCGACATGCCTCTCACGAATGAAGAAGTCGGTTCCTTTCTAAGGCAAATTGCAAATTTTTCAGAGAAGCAATTCTCCTATAAGGAACCGATCTTGGATGTGAGTTTTTCAAGATATCGCCTTAACGCCACGTTCTTATCCCTTGTGAGGGTCAATAACAAAAAGGCCTATTCATTCTCTCTGCGTATTGCTTCAAGTGGCTCCGCGGTCGAAAACAGCAAAACCTTTTTCCCAGGTGAGACAAGAGAACGTCTTCTTGAGGCAATAGACAAGGGGAAATCCATCATCATCGCGGGGGAGACGGGGTGTGGGAAAACCGAACTGCAGAAGTTCCTTTTGCTTCACCTAAGACCATTTACGAGGGTCATCGTCATCGATAATGTCCAGGAGTTGGAATTAAGTAGAGGAAACGGCGATTTGGATATGACGAGTTGGCTTGTTGATGAAAGATCACCGGAATCCTCTTTCCAAACCCTTATCAGAAACGCTTTGAGAAACAACCCCGATTATCTTCTCGTCGCGGAATCCCGTGGCCCTGAGATGCTAGATGCTCTAAATGCCGTAATGTCCGGACACCCGTTAATTACAACCATCCACGCTTTGGACGTATCCGCGGTTCCCCATCGCATGGCTAGGATGGCTATGCAAGCCGGCAAGAACCTCGTATATGACGAACTCCTCGATGACATCTACCACCACATTTCCATTGTCGTTTATCTGAAAAGATCCGTTTCCGAGGATGGAACGATATTCCGCAGGATTTCCGAGATGGGTTATCTAAACGAAACGACTCGGAAGATCGATTACTTTTATAAGGAGAACAATTAGTATGAAAACATCATTCATCGTCTGCTTGGTTATATCTTTGGTTTGTGCTTTCGCTTCGTTTTTTGCTAGCGATTCCATTATCTTCGCTTTAGGCGTTGCTTTGGTTTTCGTTCTTGTTTTGTCTTTATCCGTGATACCAATGGTTGAGAAATTCAAAACAAGGGAAAGAAAGCGACACGAATGTTTCCATTTTATAAATACCTTCGTGACGACCCTTTCGGTAAGCGAATCAATAGACTTAGCCTATGCTTCATCAATTCAGGGGCAAGGAAGCGAATTGACCTCTTTAAGCCAATCCATTTCCGAATTGTCCACGATAGAGAAAATCGAATACCTTGCATCCTATTTTGATTCGCCTATCTACCGAATGTTTTTATCGACGTTATCGATTTATCAAGATCAAGGAGGGGACATAATCCGACTTTCCAACGAACTTCTCGCCGAGCTTACGCGTATCGAGGAAACCGAAAACGACGTCATATCAATCAATCGCAAGAACCTGATTCAGTTCGGTTTGCTTTGGTCGATGTCTTTGGCTATTACGGTTTTCCTGAGATTTGGGTTATCAAATTTCTACGATGTATTGAAAACCAGCGTTACCTTCCTCTCTTGTCTTGCGGCCTTCTTCGTTTTGATGCTTGGCTCAATTGTGGTTTACGTTAGCTTCTATACTGGAGAAAAAATAGCTTTCGGCCTTAGCAAAAAAGAGGAATACAAGGAGGTCAAGGCATGAAGAACATACGCAAAAACATGGTTCTTTTGAATCTTAACGAGAACAAGGAATTCGCCGTCTATTTCCTCTGTGTGGTTTTGTTTATAGGATTAGGTGTCGGCCTATTTATTCTCCGTGGCCAAATCCTATTCCTTCTCTTTCCTGTACTTGGTTTATTGGTGTTCACATATTTCTATTTTTCGAGATATGAAAGGATGTTGCGGAAAATAGCATTCCAAGACGAGGAGGAATTCGTAAGCCTCTTTACCTTTTTCCAGGTTTATCTAAATGATGGCTTCAACGTTTATAACGCTTTGCAGTCCATTATTTCTTATGCCTCTGATTCGGTGAGGGTTCATTTGGAAAAACTCGTCAATGATATCGAAAACGACAAAACAGTGACCCCATACATCGAATTTGCGGATCATTTCAATGATATCCAAATTAATCAGGTGATGCTTTCCGTCTATCAAATGGTCGATCAAGGAACCAACGAAGTCTATCTAAGGCAGTTCCGCCAAATTTTCGGTCGTCTGTCCGATCAAAAACATGAACTTGGAAAGCAGAAGAAGATAGAAAGAGTTTCGTCTCTTTCCGCATTGCCTCTTATTGGCTCAGGAGTCTCAATGGTGATGTTATTGACCGCGTTGGTCGAGATTATGGGAGGTGTTATGAATGGCCTATAAGATTTCTTTGTTGCTCTCTAGCGTTTTCCTGATGTTCGTTTTTCTTCTTGCCTGCGACTTGATGTGTATTTCCCATATTCATTCAAGTCTTAACGCTCTGGCGACCACGGTAGGCTACCGAATCGCCAAAGAGGGGGCGATTTCACAGACAACCGTGAATTTATTGAATAACTACAACGCCAGGATCCTTTCCTCCCATCAAGGTCCCTTATGGGTTGGAATGACCTTCACGTTCAAATTAAGAAGGGACTACACGCCTTTAATTATGTCCAAAAACACGATGGCGATTACGGTGCAGCACTCAACCATCGTGGGCTACTATGACTCGTATTATCAATGAAAGGAGGTGAATAGAATATGTCCGAAATCAAAGGTCAACTTTTGGGAATGCTCATGGTTCTCGTCATGTTCGGTCTTTTCGGAAGTGTGCTTTACGCGAGCTTCTCCGGCTCCGTCGACACCCTTTCCCAGAAACTATCTGACGAGACCTCCCTTATAGCTTAAACATAAGCTCCAACAAAAACGCGTAATAGGCAACTGTCGTCTATTGCGCCTTTTTGTTAGGAAAAATGGATGATATAATCACCGAGAACAAGAAACGAGGAAACTGATTATGGAAAATGAAATAATGGCTCGTATCAAATCGCTTTTCTGCGAAAGGCTTAACATCAAAAACATCGAAATGGACACTGATTTGGCTGGGCTAGGACTTGATAGTCTCGACGTTGTCGAAATGTGCTATGCGGTCGAAGAAGAAGTCGGCATTCATTTTGAGACCGAAGAACTCTCCAGCTTTAAGACCGTTGGCGATCTCTTCAACTCCATTGAGAAGAAACTAGCTGAAAAGAAAGCTGCTTAATTCTCTAGATTTCATCGTAAATATTATTGATATTTAGCCAAGGCGAAAAAGTGTTGCATTCCGCTTTTCGTCCGACTATTATATTCTCCGCCTGAATAAGGTGGTTGCGCTCAGCTAGCTCAACGGCAGAGCTCCCGGCTGTTAACCGGTAGGTTGTAGGTTCGAATCCTATGCTGAGCGCCATTATTTTGGCCCGTTGGAGAAGTGGCTTAACTCATATCCCTTTCAAGGATACACTCATGGGTTCGAATCCCGTACGGGTCACCAGCTTAATTAAACAGGACCGATGCTAAAATGCCGGTCCTTTTATTTATAAAAGGGACTGTTTTTCTGGATTAAGATCACTAAAATTTTGATATGAAAAAATTTGATAAAAATCAAAATTTTCCTCATTTCATTCATGGTGACTGTTTTTCGGTTTTGAAAGATTTTGAGGCGGAATCCATCGATTGCGTTATTACTTCTCCCCCTTATTTCAGGGAACGTGAGAAGAATAAACAATTCAATCTTAATCAAAGCCTTGAATCATATATTGATAACATTTTGTCCTTTGCACGCGAGATTAAGCGCATTTTGAAAAACGGGGGGAGTTTTTGGCTTAATTTAGGTGATTGTTATCAAAAGACATCCCTTCAACTGATTCCAACTAGAATTGCCACAAAACTTATTGAAGATGGATGGATTCTGAACAACGACATCATTTGGAAAAAAGCATCTTATACTCCGACTTCTTACAAAAAAAGACTTTCGAGTTCATATGAACATTTTTTCCATTTTGTTAAAACGAATGATTTCTATTATAACCTGGTTGGATTGGACTCCAAAAAAAGAAGGCCGAAAGTCGATGGGCAGATAATTAAAACTTCTTCGAATGTCACAGGTATTAATTATTTGAAAATCATTAAATCTTCGATTGCCCTTACGGAGGCGGAAAAACGAAATGCGGTCCTAGCTTTGGAGGAGTGTATTAATGAAATAAAAGAGGGAAAAATAAGTGATTTCCGTCTTTTGATTAAGGGCCATAACAAAGTAAGTAGCGAAAACAGAAAAAAAGAACTAGAAAAAAACGGTTTTATAGTTATTAAATCGAAGTACAACAAGCCGTCTGATATTTGGGAAATATTGCCAGAAAAGAAAAGTAATCACTACGCTCCATTTCCAGAAGATTTGGTGACGTTTCCAATCATTGTTACCTGCCCTCCAAAAGGAGTTGTCCTCGATCCGTTTGTCGGAAGTGGCACGACATGTTATATAGCCATGAAAAACAACAGAAAATCCATTGGTATTGACATAAACAAAGATTTTATTAACTATGCTCAAGAAAGATGCAATAAAAACCAATGAACAGTCTTATGGATAAATCCCCTTTTTGCCTAAAACTTTTTAAACTGGTTACTTGGCTCAATGAGATTTATGCAAGCGGGGCAATTTAGTTTTTGTTAAGATATATCCAATGAAGAAGATAGACATTCATCTAGAAAAGATCGATTGGGACAATTATCGCAAAGTCCTTAAACTTAGAGTAACGAAAGAACAAGAGAATTATGTTGCAAGCAACAAAGCGAGCCTCATCCATGCTTTCGTACAGTCTTCAGAAGGCACGCCAGTCCATGCTTTCGCGGTAAAAAACGGGAAGACCATCGTTGGATTTATGCAGATTATGTACGATAACGATTGGACGGGGTATGAAAGAGATGATTGGTTAACTAGCGAAACCTATAAGCAATACGAAGGAAGGCCATATTACTATATTTGGAGATTCATGATCGATAAGAAATACCAAGGACGCGGTTATGGCAAAGAGGCCTTTAAACAAACGCTGGATCTCATTAAAACCTTTCCTGATGGCAAAGCCGATTATGTTGTTATCTCCTATGAAAGGAACAATGAAAGAGGAAGGAAACTTTATGGTTCGTTTGGTTTCGAAGAGACTTTTACAGAATTCCTTCATGATGATGACGAAATAACGGCCGTGTTGAGGATTTAAGGACTTTTTATTTATTTTTGGGCTTATTTTTAGGTAGACTTAAGCCGTAAATAGAAAAAGAACCCAAAAATGGCTTAAGGACGTTTGTATGTTGACTGTGTTGATTCGATATAAAGGCAAAAACGGAGCTGCCGGGAAGTTCGTTAGCGAAATGATTTCTTCTGGCCTGGTTGAGCAAATAAGAAAAGAAGAAGGTAACCTTAGATATGAATATTTTTTTCCCGAAACCGAGGATGAATCCGTTTTGCTCGTGGATTCTTGGGCTAATCAAGAGGCCTTGGATAGACACCATAAACTGCCGTTGATGGAAAGAATCAAAGAATTAAGAGAAAAATGCGACCTTCATATGGAAGTTGAGAAATACCAATCACTCCTAAATGAAGGGGACGAAAAATATATTAGGAGATAACAAGATGAAAAAGTTTTTCCTTGTCCCCATCATCGCTTTAATAAGCTGTTCAGGGGGTCCTGGTAGCTCAAGTGGCTCCAGTAGTCAAGAGAGCAGTAGCGATAAAAGCGGAATGATTGACCCAGGCGATGGTAAAATTTTGGTTGCCTATTTTTCCGTGACGAACAATACCGAAAAGATTGCCAATTACGCGAAAGAGCATCTTGGCAGCGACATTTTCGAAATAGTCCCAAAGCAAGAATATACCGCGGAAGACATCGCTTACAATAATTCCGATTGCAGGGCCAACAAAGAACAAAATGACCCGTCTAGTAGACCTGAAATCAAGTTTTCAATCGACGATATATCTCAATACGACACCATCGTCCTAGGCTATCCGATTTGGTGGAGCCAAGCACCGAAGATCCTATATACGTTTATGGAGTCTTACGATTTTTCGAACAAGACGATTCTCCCTTTCTGCACCTCGGGGAGTTCCCCAATCGGTAGCAGTGCCACAAACCTAGCCAAAAGCGCACCAAGTGCCAATTGGCTTGAAGGAAAACGTTTTTCCGCTAACGCAAGCAAGGAAGAGGTAGGGAATTGGTTGGATGAATCTCTTAAGAAGGAAGAAGATATGAAGTTATATATTGATGAAAACGAGCTAAACGTGGTTTGGGAAGATAACGAATCGGTTAAGGCTCTTAAGCAATTGCTCCCGTTAACGATAAATATGCATGAATACGGGGGCTTCGAACAAACGGGCTCCATCGGCTCAGCCATCACCAAAAACGATACGCAGATCGATGTTGTCCCAGGAGACATCGTTCTCTATGGCGGGAACGCCATTTCGGTTTTCTACAATGAGAGTTCTTGGTCATACACAAGGCTTGGGAAGATCAACATGGAGAAAACCGAATTAGAAAAGCTTTTGAACAAATCCTCTGTAACCTTCGTTTTAAAAGGAGAATAAACCATGAAGAAAATCTTAATTATCTCCACGAGCATCAGGAATGGAAGCAATTCCGAAAAGTTGGCTCATGAGGTCGAAAGGGGCGCAAAAGAAGCAGGACATGTAGTCGAATTTGTTTCCTTAAAAGACAAAAACATCGCATTCTGCCGTGGCTGTTTGGCTTGCCAAAAACTACATAGATGCGTGATCGGTGATGACGCGAATCCTATCGCGGATAAAATGTGCGAAAGCGACGTTATTGTCTGGTCGTCCCCAATTTATTATTACGAGATGTCCGGTCAAATGAAAACGTTGATTGATAGAGCAAATTCCCTATATTCAAGGGATTACAAATTCAAAGAGGTTTATTTCCTATGCGTCGCCGCCGAAAACGAGGAGTACGTTCCAGAAAAGGCCATCGCTGGTCTAGAGGGTTGGATTGATTGCTTTGAAGGAGTTGAACTCAAGAAGACTTTGTTCATCGGCGGATTGAACGGGCCTAACGAGATTGATGGCAACAAGAACCTTCATCTTGCTTATGATCTCGGAAAGAACATCTAATGGGCTTGAATTATTAAAAACCCGCCGAACAGCGGGTTAATCATTATTTGAAAGTTTAAATCTTTCTTCTTTCTCTACCGGATTCATGATAGAAAGCAGCTTTGTCTGCATACATCATTTCCTCCGCTTTCTTCGACATGGTTTTGATATCTGGGCAATCGTTGTTTTTCGTTGAATATCCTAAGGCAATAGAGTAATTGGTTTTGCTAAGTTCCATTTTGATTTTCGCCGCTAGGTTCTCCATGGCGTTATCCTTGGTTGAAAGGGAGATGATGGTGAATTCGTCTCCGCCCATACGATACACGTACATGGAACGCGAATCGATACTATGCTCCAAGACTTCCGCAATCGTCTTGATAGCGACGTCCCCAGCTTCATGGCCTTCGTTGTCGTTAATCCATTTAAGGGAATTCATATCAACCATCATAAGGCCTTTGACCTTGCTTTCGATTTTCGCAAGGTCAGAATAATAGGCCTTACGGTCAAAGAGATTAGTCAAGGCATCGCGAATCGAAGCTTGCTGATAAAGGTGAACGACATAGAACAAGCAAGCGATTGCAATCGTAGTATTCAATAGATAATCAGCGACGAGGAAGGTCTCAAGAATAACGGCGATGCCAATGAAGCCCGTGCAGATAAGGCTCGCCAGGGCATCGTAACGATGCCTCCCCTTTAAAGAGACGATGGAATAGATAATGAAATAAACCATCATGACCCCAACGACGAAATAAGCAAAATAGAACAACGGGCCGCGATTGAATTTTAATGTATTGCCTTCGATGGAATAATAGAAGATCGCTTGGGTTAGGTCCGGGGCAAAGATAAATAGGCCTAAGCAATAGACGATTGCGTTAAGGATGATCAGCCCAACCGCAATCCTTAAAACGATTTTCTCAGTGATGGTGATTCGCATGAAGAAGTAGAGAATCAACGGACGGATGATAAATCCTAAAGCGCAGCAAAATGTCGCGGCAAACAAAAGGTCTGGATGAGTCTGGCAAGCCTTCTCAATTGCATAGATGACAGAAAGCAACAAAGCCGAACTAACTACCAAGATTGGCATCAAAACAACGATACGTTTCGCACGATAATTGCGAAGGACCATAAAAATAACGCCCAGGGCAAGGCAGATGAGAAAGAAGTTTTTTAAGAAGAAATCAGCCAATGCTTCCATAAAGTAAAGTCAGGCGAATGTATCTATAAGGCCCTCGTTGCTTATATTGTAATTCCTTCTAAGGAAAAAGCAAAAGGAATTATTCGAAGCAAAAATAGCGTATAAAAAGCGAAAACTGATACATGTCTCGCTTATTCTTTGATGGTTAAGGCGATTCTGGCGTTTGCGTCGGTCAATGAGTTGCCTAAAAGCGCGGCATCGGCTCCGCCTAAGCCTTCGATTAATGCACTTTGGCCAGATCCTTCAATTGCACTGGAGAAATCTAGTCTCATGGTGCTGTTGGCTAGGCTATAGCCAATCATGTTTTGCTCTTGGAAAGTAGAAGTTAAATATCCATCAAGAATCTTTTTGAGTTCAGGCTGGATTTGTTTCATTCCGTAATAAATGCCCCTTAGTTCCAAATTCATGACATATCCTTCGACGGATTTGAATTGGCCATCGAGGATTATCCTGGTTTCGTAACCGTTGATGTTGATTCCGACTATGACATAGAGCAAATTGTCGAGGATGTTGCAGTTGATGTTATCAACTACGACAAAGATGGACTCGTTGTTCTTATCTTTAAGGATAAGACCGTTTCCGATAGCTTTCGACGTTGCCAAGAAGGCGTTTATGTCACTTTCTTTCAAATCGGCTATCTTGCCATTAGCGACTATTTCGGCGGGATTGATTTGGGCTTCCACGGTATCGGATAGGTTTGGATTTCCCTGTAGTTTTGGGTCGCCCTCATACGCGGACACGTCGTTGATTCCGATCGAGGAGAGATCAAGACCATCGATAAATGTTTTGGTTTCATCAGTCATATCGTCATATCCGTGAAGGAGATAACGGAAAACCTCGTTTTCATGATTGGTGATGTTGATACCTCCCTTGAAAAGGGTACTCATCTTCGCTCCATAGGAAGTCATATCCAATCCTATATCATTGTTTGGATCGACATAGGCGCCGTTGGTGTTGAATGGCTTCAAATCACCGACAAACCCTAGTGAATGGGGGTCTGCTGAACCAATCGTTAAAAGGCCATCCGCCACGAATTGTTTGGTAACCGCGGTCATGACGTTTTGCTCCGCGCCAAGGAAGGCAGTTATATCTTTTTGAAGGTTTTCCCTTGTGTAGATGAGGGAGTTATTGGCTAAATCAACATTGATATGAAGACCGTTTTGAGCCAGCTGAGCCTCTAATTCGGCAGAAGCGTTGCCGGTGACGGATTTAGCGATGGAAGCGACGGAATTCAAACGCCCAAGCTTGATTTCCTCGATTTTGAAAATGAATTTTCCCAGCTGTGGGTTGTCCACATTTGGTTCGTCCGTAAGAGAGGTTCGAATGACCAAACGGGTCATGAACAAAGGCGCCTTCGCGTCAATATAGAAGGTGTAGTTGTTGTTATCGATATCGACATAGACACCGTCAATAAAGGACTTGGCGGCAGGATCCATCATGTTGTAGGCCTTTTTGAAAACGGCGTTTAAATCGTCTTGGGTGATATCGATTTTCATCTTTCCGTCGTCTTTGACCGTTCTAAGCGAGCTATATAAGGAGGTTTCCATAACTTCGTTAAAGGTCTTCTCGGTTCCTTTGTCCTCGTGCCTAACGGGGTCAAAGAAGAATCCATAGATTAAGGCTAGCGGGGTGACGATCAAAACAAGGAAAAGGACTAGAAGCGTGATAAGTACGGGGTGATGCTTTCTTTTCTTTTTTCCTTCGTTTTCGTTTTCCTTCGTTTCTTCGTTCTTCTCTTCGTCTGCCATGGCTTTGTTCTCCTTTTTTCTAGGCTGGATTATTTTAATCCAAAACAAAGGGCATATGAATATACCCAAGAAGCGCTTACTCCAAGGAAGAAGGAAGCAATTCCAAATATTAAGTGGTAGACTATTGATGAATAGGACGGATTCGGCATTCTATTTGAACACCAAAGTAACTACCGTTTTTCAATAAATGAGTTAAAACGGTGGTAGAATTGGAGGTATTATGGCCAAA
The DNA here is from genome assembly GCA_947166565.1 of uncultured Erysipelotrichaceae bacterium. Lineage (GTDB taxonomy): Bacteria > Bacillota_I > Bacilli_A > RFN20 > CAG-826 > Alloenteromonas. The sequence goes on from CAMVEL010000015.1 coordinate 42,695, forward strand.
GCGAAAAGAGAAGATTTTGATCCAAGGTTACTCGGCCCAATCGCCCACCGCGGGCTCCATGATGAATCGATAAGCGAAAACAGCTTGAAGGCTTTCGAAAAAGCGATTGAATTAGGAATCCCATTCGAGTGCGATGTCCATTTATCGAAGGATGGGCATCCAATCATCTGCCATGATGCCAATTTAAAAAGGGTTTGTGGGAAAGAGGGGTATATCCCTGACCTTTCCCTTAAGGAAATCAAAGAGGCTTATCGTCTTCTTGATGGGCAGGAGGTCCCCACTTTAGAAGAAGCCCTTTCCTTAAACGGCGAGAGGGTTCCTCAAGTCATTGAACTCAAGGTGGACGATGGCAATCAAAAAGAATTGGTAAAGGTTGTCTTGAAAACGCTGGAAAACATTAAAAATAAGAAGGCCATTACCTTGATTTCATTCAATCCCCTCGCGCTTTTAAAGGCGAAGAAATCCCAATATACAAGGGGGCTGCTTGTTTGTTTGGAACACCCATTCTGGCTAAAGACCCTTCCTTTATTTGATTATCTTGATATCGACGTGAAGATGCTTCCGAACAAAAAAATCGAGAAATATCGTAAAAAAGGCGGGCTGGTCAACACCTGGACGATAAATAAAGAAGAACATATCTCCTTGATTAAGGGGAGAGTCGATGCCCTTACGTTCGAATTGATGCCTTTAGATAAAGCCAAAGAAGCTTTATAAGCTTATTTCTTAAAAATGTCTTATAATTAACTCGCTATGAGTGATATCGATTACGCAAAAATCCATAAGGAAATCCTCGAAGGAGGAAATGTCGTATTTTTAGGTGGGGCCGGAGTCTCCACCGCTTCGGGCATTCCTGATTTTCGTTCAGAAGCCGGGCTTTACCACATCAAAAGCAAATATGGTGTCCCTTATGAAGAGATGCTTTCCCATCATTATTTTTATGAGAACACCGAAAATTTCTACGATTTCTATTGGAGCACGATGGTGAATAAGGACGCTAAGCCCAATCTCGCCCATCTCGCCCTTGCTCGATTCGAAAAAGAGCATCCCGATAAACATTTGGCGATCATCACGCAAAATATCGATGGCCTTCACCAAAAGGCGGGCAGCAAAAGAATATATGAAGCCCATGGATCGGTAATGAATTACCATTGTTTATCCTGTCATAAACATTACACCCTAGACGAATTAGAAGCGCACGGGGTCCCTAAATGCTCTTGTGGTGGTTTGCTGAAACCGGATGTTGTCTTATATGAAGAAGGCCTTGATGAAGATGTCATCGAAAACGCCTTGATTGCAATGAGCAGGGCCACCACCTTAATTATCGGGGGAACTTCGATGGCTGTTTATCCAGTCGCTTCATTCCCAAATTATTTCCATGGTTCGAGGACCATTATCATTAATCTTAGTCCCACCCCATATGATCGTTACTGCGATTATGTGATCAGGGAAGACGTCGGCAAGGCGCTAAGCCTGATTTTGCTTGGAGAATAGATACATGGGTCACCCATTTAAGCATTTCATCCTCATCACCAAGCACCGTCATAAGGTCATAAGAAACGCTTCCCATTGCGGGATTTTCTTTCATTCGCTTGGACATGACCTAAGCAAATATGGACCGACCGAATTTTGGACGAGCGCGAAATATTACGTTGGCAACATGTCTCCGATAGTCAACGAGAGAAGGAACAACGATTTTTTCTCCACGGTCTGTCAGCATCATGCAAAGCACAACAAACACCATTGGGAGTATTGGTGCGATTGGGCCAAAGGGAACGTCATTATAATGACGATGCCTTGGAAATATGCGACCGAATATGTCTGCGACATGCTTTCGGCTTCCTACACATATGATAAGAAGGACTTCAAACCGGAGACCGCCCTTAATTATTTCAATACCTACGTCGGATATTTCCATATGACGAATGCGACAATCGAATATATCCGTTGGTGCCTAACCCGTTATCGCGATATGGGGTGGAAAGGTTTGAAGAAAAAAGACACCAAAGCGAAATACGCCGAGATAACCTCCCGCAACAAAAGAGTGGAATATATCCTCCTTGAAGGAGCGGGCGAGTTGTCCTTTTAGATTACTAGGCATATAATGCCTGCGCGAAAAGAGGAGGGGGACTAGATGAGAAACCTGACAATCGTCGTCGGCTGTGGCCGCTTAGGCGGAGCCATCGCCAACTATTCATCGGCTCAAGGGGACAGCGTCATTGTCGTCGATCCTGACCCAAATTGCCGTAGTTATCTCACCGAGGTTTTCTCCGGTGTCGTCTATAATTTCGATGCGACCGACGAGTCCAGCTTAATCGAAGCCGGCATCGCTAACGCGCGAGAAGTCATCATCACGACCGGAGACGATAACATCAATCTTTTC